>CALFEQ010000085.1 GCA_937949945.1 uncultured Myxococcales bacterium
GAGTGGATCGCGAAGCTGCCGAGCGAGGCGGAGCGCGACCTCTTGCGCGCGATCTGGCTGTTCGAGCGGAGGCGTCACGCCGAGGTCGTCGACGTCCTCGAGCGAGGGCTCGTCGCCGCGCGCAAGGACCCGTGGCTGCTCAAATGGACGACGCTCTCCGCGCTGAACCTCTCGAGGCAGCTCGGGCTCGCCGACCGGGCCGTGGCGCGCCGCCTCGCGACCGTCCTGCGCGAGCCGTTCGCCGTCGAGGCGCATCGGACCCCGAGGCTCCAGGCCGCCGTCGACCTCGCGCGTGCCTCCGGAGACGTGCGCCTCTGCATCGAGATCGTCGACTCCATCGACCCGTTCCCGATGTCGGTCCCCTTCCACGAGGCGCGCGTCGACTGCTACGAGCGCGCCAACGATCCTCGCCTCCCCGCCGCACGCGCCGCCCTCGGCCGCATCCAGGTCCATACCCTCTCGTTCGGCGCGGACCTCCCCGACGCCCCGCGCGCCAAGCGACCGAGGCTCACGGCGGGCGACCTCGTCGTGGACGCCGGCGCGCCGCCGGCGCGAGACGGGGTCGAGACCCACGAGCCCGACCTCGACGGGGGCGCCGACGCCGGCCCGGACGCAAAAACGGAATCCCAGTAAGCGGCGGCCCCTGCTATCGTACGACGCGTGCGTCGCGGCTTTTCCGCAGTAGAGTTGATGAACTTCCTCGCGTTCGCGGCGCTCCTGACCGCGGCCGGGATGTACGCGCTCGCGCGCTACGTCCGTCACGGGAAGACAGCGGAGGCGCGGGAGTCCGTGACGCGGCTGGCCGTCGGGGCGGCCGACTACTACAACCGCTCCGACGCGACGCAGCCGGCGGGCGCCGCGCCACAAGCCGTCCACGCCATGCGTCACTTCCCGCCGAGCTCGCGCGCTCCGGTCCCGGAGGACCCCCTCCACGTGCGCGGGAAGAAGTACCAGAGCACCGCGTTCGACTGGGCGGCGAGCCCGTGGCGCGACCTCGGGTTCTCGATCGTCCAGCCGCAGTGCTACCAGTACTCGTTCGAGTCCTCGGGCGCAGGCGCGTCCGCCAAGGCGACGGTGATCGCCGAGGGTGACCTCGACGGCGACGGGACGCGTTCCAGGTACTCCCTCACGGTCGCGCCCGACGAGAGCCTCACCGCCGTCGTCGCGAAGGAGATCACGACGACGGATCCGGAGGAGTGATGCGCCGGTTCACCCCGATCGAGCTGGCGCTCGGCGTGTCGCTCCTCGGATCGGTCGCCGCGGTGGCGGTCCCCGTCTTCGTCCGGAACGTCCATGCCTCCAGGCTCAGCGAGCCCGTCGACGGCCTCGCTCGTCTCGGCGCGGCCGCCATCGCGTACGCGGAGGCACACGGCGAGTTCCCGCCGAGCGCGCCGCTCACGCCCGCGACGCCGCCGCGGGGAACCAAGGAGGTCGACCCGCCCGACACGTGGGACCATCCGACGTGGACCGCGCTCGGGTTCCGAGCCGCGCCGGAGGGCGTCCCGCACGCCTACGCGTACTCGTTCGAATCGACGGGGACCGAGTTCGTCGCGCAGGCCAGAGGCGACCTCGACGGCGACGGCATCCTCAGCACGTTCGAGATCCGCGGTGCCGTGCGCCCAGACGGACCCCCGGCCCTCGAGCCCGGGATGTACGTGGAGGCCGAGCTCGAATGACGTCCGCCGCCGTCGCGCCCTCGCGTCGCTCGTTCGTCGGCGTGCTCGGGAGCGTCTTGGCGGTCCTGCTCTGCGCGACGGGGATTCACCTCGTACAGCCGAAGCTCGCGGCGAGCGCAATGGCCGCGAAGCGCGACGACATCCTCGTCCTCCCTCCGCCCGAGCAGCTCCGCGCCATGACGTTCGGGTACCGCGCGGCAGCGGCCGACCTCGTCTGGGCGAAGCTCATCGTCGAGCACGGCCTCCACTGGCAGGAGCGAAGGGCGTTTCCGGACATCTACGACTACATCGACGCGATCATCGCGCTCCAGCCCGACCATCCCCTCCTCTACCAGTTCGTCGACTCCCTCATCCTCTTCGTGCCGACGGGCGCGACGGAGGAGGACGCGCGGCGTGCCCGCGCCTACCTCGAACGCGGGACGCGCGAGCGGCCGTACGATCCCGAGACGTGGCTGCACTACGGCCAGTACGTGGCGTTCCTGGGCCCGTCGTTCTTGAAGGAGCAGAAGGAGCGTGACGAGTGGCGGAGGGACGGCGCGCTCGCGATCGCGCATGCCGTGGAGCTCGGCGCCTCCGCGGATCGCTCGCTCTCCGCGGTCTCCATCCTCGCGAAGTCGGGAGAGACGCAGGCCGCGATCCAGCACATCCAGCGCGCGTACGCCCTCGCCGACGACGAGGAGACACGGCGCCAGCTCCGGATCAAGCTCGAGAGGCTCCAGGCGTCGCACGACGCGGAGATGGCCGTCTCGCGCGTCGAAGGCGAGTGGCGCGCCCGCTACCCCTTCGTCTCGCGCAGCGCGGCGCTCCTGCTCGGGCCGCACCGCTCGCCCGCGGAGTGCGCCGGCCCGCAGTCGTACCGGGATCCGCGATGCCCGCACGACTGGTCCGCGGTCGTCGGCGAGGGCCCGTGATCCTCACTCGACGAGGATCGTCCGAAGGCTCAGCATCGAGTTCTCGTTCGACGACCCGATCTTGCCCCACACGCTGATCTCGTAGAGGCCCGGCTGTCCCCTGTCCGAGAGCGGGACGTCGACGGACAGCTTCTGTCCCGAGATGTTCACGACGATCGGCGTGACGAAGCCCGGGCCCCAGTACATCTGGTACGGCTTCGGCACCGGGTACGTCCGCCGCTTGTTGAGCTCGCTCGGCGAGAGCGGCTTCGGCAGCGGGAGGCGCGCGACGCCGACGCCGGTCGGACGCACGTTCGCCGCGAGCGTCGCCTCGACGTGCACGGTGGCGCCGACCTTGGCCTTGCGCGGCAGCGGCGCATACGTCCCGTACTCGTCGACGAACTCCTGCGTGAAGCAGGGCACCGGGAGCTCCGTCGCGGTCTCCTTCGACTGGGCGATGCCGATGCCCACCTTCGTATGTGAAGGCTTGAGGATGTTCCTCCGGTGACCGTCGTTCGGCGGCACCTCGTCGTAGAAGAGCGACTCGGCGCGCTCGATCTGCTTCGGGTCGATGAGCGGGTTCGGATCGACGGATCGCTTCGCCTCGTCCGTGAAGCAGAGCGCGTTCTCGAGGACCATGTGCGTCCCGCCGGCCTCGGTGTAGCGCTGCTCGGGCACGGATCCGTCGCTCCCCCAGTGCCCGAGGTAGCCGAGACGCACCATGTCCTCGGCGTGCCTCTGCCCTGCGATCGTCGCCGGTCCCTCGTCCAGCTCGACCGGAGCGAGCCCGTGTGCGCGCCGGTCCCGGTTGATGAGGGCGAGCATGTAGCGCCGCGCCTCCGGGATCGTCAGGAGCTCGTTCGGCCGCTCGACGGCGCCTTCCTTCGGAGCGGCCGCATCATCCGAGCGCGCGGGCGGAGCCGCGACGTCGCTCGTCGCCGGCGAGCGCGCCGGCGCGCCCGTTGCCGCCGAGGAGCTCGTACCGCGAGCCGCAGCCGGACCGCCTGCACAAGCCGCAGGCGCCGCCGCGAGACAGGCCGCGAGGCACGCGACCAGCACCGATGCGGGCCGGATGGCCGTATGGGCGCTGCCCATGATCGTGGTAGACCATAGCGGATGGCCGGGCCCCTGTCCGTCCTATGTGGAGAGCTCGTCGTGGTCGGGCTCGCCGGTCCCGAGCTCTCGACGAGCGAAGAGCGGGCGCTCGAGCGCGGCGAGCGCGGCGGCGTCGTCCTGTTCAAGCGCAACGTCCCGCCGGGAGCGAGCGGGCTTCTCTCCGTCGCCTCGCTGACGCGCGCGGTGGCGACGGCCGCGTCGCGCGCGCCCGGTGTCGACGCGCCCGTGCTCGTCGCGATCGATCAGGAGGGCGGCCGCGTGATGCGCATCGGTCCCCCTGCCCTCGCGCTGCCGCCGATGCGAAAGATCGGCGACCTCGGTGACGTCGACCTCACCGAGCGGCTCGCGGAGGCGCAGGCACGCGAGCTCGCCGCGCTCGGCATCACGATGAGCTTCGCCCCGGTGGCCGACGTCCACACGCGTCCCGAGAACCCGGTCATCGGCGACCGCGCCTTCGGGGTCACGCCCGAGACCGTGGCTCGCTTCGCGGGCGCTTGGGCACGCGGCCTCCAGCGCGGCGGCGTGCTCTCCTGCGCGAAGCACTTCCCCGGACACGGCGACACGCTGCTCGACTCGCACCTCGCGCTGCCGCGCGTCGACCGCCCCCGCGACGAGCTCGAGAAGATCGAGATCGCGCCCTTCCGCGCCCTCGCCCGGGAGCCGGCGATCGCCTCCATGATGACGGCGCACGTCGTCTATCCGGCCCTCGATCCCGACCGACCGGCCACGCTGTCGCGCGCAATCAGCACCGATCTGCTCCGCGGCACGCTACGCTTCGAAGGCGTGCTCTTCTCCGACGATCTGGAGATGAAGGCGATCCAGTGCTCGGCGGGCGAAGCCGCCGTGCTCGCCGTCGCCGCTGGCTGCGACGCGCTGCTCGTCTGCTCGCGCGAAGACCTCGCCGGCGAGGTCCACGGCGCCCTCGTGCGCGAGGCCGAGTCGTCACCGGCGTTCCGGGCGCGTTGCGAAGAGGCCTTCGACCGCTTCGTCGCGATGCGACGCCGAGCGGCGCCGCGACCGATCGTCGACGCGGCCGAGCTCGGCCGCGTGTTCGAAGGCTCCGCTGCGATCGCGAACGAGCTCGCGACCCGCCTTCGAGAGCACGGAAGCCAGGAGAGCGCGCCATCATGAGCCTCGATCACCTGCGTGATCGCCTCGTCGGAATCACCGCGAAGCGGATCGTCACCTGCGACGTCAAGCTCGCGACGCCGGACAACCCCCTCGGCGTCGTCGAGGACGCCGCCATCCTCTACGACGAGCACTCGATAAGCTGGATCGGCCCGCGCGCCATGGCCGAGGACAAGGTCGAGCTGGTCGACTACGGCGACCGCGTCATCACGCCCGGCCTGATCGACTCGCACACGCATTCGGCATGGGTCGGCTCCCGGCACAACGAGTACGCGATGCGCATGGCCGGCGCCGACTACCGCGAAATCGCGAAGGCCGGAGGCGGCATCCTCGCGACGTACCGCGCCGTGGCGAAGGCCTCCGAGGAAGAGATCTTCTGGGAGCTCGCGGCGCGCCTGCGGCGCATGGCGGAGCTCGGGGTCACGACCGTCGAGGTCAAGAGCGGCTACGGGCTCGACCCCGACGGGGAGCGCAAGCAGCTCCGCGCGATCGCCCGCGCCCGCGCGGACGGCTCGCTCCCGAGCATCGTCGCGACGTACCTCGCGCTGCACGCCGTCCCCGAGAGCGCTCGCGGCAACCGCGATCACTACGTCCTCCGCGCCACGTCGATGGTCAAGGAGGTCGCCGACCAGAAGCTCGCCCACTTCGTCGACGCGTACGTCGACCAGAACGCCTTCAACGTCGACGAGGCCCGCCTCGTCTGCGACGCGGCGAAGCGCGCCGGGCTCGGCGTCCGGCTCCACGTCGGTCAGTTCGCCGACGTCGGCGGCGCCCAGCTCGCCGCCGACGTCGGCGCGAAATCGGCCGACCACCTCGAGAACGTCGACGCCGAGGGCATCGAGGCGCTCGCGCGCGCCGGCGTCGCCGCGACGCTCCTGCCCGTGGCGAGCTTCACCCTCGGACAGCAGGCGCCGCCCGTCCACGCGCTGCGCGAGGCGAACGTCTCGCTCGTCGTCGCGAGCGACGCCAACCCGGGCACGGCGCCGACCGAGAGCCTGCCGCTCGCGATGGCGCTCGCCGTGCCGATGTACGGCCTGACGCCGACCGAGGTCATCCTCGGCGTGACGCGCAACGCTGCGCTCTCGCTCGGGCTCGCCGGCGCCGGCGTGTCGCGGCCGCGCGGCTCGCTCGTCGCGGGCGCACGCGCCGACATCGTCGTCTGGGACCTGCCCCACGAGCTCGCGCTCGTCCAGCCGTGGGGCGCGCCGAAGACGCACCTCGTGCTGCGCGCCGGCCGGCCCATCGCGGGCTCGGCCCGCCGCGACTGACGCCGCGCCTCGTCCGCGACGCGCTCGCCTCACCCGTCGGGATGCTTGCCGAGCCCGGCCGGAGGCCGCGCATCCCCTCGCGCGCGGCGGCTCACGAGCGCGAGCGCGACGAGCGTCGCGGCGAACGGAAGGATCGCGAAGAGCTGCGACGGGACCTTCGTCTGGTTCTGGAGGACGATCTGCAGCGCGTCGAGGGCGGCGAACGCGAGGCACGCGCCGACCGCCGGCCACGGCCGCCACCGGGCGACGATCACCGCCGCGAGCGCGATGAAGCCCCTCCCACCGGTCATGCCGGCCTGGAACTGATGCAGCTCGAACGCGAGCGCCGTCCCGCCGAGCCCGCAGACCGCGCCACCGATCGTGACCGCGAGCGTCCGCGTCCACCCGACGTCCACACCGACCGCCTGCGCGGCGGACGGGTCCTCCCCGCAGGCGCGCAGCCGCAGGCCGAACCGCGTACGTCGGAGCGACCACGAGAGTAGCGCTGCCGAGACCAGCGTGAGGAGCAGGAACGGATCGAGGAGCGTGCGCGCGAGCGGCCCCATGTGCTCGAACGGCTCGAGGCCCCGCACGCTCGGGGAGTTCGAGCTCGATCCGTAGAGCGCACGGAGGACGACGCGCGTCCCGCCGGCGGCGGCGAGGTTGATCGCGAGGCCGCTCACGATGGCGTCGATGCGTCCCCACACGACCACGGCCGCGTGTACGAGCCCGATCGCGGCGCCGCAGAGGACGCCCGCGAGAAGACCCATCGCGGCGCTCTCGGTCGCGCCCTGCACGGCGACCGCGGCGAGCGCGGACGAGAGCAGAATGCCCTCGAGGGCGATGTTGACCACCCCGCTGCGCTCGCTCACGACGCCGCCGAGCGCGGCGCACGCGTAGGGGATCGTCATGCGCGCCGTCTGCGCGAGCATCGTCCCGGACACGATGACCTCGAGCGCGCTCATCCCGCCCCCTTCGTCGAGGCGACCGGCGCCGCCGAGACCGCACGCCGGAGGCGTACGTCCGTGAGCGCCACCGCGACGATCACGACGCCCTGGAGCACGTCCATCAGCTCCTTCGGCACGTGGGCGTTGAGCGCCAGGCCGCCCTGCTGGAGCGTGCCGAAGAGGAGGGCCGCGAGGACGAGGCCGGCCGCGCTCCCGCGACCGAGCAGCGCGACGGCGATGCCGCCGAAGCCGGCGCCCGCGCCGAGCCCTTCCTCGAAGTACCCCTTGTAGCCGAGCACGGTCCCGAGGCTCGCCGCGCCCGCGACGGCGCCCGAGGCCACGAGGGCCTGCGCCAGGCGCCGGCGCACGGGCACGTGCTCCGCCTCCATCGCGCGCGCGTTCTTTCCGATGAGCCCGATCTCCCGACCGAAGCGCGTCCGCTCGTGGGCGACCATCACCGCGACCGTCGCCACCACGGCGGCGACGATCGCGAAGCTCACGGCGCTCCCGCGGAACGCGGACAAGGCGACCTCGAGGCGCGGCACCCGCGCGCCTGGCACGACGTCGGCCGTACGGACCGATCCCGCGAGCGCGAGCCCGCTCGCGAGGAGCAGCCCCACGAGGCCGTCGGCGATGCGGTTCATCACGATCGTCGAGATGACCTCGTGCGCTCCGAAGCGCGCCTTCATGAGCGCGGGCACCGCCGCCCAGGCCGCACCGGCGCCCATGGCCGCCGCCAAGGTCACGGGCAGAGCCACGATCGCCGGCGTTCCGTGAGGCAGCCGCGAGCCGACGACGCCGGCCGCGAGGCTCGCGACGGCGAGCTGCCCTTCGGCGCCGATGTTGAACAGGCCGGCGCGAAGCGCGAGATCCACGGCGAGGCCGGTGAACAGGAGCGGCGTCGCCTTGAACAACACCTGCCCCGCGCCATAGCTCGTGCCCCACGTCCCTTCGAAGAGGAGCCCGGCCATCTCCCGCGGTGACGCGCCATAGAGCCAGACGAGGAGACAGAACGCGAGCCACCCGGCCGCGAGACCGGCGACCGCCGGCGTCCGGAAGAGATCGCCGATCGCGCGCGACGCCACGTCCTTCATGGCGTCGCCCCGTCGAACCGTTCGCCCTCGAGCCCGAGCATGTGCCGGCCGATCTCTTCGTCCGTCGCCGTCGGCGGGAGCTCCGCGACGATGCGCCCGCGCGCGAGCACCACGATGCGCGAGGCGAGCTTGCGGAGCTCGTCGAGGTCCGCGCTGATGACCAGGACGCCGGCGCCCCGCGCCGCCGCGTCGCGCAGCTTCGCGTGGATGTCCGCCGACGCGGCGAGGTCGACGCCGCGCGTGGGCTGGGCGGCGACGACGACGCGCGCGCTCCGGGAGAGCGCCCGCTCGACGACGATCTTCTGCTGGTTGCCACCCGAGAGCGTGCGCGCGAGCCGATCGAGATCGGTGGGCGCGCCCGATCGCTCGATGCGAGCGCGCGCCTCGCGCTCGAGCGCCTCGCGGTCGATTCCGCCGTGCCAGCGCGCAAAACGCCCGAGCTCTCCGAGCACGACGTTGTCGCGCAACGACGCGTCGAGGACGAGCCCCTCCGTCTGCCGATCTTCGCGCACGATCGCGAACGGCCCTCCGCGGACGATGCCCGCGTCGGGCGCGACGTCGCCGCCGAGGACCGCCACGAGCTCCTTCTGCCCATTGCCCTCGATGCCCGCGACGCCCACGATCTCGCCCTCGCGGAGCGTCAGCGACAAGTCGACGAGCCCGCGGCCCACGCGGACGCCCTCCATCACCAGCGCCTCGCCCCCGCCCGACGCCGCCGCGTCGCCGGCGCCCGTCGCGGCGTCGCCGGCGCGGGCGTGCGCAACGGATCCTGCGCCCATGATCGCGGACCCGATCGCGTCGATCTGCGCGCCGACGTCGCCGTCGCGATCGAGCGGCCGCGAGAACACGAGCTCCCCGCGGCGCATGACGGTCACGACGTCGGCGTGATCGCGGACCTCGTCGAGCTTGTGCGTCACGACGACGACGCCCTTGCCCGCCTGCACGAGCCTCCGCAAGGTCGCGTAGAGCTGCGTCGCCTCGGACTTCGTGAGCACGGCCGTGGGCTCGTCGAGGATGAGGAGCCGCGCGTCCCGGAAGAGGGCGCGGGCGATCTCGACCCGCTGGCGGTCGCCGATGCCCAGCGCCTCGACGCGCTCGTCGAGCGGCAGCTTCACGCCGAGGTCGTCCGCGATCGCCTGCGCCCGCGCGCGCGCCGATGCCTCGTCGAGGGCGCCTCTCTTCGTCGGCTCGGCGCCCAGCATGAGGTTCTCGAGCACCGTGAAGACCGGGATCAGGGCGAAGTGCTGGAGCACCATCGACACCCCGCGCCGTATCGCCTCCCGCGGCGTGTGAGGGTCGAGCCGCGCGCCCCCGACGACGACCTCGCCCGCGTCGGGGACGAGCATGCCGGCCAGCACCTTGAGGAGCGTGCTCTTGCCCGCCCCGTTCTCACCGCAGACGGCGTGGATCCGTCCAGCCTCGAGCTCGATGCTCACGCCGCGCACGGCGCGGATCTCGCCGAACCGCTTCTCGACGGCTCGAGCGACGGCGAGCGCGCGGGCGCCTCGAACCGACGCTGATTCCGGCAGCCCGACCGCCACGGGCGCGAAGCATAGGCCGTTTTGGACCGGAAATGCTCACCGTGGGATGTCGGGCCGGGTTTCCCGTATGATCGAGGGAGTGGGAGCGCTCGCGTCAGCTTCACCATCCGACGGCAAGGCGCGCGCGCGCTCTTTCCTCCGCGGCGCGACGCTCGTGGAGTACGCGCTCATCGTCGTCGCCATCGTCCTCATCGCAGCGGGCTCGTTCAAGCTCCTCGGCTCGGCCCTCAACAAGCGGAGCAGCGTCGTGGGCGACACCGTCGCCGGCAGCGCCGAAGGCGCCGGCGGCGGCTCGGGCGCGACGGGAGGCACGGGCGGCTCCCGCCAGAGGGGCGGTGGTGGAGGCGTCGGCGGCGACAAGGCGACGGTCGCCACGAAGGTCTCCGTCGGCGGCGTCGGCGGCGCCGCCGGCGAGAACGGCGTCGGCGGCGGCGCGTCGAGGAGCGGCCGCACGGCGGGAGCCGGCGGTGGCGAAGGCAGCGGAAGCGGCGGCGGCGACGACCCCGGCGATCTCACGGAGGGCTTCACGACGAAGCGTTGGTTTGCCCTCGGCCTCCTCGTGGCGGGCCTCCTCGCGATCGGCTACGTCGTCGCATCGATGCGCCGCGCAAAGAACGCGGCAGCCAACGCGCTCGCGAAGGGCGGCCGCCCCCGAGCCTGACGGCCATCAGGCTTCGGACTCCAGTCTCCAGGCATCCGTCTCCAGATTTTGGTAACAGACGGACAGCGAGCCTCGAGCCTCCCTGCAGGGGCCTGGGGTCTGAGGCGTCCCGAGTGAGAGACGAGGAGCGCGCGACCTCGTGGCCACTCGCGTCATCCCTGGAGCCTGGAGCCTGGAGCCCGGAGGCCTTCCCGTCATCTCCCCCGCAGCCCCGTCCACGCCAAGAAGCGCTGCCACATCGACGGCGGCGGCGCGGGAGGCGGCGGCGGATGCGGAGCCCACGGGATCGCGGGCACGCCGTGCATCGGCGACGGCGTGCCGTACGGTCCGCTCGACGGATACGACGGCGGCGCGGGCGGGAGGTTCGGGAGCTCGTACCCGCTCGAGGGCGCCGCCGGCATGACCGGGGGACTGATCCCCGGGCCTCGCGTCGCGCGGGCGCGCGCGCGCAAGGCCTCTTGGTCGGCGGGGGCCAGCGATACGCCGCATGCGCCGCACACGCGCGCGTGCGGCGCGTTGAGGGTCTGGCACATCGCGCACGGCCGCGGCTCGTTCCGATCGACGCGGGTGGCGTCGTCGGGGCGCGCGCGGTTCGTCGACGGGCTGTCGGCGGGAAAGACCGGTTGTGCCTCGAGACGCCGCGGATCCGCCGGGACATGGCCGGCGCGCGGCTGGACGGACCGGCGCGGGACCGCGAGCCCGCTCCGCGGCGTGACGGGAGGGGCGGGAGGCGGCGGAGGCTTGGAGGGGAGCGGCCCCGCCCCCGATGGCCCGGACGGAACGGGACGCGCGACGGCCGTTCGAGAATGCGAGGAATGCCGAGGCGGCCGGTCGATCTTGATGGTCGCGTCGTCGAACTGGAGCTGGGCGCGCGGGCCCTCGTTGACCGTCGCGTCGTCCGGCGACAGTCGCGCCGAGTACGGCCGCCCCATGACCGTCTGATCGTCGGACGAGTACGGGTCGCCGTCGTTGCGACCGTACTCGAGATCGATCAGGTTCGCGTCGTCGGGCATGAGCGCCATCGTGAGCGCTCGCCGGAGCTCGGCCATCGACTCGAAGCGGCGATCGGGGTTCTTCGCGAGGCAGCGGAGGACGACGCGATCGAGCTCGTTCGGGATGCCGGGGACCACCTCGATGAGCGGCTTCGGCATCACGTTGAGGTGCGCGTGGATCAGCGCGGGCACGCCGGTGTCGCGGAACGGGGCCTGCCCGCTCAGCATCTTGTAGAGCACGACGCCGAGCGAATAGACGTCCGTGCGGCCGTCGACCGGCTTGCCCATGATCTGCTCGGGCGCCATGTAGTCGACGGTTCCGACGAGCATTCCCGTATGGGTGAGCTGCGTCTCCTGATCCGACGGGAGGAACGATTTCGCGACGCCGAAATCCAGCACCTTGACGAAGTCGGGGTCGCCGGCGCGCGAGAGGAGCATCACGTTCGCGGGCTTGAGATCGCGATGGACGATCCCCGCCGCATGTGCGGCCTGGAGCGCGTCGCAGATCTGCCGGCCGATGTGGACCGTCGTCTCCGGGGACAGCGCGCCTTCTCGACGCAAGCGCGCGGACAGCGACTCGCCCTCGAGCAGCTCCATGACGAAGTACAGGCCGCCCTCCTCCGTCCGCCCGAGATCGAAGACCTCGACGATGTGCTCGTGCTGGAGGCGCGCCGTGTTCTTCGCCTCGCGGAGGAAGCGCCCGGCGATCTCCTCGTCGAGCTGCTCCACGCCGTCGGGACGGATGAGCTTGACGGCGATGGGCCGCTTCATCGTGAGGTCGACGCCGCGGTAGACGACGCCCATGCCCCCGTGCCCGAGGGTCGCGTCCAGGCGGTATCGCCCGCCGAGCAGCCGTGGCAGATCCTCGTCCGACATCCGTTGAGCCCGAACCGGTGCCGACGGACAGCGTATCACGGGCGCTCACGCGACCCCCGCCATTCGAATTGTGCGCTATGGTCCCCCCGTGGACCGGGAGACCCACAGCCGCTACCTCGAGTACCGTGATCGCTTCGGATACTTCGGCCGTGGCAACGCCGTCATGTTGACGCGCGAGCAGTTCGCCGTCCTCGACGCGGAGCATCGCACCCTGGAGGCCAAGGGCCGTGCCCGCGACGACGAGGAAGAGGCCCGCTGGGAGGAGCTCAACAAGCTCCTCTTCCGGGACTGAGCGCGCCCCCGCGCGTCGACGGGGCGCTGGCGTCGCCCGCGAAGGCGGTCAGACGGCCTGCCGCTGCACCTCCGGCTCGACCTCGCGCACGAGCGAGAGATCGCGCTCGCTGAACGAGACGCCGGACTGGTGCCGCTCGTCCGTGCGCCGCCGCTGCGGACGGCTCGCGTGGAGCGTGGCGCCCTCGAGGATGGCCTCGCAGAGCGAGCCGTAGTCGATGCCGGCGTGCTCGGCGATCTTCGGCAAGAGCGAGGTCGGGGTCATCCCCGGCAGCGTGTTGACCTCGAGGACGTACTCGTTCTCGCCTTCGGTCACGAGCAGGTCGACGCGGCAGGCGCCGGTGCACCCGAGCGCCCGCGCGGCGCGCTCCGCGAGGTTCAGGATCCCACGCACGCGCGTGGAGGGGATGCGGGGCGGGAGGACGTAGTCCGTCTCGCCCGGCGTGTACTTCGCCGTGTAGTCGTAGAGGCCGCGCTTCGGGACGACCTCGATGGCGCCGAGCACCCGCCCGTCGAGGATGCCCACGTGCACCTCGGTGGCCTTCACGAACCGCTCGACCAGCGCGTAGCGGTCGTGATCGAGGGCGGCCTCGAGGCCGCGCCGGAGCTCTGCGAGGTCGTTCGCCTTCGCCAGGCCGACGGAGGATCCCTCGCACCGCGGCTTCACGATGACGGGGAAGCCGAAGCTGCCGTGGACCTCCTCGAGGTCCAGGAGGTCCGCCTCCTGAGCGACGTAGTACGGCGGCGTCGGGATGTTGTGGAGGCGGAACATCTCCTTCGCCTTCAGCTTGTCCATCGCCAGCGCCGACGCGAGGACGCTCGAGCCGGTGTACGGGATGCCCATCATCTCCAGCATCCCCTGGATGCATCCGTCCTCGCCGAGACGGCCGTGCAGGGCGAGGAAGGCCACGTCGATCTTGGCCTCGCGGATGGCCCGGTCGGCCGGCTTGCCCTCCTCGAGGATCACGCGCACGACGTCATGGCCGCGAGCTGCGAGCGCCTGCGCAACGCCCTCTCCCGTGCGCAGCGAGATCTCCCGCTCCGCGCTCGTGCCGCCCATCAACACCCCCACGCGCCGCTTGCTCATTCGTCACTCACCTTTTCTTTCCATGCGAGTGGGCCGCCGATCCGACCGGACGCGCCCAGCGTGCTGGACGGTCCGCGAGGGCCCAGGACGATTCGGCGAACGCCGAACCGCATCGAAGGAGCACTCCAAGATCCGCGCCGCGTGAAATCGGCGGGAAATAAGGGAAAGAGCAACCCCTCGCCGTGTCGAACGAGACACAGCCCGGTGACCGCGCTGGGCACTGCACGACGTCGGTGCGCGGGGCGCGATGGCCGAGGCCACCGCGAATGCTCGTTCTCACGTAGCCAATTCGGGGTCAAGAGGCCAAGTTTGTTGCAGACTCCGTCGTCGCCCCGTCCCGCCGGCCGCCGGAGGAGGAGGCCCCCTGGCCCGGGCGCGACGGATCTCCGACCGCGGCGAATCGAGACCTCGAGTGCGCACTGAGGTCGAGAGTCGTCCTCTCCCCGGTCACGGACGCCGAGCCTCGACCCGTCGCGCACCCGCCTTCCCGCAGCCGCGTGCCCGACGACGCGCACACGGCGTCCTCCCGAGCGGCTTCGGCCGCCCGCCTCGAGCGTCACGCCTGCGCGGTGCGCTCAGTCGATCTCGACGAGGACCGCCGTGATGTTGTCCTTGCCGCCGCGCTCGTTCGCGAGGGAGATGAACTTCCTCACCGCCTTCTCGCCGCTGAGCGCGACGATCGGAGCGATGTCCGACTCGCGGAGGTAGCCGTGGAGGCCGTCGCTGCAGAGGAGGAAGCGGTCGCCGGCGTGGAGCTTGACGAGCCCCGTGTCGACCTGGACGTAGTCCCTGTTGCCGACGGCGCGCGTGATCACGTTCCGGTGCGGCGACTTCTTCGCCTCCTGCGGAGTGATGAGGCCCTGCTTGAGCTGCCACGCGATGAGCGTGTGGTCTTCCGTGAGCTGCTCGACGAAGTCGCCGTGGATTCGGTAGATGCGGCTGTCGCCGACCTGCGCGGTCACCGCGTACTCGCCGAGGATGAGGAGCGCGCTCAGCGTCGTGCCCATCCCCGTCTTGCCGCGGTCCATCTCGGCCATCGAGAAGACGATGTACGTCGCCGCCTGGATGGCACTCTCCATCAGTCGGCTCGCGGCGCGGACGTCTTCCTCCACGATGGGGTCGGCCAGCTCGTGCAGGTTGCCGATGCCGCGCTTGACCATCCCGTAGACGGTCTCCACGGCCTCCTGACTGGCGATCTCGCCAGCGGCGTGGCCGCCCATACCGTCACCGACGATGTAGAGACCGAGACGGTCGTCGAACAGAAAGGCATCCTCGTTCGACTGGCGCTTGCGCCCGACGTCGGTGAGGCCGGTTCCCGTCCGACGCAACGGTGGCTGGGCAGGCTGAGTGCTCATCGCCATGGGCTTCGAGACAACGTACGCATGATAACCGACCTCGTCGGACCAACACATCGACAATTTGGGGCACCCTGCCGCCCCACCGTCCCGACGGCCGGTTACTTCCAGTTTCGCGGCAACGCCCGGGGGGCGGCTCCCCTTCCGTCCGGTCCTTCCGGGGCGGGGAGATGCCCATTGCCCTCACCTACGGAGGCCCCTTTCGGATACCTTCCGGCCCACCGACCTTCTCGACGGGGGTGGTGGTGAATCGAGCTTCGATCAATCTCGGGGGGGCCCTCCGCACCGGACGCGGCCTCGGCGGCGCGGAGCTGGGCCTCGCGCTGCTCGTCGTCTCGGTGGTGGCGATGATGATCGTCCCGCTGCCGACGTGGCTCTTGGACGTCCTCATCGCGACGAACCTCTCGCTCTCGGTCGCGATCCTCCTCGTCGTCCTCTACGTCCCCGACGCCCTCGCGATCGCCACCTTCCCGACGATCCTCCTCCTCACGACGCTCTTCCGGCTCGCCCTCAACGTGTCGTCGAGCCGCCTCATCCTGCTGCAGGCGAACGCCGGCGAGGTCATCCAGGCGTTCGGGCAGTTCGTCGTCCGCGGGAACTACGTCGTCGGCGCCGTCATCTTCCTCGTCCTCACGATCATCCAATTCATCGTCATCGCGAAGGGCTCCGAGCGCGTTGCCGAGGTCGGCGCGCGCTTCGTCCTCGACGCGATGCCGGGCAAGCAGATGGCGATCGACGCCGAGCTCCGCTCCGGCGCCATCGACGGCAACGAGGCTCGGCGCCGACGCCGGCTGCTCGCGCGCGAGAGCCAGTTCTACGGGTCGATGGACGGCGCGATGAAGTTCGTGAAGGGCGACGTCATCGCGTCGCTCGTGATCACCGTCGTCAACGTCCTCGGCGGCCTCGTCATCGGCGTGGGTCAGAAGGGCATGCCGGCCGTCGACGCGCTCAAGCGCTACGGTCTGCTCACGATCGGCGACGGGCTCGTCTCGCAGATCCCGGCCCTCGTCCTCTCGACGGCCGCAGGCGTCCTCGTCACGCGGGTCGCGAGCGAGGATCCCGACACGCCGCTCGGACAGGAGCTCGCGAGCCAGCTCTTCGGCATGCCGAAGGCGCTCCGCGTCGCGTCCGGCTTCGTCCTCGTGCTCGCCGTCGTGCCCGGTCTGCCGGCCGTCCCGTTCCTCGTCCTCGCGGCCGTCCTCTTCCTCGCTGCTCGCGCCCGCGCGCGGCAGCTCGAGCGCGAGCAGCGCCGCGAAGCCACCGAGCCACGACCGGCGCCACCGTCCGGCCGGCGGTCCGAGGTGGCCTTCGTGCCCCTCGTCGTTCCGTGGAGCATCGAGGTCAGCGAGGATCTCGCGAGCGTGCTCGACGACGCGCCGGGCGGGGCGCCCGGCCTTCGCGCGAGCGCCCTCGCGCTCCGCGAGCAGCTCTTCTCCGAGCTCGGCGTCCCCCTCCCCGCGCCACGCGTCCGCGTCGCCCCGGGCCTCCCGAGCCGGAGCGCCGTCCTCTCGCTCTTCGAGGTGCCGGCCAAGGTCCTGCCCATCCCGGAGGGAGCGCCCGACGACGATGTGGTGCGCCTCGTGACCGACGAAGCCGCCGAGCTCCTGCGCAGCCGTGCGGCGGACTTCCTCGGACTCGCGGAGACGCAGCGGCTCCTCGACGAGCTCGAGCAGTTCGCGCCGGCGACGGTCCGCAACGTCGTCCCGAAGCCGGTGTCTCTGACCCTGCTCACCGACGTGCTCCGACGCTTGCTCGAGGAGCGCGTGTCGATCCGCGATCTCCGCGCGATCCTCGAGGGGCTCGCGCAGCTCGCCGCGACGGAGAAGGACCCGCTGACGCTGACGGAGCTCCTGCGAGCGCAGCTCCGACGCGCGCTCACGTTCAAGCTGACGCGCGGCGCTCCTCAGCTCGGCGTCATCCTCGTCGATCCGACGATCGAGGACACGATCCGCCGCGCCATCCAGCGCACCCCCGCCGGCGCGTTCCTCACGCTCCCGCCCGCCGCAGCGCGCGACGTCGTCGCCGCCCTCAAGCGCGCGAGCTCCGAGGCCTCCGCCCAGGGCGGCGCGCCCATCTTCCTCACGCAGCCGGACATCCGGCGCTTCATGCGCAAGCTCCTCGAGCCGGAGCTGCCGGAGGCCACGGTCGTGAGCTTCGCGGAGCTCCTCCCGGAGGTCGCGCTGCGCCCCCTCGCGCGCGCGAACCTCGCGGGCATCGGCTGACGGCTCGCCCGCGAACGCGCCGGACGTCGCCGCCGCGTCGCGAAAGCGGCGGCGGCCGTCACATCTTCTGGCGGACCATCTTGCGCTGCACGATGCCGAGGCGCATGACCATCTGCTTCGCCTCGCGCTCGAGGAGCGGGTGGATCTTCTTCTGCGGCGGGAGGAACATCCCGAGCAGGTGCGGATTGATCTCCGCGAGCTTCTTGAGCGCGCGCGAGATCCCCTTCGTGTCGTTCAAGGCGGCGTAGGCGAACGCGCGGGCGCGCCACATCTGCGCCCTCATCTCGGCGTGCTCGGGCGCGTCCGGGTTGAACAGCTCGAGCGTGTCGAGCGCCTTCTTGGCGGCGCCGGTCCGAGCCCACGCCTCGCCCGCGACGGTCGCGAACATGACGCGTGTCTTCGGCTCCTGCTGCTTGCCGAGCTCGAGCTTGTCGGCGAGCGCGCGCGCCTCCGCCGTCTCGCCCAGCGTCAGGTGCAGCATGGCGCGCATCGCGCGGACCTGTCCCGCGACGGGGGCGAGCTCCTTTTCGACGTTGATCGACTCGAGGGTCTTGAGGGCGCCGCGCGGGTCGTCCTGCATCTGGAGCTGCGCCTTCGCGAGGATCGCCTGCGTGTCGCCCTTCTTGAACTCGGTGTCGAGCTTCTCGAGCGCCTGTTTGCGGCCCTCCTCCGTGTCGGCGTTCTTCAGGAGCGCGCCGAGCTTCTCGCTCTTCTTCACCCAGCGATCGAGCCAGACCATCAGGCCGAGCGCGCCGACGGTGGTGACGCCCGCCACGGCCTTCGGGATCCACCCGCCGCCCGGGATCATCAGCGCGATGAGCCAGATGACCGCGACGACGACCGCCACGCGGACGTAGATCTTCTTGAGGTCCACCGGCGGCCGCTCGGCGCCCTTGGCGAGCTCCGCGAGCTCCTTCTGGACCTCCGCAGCGCTCTTCTTCTTCTTCGCCTTCGGCGGCTTCGAGAGCGGCGACGACGCAGGTTTGACCTCAGCCTTGGCGTCCTGCGCGCCATCGCCGGCGTTCGAATCCGCGACGTCCTTGCCGGCCTCGACCTGGCCGGCTCCGTTGTCCTTCTTGGCCACGAGCGCGTCCTACCGCGGGATCCTCCGCCTGGCAAACCCCTGAGCTGCGCGGGCGGTACGGCTCAGGACGGCGGCGGCGGGTGGATGCTCCCCACCGGCTCGCTCGCCATCTCCGGGTCGGCGGCCTGAACCCGCTGGCGCACGTGGATGAAGATGCTCTGCGTGATGCTCATGACGGGGACCGCCAAGAGCGCGCCCACGACGCCGAAGAAGTGCTCTCCGACGAGCAGGGAGAAGATCACGAGCACCGGGTGGATCTTCGCCGCGTCCCCCATGATCTTCGGGTTGAGCAGGTTCGCCTCCACCTGGTGGATCCCGATGATCCAGAGGAGGACGAAGACGCCGGTGCCGAACGACTGGGTCAACCCGAGCGCGACGGCCGGGATCGAGCTCATGATCGAGCCGAAGATCGGGATGAGGCTGAAGACGGTCGCGATGAGCGCCAGCACGGGCCAGTACTTGAGCCCCACGATGGCGAACCCGATCGCGCTGAGGACCCCGTTGACGAGGCAGATGAGGATCTGACCGCGGACGACGCCCGAGAGCCCCCGGTCGATGCGCGCGAGCAGGGCGTGGAACGACGCTCGGCTGCTCGGCCGGACCAGCGACGCGAAGAAGCCGATGATTCGGTCGCGCGTCAGGATCATGTACGCCGCGAGCATCAACGTCAGGCCGAAGACGAAGAAGAACCGGCTGACGCCCGCTATGATGTCGCGACCGATCTTCACGATCTCGAGCGCGTTGTGCTGCGCGTACGCGAGGCTCTTGCCCGCGACGTCGGCGACGAGCCGATCGAGATCGAAGGACTCCGGCGCGGCGTCCCTCTCCGGCTCGATGATGTAGCCCCCGCCCTTCGCCGGGGTGATCGCGATCGGTCCCTGGAACTCCAGGGCGAACGAGCCGTCTGGGCGCTGGCGCGCGACGAGCGCCGGGACGTCCTCCTCCGGAGAATGCTCCACGCGATCGTTCGGCGGCGGCGGCTCCGTCCCGAGGCCCAGCGCCTTGAGGCGCTGCTGCACCTCGGGGACCCACTCGGTCCGTATCGTCCGCGCGATGACGGGCAGCTCTCGCCGGAGCCCGCCGAGCTCGTGCGCGACCCGCGGCGCCGAGGCTCGGACGAAGACGTAGATCGAGCCGAGCACGACGACGTACACGAGCACGATCGCGAGCGCGCGCGGCACGCGCTTCCGCTCCACCCACGCGACGAGCGGCGTGAGCAGGTACGCGATGACGAGGGCGAGCACGAACGGCAGGAGCACCGATCGCGCCGCGATGATCACGGCGATGGTCAGGGTCGCCGTGACGCCGATGAAGATCGCGTGACGCTTCCTGGCCGCACGCTCCACGTCCGGGAGCACCGACCTCGGCCCGCCGAGAGAAGGCGGCGGCTCGGAAGGCCGCGGCTCGTTCATCCCGAGACCTCGCTCGTGAGATTCAGCGGTCCCTGCGGCTCGGGCGCCCGGTCGCCCGGGAGATCGGCGAAGGCCTCCCAGAGCCGGCGCCACGCGTCGTCGAGGTACTCGGGCATCACGCGCACGTCGGCGAGCACCGGCATGAAGTTCGTGTCACCCCGCCATCGCGGCACGATGTGGGCGTGGAGGTGATCGGCGACGCCCGCGCCGGCGTCGGTGCCGAGATTGAACCCGACGTTCATCGCCGAGCAGCTCACCGCCTTGCGCAAACGAACGGTGCTCTCTCGCAAGAGCCCCATGAGGGCCGCGTACTCCTCCTCCGTCAGGTCTCCGAGGTCTCCGACGTGCCGCCGCGGGGCGACGAGCAGGTGCGACGGCGTGAACGGATAGCGGTTCAGACAGACGAACGCGTGCTCTTGCACGATGACCACGAGGTTCTCGCGGTACGCAGGCACGTCGACCGGGTGATCGCAGAAGAAGCACCCTCCCCCGCGAGAGCTCTTGGCCTTGTCGGATTGCAGGAGGTAGGGCATCCGCCACGGGGCCCAGAGAGGAGTCGCCATCGAGCGCGCACCATACCAGAGGTCGTCTGCCAGACGAGCCCGACCGAGGAGAAACCGCTCGAGGAGCGCGCGGTCGGTCGGGGCTGCGATCACGACGCCTTCGCTCCACGGTGAGCGGGCCGTGACGAACGGCTGAGCCGTCTCGGGCAGGCGCGAGCCGGGCGGGCTCGGCCGGAGCCGACGCCCGACCGCCCACGGTCGTGCCAGGGCCACAAAACGCCGACGGCGGCGCCACCTCGCGGTGAGCGCCGCCATCGTCGTCCGGTGTCCCGGGAGCGCCTTACTCCTTGGACTCCTTGTCCTTGGAGTCCTTGTCCTTGGCCTCCGCGGGCTCCTCGGCGGGCTTCGCGTCCTTGACCGCGACGGTGCCGAGCTTCTGCTTGATGAGCTCGCCGATCGAGGTCGCCTTGGCCGGCTCCTCCTTCTTCGGAGCGACCGACGGACGCTTCTCGGGCTTGGTCTGGATGGCCACGCCCTCGCCGATGCGCATCGACAGGGTGAGGCGGCGATCCTGCGAGTCGACGTTCGCGATCTCCGCCTGGATGGTCTCGCCCACCTCGAACGGGATCACGTTGCCGTCCTCGCCCTTCTTCTCGACGAGCTCGTTCGAGGGGATGAGGCCCTCGACGCCCTCGCGGATGCGGACGAAGACGCCGTAGTCGACGACCGAGATGATCTTCGCGTCCACGACCTTGCCGGGCGGGAACTCGTTGAAGATCGTCGGCCACGGGTCGTCCCAGAGCTGCTTGATGCCGAGCGAGACCTTCTTCTCGTCGTGGTTGATCGAGAGGATGATCGCCTCGACGTCGTCGCCCTTGCGGTGGAGGTCGGCCGGGTTGTTGACCTTGGCCGTCCACGACAGGTCGCTCTTGTGGACCATGCCGTCGACGCCCTCCTCGATGCCGATGAAGACGCCGTAGTCCGTGATGCTGCGGACCTTGCCGGCGATCTTGTCGCCCGGCGCGTACTTCTCCGTGAAGAGCGTCCACGGATCGGGCTCGAGCTGCTTGAGGCCGAGCGAGATGCGCTTGGCCTTCGCGTCGACCTCGAGGACCTGGCAGTCGATCTCCTGACCGACCTCGAGGAGCTTCGACGGGTGCTTGACCTTCTTCGTCCACGACATCTCGCTGACGTGGATGAGGCCCTCGACACCCGGCTCGAGCTCGACGAACGCGCCGTAGTCGGTGATCGACATGACCTTGCCGTGCACCTTCTTGCCCGGCGGGAAGGCCTCCTCCGCGTGGCTCCAGGGATCCTCCTGGGTCTGCTTGAGGCCGAGCGAGACGCGCTCCGTCTCGGGGTTGTACTTGAGGACCTTGACGGTGACCTCGTCACCGACCTTGAAGAGCTCCTCGGGGTGGTTGACGCGACCCCAGGACATGTCGGTGATGTGGAGGAGGCCGTCGATGCCACCGAGGTCGACGAACGCGCCGTACTCGGTGATGTTCTTGATGACGCCCTTGACGACCTTGCCCTCCTCGAGGGTCTCGAGGGTCTTCGTCTTCTGCTCGTCGCGCTCCTTCTCGAGGAGCACGCGGCGGGAAAGCACGATGTTGCCGCGCTTCTTGTTGAACTTGATGACCTTGAACTGGTAGGTCTGCCCGATCAGCTTGTCCAAGTTGCGGATGGGCCGAAGGTCGACCTGCGAGCCAGGGAGGAAGGCCTTCACGCCGCCCTTGATGGTGACGCTGAGCCCGCCCTTCACGCGCTGGCTGATGGTGCCCTCGATGAGCTCGTCGCGCTCGCACGCGCCCGAGATCTCGTCCCACACCTTCATCTTGTCCGCTTTCTCCTTGGAAAGCGTGACGAGCCCGTCGTCGTTCTCGCGGCTCTCGATGAAGACGTCGATGCGGTCACCCACCTTGACGGTGACCTGACCGGTGGCGTCGGTGAACTCCGAGAGCGGGATCATGCCCTCGCTCTTGCCACCGATGTCGATGATGACGTTGTCGCGCTGCACCGCCACGACGGTGCCCTGCACGATCTCGCCCTCCTTGCCGAAGTCGCCGCCGGAGACGGATGCCTCGAAGAGGGCCGCGAAGGTCTCCGCACCTCCGCTCGTTTCAGTCACGGTTTCAGTAGCCATTGATTGTGGTTGAACCTCGTTTCGTCCACGTACTTTCGCTAGAGCGCGGACGCCTTCCTCCCCCCTGAGGCAGCGCTCGCAGACGCGGGCGGTACTCGGAGGGGAGCGGGGCTTTAGCCCAGCGACCCTTGGGAGTCAAAGGACCTCGGCCGGCCCGGGCTCGCGGCCGAGCGGTGGCCCCCGGCCGACGGGGGCCGGAGAGGGCCCGTGCTGAGGCGCATTGGCGCGGCAGGCCCTCGCGTTCGCCGAAGCTCGTCCTCTCTCCGTCAGAGCCCGAGATCGGCGCCCGTGGCCTGCGGGAGCTCCTCGAGCAGCCTCGGCGGGACGGCGACGCGGACGAAGACGGTGTCGCCCTCGTACTTCACCTTCGCCTCCTTCAGCCAGGCGAACCGCTCGTCGTCTCTCGCGATCTCCTCGACGATCTGCTTCGCCTGCATCTCCGCCATCGCGGTGGCGCTCGCCTCCTCGTACCGCAGCGCGACGACGAGGCCGCCATTGCCGGGCTTCAGCGTGAAGGTCGCGCTCGACAGCTTCCTCGTCAGCGCTCCCCACCTCGGGTGCCGGTCGAGCACGTGGACGATCGGACCGGCGAAACGGACGACGACCAGCCCTTCGGGATCCACGGTGGGCGCCGGGCGATTGGAGGGCGTCGCGAACACCTGCCGCGCTCGCTCCCGTGCGTCGCCGAGGGCGCCCACCCACGTCCGGCCCGGCAGCACGAAGAGCGCCCCGTCCGGGACGGACGGGTCGAGGAGCTCGTACTCGACGACCTTGGCGCGCTCGTCACGCGCGCGGAAGAGCGGCCGACCTTCGGCGTCGACGACGCGCTCGGGATCGAGGCTCGCGGGGACGGAGCGAAGGACGAGCACGGCGTCGGAGCCCTCGTCCACGCCGACGATGATCTCCTCGGCTCCCTCCGCGGCCTCGACCATGCGCGCGCCTCTCGCGAAGCCGCGCGCCTGCGCTGCGCGGATGAGCGCCCGCCAGAACGAGCCGTAGAGGGCGTCACGCTTGAGCGCCTGCGGCCGGACGACGGCGAAGATGTCCGGCGTCCCCTCGAACACGTCCGACCAGCGGGCGACGTTCTCCTGCCGCGGCGGCGCGCGCGGCGGCTCGCCACCACAAGACGCCGCTGCCGACGGCAGGGCGATCACGAAAGCGACGAGTACGAGGCGGAAGGCTCCAGGCCCCAGGCCCCAGGCTCGCGAGCGGCGGCTCGCGACGAGCTCGTGCGTTCCGTCTCCGTTCGCCGACACCACGGCCGAGGCTCTCAGCCCTTCGCGACCTCGCGCACCTTGGCGAGCATCGTCGCCACGGTCTCGTCGATCGTCATCGACGTCGAGTCGACGACGATCGCTCCCTCCGCCTTGCGCAGCGGAGCGACGGCGCGTCCCTCGTCGCGAGCGTCGCGCTCCTTCACCTCGGCGAGCGTCTCCTCGAAGGTGACGTTCTGTCCCTTCGCGACGAGCTCCGCGTGCCTCCGCCGCGCGCGTACCTCCGGGCTCGCGGTGAGGAAGAACTTCACCTCGGCGTCGGGGAAGACGACCGTGCCGATGTCGCGGCCTTCGAGGACGACTCCCCCGTCCTGCCCGGCCTGCCGCTGCAGATCGAGCAGCACCGCCCGCACCTCGGGGTGCGCCGACACGGTGCTCGCCCCCTGCGCGATGTCCGGCGTGCGGATCGCCTCCGAGACGTCCTCGCCGGCGAGCTTGACGCGAACGCCGAGCTCGTCGTCACGCTCGAACACGAGCGATCGCGCGGCGACCATGCCGCGCGCGAGACCAGCGACGCGCTCGGCGTCGTTCCAAGGCACGCCGGCGCGCGTGGCGGCGAGCGCCACGGCACGGTACATCGCTCCGGTGTCGACGAGCACGTAGCCGAGCTCGGCAGCGAGACGGCGCGCGACCGTGCTCTTGCCTGCGCCCGCCGGGCCGTCGATCGCAATGATGGGTCGCTTCCGCTCGCTCATGGGCTTGGCCTTCGGGCACGCCGGTTCTACCACGTCGTTCGTCTCGGGGCGACCGCCGCCGAAGATCAGCGCTCCACGTCGATGCGCGCGCCGAGCGCACGCAGCGTTCCGACGAACCGCGGGAAGCTCGTGGCGATGCAGTCGCAGTCGGTGATCCGCGTCGGCTCGCGTCCGTGCAGGCCCAGGACGGCCGCGGTCATCGCGATGCGGTGATCGCCGCGGCTGTCGACGACCGCAGGCTCGAGCGGCCCCTCGCGTCCCTCGATGACGAGGCCGTCCGGCAGCTCCTCGCACTGGACGCCGAACGCGCGCAGCACGTGAGCCATCGTGGCGATGCGATCGCTCTCCTTCACGCGGAGCTCCTCGGCGTCGCGGATGGTCGTCGTCCCGTGCGCACGCGCCGCCAGCGCGCATGCGATCGGGATCTCGTCGATCGCACGCGGGACGAGCTCCCCTCCGACGGGCATGCCGCGGAGCGGCTGGTACCACGCCGTGATCTCGGCGATGGGCTCGCCGGCTTGCTCGCCCTGCGGGACCACCTCGAGCCCGGCGCCCATGTGGCGCGCGATCTCGAGCAGGCCCGTACGCGTCGGGTTCACGCCGACGCGGCGAACGGTGACGCGAGAGCCGGGCGAGATCTGCGCCGCGACGAGGAGGAAGGCGGCCGCCGAGATGTCACCGGGGATGTCGATCGAAAAGCCTTCCATCCTCCCGCTCCATCCCGCGGGATCGAGCTGCACGGCGGCGCCCACCGATTTCAGCGGCACGCCGAGGGCATGCATCATCCGCTCGGTGTGATCGCGCGACAGCGTGGGCTCCTTGAACCACGTCGTGCCGTGCGCGTAGAGACCCGAGAGCAGGATGGCGCTCTTCACCTGAGCGCTCGCGACGGGGCTCTCGTACTCGAGCTCGCCGAGCTCCTTGCCGGGAGGCAGCGGCCCGACGACGAGCGGCGCGGTGAGCTCGCCCTCCTTCTTCGGGTGCGGCGTCCCTTCGATGACGGCGCCGCGCGCGCGGAGCGGCCCGACGACGCGCATCATCGGACGTCGGGAGAGCGTGGCGTCGCCCACGAGCGTCGCTCGGAAGATCTGGGCGGCGAGGAGCCCGGTGAGCAGGCGCATCGTCGTCCCGGAGTTGCCGCAGTCGAGCGGCGCCGACGGAGCGCGCAGTCCGAAGAGGCCCGTCCCCTTCACCCTCAGCGTCGTCGCATCGACGTCCTCGATGACCGCCCCCATCGCGCGCATCGCGTTGGCGGTCGAGACGTTGTCCTCCCCATGGGAGAAGCTCCGGATCTCCGAGGTGCCTTCGCAGAGCGACGCGAAGAGGAGCGCGCGATGGCCGATGCTCTTGTCGCTCGGAACGGGCACGCTGCCGGTGAGCGGCGCGCCGCCGAGGGGATGGACGACGAGGGTGGTCACGGCAGGGAGGTTTACGCGAGTACGGCGCCCGCGACCAGCGCGAGCGGAGGAGCCTGCGTTCGCCCGCTCCCGCTCGGGCGCGCGCTCGACCGCACGAAGCTGCGGCGCTCGATCAGCGCACCCAACCGTTGCGGAGGGCGTTCGCGCGTCCGGTCGGCCAGAGGAGGCAGTTCGGCTTCGAGCCCGGCACCTGGAAGACGTAGACGCCTTCCCTCGCCTCTCCGTGATCCTTCAGCGACACGACGATGTCGAGCGTGCCGTCGCCGTCCGCGTCGCCGATCGTCGGGACGGCCATCGATCCTCGTCCCGGGAGCGGAACCGTGTGGAGCACCTGTCCCGTCGCGGACAGGACGTAGAGCGCTCCCTTTCCCTGATCGGGCGTGTACGTCGCGAAGACGATCTCGGGCACGCCGTCGGCCGACAGATCCGCGACGACGAGGCCCGCCGTGAGCGCGCGCCCGTCCGTCGCGTACGGCGTCGACCAGAGCTCGGTCTTGTCCGCGGCGACCGCGTGAATCTTCCCGTCGAAGCCCGCGAAGATCATCTCGAGCCCGGGCTTGTTCGGGTCGACGTCCGCGATCGTCACCTGGTTCGTGAGCCCGACGAGGTTGCCGGCGCCCGGCGCGGCCTGGCCCTCGAGGTCCGGGTTGAACCCGTCGCCGAGGCCCATGACGTACTCGGGCACGTGGAACGGCTCCTCCCATCCCGGCCGCCGCGAGGCGTCGTGTCCCACGACCCAGAGCGCGACGCCGCGCTTGCGGTCGGACTGTGCCGCGTTCTGGACGCTGCCCACCATGACGATGTCGGGCTTGCCGTCCCCGTCGACGTCGGCGATCGCCGGCGGCGTGTTCGTGAAGTGAGCCTGGTTCTCGGTCTGCTCGTCGTCGGCGAATCCCTGCATCGCCTGATCGAGCGAATGCAGGTAGCGCACGCCGGGCGTCTTCGGCCGCTTCCGATAGATGGGCGCGGAGTCGAACGCGGCGCCGGTCCCTTTGAAGAAGCTCGCGTACGCGTTGTCGTGCGGCAGGACGAGGTCCTGCTTGCCGTCGCCGTCGAGGTCGCCGATCGCGAGGTTCTGATCGTACAGGCCGGCGAAGTAGCACGGGCCCGGGTCGCATCCCGAGACTCCGCTCGCGACCGGCGGGAACCCGGGCACCGCGGCTCCGTCGGCGCGGTACGCGTTCACGATGTCCGTCGAGTCGCCGCTGCGGTGCCGGACGCCGACGACGAGATCGAGCGCGCCGTCACCATCGACGTCTCCCGCCGCGAGCGTGCGCGTCTCCGTCCCCCATTGCTTCGGGAATCCGGGCAGGGCCTTCCCCGATGCATCGACGAGCCACGCCGAGTCGCGCGCGGCGACGCCGATCTCGAGCTTCGCGTCTCCGGTGAAGTCGCCGACGACGGGGCTCGCCCAAATGCGGTCCTTGCCGGTGTCGAACGCGAACGCGCGCGTTCCGTCCGATCGCCACACGACCACGCTCCCGCCGCGCGCCGCGACGATCTCGGGCTTGCCATCGCCGTCGAGGTCCGCAATCGCGGGCGACGCGAGCCACCCTTCACCCGTGCTCTGACCGAGCTTCCGAAGGAGAACGGGCGCCGCCGGCGCGCCGCTTCCGCCTGCGGCAGCGCATGTCGCGCGCGGAGGCACCGTCGGCCCGCCGTCGTCTGGTCCGCCCGTCCCGCTCGACCCGGACGATCCTCCGCTGCTCCCGTCCGCCCCGCTCGACGCCCCACCCGACGCATCGTCGTCGCCACCGCCACATCCCCAGGCGACGCCGAGGATCACCCCGGCCAAGCCGACGAAGACACCCGCTCCGCGCATGACGCCTCCCTCTCCCTCCAAGGAGAGACGATAGCGCGCCTCGCTCACGAGGCGGAGACGAGGAGGAGAAGTCTCTCTTCCGCACTGCAACGCTCGGCGCAACCGTGCCCTCGTTCCCACGTGCGACCTTCTCAGGAGTGACGCCTCGCGCTCGCTCGTCTGTCTCCGACCGACGACGCGATGTGTGTTGCGAACGTCGCCGCTTTCTGGGTGGACGTCCGCCGTGGGACGAGATCGCAATGACCGGTGCCGATCGCAGAGCGCTTGCGCGGACGAGGTCGTCGAGAGGTTTGGATCGAACGTCGACGTTCTCTTTGTGGATGCCGGCCGGTGGAGACTCCCCGTCTCACTGCCCGAGCCACTGAGGCGCTTGCGTGAGCATCTGGCGGAGCGACTGGTCGTCGACCTCGAGCTTCACCTGCACGTCCTGGTTCTCCACCTGCACGTCGACGTTCTGGATCTTGATCCCGATGAGCGTGAGCCACTTGCTCATCGTGGCGGCCTGCTTGATCTGCTCCGAGGACGTCTGTGCCGTCTGCGGATCGGCGTACGTGAAGCTGCCCGCGGTCTGGAGGCCCGGCTCCTTGAACGAGACGAGGAGGCGGATGGCCTTCGTCTGCTGGATGAACGGCACCGGGATCTGACGCGTGATCTCGGCGGGCATCGGGTGCGTGGCGAAGTCGGCCGCGACCGCCGCCGCCGCGCCGGGCGTCTCCACGGTCTCGATCATCCACTTCGCGATGTCCCGCTTCACGCGGCGGTCCTGGATCCGCTCGAGCACCCGGCGGATGCCGCTCTCGGACCCGGCGACGACCTTCGTCGGCGACAGGATCGTGAACCCGACGTTGTTCACCGTGTACACGTCCCGACCGGCATACTGCGAGACGACGAGCGTGCCCCCGTTGCTCGTCGGCGTCTGCCGAGCGGCGACCTCCTTGATCTTCGCCTCGTCGAATCGCCCCACGATGATCGCCGCGGCGTCGAAGCCCTGATACCCGTAGCTCGCCCACGTCACGCGATCGACGTCGCGCGAAGCCTGGAAGCCCGCCTCGGGCCCGAGCGGCAGGTACTTCTCGACGAGCTTCGCGAGCTCCGCACCGAACGTCTGGCTGCCGAAGAACGCGCGCGCGTCGATGGTGCCCAATGCGATCGCGTCCCCCGGCAACAAGGCGAACGCATCGTCCATGCTGGTGTCCGCCTCGGGCGCCTTGGCAGGCCCCTTGTCGCCACCACCGCACGCGACGAGGCAGAGGACGAGGGAGACGAGGAAGAAGAGGATCGAGAGACCGCGCTTCATGCGCGCGGGAGGGTAACAACAGGAGGCTCCAGGCTCCAGGCTCCGGGCTCCGGATTTCGGGGCCAGACTTCGAGCGACCGTTTCGAAGAGCGGGACCGCTTGTTCGCGCACACCGCGACCAAGGACATCCGAAAGCGCGCATGCCGCCCACGTTCACGCGCGCGTCAGGCCGCCCAACCTGGAGCCTTCCCCGTCAGGTCAGCTGATACGACCCCAACACCTTGAAGAACTTCGACAGCCGCCGGACCTCCTCGATCGCGCCGACGATCGCGCGGTCGGTCGCGTGGCCCTGGACCTCCACGAAGAAGAGGTACTGCCAGCTCTCGCCCGGGGTCGGCCTCGACTGGATCTTCGTGAGGTTGACGCCTCGATCGGCGAACTGCTTCAGGATCTCGTGCAGGGCGCCCGGGGAGTCGTTCACGGCGAAGACGAGGCCCGTGAAATCGTTTCCGGTCCGGCTCGACGGTCGGTTGCCGACGATGGCGTAGCGGACGCGCTCGTCACCGTCGTCGCGCACGTTGCGCTTGATGATCTCGAGCGAGAACTCGGCGGTGAACCCTTCGTGCACGAGCGCGGCGGCTCGCGGATCGGAAGCGGCGAGCTGACAGGCGCCGAGCGGCGTCTTCACGTCGAGCACCTGCGCGCCCGGGAGCTCCGTGCTGAGGAAGCGCTGGCAATGCGCGCGGTCCTTCGCGATCGCGTAGACCTTCTCGATCTCCGCGAAGCTCGACGCTTTGCTCGCGAGCTGGAGGTTCACGACGAACTCGAACGCGCCGACGATCTTCATGTCGCTCTCGGTGAGCGCCGCGATCGTGGAGCTGAGCAGACCGTCGGCCCGCGTCTCGAACGGCACGACCGCGTAGGTGGCGCGCTGCCGGCTGACCTCGTCGATCGCCGCGGCGACCGTGTCGGTGCTCAGGTACTCGGCCGCGACGCCGAAGCGGCTGCGAGCGGCGGCGTGGGCGAAGCCTCCGTCGAGACCGCAGTAAGAGATGACGACGGGCTGCTCGAGCGAGAAGCAGGTAGCGAAGATCTCTCGGAAGATCTCGCGGAGCGCCGCGTGCGGGATGTCGCCGGACGACTTCGCGACGAGCTCCTCGATCTGGCCGCGGTCCGGCAGGGCCGGCGGCGTGGTCATCGACCTCTTGAGCTCTCCGATGCGCTTCGAGAGCTTTCCCCGCCTCTCGAGCGCAGCGAGGAGCTGAGCGTCGATCTTGGAGATCTCTTGGCGGAGCTCGTCGACTTCGCGGCGCTTGTCGCTCATGTGTCTCATCAGAATAGCACCAAGGCCTTCCCCTCTTCGGGTCTTCGCCTTCGAACGGTCGCGCCGCGCGCGATGATTGCGTTATGACGGGGATGGCCCCCCCGTTTCTCGTCCGGCTTCGTTCGAAGCCTTCCCACGAACCGTCGCCCCTTTGACCTCCTCGCGCGAGCTCGGCAGCCTCCGGCGCAAATACGAGCGCATCTTGGCGCTCCGTCGCGAGCACGAGCGGGCGCGTACGGGCCGGCACGTCGAGCGCGACCCGCGACGCAGGCTCGTGCGGCTCGCCGAGGAGTTTCCCGGAGCGCTGCGCGAGATCGACACGCTGCCGCTCGAGGTGATCGTCGAGCGCATCGATGCGCTCGCGTCGGCCGAGCGCGATCCCTCGCGACGCGCGCCGTGGATGGAGGCTCAGGTCCACTTCCACCGCTTCGCGCGTGGCGCGCTCGCCGCCAAGCGATGGCTCCGCGGACGCAAGCACGTCGACGCCGCGCTCCGTGCCGCATTCGTCGATGCGCTCCCGACGATGCCGCGCGGCGCAGACGCCCGCGCGTTCGCGGACGAGCTCGATCGGATCGCGGCCCCGTCGCGCGGACGCCTGATGGACGTCGTCTACGCGCGTGTCGCTGCGGTCCTCGGCGTCAGCGTCGACGAGGCACGCGCGCTCGTTTTCGGCGTCGACGCTCCTCGGCAGGCGATCACTTCGCCGAAGACGAAGCCGACGAAGACGAGGAAGAAGACGACGAGCTCGAAGAAGAGCTCGACGAGCTAGACGAGCTCCCGTTGGAATCCGACTTGGCGCTCGACCCGTTGGAGCTCGAGTCGCTCGACCCGTTCGAGTCCGACTTCTTCGGGACCGACGAGTAGAGGTCTGCGTACCAACCACCCCCCTTGAGAATGAAATTGCCGCCGCTGATCTGGCGCTTCGCCGTCGACTTCTTGCACTTGGGGCAGACCTGGATCGGGTCCTCCGAGATCTTCTGAATCTCCTCCCAGTGGTGCTGGCAATCCGTGCAGGCGTACTCGTAGGTGGGCATCTTCGTTGCGGCACAAGTGGCCTTCGACCGCGGTCAAGTCAAGGGGTGCGGCTCGCACTTATCGAAGAACGAAGGAAACTTGCGGGCGCCGGCGGTCGGGCGCCGCACCCCTCGCGCACCTAAGTCACGGTTTTCACGTGAAAAATCGCTGAACACATTTTTCCTGCTTGCGTGCGCGGACGTTCAGGCGTAACCACTGAACAATGACGTTATGTGAAGTGACATGACGTCCTTTCTATGGCCAATTTATCCACAGGGTTGGTCGCAGAAGTTGGGCACAACTCGAAGGCCCCCGACTGGCGCCGTCGCGAGCGGCGCGGTACGTGCGCGCCCGAGGTGAGGCGCGACGTTGACGGCTCGAGCGACGACGTTTCGGCACTCCGCCCGGAGCTTTCCGGGCGGCGCCGGGAGCGCGCGCCGAGCGACCGGGGTTCGGGGAGCAGGACCCCGTCGCGAGAAGGTTTGGAGGATCCGCGTAGATGAAGATCAAGCGCCTCGAGCTGTGCGGGTTCAAGTCGTTCGTCGATCGCACGGTCGTGAACTTCGAGCACGCGGTCATGGGCATCGTCGGGCCCAACGGATGCGGCAAGTCGAACATCGTCGACGCCATCCGCTGGTGCATGGGCGAGCAGAGCGCCAAGCACCTCCGCGGCCGGAGCATGGAGGACGTGATCTTCAACGGCTCCGAGTCGCGCCCGCCGGCCGACTTCGCCGAGGTCACCCTCACCTTCGACAACGACGATCCGTCCGACGTCCCCCTCGAGTACAGGGACTACCCCGAGATCGCCGTCACCCGCCGGCTCCATCGCAACGGAGACAGCGAGTACCTGATCAACAAGACGCCCGTCCGCCTGAAGGACATCACCGACCTGTTCCTCGGCACCGGCGTCGGCACGAAGGCCTACTCGATCGTCGAGCAGGGCAAGATCGGCCTCATCGTCAGCGCGAAGCCCGAGGATCGGCGCCTCCTGATCGAAGAGGCCGCCGGCATCACCAAGTTCAAGAGCCGGAAGAAGCAGGCCGAGCGCAAGATGGAGCTCACGCAGCAGAACCTGCTGCGCGTGGGCGACATCATCGCGGAGATCGAGCGCAACCTCGGCTCGCTCAAGCGGCAGGCCGCGAAGGCCGAGCGTTACATCAGCTACCGCAACGAGCTCGAAGACCTCCAGCTCCACGAGGCGTCGCACAAGTACCTCGAGCTGCGCGGATGGATCATGCTCGAGCACGGCGAGGTCGAGCGCCTCGGCGTCGAGGCCGAGCAAGCGCGCGAGAGCCTCGCAGCGGCCGAGGCCGAGCTCGAGAGCGCCCGGCTCGAAGCGCACGCCGCGGAGGGCAGGCTCGAGGAGGCGAACGCGGCGGCCTTCGCCGCGGACAACGAGGTTCGCGCGGAGGAGGCGGCGATCGAGCGCGCGAAGGACCGCCTCGAAGGCCTCCGGCGACGCGCCACGCAGGCCGAGGGCGAGCTCGCGGAGATCTCGCAGCAGGCCGCCGCGCTCGCGACGGAGCGCGACGCCGTCGCGGCGGACGTCGCGATCCTCGAAGAGGGCGAGACCGGCGTCGCGAACGCCGTCGCGCAGGAGGAGGCGCGCCTCGAAGAGCTCAACGGGTCGTACCAAGACGCAGAGCGCGAGGTCGTCGAGCTGCGGCAGGCGATGAGCCGGGCGCAGCAGGCGATCGCCGCATCCGAGGCGAAGCTCCAGAGCGAGGCCCGCCGCAAGGACGAGCTCCTCGCACGTGAGGAGAAGCTCGTCCGGGAGCGCGAGCAGCACGAAGGCAACCTCCTCGAGCTCCGCGGTCGGCTCGAGCAGCTCGCCCTCGCGATCGAGGACCTCCGCACCGGCAAGGTCACGAGCGCCGAAGAGAAGGCGCAGATGGAGGAGCGGCTCGTCGAGCTGCGGAGCGCCATCGCGGAGAGCGAGCAAGCGCTCGAGGAGGCGAAGGCCGAGGCGAGCAAGAAGCGCTCGCGCCTCCACGCGCTCTCGGAGATGCACGCCCGTCACGAGGGCGTCGGCGCCGGCGCGAAGGCCCTCGTCGAGACGAAGGACGCGACGCTCGCGGGTCTGCTCGCCGATCGCATCGAGGCGCCGGCCAATCTCACGGGCGCGCTCGCAGGCCTGCTCGGCAGCCACTTGCAGGACGTGGTCGTCGACGACCTCGAGCGCGGCGTGGACCTCCTCGCGGATCTCGCGGCCAACCGCAAAGGACGTGCGACGGTCATTCCGCGCCACCCGCCGTTCGTCGCGGGCCGCTGCGGTCCCCTCCCCCGCGAGCAGGGCGTCATCGGCCGCCTGATCGACTTCCTCCGCTTCGCTCCCGAGGACGAGCCGCTCGTGCGCGCGGTCGTCGGCAACGCGATCGCCGTCGACGACGTCGCCACTGCGCGCCGCATTCGCGACGAGTGGGTCGGCATCGACGGGCCCATCGTCACGCGTGACGGCACCGTCTTCCACCTCGACGGGCGCGTCTCCGGCGGCACCGGCGAAGAGGCGGTCGCGCACATGCTCGACATGCGGCGCGAGATGCGCGAGCTCGGCGACGAGGTCGCGCGCCTCGAGGCGCTCGTCGAAGAGAGGCTCGCGGCGCACAACGCGCTCCGCACGCAGATCGGCGAGACGCAGGGCGCCCTCGAGCGCGCGCGCCAGCAGGCGCACCAGAGCGAGCTCGCCCTCGTCCACGCGGAGAAGGATCTCAAGAACGCCGAGGCCGAGGCGGCCCAGCACGAGAAGCAGATCGAGGCGCTCTCCGCCGAGCTCGACGAGCTACGCCGGAGCATCGCCGAGGCCGACGCCGAGCGCGCGGCGACGCAGGAGACCCTCGACAAGGCACGCGAAGAGCTCGCCTCGATCGAGGCGACCATCGTCGAGGCCGAGACCCGCGCCGCCGAGTGGCGCGAGCGGATGAAGGCGCAGCAGGAGCTGGTGATGGAGCGCAAGGTCGCCCTCGCCGGCGCGCGCGAGAAGCTCGCCGCCGCGCGCGAGACCGTCCAGCGCTTGTCGCGCAGCGAGGCGGAGCTGTCGGAGCGCGCGCGGCGTCTCGACGGAGAGCTCTGCGAAGGTGCCCGGGACTTCGGCGAGACCGCTGCGCTGCTCGTGAAGCACAAGGAGCGGCTGGCCGACGCGGTCGACGCGGCCCGGAGAGCGCAAGACGCGCTCGCCGAGGCACGCGCGGCGTTCGAGGCCGTTCGCGCGAGCCTCCAGGAGCGCGAGGCGGGGCTCAAGGACCTCCGCACGCGAGCGGAGGAGACCCGCGCCGCGCTCACGCAGCACGAGATGGCGCTCCGCGAGCGGCAGCTCGCGATGGAGCACCTGCTCACGGGCGTGCGCGAGAAGTTCCGAGGGCTCGAGCTCCCGCGCGTCGTCGGCGACTACCACCTCCGGCCGCCGCCGGACGCAGAGACCCGGGCGCGCATCGCGGAGCTCACCGGGCTCATCGACCGCATGGGCTCCGTCAACCTCGACGCCATGCGCGAGCACGAGGAGGCGGAGAAGCGGTACGCCTTCTACACGACGCAGAAGGCCGACCTCGACAAGGCGCTCGCCGACCTCGAGCGCGCCATCCAGCAGATGAACCGGGAGAGCAAGAAGCTCTTCACGGAGACGTTCAACAGCGTCAACCAGACGTTCCAGCAGCTCTTCCCGAAGATGTTCCGCGGCGGCCGCGCCGAGCTGCGCCTCACCAACCCGGAGGACATGCTCGAGACCGGCATCGACATCGTCGCGCAGCCGCCGGGCAAGAAGCTCGCGAGCATCGAGCTGATGAGCGGCGGCGAGAAGGCGCTCACCGCGGTCTCGCTGATCTTCGCGATCTTCCGCACGCGCCCGTCGCCGTTCTGCATCCTCGACGAGGTCGACGCGCCGCTCGACGAGGCGAACGTGGGCCGCTACTGCGAAGCGATCCGCGAGATGACCGATCGCTCGCAGTTCATCCTCATCACGCACATCAAGAAGACCATGCAGATGGTCGACATCCTCCACGGCGTCACGATGGGCGAGCCCGGCGTGTCTCGACTCGTCAGCGTCAAGGTCAGCGAGGCCGCGAAGGCCGGCAAGCCTGCCAAGGGCGAGACCGAGGCCGCGGTCGCGTGAGACAGGGAGGCCGGGAGACCGCAGGAAATGCTTTCGCATTTCCTGCGGAAAAGGGAGCCTCCCTCGCGACCTGCAACGCCTCGCGCAACAGCCGGCCGGGTCCCTACCGACAACCATCGACGGGAGGCGCTTTGCTCGACGGCGTAGTCTGACGAGACATCAACGCCGTCTTTACTGCAGCCCTCTCTTGAACGCGGGCCTCCCTTCACCGCGACCTCGAGAGAGCCCGCGGCTTCACTCGCCTTCCGGCCACTGCGCAGCATCAGGCGCATCACCGGCGTGCACCGTGGGTGGCACGCGTCGGCGAGACGCGGGAGCGCGTGAGGGAGCGATCAGGTGCCGGCGTCGGCCGCGTCCGAGTGCGGGCCGCGGTGGTTGCCGGTGCCGGGGCCCTTGCCGTCGGAGTTGCCGGGGCCGGCGCCCTTCCTTTGACCGAGGCCCGGGCCAGGGCCCGTGTGATCGGAGTTGCCCGGTCCCTTGCCGTCCCGGTTGCCGGGGCCCTCGCCCTTGCCGGAACCCGGACCGTGCTCGGGGCGTGCCGCCTTCGTGGTCGGCGGCGCCCCCGTCTCGTCGCCGCTCGTCGGCGTTGCCGTCTCGCCGCCGCTCGCCGGCGCAGCCGGAGGCGGGTTCGACGAGCACGCATAGCCGAAGCCGGCAGCAGCCAGGAGGAGCACGGTAGAGAGCGAGGTCACGCGCATGGCCGAATGCCTACATGCCGCAGCTCACATCGTCAACTCGCCGGCACCCCGCACAGTCACGAGCTGCACGGCACACGACCACGCTTCCCACTGCAGTGGCTACGGACGGCGTCGACCAACGACAGCCGGTCGAGCCGTGTCTTCGTCGATGTCCGCAGGTCGCATCGAGCTGCGATCACGCGATGCGACGACGCCGATGGGGTGTGTTGTTCTTCGTCGAAGTCCTCGGGTCGGAACGCGACCGCAGTCGCGCGAAGCGCTGCAAGTCGGCAGGGAGACTCCCCTTTCCGCAGGAAATGCGAAGCATCTCCTGCGGGCTCCCTGTCTCCCTGTCGACCCGTGTCTCCCCGAAGCTCCCCGTCTCCGGCTCAGGACCGCGCGCGCCGCCGGCGGACGGACAGCGCGAGCCCGACGCCGAGGACGACGGCGAGCGCCGCGCCGGGGCTCCTGCCGTATGCGCGGCCCATCGAGCACTCCGACGGCTCGGAGCCGCCGCTCGGCGTGATCTTGCCCGCGTCCTTCGGCTGGCCCGCGTCGTACGGCGGCTCCTCGCCGAGCGGCGGGTCCACGACCGGCGGAACCGGCCCCGCGTCCCTGTTCCCCGGTCCCGGAGGTGCCGGGCACGGAGCGGGCTCCGTCTCGGAGTTGCGCGGCTCCGGCGCGTCGACGGTGAAGTCCGCGCGGTTCTCGTTCGTGTCCGTGCAGCCACCGTCCTTGCGGATGGCGGCCTTGGTCGCGTCGAGCGGGAGCACCGACTGGCTGCCCTCGAAGTCCGTGACGGCGCCGTAGCCGACGAGATCGATCACCTTGCTGCTGTCGCAGCGGGTGACTCCACCACAACCCAGCGCCGTGGCGCCCGGCGCGATCGCGAGCTTGCCGTTGGAGAGCGCGAGCCCGATCGCCCCCGTGGCGTCCGGCGTCGGGATGTCGGCACCACTGGCGCCCTGTGCGAGCCCGACCAGGTAATAGCCACCGGGCGGGATCGTCCCCGAGAGCGCCACGAAGCTCTCGAAGTCCGCCGTGGCCTCGGCGTACTGGAGCGAGAGCCCATCGAGCGAGAGGGTGTGCTGCGACCGATTGAAGAGCACGACGTAGTCGCGACGGAACACCGCGCCGGGAGAGCCGCCGCCGGTATAGACCTGACTGATCACGAGCTCGCCGCGCGCCACTCCGCCGTCTTCGAGCGCAGAGCTCACGCGGCCGAGCTTCTCCTCCGATGCGGGATCGTCCTGCGTCGAGCAGCCGGAAGCCGTCACGATCGCGGCGCCGGACGTCGCGAGAACGAGGGCGGTGGCCAGGATCATCTTCGACATTGCGCGTCCCCTCGAGCGAGCCTCTCGCCAAAGCTCGCGAAAGAAAGAAGTCGGGCGACCCGGCCGCGGCCAGGCCGTTTCGGGCAGCTTATGCCCCATCCTCCGGGTTTCTGCAAACGCTGCGACGCGCCCTCTGCGCCGCCGAGCGGACGGTCAACGAGCGCGACACACGGCGCCGCGCGCGCCGCCCTCGACCGGACGCGCTCCCCCTGCCCGGAGAGCGCCCTCGTTCTCGATGCCCGGGGCAGCTCTCCCAGCGGCGGCGCAGCGTCAGTCGATAGGGTCGAGCTTGGTGCAGCTCGCGAGCGTCTCGCCAGGCGGCGGGCTTCGATCCGAGCACAGCAAGACTTGGAGCCGATGGTCGCCGCCGCTGATGTTTCCTGCGGCGAAGACCGTCACGGCGACGCCGCGTCGGACGCGCTCCGGCACGGTGAAGCTGCGCACGGTCGTGCCGGCCCGGAGCGACAGCGTGGCGTTCGCAGGAATGCCCGCGGCCAGGGTCGCGAACCCGTTCGTCGACGTGTACGGGAAGCCGATCGCCGATCCGTACCTCACACCGGTCACCACGGTCTCGCCATTGATGACGAGGTCGACCGCAGGCAGATCGGGCACCCCGTGGACGAGACGCACGGCCGTCACGTTCGCGGGCGGCGCGAGAACGTCGTTGATCGCGACGCCGCGCGGGTTCGCGTCACCGGCGTCGACGCCCGGCTCGATGACGCCGACCGCGACCAGCGTGAGCCCCGCGTTCTGGCGGAGGATCGTCGACGGGATGCTCGCGAAGATGGTGGCGCCTTCGCCGTCACACGCGCCGCCGACCGGAACGACCCGGAACTGGTAACGCGTGCCCGCCGCCGCCGCGGGCAGGTTGTTGTGCGCCGAGACCTCTCCGAACTTGAGGCCGTCCGGCTTGGGGCTCGGAGCATCGACGGTGATCTTCTGCCCTTCCCACGGCCCGGAGGGATCCTGCTTCACGCAGAGGTCGACGGCGCTCGGGCCCTGGAGCAGGTTCGCCAGGCGGATGCGGCCCGCGGGCGGCGGCGGCCCGGCGTCGGGCGTCGTCGGGGTCGGCTCCTCCTCGTCTTCCACGAGCGGAGGGGCGCCGACGTCGATCGGCTCCGCGTCGAAGTCGGGCAGCGGGCTGGTCTCGCTCAGCGACTCGCACGCCACGAGCGATCCCCAAGCGACGAGGAGCGAGCCGGCGCCAGCGACGCTGGCGAGCCCGACGAGCCCCAGTCGGAAGAGCGAGAGGCGCTTGTGCATCGGATTCTCCTAGAACTCGTAGCGAGCGCCGAGCGTGAAGGTGCGGAAGCCCTGCCGCCCGGACGCGAGACCGAACTGCGTCGTGTTCGGGTTCCCCTCACTGCCGTTGACGCCCACCGCCGACTGGAGCGCGAGCACGTTGTTCACCTGGAGCTGGAGCTCGACGTGCTGCTTGATGAGCTTGTAGAAGTCGTAGGTGAGCATGACGTTCACGGTGAAGATGTCCGGCGACCGGAACGTCGTCCACGAGCGGATGTCGCTGTACGTCCCGAGCTGACCCGGGTTGCCGGTCCCCGTGTTGTAGTAGGCGCCGGGCTCGTAGCCCATCGGCGCACGGCGGATCGTGTAGCCGGTCTCCGCGGTCGGATACGCCTTGCTGAGGGCGACGCCGGACCGCCAGTTCATGATCAGACCGAGCGTGAACCCGTCGAGGAAGTAGTAGGTGGTGGCGGTCTTGATCTGGTGCCGCGTGTCGATGCCCGACTGGTACGAGTGATAGAAGGGCTCCATACGCGGGTTGTCGAACGGATACGACGCCGCCGTACCCCACGACTGCGAGAGCGTGTAGCCGCCCTGGAGCTCCAGGTTCTCGGACCGCGTCTCGAGGATGAAGTCGACGCCCGAGTACGAGGCCGTCGACCGCGGGCTGAACCCGTAGAGGGTCACGCGCGTCGGGATCCCGTTCACGAAGCCGATCGTCCTCGTGCCGGTCGGGTCCATGATCGCGTTGATCTCCTCACCCTCGAACTGGCGGCGGAGGTGACGGTACGTGTAGTCGACACGACCGAGCACACCCTTCGCGAGCTCGCGGCGGAGCGAGAGGAGGATCTCGTCGGCGCTCGCGGCGACGCGATCGAACCGGATGCGCGTACCCTGCGGACCGCCGCTCGTCGCGAAGAACTCGAAGCGACGCGTCTCGGGGTTGTACTGCTCGATCGTGACCATGTTGCGCCGCGCGGTGTCGTAAGCCGACACGCCGCCGAGGGTCGGCATCTCGGTCATGCGGCCGTAGGAGACCTGCGCGATCGTCTTCGAGTCGTTCGTCAGATCGGTGATGACCGAGAGCCTCGGACCGAAGCCGCCGGCGGTGACGGAGACCTCGCTGTTCGTCGCGCGGACGGTGCCGGTGTCCCAGCGGAGACCGGGGAGGATCGTCAGCCACTTCTTCGGCTTGTAGCGGTCCTGGATGTAGACGCCGAAGATGTTTCCGCTCTGGTGCGCGGCGTAGCTCCGACCGATCGACCGGCGGAAGCAGCCCTCGCCGGTGTAGTTGCCGTCGACGACGCCGGGGTTGACGTACGGGTCGAGGTCGCAGAGGCCGCGGTCGAGCGGACCGCCGCCGCGGTCGCTGTACGAGACGCCGTAGCCCGTGATGTCGTCCGGCCCGCTCGTACCGCCCGTGAAGCTGACGGCGCGCCGCTGCTCGATGAACGCGGTCTGCACGCCGAACTCGGCCTCGTGGCGACCTCCGAGCTCGCCGGTCGCCGTGACCGACGCGTCGAGCTGGTAGCGGCGTCGCGTCGTGACGTCGTGCGCGCCGGTGTTGAACCAGGCGGTGCCGTCGTCGAGGTTCGAGTGCGCCGGGCGGTGGAAGTCGTACGGAACGCCGTTGATGAGGTCGCCGGGCGCGATGCCGCGCAGACCCTGGGGCCCGACGTTGAGACCCGTCTGGTTGTAGCCGAACAGGACCTTCGTCGAGACGTGCTTGTTCGCCTGCCACGACCACTCGATGGTGGCGCGGTGACCGCCCTGCGTACGACCGGCCTGCGAGTAGGGCGTCGACGCGTTGGCGCTCGCTCCGTCGTTGTTCTCGTAGTCGATCGTCGTGGGGTCCGCGAAAACCTCCGCGTGGATGCGGTGGACGTCGACGGGGACGAACGTGACGCCCGCCGTGATGTAGTACGACTTGAAGACACGCGGCGGCGCCTGGACGAAGCGCGGCGGACCGGCAGGCTGCGCCGCATTGGACCGCAGGTACTGGATACCGACGTTGTAGAAGAGCCGGTCCTTGATGATCGGGCCCTGGGAGTTCAGGTTCAGCTCGTAGCGACCCTGCACCGGCCGCTCCTTGCTGTAGTCCCACGGCTTGTTGCCGTCGTAGACCTGCGGGCCGTACGTCTCGTAGTCGACGAGGGCGGACGGCGCCCAATACGCCGACGCCGTGACGCGGTACTTGTTCGTTCCGCGCCTCGACTGGACGGCGACGATCGATCCGAGCGCGTTGTACTTGGCCTCGAAGCCGCCGGTACGGACCTCGACGGTCTCGAGCGCGTCCTGCTGGAAGTTCGCCGAGAACGTGTTCGTGACCGGGTCGGTGAGGTCGAGACCGTTGACGAGGTAGCGGTTGCTGCTCGACCGCGCGCCCTTGACGTTCGGGTTGCCGCCGCCGACCGTGACGCCGGGGACCTGCGCCGCGACCGACTGGTACTGGCGGGCCATCGGCATGCGGTTCTGTCGGTCCATCGACATGATGAGACCGGTCTGCGGCGAGTCCGGGTTCGTGAGGCGGCGCTCTTCCTCGACGACCGTCGTCTCCTCCTCCGTCGCCTCGGCCGACCAGACGATGTGCACCGGCGTCGCGGCGTCCGGGTTGACGACGACGCGGCGCTTGATCGGCTTCATGCCCTCGTAGCTGACGACGAGCTCGTAGGTGCCGGGCGGCACGGCGCCGATCTCGAACGCGCCTTCCTCGTCGGTCGTCGTCGACTTCCTGACGCCGCTTCCGCCGGTGAGGCTGATCCTCGCGCCCGGGACGGGTGCCTGCGTCATGGCCTCGATGACGGTACCGGTCACACGACCATCGGCCTGGCCGACCGCGTGGGCATCACGCGTGGTCGCGACGAAGGAGGTCGCTCCCGCGACGAGCGCAGCGATGATGGGAGCGATGCGTAGCTTGGCGGTCCGGTTCATGTGTCGAGCGAGAAGAGAAGTGGGTCGTGGACTCCGATTCGAGGCCGCTGCAACGAGCTGGCGAGCTGCGGTCATCACTCCTCGGTCGGCAGAGGCGCCGCTTGCAGGCAGAAGATGTAGCGGGGAACGATGTTGACGTTCGGCGTGACCGCCGTCGGGCTCTGCGGCGTGCGCGCGGGCTCGAGCGTCGAGTTGGCGAGCTGGATGATCGTCGCCTCGTCCTTCGGGAGCTCGTCCTGAGGCGTCGGGCCGGGGAGCTCGTACGTCCAGACCTCGCAGACGGGCGAGTACTCCTCGGGATCCGTGAAGCGATCGGCCTGCACGACGTCGTAGCCCTGCCCGAGCGCGCCGGCCGTCGGCGCCGAGGCGCCGCGGCGGATGACCGGCGAGCGCGGGTAGTACAGGCGCATCGGGCGCATTCGCTTCGTCGGAGCGCCGCCGACGCGCGGCCCGTCTTCGACCGGGATGTAGCCGCCGTCGATGTACGCGACGATGAACTGCCCGTACCAGCCGTACTTCTGGACGCTGATGCCGTTGACCTTCCCGCCCTGGAGCAGGTCGGGACGCTCACCGACGCGCACGACCGCGGCGCCGGGATCGATGATCGCCCACGCGAGGTAGCGATCGGGCGTCGGCAGACCGAGGCGTCCGAAGCGCTTGTCGGGCTCGGGCTCACCGCGCGGCACGTCGAGCTTGCCTTCGTCGGCGAGCCTGAGGAGCGTCCTTTCGCTCTTCGCGGCCTGGCAGTCGTAGTCCTTCGTCGTGACCGGGACCTCCGCCACCACCGGGCGGTAGCTCCAGGTCGGCAGCGCGGCGAACGGGAAGCTCGCGAAGCGATCCGGCGGGAACGTGAAGACGTTCCACTGCTCGTTGAGCGGAATCGCGTCCCAGAAATCGTTCTTCTTGTAGTTCGCCGGCGCCTTGCACCTGTGCTGCGGCGCGAACGGCTCGAGGCCCCCCGGCGGGTCGAAGTTGTAGACCATCGGCACCGGGACGGGGTTGCCCGAGCTCTGACGGAAGTCGGTGCCCGGGCCGGAAACACGCAGCGGATCGACGACGCCCTCCGGCCACAAGGCACCCGACGGCGGCGAGTAGCCCGTCGTGTGCACCTGGCTCGGCGAGAACGGGAACATGTAGTAACCGACCGGCCGACCCTTGGCCCACGCGAGGGTCTCGGTGAACGTCCCCGAGCCCGCCGTCTGCCGCACGCAGAGGGAGCTGAAGCAGTTGTGCCCCCGATATGCGGGCGGGAAGTTGTACGGGTCGATCCCTCCGGCGTTGAACTCCTCGTCCGGGTCCCAGTAGCCCTCGAAGACGTCGCACGCGCCGAAGAACAGGATCGAGGCCAACGCCGCGCCGAGCTTCACCGCGAAGCGGCCCGCCGTGCGAGCCATCATCCGACGTCGAGCACTCCTGGGCTCCGTCGAGCTCGGTGCAACGCCGTGAGCAGGCGGTTCATTGTCGTGGAAGAGCATCAGCCATTCTCCGCGTCCGTTCCCGTGTCCGCCGGGCGGGTGTCCGTAGCAGCGTCGCGACTACCGGCGTCGTTTCCGCCCTGGCCGCCGCCGTTGGAGCCACTATCCGGCGTCTCGTCCTCTTCGTCCTCTTCTTCCTCCTCGACGCCCGCCTCGTACACCGGTTGGAGCGGCGTGCGATCGAAATCGAGGACCGCCTCGCACGCCGTCACGACCGGACCGACCGCGAGGATGAGCGCGAAGAGCGCCCGACGCTTCGTGCGGTTTCGCATGTTCTCGTTTTTCATTGCTCGTCTGCGCGTCAGAACCGCAGGATCTCGCCCTTGAGCGCGGACCCGAGCCAGCTCGCCTTCTTCGAAGAGCCCTTCGTCGTGCTGCTCGTCGCGGCAGCCGCCGCGTCGGGATCGGGCTCGTCGGGCAGGAGGTACATCGCGAGCGCGGTGAACCCGAAGAGCGCCGCCACTCCGAACGACACGTCGGCGATGAACGCGGAGCGCTCACCGGCGACGCCGACCTCGTGATCGGGCTTCTTCTGATACTCGCTGTGCTTCCCGACGGCGTCGATCGCGAAGAAGACGCCAGTACCGAGCGCGACGCCCGAGATGATCCCGGCCACGACGATCGGCGTCGTCACCTTGCGCACGACCGGGCGCGGCGGCGCCGGCGGACGGATACGGGTCTCGATGGAAGCGCCAGCCTCCGCGGGGGGCGGCTGCTCGGCAGGCGGCTGCTCGGCGGGCGGCGCGGGCTCCGTGGTCGGCGCCGGAGCGGGCTCGCCGTTCGGCGCGGGCGTCGGAGCGGGCTGCTGCGGCGCCTCGCCCGCCTCGCCGGACGGCGGCGGCTGCGGCTGCGTGGTCTCCGGTGCCGGAGCCGGCTGCTGCTGCGCCCGAGCCATGTTCGGGGACGCGAGCGACAATCCCGCGAAGATCGCGACGAGCGCGACGCGCTTCAGGATCGGGGCCGCCGCGCCCACGAGTCCGCGGCGACGCCCTCCGAACCACTCATGTGCAGGCTTGGAAGGGTTCATCGGCGTGCTTTCTCCACACGCCGCTACAATGACTTCGTCATGAGGCCAAGAGTTTTCACTCCGGCCCCGCGACATACGTCCATGACGTGCATGGCGTCGCCATAGAGCGCGTCGTCGTCAATCTCGAAAAAGACTCGCTTCTCCGTGCGGACGGCCATCGCCTCGCGGATGCGATCGGCGAGGTTCACTTCGTCGATCGGCTCGTGATTGAGCTGGATTCGGCCATCCGCATTGATGGTGACGACGATTTCCTCGGTGCTCGAGGGGGTCGCGTTCGTCTCGACTTCCGCCTTCTCGGGCACCTTGACGTCGATCTCCTTCAGGAGCGACGGCGTCATCACCATGAAGATGATGAGGAGCACGAGCACCACGTCGACGAGCGGCGTGATGTTGATGTCCGAACGGAGCCCTCCCTTGTTACTTCCGCCGAACGCCATGGGCTACTCCTTGATTTCCTTCGTCTCCATGTTCACTTGCGCCGCACCCGACGCGTGGATTTGCTCGAGGACCTTGCGGACCTCCCCGAACTTCAGATTGCGGTCCGCGTGGACGTTGATCGGGCGCGGCCCGTTCTTCATCTCCTTCTCGAGCTGGGTCGCGAGCTGCTCGACGTCCACCTTGTCCGCCTCGATGTAGACGCCGTCGCTCCGGACGCTGACGACGACGTGCTCGCCCGTGTCCTGCCGCGTCGAGTGGTTCCGCGTACGCGGCAGCTCGACCTCGACGCCGCGATGGAGCATCGGCGTGACGACCATGAAGATGATGAGGAGCACCAACACCACGTCGACGAGCGGCGTGACGTTGATCTCCGATCTGACGTCGCCCGACGCCTGCGGCGCGTGTCGGCCGTGAAGGCGCCGGCGCTTCTTGTGCTTCGTCGGCTTCGTGGCGTGGCCGACGGGTCCGGCGTTCGGTGCCGCTCGACCGAAGCCGAAGCCCATCGGCGCTCGTTGCGCTCCTCCGTCCAGGTACATGGCGCCTGCCCGTCAGCGCGGCTGGTAGCCCGGCGGGTACCCCGGCGGGAGCGAGGCCGGGTTGTGCATCGGCGGGTGCGAGGGATGCATCGACGGCGCGGGCGGGTGAGCCGACGGGTGCACGGGCGGCGGGTGCGCGCTGTGGTGCGCCATCGCCGGAGGCGGCGCCGCGCCCTCGCGCAGGATGAACGAGACGAGCTCGGACCCGATGCCGTTCATGTCGACCGTGTAGCGGTCGATGACGGTCGAGAAGTAGTTGAAGGACATGACCGCCGGGATCGCGACCATGAGGCCGACGGCCGTCGTGAAGAGCGCCTCGGCGATACCGGCGGAGACGGAGCCCAGACCGCCCTGCCCCGTCGCGGCCATCGCCTGGAACGCGTTGATGATGCCGACGACGGTTCCGAACAGACCGATGAACGGCGCCGCCGACGAGATCGACGCGAGCCCACCGAGGCCGCGCTTGAGATCGGCGACCTCGCGCTCCTTCGTGCGATCGATCACGCGCTCGACCGCCTCGACGGGATCGTAGTCGGAATCGGCCGCTCCCCGCGCACGGGCCATCTCCGTCCCCTCGCGGTACTCGAGGAACGCGTCGTGGACGAGCCGCGCGACCGGGTTGTCGTTCTGGGTCGACGACAGCTGCATCACGCCCTCGAAGTTCCGCGCCCGGAGCAGGTCGCGCAGCGGGAGGACGAAGCGGATCGACTTGCGCCTCACGCTGCGGAGCGAGAAGAAGCGGTCGACGATCACCCACAGCGAGTAGACCGAGCAAATCGCGAGCAGGATGTTCACCAGCTTCGCGAGTGGCGCCATGGTGTGCCACATCTCGATCACGTTGAACGATTGCATTGTGCGGCCTTTCCTACTGGTGATCCGTTGGCGACTCGAGACACCGAGCGGCGTCGGTGCTCACTTGATGTTGAAGACGAAGTTGCGGATGGAGCAGACGGGAAGCGGCTGAGGCTTGTAGAGCCACGTGGCGCGAAGCTGCCGAATGATGTTGTCGTCCTCGGTCCCGCCGAGGCCTCGAATCACGGACACCTCGGTGATGCGTCCGTTCGAACCGACGCAGATGCGGTACGTCGCGGTGACCGACTGCTTCGGGTGACGATCCTTGAACGGATCCGAGAGACGAGGATCGGGCGCCGCGAGCCTCTGCTTGTCGAAGACGAAGCTGGGCACCATCTTCGGCGGGGCCGGAGGAGGAGGCGGCGCGGACGTCGGCGGCGCGCCGACCACGCCACCGACGACGCCGCCCGCGACGCCGCCGGGCACACCGCCCGGGACGCCTCCGGGCTCGCCGGCCCCGTCGCTGCTCGGCTCTTCCTTCGGCTCCTCCTTCGGCTGCGGCGTGGGCTCCTTCAGCGCCGTGTTCTTGACCGGCACGATCTTCGGCTTCGTCGGCGCCTTCTTCTGCTGCGCTCCGGCCGGCGGCGGCGGAGGCGGCGGAGGCGGCGGCGCGTTGAAGAACGTCAGCGTGATCTCCGGCGGAGGGAGCTCCTCGACGTGGAAGACCGAGTAGATGATGAGCCCGACGGCGGCGACACCGTGGAAGCCGATCGATCCGAAGAACAGCGTTCGACGGAACCAGCTCGGGCGAGCGACGGAGAAGGCCTCGGCTGCCATGTCACCCCGCCTTGTTCTGGCGCTCGACGGCCATCTGGTAGTAGCGGTTCGCCTCTTCGAGGTGCTTGCGCTTCCCGTCCTCGCTGGGCTCGGACGCGGCGAGCTCTCGGTAGACGAGGTTCGTGTACGTGTACGCGTTCGGTGCAGCGGGCTGCAGATCGATCGCCTTCTTCAACGCCTCGATCGCCGCGTTCGCCTTCTCTTCGCGCTTCTCGTGCGGCCAGTCGGCGTGATCGTGCAGCTCCTGCCAGAGGAAGATGCCGTACGCGAGGTACCCCTCGGCCTTGTCGGGCGCCGCCTCGATCCGACGGCGATGCCAGCGCTCGGCCTCGTCGGGCTTCCGACACTTCGCGGCGACGGTCGCGAGCGTGCTGAGCGCCTCGATGTCCGGCGGGTTCTTCTCCGTCGCCGGACGGAAGAAGACGACGGCGTCCTCGTAGCGACCGGTCTCGACGAACGTCTGCACGAGCGCCGATTTGACGCGCGTGTCGTCGGGGCGGAGCTCGAGGTACCGCTTGTACGCGGCGATCGCCTTCGCCGCCGCGTCCTGCCCCTCCTGCGTCTTGCCACCGACCGCCCTGAAGTGCGCGAGGTGCGCGGTCCCCGCGTTCAGCGCGAGGACGGGGAGCGAAGGATCGAGCTGGCTCGCTTCGTCGAACTTCGCGGCAGCACTGGAGTACGAACCCGACTTGTACAGGTCGACTCCTTCGCGTGCGCGGAAGCGCGCGCTGAGCATGTCGCAGCCGGTCAGCGTGACCAGCGCAGACAGTGCGAAGGCGCTGACGAGGCGACGACGTCGTGAGGGCCCGCGGCTCGCGTCGAGGAACTCCATCGAACGGAGCCTCGTTTTGCGCAGATTTCAGCGCGGCGCAAGCGTCTTTCCGGGTTTCGAGCTCGAGCTCTTCGCTCGAACCCGCCTCGACTGATTACTGCGAACCGCAGAACGACACGCACGTGCCAGGGCCATCTGATGTCTGTTTGCAGATACCCTTACACTCGAAGATTGCGTTCCCGTTGTTGCGGCACTCCTCTCCCGCGTTTTTCCGGGGCGCGCACTGACCGAGGGCGGGATCGCAGAAGAAGCCCTCCTCGCAATGCTCGGTGATCCGACACGCTTTACCCTCAGGTGTCGGGCCTTCCTTGCTGCATACGCCCTCACGGCACGACAGGCCCTCGGCGCACTCGAGGCCGGTGCAGGGCTCCCCCTCCTCCGAGAACGGGACGCAACGATACTCGATGCACGGCGGGCTCGGACACTCCAGCGTCTCCTGAAAGAAAACGCAGGTGAGCCCCGGCTCGCAAGGCGGGTGATCCACGGACGTGCTCGGACCGATGCACCCCTGGTTGAACCCCGCCGGCTTCACGCACGAGCTGATGCCCGTGTCTTTCGACGGGGGGCACACGAGCCCGACCTTGCAGTCCTCGCTCGTGACGCATTGCTGGCCCTCGTCCTGCTGCCCCGAGAGGATGCGGTTGCACCCCGCCTCGTCTTCCGCCCGGCGTACCTGGGCGGTGGGCGTGGCGCCGCACTGCCGCGACGACAGGTGCGACAAGCACGAGCTGGCAGCCTGTCCGTCGAAGCGCTGCCGGCCCTCGCTCGCGCCGAGCGCGCGCGAGATCTGCTCTGCGCAGTCGTCGGCGGACGCGTACCGATAGCGGGACGCGAACTGGCGCTCCTGCCGGTCGGCGTCGGTGCAGCACGAGAACGCGGGCGAGGCGAACAGGTCCTGACAGAACTTCCTCACCTCGGCGCTCGGGCCGCTCCCGGAATCATCCGAGCATGCCGCGAAGGCCAGAACGACTGCGCCGTAACCGCCGAAGACGAAGACACGCGCCGCCCGGCGCACGCGCGAGACCCGAACGATCATCCGACCATCTTCCTTTCGATGTCCGCCGATCGTTGTACCTCAGTGTGCGGCACCTACACCATCGTGTTGATCGCACACGCCACCGGGCACGCTCGGACGCGCGTTTCCGCCACGGGAACGTCCGACGTGGACGCCGTCGGCTTCAATTGTTCGCTGCGAGCAGGTGCAACGACGAGATCTTCGCGCTCGCCGGCGGCGCGACCGTCGTGACGAGGTCGTCGAGGAATCCCCGCGCCCAGGAGCGCGCATCGCAATCGGCCACGCGCGACCGGAGCACCCGCATGCGCCGGCGCTGCTCCTCCGGGCTCATCTCGAGCGCCTGCTGGATGGCCTGGGAGATCCCGGCGAGGTGGTACGGGTTGACGGTGACCGCCTCGCGCAGCTCCGCGGCCGCGCCTGCGAACTCGCTGAGCACGAGGACGCCTTGCTCGTCGACGCGGCTCGCGACGTACTCCTTCGCCACGAGGTTCATGCCGTCGCGCAGCGGCGTCACGAGCATGACGTCGGCGGCGCGATAGAGCGCCACGAGCTCCGTCATCGGGATCGATCGATAGAGGAGCTTGACGGGGCTCGACGTCGGCGTCCCGTACCGCGCGTTGATCCGGCCGACGAGCTCGTTCACGTGGCGGCGGAGCGACGCGTACGCCTCCACCTTCTCTCGCGTCGGGACGGCGACCTGGACGAAGAGGATCTTCTCGCGCAGCTCGGGCGCCCGCTCGAGGAGCTGCTCCATCGCCAGCAGCCGGCGCGGGATCCCCTTCGTGTAGTCGAGGCGGTCCACGCCGAGGACGATGCGCTTGCCGGAGGCGCCGGCGCGGAGCCGCTCGAGCTCGGCGGCGACCTGCTCGGACCGCGCCATCCGCTCGAAGCCTTCGACGTCGATCCCGATCGGGTGCGCGGCGACGCGGACCCTGCGCGTCCCGATCTCGATCCACTCGTCGTCGACCCGCGCGCCGAGGAGCGCCTCGCACGCCTGTCGGAACGCCCGTGCATAGCCTTCCGTGTGGAAGCCGACGAGGTCGGCGCCGGCGATGCCGTCGAGGATCTGCTCGCGCCACGGCAGGACGGCAAAGACCTCCGCGGACGGGAAAGGCACGTGGAGGAAGAAGCCGATGCGGACGTTCGGGACGAGCCGCCGCAACATCGCGGGCACGAGCGCGAGCTGGTAGTCGTGCACCCAGACGAGGTCGCCGGGCCGGACGAGCGAAGCCACGCGCTCGGCGAAGCGCCGGTTGACCGCCCGGTACACCTCCCAGTCATCGACGGCCTCGAGGTGGACCTTGTCGACGAAGTAGTGGAGGAGCGGCCAGAGGACGCCGTTCGCGAACCCGTCGTAGTAGTGCGCCACCTCGCTCGGCGTGAGGTGCACGGGGACGCACCGCATGGCCTCGAGCGATCGATCCAACCCGGCGATGTCCTCCGCCGTCGCTCGCGATACATCGCCTGGCCAACCGACCCACACGGCCTCCATCGTCTCGTGTGGTTTGGAGAGCGCGGTCGCGAGACCACCGGCGGACGATACGACTTTCAGCTCGCCCCGCTCGGTGCGTACGGATACCGGCAGACGGTTGGAGACGAAGATCGTTCGGCGCATGACGGAACTCCTCGGTTTGGGTCGATTTCGATGCCTCCTCGCCCGCATGTCCCCGGGCGCGCGAGAGAACCCCACCAGAGTGCCACTGGTGGAAAATGTTGTTAATAACGAAACATCGACCGGACGTGTCGGTAACGTCGACATGGAAGTGCGACATGTCCAGCCTTTGGCTGAGGCTCCAGGCTCCAGGCTCCGGGCTCCATTTCGGAGGCTCCGGGCTCCAGGGGTCGAAGTACTTCGGAGGCTCCGGGCTCCAGGCTCCGGGCTCCAGGGGTGGGGGCCCTTCGGAGTCCCCGGGCTCCGGGCTCCGGGCTCCAGGGGTGGGAGTCCTCCAGAGACTCCAGGCTCCGGGCTCCAGGCTCCAGGGCGAGTTCTCGGCGGCGGCAGTCGTAAGTCCTTCGGCTGAATCGCCTGCTGACGCGACCTCGGTATGCGTGCGCAAAGCGGGCCCCCGGCGTTTCCGAATGGACCGCCGCCCTCGAACAGCGTTTCAAGAGAGTCTCGATTCCGAGCCTGTCGGGAGACTAGAGCCGGAAGGCTCGCGAGGTCCGGCCTCTAGCTCCGGATCTGGAGCCTGGAGCCTGGAGCCTCCTACGTCACACATCGATCGCCGCCGCCTCCTGCGCGTGCTCCATGATGAACTGGAAGCGCGCGGCGGGATCCTTCCCCATGAGGTCGTTGATGACGCGATCGGTCTGGAGCGCGTCGGAGATCTCGACGCGGAGCAGGCGGCGCGTCTTCGGGCAGAGCGTCGTCTCCCACAGGACCTTCGGCATCATCTCGCCGAGGCCCTTGAAGCGGGTGATCTCCACCTTCGATTCGTCCTTGCCGACCTTCTTCAGGATCCGCTCCTTGTCGGCGTCGTCGATCGCCCAGTACGTCTCCTTGCCGACGTCGATGCGATAGAGCGGCGGGACGGCCACGTACACTTTGCCGCTCTTCAGGAGCTCCGGCATGTGCCGGTAGAAGAACGTGAGGAGCAGCGTCGAGATGTGGTGGCCGTCGGAGTCGGCGTCCGCCAGGATGATGATGCGCGTGTAGCGGAGCTTGTCGACGGAGAAGTCCTTGCCGACGCCGCAGCCGAGCGCGACGACGAGATCGGCGAGCTCCTTGTTCTCGAGGACCTTCGCGAGGCTGACGGACTCCGTGTTGAGGACCTTGCCTCGCAGCGGCAGGACGGCCTGGTGCTCGCGGTCCCGGCCCTGCTTCGCCGAGCCGCCTGCGGAGTCGCCCTCGACGATGAACAGCTCCGTCTTGTCGCGCTGGGTGCTCGTGCAGTCGCTGAGCTTGCCCGGCAGCGTGAGACGGCCGCTCGTCGCCGTCTTGCGCGAGACGGCGGCGGAGGCGGCGCGCGACGCCTCACGGGCGCGCGCGGCGAGGACGATGCGCGCGATGATCTGCTCGGCGACGCTGCGGTTGGAGTTGAGCCACTGCTCGAGCGCGGGGCGGACCGCGCCGTCGACGAAGGTCTGCACCTCCGGGTTGTTGAGGCGATCCTTCGTCTGACCCTGGAACTGCGGCTCGGCGACGTACACGCTGAGCACGCACGAGAAGCCCTCGCGGATGTCCTCGGCCGCGATCGTCACGCCGCGCGGCGTCAGGTTGTGCGTCTCGATGTAGTTACGTACGGCCTTGCCGACGGCGCTCCGGAGCCCGTTCTCGTGCGTGCCTCCCGAGCCGGTCGGGATGCCGTTCACGTAACTGCGAACGTGCTCGTCCGTCGCCTCCGTCCACTGGAAGGCGACCTCGACCTTCGCGCCGTTCTCCTTCGTCAGGGTGAACGGCATCTCGTGGATCGGCCTCTGGCCGCGCTCCGTGACGACCTTCTTCAGGTAGTCGACGATTCCCTGATCGTGCTTGAACGTCTCGTCGGTGCCGCGCGCCTCGTCGATGAAGCGCACCTTCACGCCGCGGTGGAGGAAGCTCGCGATCTCGAGGCGCTCGCGGATGATCGCCGGATCGAACTCCGTGCGCGGGAAGATCGTCGGATCGGGCTGGAAGAAGACCGTGGTGCCGGTGCCGCGCGCGGGGCCGACCTTCTTCAGCGGGCCGGTGGGCCTGCCGCGCTTGAACTCCATCATCCACTCGGCGCCGCCGCGCTTGACCTTGGCCACGAGCCGCGTGGAGAGCGCGTTGACGACGGAGGCGCCCACGCCGTGGAGACCGCCCGAGGTCTTGTAGTTGGCGCCTTCGAACTTTCCGCCGGCGTGGAGCGTCGTGAAGATGATCTCGAGCGCGGTCTTCTTGTGCTTGGGGTGCTTGTCGATCGGGATGCCGCGGCCGTCGTCGGTCACGGTGATGCTCGACCCGTCCTTGTGGAGCGTCACCGTGATCTCCTTCGCGTACCCGTTCATCGCCTCGTCGACGGAGTTGTCGACGATCTCCCAGACGAGGTGATGCAGGCCGGCGGTGCCGACCCCGCCGATGTACATGCCAGGCCTCTTGCGGACCGGCTCGAGCCCCTCGAGGACCTGGATGTCTTTTGCGGTGTACTCGGTGGCCATGCTGCTTTCCCTGGTGACGACTTCCTCGGCGGTCGGGTGATCGGCGCTCGGCCGCGCTCGCGGCGGGCCTCAGTTCGGCGGCGGGATGCTCCTCGGGCGCTCGGTGGTGAACGGCGGCGGCGCCGGCGGCACCTCGAGCACGACCTCGGTGAAGGCGCCGCGCGAGATCACCTCGCGGCCTTTCCCGCCGCGCCCGGTCTTCTCGTAGCGCCCCGGGTTGATGCGCTGCTCGCCGCCGAGCGACGTCTTGACGGTGAGCGTGTCCCTGTCGTCCTTCGCGGCCTTGATGGCGAGGACGGCGTCGTCGTCGGCGAGCTGCATCAGCTTCACGCCCTTGCCGGCCGACGCGAGGAACTTCACCTCCGTGACGTCGCAGAGCAAGGCGCGCCGTTTCTTCGAGACGACGATGAGCGTCTCGTGGCCCTTCACGACGGCGGCGCCCACGATCGTCGCCCCGTCGGACAGGCGCGCGAAGCGACGGCCGTTGCGCGTGCTCGGCTCGACGAACGGCTCGAGGCTGAACGTGAGCCCGAGCCCGTCGGAGCTCGCGGCGACCGCGAACGTCTCCGGGAAGTGCTCCTCGTCGCCGGAGAGCTTGCCGACGAGACGCGGGTCGAGCGACGCCATCGCCACGATTTGCTCGCCGTCCTTCAGCTTGAAGAGCTTCTGGATCGGCTCGCCGTAGCCGGTCGTCGCCGGGATGTCGGCGATGCGGCACGTGTAGGCGGTGCCGTAGCTCGAGAAGAAGACCACGGTCGACTTCGTCGAGCCCGCGACCACGTCGAGCACCTGATCGCCCTCGCGCAGGCGCGTCGCGCCCGGGTCCTTGATCTCGCGCTGCCGCTTCACCCAGCCGTCGCGCGTGAGAAGGACGTGGTTGTCCTCGGCGACGATGAGCTCCTCCTCCGAGAACGTCGCCTCCTCGCCGACGGCCTCGATGATCGTGCGCCGCTTGCCGGCCTTGCCGAAGCTGCCCTGGAGCGAAACGAGCTCCTCGCGGACGATGCCCCAGATACCCTTCGAGCCCTCCTCGGCGAGCAGCTTCTTGATCTCGGAGGCGCGCTTCTTCTTCTGCTTGAGCTCCTCCTGGATGACGAGGATCTCGAGGCGCGCGAGGCGGTACAGCTTCAGCTCGAGGATCGCGTCGGTCTGCTCGTCGTCGAGCTTGAACCGCGACATGATCTTCTTCGCGGCGTCCGCCTTCCCGTCCGACGTGCGGATGATCTTGATGATCTGGTCGAGGGCGTCGAAGACCGTGGCGAAGCCCTCGAGGATGTGCATCCTGCGGCCGAGCTGGTCGAGCTCGTGCTGCAGGCGCTTGGTGACGACCTCGAGCCGGAAGTTCAGGAAGTGCCAGAGCAGCGACTTGAGATCGAGTCGCTCGGGGCGTCCGACCTCGGGGTTCTCGGTCGGCACGAGGCACGTGAGGTTGACCGCGAAGTTCGTCTGCAGCGGCGTGTTCTTGAAGAGGTACGCGAGCACCTTCTGCTCGTCGGCCTCTTTCTTCAGCTCGAGCTCGATGCGGACGTCCTCCGTCGACACGTCCTTCACGTCGAGGAGGAGCGGCATCTTGCGCTGCAGGACGATGTCCGCGATGCGCTCGACGAGCACGGACTTGTTCGTCCCGTACGGGATGCTCGTGATGTAGATCGTCTTGCTCGAGCGGCCGACCGAGCCCGGCTCCCACGTGGCGCGGACCTTCAGGCTGCCCTGCCCCGTCTCGTAGACGCGTTTGATCTCCTCGGGCGACGAGACGATCTTGCCGCCCGTCGGGAAATCCGGGCCCTTGATCGTGCGCGCGAGCTCGCGCGAGCTGAGCGTCTTGCCCTCGAGCAGCGCATCGAGCAGGCGGATCGCCGCGGCGCACACCTCCTCCGGGTTGTGCGGCGGGATGTTCGTCGCCATGCCGACGGCGATGCCCGTCGCGCCGTTGATGAGGAGGTTCGGAAGCTTCGCCGGCAGGACGATCGGCTCGGACTTCGTGCCGTCGTAGTTCGGGCGGAAGTGGACCGTCCGGTGATCGAGGTCCTGGAGCAGCTCCGCGCTGATCGCCTCGAGGCGGCACTCCGTGTAACGCATCGCCGCCGGCGGGTCGCCGTCGAGCGAGCCGAAGTTGCCGGAGCCCTCGACGAGCGGCACGCGCATCGAGAACGGCTGCGCGAGACGAACGAGCGCGTCGTAGATCGACTGATCGCCGTGCGGGTGGTAGCCACCCATCACGTCGCCGACGACGGTGGCGCACTTGCGGTGCTTCGCGTCCGCGAAGAGCCGCTTCTGCCCCATCACGTAGAGGATGCGGCGCTGGACGGGCTTGAGGCCGTCGCGGACGTCGGGGAGCGCGCGGCTCGTGATGACCGACAGCGCGTAGTTCAGGTAACGCGTCTGCGCGAGATCGTGCAGCGGCGCGACCTCCTCGATCCCGACCGGGAGCACCTCCATCTCCTCCGAGCGTCCGCGCTTCGAGCGCCGAGCCGGCGGGCTGCCGTTCTTGCTCGGATCGCTCCGGCGGCTGGTGATCCCGTTGGTCGTGCCGTTCGTCGTCGATTTCTTCGTTGCCACGAGGGCGCTTGCTCCTCTCCTACGTGGCCAGTGGCTAACTGTTCTTTCGTACAGTCGTCAAGTTACGGGCAAAGATTGGTCGAGCCGAGCCGTTCCGCCTCGATCGCAAAGCGACAGCTGTGCTCGAAATACGCGTCATCATTGAGGTCTCGAATGGGTATCCGAGCCTCATCGACATGGCGCCCCGGATGGCGGGAAGTTACGTACCAGCTACCCGCTCCTCCTACCCGAGGACCCCATGCTTCTCCTCCCCGTGCAGCCCGACCTCAGCCACGCCCCCACCGCCGGACGACCGGTTCATCCGCCCGTGACGACCGACGACGAGCGGAGCGAGCACGACCGTGGCTCCTGGCGCAGCCTGCAGGCGGTCGGTCCCGTGGCCGTGCTCGGCGCGATGATCGAGCAACGCAAGCGCTCGTCGAGCCCGCCGCCGCCTCCTGAGTTCCAGAAGATCCGCTGAGCCGTGCTGCTCAAGTCGGCGCTCGACTGGGCCGCGGTCTGGCACGCGGATCAGCTTCGCAAGTACCCGAACGCGCGCGTGCCGTACATGAGCCACGTCGCGGGCGTGGCCGCGATCCTCTCACGTCACGGCTTCGCCGAAGACGTCGTCGCCGCGGGCGCGCTCCACGACGTGATGGAGGACTGCGGCGTCACGTACGAAGAGCTCTCAGCGAAGTTCGGCGCGCGCATCGCCGATCTCGTCCGCCACGTGAGCGAACAAGACAAGTCGCTCCCGTGGGAGGAGCGCAAGCGCCGCTACCTCGAGCACTTCGTCCACAAACCGTGGGAGGCGCAGGCGATCACGCTCGCCGACAAGATCGACAACCTGCAGTCGATCATCGTCTGCGCGCGCACTTGGGGCGATCCCTGGTCGATGTTCAAGCGCGGCCGCGACGCGCAGCTCGAACGCTTCCACGCGCTGCGCGAGCGTGCGGAGGCGCTTCCGAAGCACGCGATCGTCGACGAGTACGTGGCGGTGCTGCGGGAAGTGGAGGCGATCTGAAGAGGCTCCGGGCTCCGGGCTCCAGGCTCCAGGGAAGTCAGTCCTCAGTCCTCAGCGGAAGCGTGCTTCGGGCCTCGTGGCGGCTCGGTCGGACTGCGGGCGTCGGGGCGCGACGCAACGGAGGCTCCAGGCTCCGAGCTCGAGGCTCCAGCGGGGCTCCAGGATAGAGAGGCTCCAGGGGGGAAGATGCTCTACCGCGCCGAGCTCGATCGCAGTAGCGTGTCGCGCGATGCGGTTCGCCTCGAGCGACTCTTCCCGCCAACGCGGCGACGAGCTCCCGGGTCGCCTCCCTGGAGCCCGGAGCCCGGAGCCTGGAGCCTGATCCCCCCGTGATCCGCCGACCTTGGGCGATCCTCGCGCTGCTCACGGGGCTCAACCTCCTCAACTACCTCGATCGCCTCGTTCTCTCCGCAGTGCTGCCGAAGGTGCAGGAAGAGCTGCACCTGTCGAACTTCGAGGGAGGTCTGCTCGCGACGATCTTCCTCATCGGCTACTTCGTGACCTCGCCGATCTTCGGCGCGCTCGGCGACCGGCTCCCGCGCAAGGGGCTCATCGCCGCCGGCGTCGCGGTCTGGAGCGCGGCGACGGTGGGCTCGGGTCTCGCGACCGGGCTCTGGTCGCTCTTGATCGCGCGCGCCCTCGTCGGCGTCGGAGAGGCGAGCTACGCGACGCTCGCGCCCACGATCATCGACGACGTCACGCCGGCCGAACGCAAAGGTCGTGCGCTCGCCATCTTCTACATCGCGACGCCGATCGGAGGCGCGCTCGGCTACCTCGTCGGTGGCTTCGTCGAGCATCGATGGGGATGGCGGAGCGCGTTCTTCGTCGCCGGTGGTCCGGGCCTCGTTCTCGCGCTCGTCTGTCTGCTCCTCTACGAGCCGGCGCGGAAGCTCGCGACGGAGAAGGCCAATGTCTTGCGCGACGTCGGCAAGCTCGTGCGCGCGCCCCTCTACCGGCAGGGCGTCCTCGGCTACTGCGCGTACACGGCCGCGATCGGCGCGTTCTCGTACTGGGCGCCCAAGTTCCTCTACGCGCGCTACGCGATGCCCCTCGCCGCGGCGAACTTCCAGTTCGGCATCATCACCGTCGTCGGCGGCGCGATCGGCACCCTCGTCGGCGGCCGCCTCGCCGACCGCGCGTCGAAGTCGGTCGATGCGGGCTCGGAGGCCGCAGACGCGAGCGCGCGAACGCGGGCGCGCGTCAACGGCCTTCTCAAGATCTGCGCCCTCGGGAGCGCCGTCGGCGCGCCCCTCGCCGTCGGTAGCTTCCTGTCGCCGAGCCCGACGCTCTTCTTCGTCCTCGTCTTCCTCGCGATCGCCTTCCTCTTCGTCGTCACGTCCCCCATCAACGCGGTCATCCTCCAGGCCGTCCCGACGGAGCTCCGTGCGAGCGCGATGGCGCTCAGCATCTTCTCGATCCACGTCTTCGGCGACCTCTGGTCCCCGCCCCTCGTCGGCCTGCTCGCCGATCACCTCCCGATCCAGGTCGCGATGATGTCCCTGCCCTTCGCGATCGCCCTGGGCGCCGCGCTGTGGTGGCCTCGCCGCGCCGCCGCGCCCTGAGCCGGCGCGCGGCGGTGCGACGCCCCGGCCCGTCGGCGCGGCGCCGAGCCGTCGAATGTGCGCCCGCGCCGGCGCAACGACACGGGTCGCACGCGGTCGAAAGCGACGAGCGGCGCGCCCCGGACCGGAGGGACGGCGTCACGCCTGCGCGCGCGCCTGGCCAAGGCGCCAAGATCTCGGCGGAAATCTTTGGCGTTCGCCACCAACGCTCGGTTGACCTCGAAGGCCATGGTCGAGTACTGAGAGCGCTCGATTCGTCTTTCGTGATGGGGTCCGCCCCATACCCCACCCGCTCCGAGCCTCGCCTGGCGAGCCTCGATCCGCTTCGCGGCTCCCATCCCGTCCGAAGCGGGGTCCTTCAGCGATGATCTCGTTCCCGCGAGCGAAAGCCAAAGCCCGATCGTTCGCGCAGGGACTCATCCTCCTCGTCGCGCTGCTCGCGAGCGCGATCCTTCCCCTCGGCCTGCTCGCCACGCCCCTCGCCCTGGCGCAGGGGGCGGACGCGGGCGCCGGCCCCGCCGCCGCGCAACCGGGTGCGGCCGACGCGGGCGCGCCGCAACCCGCCGCGAACGGCGACGCGGGCGCGCCGCAGCCCGCCGCGAACGGGGACGCCGGCGCGCCGCAGCCCGCCGCGAACGGCGACGCCGGAACGCCGGGGCCCGACGACGTCCCGCCGGAGGACGAGGCCGCGGGCGCCCCGCCGACCGTGCCCGCCGGGCCGACGATCAGCATCCCGCAGAGCGAGGCGGAGCGCGCCGAGGGCACGCCGATCGTCCGCATCGAGATCAGCGGCAACCGGCGCGTCGCGAAGGAGGACATCATCTCGTACCTCCGCGAGAAGCCCGGCCACCTGTTCAAGGTCGAGAACCTCGCGAGCGACGTCCGCGCGCTGTGGGACTCGGGCTTCTTCGACGACATCGAGGTCGACATGACGCGTGTCGACCACGGCATCGTCCTCCGCTTCCTCGTCCGCGAGCGCCCGAACATCAAGGCCGTGGAGTTCGAGGGCAACAGCGAGATCGAGGACGACAAGCTCCAGGAGGCCATCGAGGTCAAGGCCAACACGATCCTCAGCGTCCAGGCCGTCCGCCGGAGCGTGCAGAAGATCAAGGACGCCTACGCCGAGAAGGGCTACTTCCTCGCCGAGGTCGAGAGCGCGATCGATCCGCAGCGCGACAACGAGGTCATCGTCCGCTTCACGATCACCGAGCACTCGCCGGTGACGGTCCGGCGCATCACGTTCGTCGGCAACTACAACGTACCGGACGAGGAGCTCCGCGCCGTGATGCAGACGGGCCAGGGAGGCATCTTCTCCTTCGGCTCGGGCGGCCCGTACCGCCAGGACGTCTTCGAGCGCGACGTCCTCATGCTCAACGCCCTCTACTACGACAAGGGCTACATGAACGTGTCGATCGGGACGCCGCGCGTCATGCTGACGCCCGATCGCGAAGGCATCGAGATCACGCTCGTCATCCACGAGGGCCCGCGCTTCAAGATCCGGCAGCTCAAGGTCTACGAGCGCGACGCCGACGGCAAAGAGGTCGAGCCGCTCGGCGGGCGGCGCGCGCTCCGGCAGCTCATACGCGCCAAGAGCGGCGACTACTTCAACCGCGCCGAGCTCGTGAAGGACCTCGGCGCCATCCGCACCCTCTACCGCGACGCCGGCTACGCGAACGTCGAGGCGGAGCCGGAGACCGAGCTCGATCCGGTCCGACGGGAGGTCGACATCATCATCCCGATCCGCCGCGGGCCCCTCGTCCACGTCGAACGGATCGAGATCAAGGGCAACACGAAGACCCGCGACAAGGTCCTCCGTCGCGAGATGGAGATCGAAGAGGGCCAGCTCTTCAGCGAGACGAAGCTCGAAGACAGCAAGCGGCGCATCGTCGCCCTCGGCTACTTCGAACGCGTCGACGTCTCGACGGAGCAAGGCTCGACACCGGAGACGATCAACATCAACTTCGAGGTCACGGAGCGACCGACGGGCACGTTCCAGGTCGGCGCCGGCTTCTCGAGCATCGAGAACTTCATCGCGACGGCGCAGATCCAGCAAGCGAACCTCTTCGGCAACGGTCAGTCGCTCGCCCTCCAGGCGCAGGTCTCCGGCCTCCGGCAGATCGTCAGCATCCGCTTCTTCGAGCCGTACTTCCTGGACTCGGACTGGTCGTCGTCGGTCGAGCTGTACGACAACCTGATCGTCTTCCCCGACTTCGCGCGGCGCACGCTCGGCGGCGCGATCACGTTCGGCTACGCGCTCATCCAGCCGTGGCTCCGCATCGGCCTCACGACGACGGTGCAGCACGACTCGGTCGACACCGAGCGCGTCAACACGTTCTTCGGGACGTCGTCCGGCTTCGTCAGCATCTACCAGCGGCTGCCGCTCGCGAACCTGTTCAACGCGGGCCGCACGATCTCGCTCCGCCCCGCGATCACCTACGACACGCGAAACAACCGCCTCTTCCCTTCGAGCGGTCTCTTCCTCCAGGCGTCGACCGAGCTCGCGTCGTCGGCGTTCGGCTCCGAGATCGAGTTCCTCCGCCACGAGTTCATCGGCCGCTTCTACTACCCGCTCTTCGGGCAGGGCGAGATGCCGGGCAGCGGCTTCATCATCAAGATGAACAACAAGGTCGGCGTCATCACGAGCCCGCTCTCGCAGGGCGTGCCGATCTTCGCGCGCTACTTCCTCGGCGGCATCCTCGACGTCCGCGGCTACCGCCTCCGTACGCTCGGTCCGCGCCTGCCGCTGAACCAGGCGCTCGACGTCAACGCACCGCCGGTCCCGAACGGCGCCAACATCGGAGGCAACCTCCAGTACTACTCGAACCTCGAGTTCGAGTTCCCGATCATCGACAAGGTCGGCATCCGCGGCGTCGCGTTCTTCGATGCCGGCAACACGTGGAACCTCGAGCAGCAGTTCTGCAAGACGACGCCGGCGCCCCAGTTCTCCGAGCTCGTCAGCCCGTGCTTCTCGTTCCCGGACAGCCTGACGCGGCTCCGCCTCGCGAGCGGCGCCGGCATCCGCTGGTTCTCGCCGCTCGGCCCCCTCCGCTTCGAGCTCGGCTTCCCGCTCAACAAGCTCCCGTACGAGGAGTCGAGCGTCTTCGAGTTCACGATCGGCAACTTCTTCTGAGAGCCCGCGAGAGGCTGGCGCGGGCGCCCGCGTTGTGCAAAACAATGCGGCCTCGTGCCCTCCATGCTTGCTTCCGGTCGCTCGTCCGTGCCTCGCTCGTCTCTCCGGTGGATCGCGCGCGCCGCGTGCGCCGCCGGCGCCGTCCTGCTCCTCGCCGCCTGCACGCACACCAAGATCATCCAGCAGTCCGGGGGCGGAGACGACGGCGATCCGGAGGGAACGGGCGACCGCCGCGAGGGGCAGCATTGCAAGTCGGGCGGCATCACACGGCCCGTCGACGCTTACGACATCAACCCGGACTCGGAGAGCGGGCAGACGTGCGCGATCGAGAACGTGCTCGACGACGACGGCAGCGTCGCGGGCCTCGACGCGCCCACGGACAAGACGCACGAGATCGACGGGCGCCCCGTGACGGGATGCATCGCCGCCGAGTTCGCCGAGGGCATCACGCTGGCCTCGCTCACGATGAAGATGAGGCCCACCGCCCAGGGCTGCGGGCACGAGTGCACCCCGGGAGCGAACGGATGCGGCACGGGCGCGAAGGTCTCCGTCTTCGCGGGGCCGTCGCTCGAGCGCCTCGGCTTCGTCCAGGAGCTGCCCCTGACGTCGAGCGACTTCTTCGAGTACCGCATCGTCCTCTACGGCGAGCAGCAGGCGCGCTTCGTCGCGATCTGCCGCGCGCCCGAGCCGATCACGGGCGACGACATCGCCATCGACGCGATCTACGGCTTCTGCCGGTGACCGTCCCACCTCGACGAGGACGCCTCTTCCCGCCGCCGTGAGGAGGTCTATCTTTGTCCCGTGCCGGAGGTCGGTGAGACGTTCTTGCGCTTTCGCCTCGACGCGCGGATCGAGCGTCCCGAGGGCGGGCTCGTCGAAGCTTTCCGCGCGACGGACACCGAAGGCGGAGCGGAGGTGACGCTCGAGGTCCTCCGCGCGAGCGCCACGTCGGTCGAGAAAGCGCGGTTCGGCACGCGCGCGCGCCGCCTCCGCTCGATCGAGCATCCTGCGCTCCTCTCCGTGATCGACGCCGGCGCGACGCACTGCGCGTTCGAGTCGCCCGCGGGCGAGCCGCTCTCGCAACATGCGGGCGTCGCGATCGCGCGCGCGCGACAGAAGCTGTCGTGGCTCGCGCAAATCGCAGGCGCGGTCGCGGAGCTGCACCGCGGCGGCGTCGTCCACGGTCGTCTCCGCCTCGACGACGTCGTCGCGCTGCCGGACACGTCCGTGAAGCTCGGCGTCCCGCTCTCCACCGAAGCGGGCACCTCCCCGCTCGACGACGTGCGCGCGTTCGGCGCGCTCGCGTGCGAGCTCGTGCTCGGCGCGGACGCCGCCGCCGGCGAGACCGAGGCGGCGCTCGCCGAGCGCCTCGCGGCGGCCGGCCTTCCGCACGACACGGCGGCGACGATCGCCCGCGTGCGCGCGGGCCCGGCGATGTCGAGCGCGGATCTCGCCGAACGGCTCGCGCCGCACGGCGACTACGCCGGGCCGACGACGGAGCCGCTCTTGCCCGTGGTCCCTCCACGCTGACGGCCGCGACGGCTGCCCCGTCGGAAGATCGGCCGGATCGCCGCGCTCACGGGTCCGGAAACCGCGGGCCAATGCCAGCAGACGACGCGCCCCGTGCTCGTGAGCGCACAGCTGTCGCGGATCTTCTTGGCGTCGTCCACACCAGGGACCATCTCGGCGTCATGGTGCAGCGTCCTGACGCAAAGCACTTTGCCGTCGGCTCCACGAACGCAGACGTGGCCGCCGTAGTGCCCGACTGCGATCTCCTCCGCCGGGCTCAGGCTCGGGAAGTCTTTGGACACGTTCCCCCACGCGCCCCAGCAACGCACGGTCTCGTCTTGCTTCAACACGCACGTCGCCGCGTCACCGGCGACGACGGCACGGACGTCCTCCCGTAGAGCCGCGCGCGGAGTCCCGAATTTCGGAGTGGAGCCGTTCGGAAAGATCTGCCCCGCGGCGTTGTATCCAGCAGGTGTCGACGAGGTAGCGTCCAGGCTCGCATCGACGCCATGACGCACACGCGCGCGGCAGCCACATGCCGTCGCGCGCGCTCGTGATTACCGCTGATTTCGTGAAATACCATGGGCGTACGGCCCGGTGACTCGACGAACCGCGAGCGGCCTCCGCAGTCCTTCGGACAGCGCCCGGAGCACGCTCGGCCGCATTCGTCCAACCCCCAGACATTCCACGTGAAATCTGCGCCGTTTCCCCTTCACGCGGGACGTCTGCCGGACTAAGCAACGGGGCGATGTCCAACGTGAGCCCGCCTCCGCCCACGCCGCCGTCCGGCGGCACGCCGCCCAGCGCCAACGGCCAGAAGGTGCCCGTCTCGATCCAGGACGAGATGCGCACGAGCTACCTCGACTACGCGATGAGCGTCATCGTCGGGCGTGCGATCCCCGACGCGAGGGACGGGCTCAAGCCGGTTCACCGCCGCATCCTCTACTCCGCCCACGAGCTGGGCCTCGTGCCGACGGCCGCGTACCGGAAGAGCGCCACGATCGTCGGTGACGTGCTCGGTAAGTACCACCCGCACGGCGACACGAGCGTCTACGACGCGATGGTCCGTCTCGCCCAGGACTTCTCGATGCGCTACCCGCTCATCGACGGTCAGGGCAACTACGGCTCGATCGACGGCGACCCGCCCGCGGCCTACCGATACACCGAGGCCCGCCTGACGAAGATGGCGCTCGAGCTCCTGTCGGACATCGACAAGGAGTGCATCGACTGGGCGCCGAACTTCGACGACTCGAGGCAGGAGCCAACGGTCCTGCCGTCGCGCATCCCGAACCTGCTCGTCAACGGCTCGGGCGGCATCGCGGTCGGCATGGCGACGAACATCCCGCCGCACAACCTCGGCGAGGTGATCGACGCGACCATCCACCTCATCCGCAACCCGGACTGTCCGATCGAGGAGCTCATGCGCCTCGTGCCCGGCCCGGACTTCCCGACGGGCGGGCTCATCTTCGGCCGCGCCGGCATCGAGGCCGCCCAGCGCACGGGCCGCGGCAACATCATCATGCGCGCCCGCATGGAGGTGGAGAAGGCGCCGGGCAAGGGCGACCGCGAGATGATCGTGGTCACCGAGATCCCGTACCAGACGAACAAGGCGAAGATTCACGCGCGCATCGGCGAGCTGATGCGCGAGAAGAAGATCGAAGGCATCGCCGAGGCGCGCGACGAGTCCGACCGCGAGGGCATGCGCCTCGTCATCGAGCTGAAGAAGGACGTCTCCCCGCAGGTCGTCATCAACCAGCTCTACCGGCTCACGGAGCTCCAGACGTCGTTCGGCGTCATCAACCTCGCGATCGTGCGCGGCCGCCCGGTCGTGCTCAACCTCAAGGAGACGCTCGCCGTCTTCGTCGAGCACCGCCGCGAGGTCGTCACGCGCAGGACGCGCTACGAGCTCCGCCAGGCCGAGGCGGCCCGCGAGATCGTCGAGGGTCTCGGCATGGCCACGACGGAGGTCGACCTCGTCGTGAAGACGATCCGCGAGTCGCGCGACACCGAGGCGGCGCGCGAGGCCCTCATGAAGCTCCCGCTCAAGGGCCTCGAGGCGTTCGTCCGCCGCGCCGGCCGCCCGGAGGCGGAGATCGAGGCCGCGAAGGCGAAGGGCGACTACTTCCTCTCCGAGCGTCAGGCGAAGGCGATCCTCGACATGCGCCTCGCGAAGCTCACCGGGCTCGAGCAGGAGAAGCTCGCGGCGGAGTACGGCGATCTCTGCAACCAGATCGCGCGCCTCCGCGAGATCCTCGCGAACGAGAAGGTGCTCCTCGACGTCATCGTGTCCGAGCTCGAGGAGATCAAGGAGAAGTACGCCGACAAGCGCCGCACCGAGATCGTCGAGAACGACGCCGAGATCGCGGACGAGGACCTGATCCAGGAAGAGGACATGGTCGTCACGATCTCGCACGCCGGCTACATCAAGCGCACGCCGCCGTCCGCCTACCGCGCGCAGAAGCGCGGCGGAAAGGGCACGATCGGCATGGAGGCGCGCGAGGAGGACTGGGTCACGCAGCTCTTCGTCGCGTCGACCCACGCGTACGTCTTCTTCTTCTCGGACCGCGGCAAGGTCTACGTGAAGAAGGTCTACGAGATCCCGATCGCGCCGCGCACCGCGAAGGGCCGCGCCATCGTCAACTTCGTCGGAATGGAGCCGGGCGAGAAGATCGCCGCCATCGTCGAAGTGCCGAAGATCGAGGAAGGCAAGTACGTCGTCACGCTCACGAAGCGCGGGATCATCAAGAAGACGCTCGTGACCGAGTACGAGAACTTCCGCCAGAAGGGCATCATCGGCGTGAAGGTCGAGGACGGCGACCAGCTCCTCGCGGCCGCGCTCACGGACGGGTCGCGCGAGTTCCTGATCGCGACCAAGAAGGGCCAGTCGATCCGCTTCTCCGAGGAGCAGGTCCGCGCCACGGGTCGCGGCACCGTCGGCGTCAAGGCGATCGAGGTCGCCGAGGACGACGAGGTCGTCGGCATGGCCGTCACCGATCCGGAGCGGCAACACGTCCTCGCCGTCTGCGAGAAGGGCTACGGCAAGCGCACGCTGCTCGACGAGTTCCGCCAGCAGAACCGCGGCGGCAAGGGCATCATCCTCATCGACGCGAGCGAGCGAAACGGCCCGGTCGTCGACGTCAAGCTCGTCAAGGACACCGACGAGATCATGCTCATCACCGACAAGGGCCAGACGATCCGCACGAGCGTCGCGGAGATCCGCGAGACGGGCCGCAACGCCCAGGGCGTGAAGATCATGAGCGTCGACGGCGAGGAGCGCGTCGTCGCGGTCGAGCGTCTGGCCGAGTCGACCGCCGACATGGGTGGCAGCGAGATGCCGCCGGCCAACGGCGGCGGCTCGAACGGCGCGAGCGGTTCGAGCGACGGCGCGCCGAGCATGCCGCCCACGACGCCGGGCGACGGCAACCTGAACTGACCGGGCCGCCGCAGGGCGGGCTCCCCCGCCCTGCGCGGGCACCGCCGGCTGAGTCGAGACGCGACGCGTCGGTCGGGCTTGACGGGCGCACCGCGGCACGAGACGTTGCGGCCGTGCCCACGACCGAGCGAACGACCTCGTCATCGAAGAAGCGCCCCGCGAAGGCGAACGGCGCCGCGGCCTCCGCGAAGGCCGCGGCGAAGCGAGCCGCCGTGAAGGTGGCGCGCGCGGTGAAGAAGACCGCCTCGAAGGCCGTGTCGAAGACGAAGGCGGCGACGAAGACCGTCTCGAAGTCGCGCGCGGCCGACCGAGCGGCGAAAGAGCGGATGAAGAGGATGGCCCCGCCCCTCGAGACGCTCGCGCGGCTCCGGAAGATGTACCCGGATGCGCACTGCGAGCTCGATCACGACGGTCCGTTCCAGCTCCTCGTCGCGACGGTCCTCAGCGCGCAGACCACGGACGTGAACGTGAACAAGGCCACGCCGAAGCTCTTCGCGCGCTGGCCCGACGCCAAGTCGCTCGCCACGGCGGACCCGAAGGAGGTCGAGCCCTACATCGCCTCGCTCGGCTTCTTCCGGCAGAAGGCCAAGAGCATCGTCGGCCTCGCGAAGAAGCTCGTGGAGCGCCACGGCGGCGAGGTGCCGAACCGGATGGAGGACCTCGTCGAGCTCCCCGGCGTCGGGCGCAAGACGGCGAACGTCGTCCTCGGCGTGATCTGGAACGCACCGGAAGGCGTCGTCGTCGACACGCACGTACAGCGCATCGCGCAGCGCCTCGGATGGACGGCCAACGTCGAGCCCGAGAAGATCGAGCAGGATCTCTGCCGCCTCATCCCGCGCGATCAGTGGGACATGACCTCGCATCTTCTCATCTTCCACGGGCGGCGGACGTGCTTCGCCAAGAAGCCGAACTGCGAGGGCTGCGCGCTCAACGACATCTGCCCGAGCGCGTTCGACGCGGAGAACGTGGGACGCAAGAAGCGGTGAGGAGGCCTCGGCCTCCTCACCGCTCGTCCTCGGTCCTCGGTCCTCAGCTTCGGGCTCGGCGCGCCGGCTTGGTCTCGTCTCGCTTGCAGACTGTGAGGGGCTGACGAGATGTCCATGCTTGCGGGCGCCCGCCCATCTCGCGCCTCTCGCTCGTCGCTCGTCGACAGAGCCTGCTCGGGAACGGGAACGGGGGTGCGACGCAGGGTCCTCGCGACTTCGTCCGGTCGTCGCAGGTGGTTCGAGGCCAATCCCGCTGAGGACTGAGGACTGAGGACTGAGGACGGATCTCAGGCTCGCCCGCGGAAGCGCGCGAGCAGCTGCTCCGTCGCCGTATACGGATCCACCGTCCTCGCCTCCACCGCCGCGGCGGCCTCGTCGAGCTCTTTGGCGAGCGAGACCGTCGCCGCGTCGATCAGGCTCTCGCGCAGCGTCTCGCGTACCTCCTCGGCCAGGCGCTCGCGGCGGCGGCGGCGGCCTGCCTCCGTCGAGGCGATCCACTCGCGGTGCCGTTCGAGGCCCGCGAGGAGATCGGAGATGCCCTCGTTTCGCGTCGCGACGCACTTGAAGATGGGAGGAGTCCACGCCTCCGACGTGCTCGCGTCCGCGGTCGGGATCACGTCGACCTTCGCCCCGCCGTGCACGACGTGGCCACGCTGCTTGCCGGCCGCGACGAGCGCCTCGGTGCCGAGCGCGATCATCAGCTCGAGATCGCGCACGGTGGCGTCGGCGCCGTCGCGATCGGCCTTGTTGACCGCGAAGACATCGGCCGTCTCGAGCAGGCCCGCCTTGATCGCCTGGACCTCGTCGCCGAGGCCGGGCGCACAGACGACGAGCGTCGTGTGCGCGGTGCGGGTGATCTCGAGCTCGTCCTGTCCGACGCCGACGGTCTCGACGAGCACGACCTCGAACCCGGCCGCGTCGAGCACGCGGATCATGTCGCGCGCCGAGCGCGACAGGCCGCCGAGGTGGCCACGCGTCGCGACCGAACGGATGAAGACGCCCGCGTCGTTCGAGTGGCGGGTCATGCGGATGCGATCGCCGAGGATGGCCCCGCCGGTGTACGGGCTCGAAGGATCGACGGCGAGCACGGCCACCTTCTTGCCCGTGGCGCGCAGCGCCTCGATCAAGCGATCGGTGAGCGTGGACTTGCCGGCGCCCGGGTTGCCCGTGATGCCGACGATCCACGCCTTGCCGGTGCTCGGGAAGAGCGCCTTGAGCACGTCGACGTAGCCCGGCACGCGATCGTCGACGTCGCGCAGGACGCGGGCGATCGATCGTGTGTCGCCGTCGACGACACGCTTGGCGAGCTCGAGCGCGCGGGGATCGGGTGAGGAGGCCATGGCCTCCCGTTTAGACCAGGTACCCGCCGTTTTCGAGCCGATCTACTTCAGCTTCGCCAGCTTCGCGTCGATCGCGGCGATGTCGGCGCCTTTTGCCTTCTTCGCCTTCTCGTACGCGGTCCTCGCCGCCGCGGGGTTCTTGTCGGCCGCGAGGGCGTCGCCCTGGGCGACCCAGGCGGCGGCGTGATCCGGGAAGTCGAGCACCGCGCGCTGCGCGAAGGCCTTCGCGCTGGTCAGCCGATCGTGGGCGATGCAGGCGTACGTGGCGTTGATGAGCGCCGTGGGGTCCATCGAGTCGAGGCCGCTCGCCTTCTGGTAGGCCTCGAGCGCGAGATCGATCTCTCCCTTCTTCACGTACGCGTCCGCGATGAGGAGCTTCGCCTTGCCCTCGTTCGGCATCAGCTTGAGCGCGATCTCGCCCTCCTTGAGGGCCTCGTCGGGCTTGCCCTCGGCGAGCGCGACCCGGCCCGATACGACGTGGGCCAGCACGTCGTTCGGCGCGATCTTGAGCAACGACGTCGCGGTCCGCTTGGCGTCCGGAAGCCGGTTCGCCGAGACGTACGCCTCGGTCAACGCGCGGAGCGCCTCGACGTACGTGGGTCGCTCGGCGACCGCCCGCTCGAACTCGGCGATCGCGTCGTTCTTGCGCGCGGAATCGGACGCGAGCGCCTTGCCGAGCTCGTAACGAGCGAAAGGATCGCGGGGATCGAGCTCGACGGCCTTCTTCAGCGAAGGCATCCCGTCCTTGCCGAGCCGATGGAGCATGGCGCCGAGGAGCATGTGCGCGAGCGGCTGGCTCGGCGCGATCCGGATGGCCTCCTGATACACGGTCTCGGCGATCTCCTCCTTCGAGTCGAGCTCGCGCGATCGGCCCTCGGCGATCTTCGCGTAGTAGCGGACCTCCGAGGACGCGTTCGCGATCTTGTCGACCTCGGCGATCTCCGCGAGCGCCTCCGTCCCGCGGCGCCAGAGCAAGTGCGCCTCCGCCATGCATGCGTGGCTCGCGGCCTTGCCGTTCGGCAGCTTCGCGATCGCGAGGCACGCGCTCTTCGCCGCGAAGAAGTCACGCTTGGCGATGTGCGTCCGGGCAATCTCCCAGGTGAGCCGGATGGCGTCGTTTCCGCGCGCGAGCGCTTGGCCGCGCCGCAGCTCGGCGAGCGCCTGCTGATCGCGCCCGGCGACCCGCAGAGCTCTTCCGTAAGCGAGCGCCGCCTCGGCGCTCGTCGGAGCCTGGCGCGTCTTCTCCTTCGCCGCCGCCAGCGCCGACTCCTGAGCCGAGGCCGCCCCTGGTGCAAACACGATCCCCCCGAGCAGTCCCATCCCTACCAAGGCGTGCGCCCAGAACCGCGGCGAAAACCTCATGATGAAGCCCTCCACACGATGGGGCTGTCCCCATCCGGCACGGTGGCCACGCGGTCGACGTGCAGCGCGCATGCCACGCCGATCAGCCCTCTTTCGGACCGATTCCGAGCCGCGCGAGGGCCCAGGCCGCCGCCTCGCGCACGATCGCCGAGTCGTGCTCTCGATGTGCGCGCTCGAGGGCCTCCCTCGCCTTCCCCGAGGCGGCCCCGCGGTTGCCGAGGACGAGCGCCGCGTTCCGAGCGAGCCCGGCGCGCGTAGCCCGGCCGACGGGGCTCCCCTCGCGCAGGCGCACGAAGCCCTCGTCGTCGAGGACGAGCAGGTCCTCGAGCCTCGTGGTCTCCCAGCGAGGGTCGGGCAAGAACCGCGCGTCGACCTCGGAGCTCGCGCGGCGAGCGCGCGCCGCGTTGAACGGGCACACGGTCTGGCAGTCGTCACAGCCGAAGAGGTGCTCGCCGACGCCGCAGCGGAGCGGTTCGTCGATCGGACCGCGGTGCTCGATCGTGAGGTAAGCGACACAGCGCCGAGGATCGAGGACGAACGGCGCGTCGAACGCCTGCGTCGGACACGCGTCGAGGCACCGCGTGCACGACCCGCAACGCTCGGGGATCGGCGAATCGGGCTCGATCGCGAGCGTCGTCACGACCTCGCCGAGGAGGACGAACGAGCCGACGCCGGGCACGATGAGCATCCCGTTCTTGCCGACGAAGCCGAGCCCCGCGCGCGCGGCCCACGCGCGCTCGAGCACCGGCTCCTCGTCGCACAGCGGACGCGCCTCGACACCTTCGCCGAGGGTCCGCACGAGCGCCGCGAGCTTGCGGAGCTTCTTGCGCATGCCGTTGTGGTAGTCGCGACCGCGCGCGTACCGCGCGATCGCGCGCGCGGTCTCCGGGTCACGTGCCTCGTCCTCCTCGGAGCGCGCGTAGCGGCGCGCGAGGCAGATGACGGTGCGCGCGCCCGGAAGGACGTGCTCGCCGTCGAGCCGCCGGCGCGCCTCGGGCACCGACGCGAGCCACGTCATCTCGCCGTGCTTGCCGGCGGCGATGAAGGCCTCGTAGCGAGCGAAGTCGTCGTCGAGCGGGACGTCGGCCCGCGCGAACCCGACCGCCTCGAACCCGAGCCGTCGCGCCTCGGCGACGATGCGTTCGCGCACGCCGCCTCCGTTGGGCTCGACGTGAGCGGCGGGCTTCGGATCGGCGCTCGACATGGCGACCCAACATGTCGCGATCATTGCCGTTCGGCAAACTCCGAGCGCGAGCGTCGCTCGGGCTCTCCTGTCGAGCTCCGCGTTCGACTATGACACGGCTCGTGGACCCTCCACGAGCGCACGACCCCGCCCTGCCGTGATTCGGACCACCTCGGACACCCTGTTCGACGGCAGCGTGTCGATCCGCCAGCCGTCCCGCGAGAGCGGCTACCGCGTCAACGTCGACGCCATCCTCCTCGCCGCGTTCGCGGCCCGCGTCCTTCCCGGGCGCAGCGGCTTCGCCGGCGCGAGCGTGTGCCACGTGCCGTCACCCGCGGTCCTTCCCCGCCGGTACCATCACGCGATCGACCTCGGCTCCGGCGTCGGCGCGGTCGGGCTCTCGCTGCTCCACCTCGGCGCGGCCACGCACGTCACGATGGTCGAGATCGACGAGACGCTCGCGGAGCTCGCCCGCGAGAACGCCGAGGCCAACGGGTGGGCCGACCGCGTCGACGTGGTCCATGCCGACGTCACCCGCGCCGCGCGAGAGCTCCGCGCCCGCGCCGATCTCGTCGTGTGCAATCCGCCCTACGTCCCGCCAGGCCGTGGTCGTGAGCCGCGCGAGGCCGTCCGCGAGGCCAAGTACGGCGGCCTCGACGCATTCGTGGAGGCCGCGCGCACCGTCGCCGGCCGCCGCGCTCGCGCGTGCTTCGTGTATCCGGCCGTCGAGCTCACGACGCTCCTCACCACGCTCCGCGCCCAGGGCCTCGAGCCGAAGCGCCTCCGGACCGTCCACGGTCGCGCCGGCGACGACGCACGCGTCGTGCTCGTCGAGTCCGCCCCGGGCAAGCCGGGAGGCCTCGTCGTCGAGCCACCGTTCGTCGAGAACGAAGGCGGCGAGCGCAGCCGCGCGCTCGCCGAGCTCCTCGCGATGCGGCGAGCCGCAGGCAGCTGAAGCTCGCGACCTACGACGAGCTGCTCGCGCTGCCCGAGGGCGTGAAAGCGGAGCTGATTCGCGGCACGATCGTCCAGCCTCCAGCGTTGCTTCCCCGTCATTCGAGCGTCCAGGGCAAGCTCCGCCGCTACATCGGTGGGCCCTTCGACGACGACGACGGCGCGGGCGGTCCGGGCGGCTGGTGGATCTTCCTGGAAGTCGACGTCCAGCTCGGACCGCACGACATCGTGAAGCCCGATCTCGCCGGCTGGCGACGCGAACGGCTGCGCGAGCCGTGGGACGTGAGGCCCATCTCGGTCGTGCCCGACTGGATCTGCGAGGTCGTCTCCCCGAGCAACGCCGGCGTCGATCGCGTGACGAAGCGCCAGCTCTACGCGGCATCCGGCGTCGCCCATTACTGGCTCGCGGACCCGTCCGCCCGGAGCCCTCGAGACGTATCGACTCGATCCGGAGACGCGGCGATGGGTGGACTCGGGCGCGTTCGACGCCGCGGAGCGCGCGCGCACCCCTCCCTTCGAGGAGGTGGAGCTCGATCTCGCTCGCATCTTCCCGCCGCCCCCGAAGGACGACTGAGCTTCAGCGTTCGCCCACGAGACGATCGAGCGCGATCGCGCACGCCGCGCGCACGCTGAGGTGGTTCCACTCCGCCGGGCCGCGGATCGGCTCGAGGAGCGCGTCGGCCGAGGCGATCACCTCCGGCGCGAGGCCCCAGCTCGTGCCGAAGACGAGGAGGACGGGCGGGCCCTCGGTCGCGAGCTCCGCGCGTGCCTCGGCCCACGTCTTCGCGGGCCGCTGCGCGCGCGCGGCGGTCACCCAGACAGCGGGCCTGTCTCCCTCGGACCGGTCGGCTCCCGTCGAGGATGCGCTCGCCGCGATCGCCTCGTCGAGCGTCGAGACGATCCGCACGATGGACAGGGCGTCCTTCCGATCCGGAATGCGTTTGGCGCTCGAGCCGTGCGTCCAGTGATCCACGATGCGCTCGGCGAGCACGCGCTGCGCCTCGACGGGATGGACGATGTAGAAGCTCTCGCAGCCGTAGGTGCGGGCGCTGCGCGCGAGATCGTGGACGTCCATCGTCGTGAGCGTGCTCGTGCCGGGGACCCCCTTCGCGTCGAGCACGGGGTGATGGACCAGCGCGACCGACAGGCGCCTCACCGGGCCGTTCCTCGCCGCGCGCTCGCCTCGTCGCGCGCCTTCTGCGCCGCCTCGTCGAGCAGATCGGGGCGGCGCTCGCGCGTGCGCTCGAGCGCCCTTTCGGCGCGCCACTTCGCGATCGCCGCGTGGTTGCCGCCCGCGAGCACCTCCGGGACCGTCAGGCCTCGGAACTCCGCGGGCCGGGTGTACTGCGGGTACTCGAGCAGACCGCTGTCGCCGTGCGACTCCTCGCGGATCGAGTCGAGGTTCCCGAGCACGCCCGGGATGAGCCGCACCGTGGACTCGATGATCGCCATCGCCGCGACCTCGCCGCCGGTCATGACGAAGTCGCCGAGCGAGATCTCTTCGTCGACGAAGCTCCGCACGCGCTCGTCGAACCCCTCGTAGCGGCCGCAGACGAGCATGATGGCGGGCTCGGCCGCGAGGCGCACGGCGACGGGCTGGCGGAACGGCTGTCCCTGAGGCGTGAGGAGGATCCGGCGCGCGCGCGGCTCGCCTTGCGCCTCGGCCTCTGCGTCGAGCGCCTCCATGCAGGCGACGAGGACGTCGACGCGCATGACCATGCCGCTGCCGCCGCCGTACGGCGTGTCGTCGACGCTCCGGTGCTTGCCGATGCCGTGCTCGCGCGGCGACCGCCGCCGCACGGAGAGCTTCCTGGCCTCGATCGCGCGCCCGACGAAGCTCGTCTCGAGGAACGTGTCGAAGAGCTCGGGGAAGAGCGTGACGATGTCGACGCGCACGTCAGCCCTCGCCGGCGCCGCCGCCGTCACCGCTCTCGGAGGTGTCGCGAGAGGGCCCGGTCCGCTTCTTCTTCGGTCGCCTCGGCGGCAGACGCTCGAGGCCGTCGAGCGTGAGGATCTCGACGAAGTGCGCGCTCGTGTCGACCTTGCCGACGTATGCGTCCGAGAGCGGGATTTCCCAGTCGCCTCCGCCGTCGTCGGGACGCACGAGGAGCGCCTCCATGCTCGGGTACGTCAGGACCTCGACGACCTCGCCGAGCCGCTCGCCCTCGACCCGCGCCTCCGCCCCGATGACGTCGACGGCGTAGAACTCGCCCTCGGCGGGCGGAGGGAAGTCGCGGCGGCGGACGCAGACGAGCGCGCCGCGGAGGTCTTCGGCGCGGTTCCGGTCGTCGACCGAGTAGAGCTTCATCAGGATGGCGCCGTCCGCGCGCCGCGCGCGCTCGACGGTCACCTCGTGCTCCTCGCCGTCCTGCATGCGAACGAGGACCTCCTCCTGCTCGAGGAGGACGTCGCTGGCGGAGTTGAAGAGCTTCAGGCGAACCTCGCCCCGAACGCCGTGCGGACGCGTCACCTCGGCGAGCGGCACCCAAGCGTCGAGATCGATCATCGCTCCGCCTCTTGGCTCCTCGCGCCCCGACGCGCAAGGCGTGCTCGCTGGTTCGGGCGCTTCGGGCGCCGTGGGCCGGCTCAGTCGACGATGTCGAGGTGCGCGCGCTTGCCGAGCTTCGTCGAGACCGCCGCGAGGATCGTGCGCATCGACTGCGCCGTCCGACCCTCCTTGCCGATGACCTTGCCGATGTCGTCCTTCGCGACGCGCAGCTCGATCACGCTGTTGTGCTCGCTCGCGATCTCCGTGACGACGACCTGCTCCGGATGGTCGACGAGCTCCATCGCGATGGCTTTGATCAGCTCTTTCAGCGGCATGACGATCATCCCCACCCCGGCTCGCCCGACTACTGCGCGCGCGCGGGGATCACCTCGTTTCGTCCAGCGCGAAACCGCGTAAGCTCTACTTCGTTGCCGCTGCTTCCGCCTTCGCGGACAACTTGATCAGGCGCGCGAGCGTTTCGGACGGCTTGGCGCCGCGCGAGCACCAGTGCGCGTAGCGCTCCTTGTTGATCTGGAGCGGCGTCTTGCCATTCGTCACCTTCATCTCCTTGGAGGGATCGAAGGTACCGATGTTCTCGAGGAACCGGCCGCCGCGGGGGGCGCGCTGGTCAGCGACGACCACGCGATAAAAGGGCTTCTTCTTGGTTCCCGCGCGAGCGAGGCGGATGTGAACGGCCATGAAAACTCAGTCTCCAGATAGCAAAAAAGGGGCCTTCAGCCACCTAGTGGGGCGCGCAAGCTACCCCCAGACAGATGTACCGTCAAGGCAGTTTCTGCGCGGCGTCAGCCATTTACGCTCATCACCCGCGTCAGCCGCGAGAGCAGCCCCAGGTTGCCGAGCGCCCCGAAAATCCTGAGCTCTTTCGCAAACGTAGCCCGCACGACACCACGCAGGGCCTCGAACGACGACCGATCCGTGGGGAGCGGCAGGGCGAGCGGCCGGGTCAGAGGCACGTTCGACAGCGCCATGATCGACTCGGAGGTGCCCCGCACCGCGACGTCCGGGACGCCCTTGATGCCGTCGTGCACGACGAGACGCCCGCGGTCGAACTCGAGCGTCAGCGCGACCTCGGCGTCGTCGGCGACGAGCGCCACGGTCCCGGCGAGCGCGTCGAAGTCCTTCCGCTTGTGGGGCTTGCTCGCGAGGTTCTGGCGCACGAGGTCGGCGAGCATCGCCGCGAAGGCGTTCGCCTCGGCGCCGGGCGCGAGCTCGATCGTGGGTCCGTCGACTCCGTTCGCTCCCATGGCTTCCCTTCCTCGCTCAGTCTCCTTCCGGGGTGGCGCGCTCGATGTTCGTGATGCCGATCGCCGCGAGCTGCGGCTCGATCTTCGCCCGCGGCCCCACGATGACGACGACGGACCTCCGCGACAGGTCGAGGAACGTCCCGGCGAGGTCGTTCAGCTGCTTCCGGGTCGCCCCGTCGATCGCGCGGCTCATCTGCACCTCGTCCTGCGGGGTGAGCCCCACGCCCGCGGTGCGCGCCAGGCGGACGGCCGTCGCGTCGATCGTCTCGAACGTCTCGACGAGCTCGGCGCGCGCGAGCTGGCGCGTCTTCGCCGTCTCCTCTTCGGTGAGGCCGTTCTTCGCCACGCCCTCGATCTCCGCGATCATCGCCGCGAGCGCCTCGCCCGTGTGCTCCGTGTGGACGGCCGCGGATGCGACGAAGGCGCCGCCCACCCTGTTCCACTCGAAGCGGCTCCTCGCGCCATAGCTCCAGCCGTGCTCCTCGCGGAGCTTCTGGTTCAGCCGCGACGTGAAGCTCCCGCCGAGGGCGGCGTTGACCCGTACGAGCGGGCACGTCGACAGCCTCGCCTCGGAGCCGCCCGGTCCCGTCCGCCCGACGGCGATCACGGACTGGGGCGCGTCCGGCCGATCGACCACGAACACCCTCCGCCCGACGGCGGGCGGATCGCCGACGCTCGACGAAGGCGGGATGGTCTTCTCCCAAGGGTCGTCGGGCGGGGGCGGCGTCTTCGGCGCCTTCCACGACCCGAGCGCGCGATCGAGGAGGGGATCGAGCTCCTCTCGTGTCACGTCACCGACGACGACGAGCAACGCCTTGTCGGGGCGCCACCGGGACGCGTAGAGCTTCTTCACGTCGTCGAGACCGACCTTCGCCGCGGAGGCGAGCGTGCCGTCGACCGGATGGGCGTACGGGCCGCGCTGATAGACCTTGCGTCGCACGACGACACTGGCCACGGCCTGCGGATCGCTCTGTCGCGCCCGAAGCTGGTTCGTCCAGAGATCGTGCACGCGCTTGAACTCGACCGGGCTCATGCGCGGCCTGGCGACGACGTCGCCGAAGATCTCGAGCGCGGGGGCGAGGTTCTTCTTGAGCGTCGTCAGGTGGACGTACGCGTAATCGGCCTGCGCTCCCGTACGCAGCGTCGCCCCGAGGCGATCGATGTCACGTGCGATCTCGAGAGGCCCGCGAGCCCCCGCGCCCTCGTCGAGCATGTTCGCCGTCATCGCCGCGAGGCCTTCTTTCCCCTCCGGGTCGTACGCGGAGCCGGCCGGCACGACGAGCTGCATCGAGACGAGGGGGACGGCGTGTCGCGCGAGGAGCCAGACGCGCAGCCCCCCGTCGCGCTCGTACGACACGGGCACGGGCGGCGTGTACAGGGCGGGCTCGCCGACCTCGGGGCGCGGCCCGAGCGGATCGGGCGGTCCCGCGTCGGGAGCGACGGCGACCGGCGGCGGAGACGCCGGCTGGCGCGGAGGAGCCTGCTCGCCGCCGCACGCGACGGCGAGCGCCAGAGTCCCGAGGAGAACGGCGGATGCGCGTCGAATCATTTCGAGCCTCCCTTCGTCGCCCCCGCCTCGTTGGACGCGGCCTTGCGGACCACGCGCAGCACGACGCGCGCGTCGGACGGCAGGTACTTCGCCGCCACGTCGCGGACGGCTTCCTTCGTCGCCGCGCGGTAGCGCTCGAGATCCTTCGGCGCCCAGCCCGGATCCTTCCGCTCGGACTGATACATGGCGAGGAGCGCCGCGCGGTGCCGGACGCTCTCGAGCTGCGTGACGAACGCCGTCTCGACGAGATTCTTGGCGCGGACGAGCTCGTCCTCCGCGAGCGGCTTCTTGCGGACGGCCTCGAGCTCCTTGTCGATGGCGGCCTCGAGCTTGTCGAGCGACACGCCGGGGCGCGCGACCACGCCGATCACGAAGCGCGAGCCGAGGACGCCCGACTCCTGCGCCGCCTCGACGCTCTGCGCGAGCTTCTGCTCGTACACGAGCGACTTGTAGAGGCGGCTCGCCTTCCCGTCGGCCAGCGCCGTGGCGAGCAGGTCGAGCTCGGCGTCGCCGGGCGCGAAGTGCTTCGGCGTCTGCCAGGCCATGACGACCTTGTCGAGCTCGACGTCGTCCTCGATCGTCTCGCGCACGACGCTCGTGAGCGTCGTCTTCGTGTCGTCGAACCCGGGCGCGCCGGGATCGGAGGGAGCGCCGCGCGACGGGATGGGCCCGAACCACTGCTCGATGCGGGCCTTCACGTGCGTCGGATCGAAGTCGCCGGCGACCACGATCGTCGCGTTCGCCGGGTCGTAGTACTTCGCGAAGAAGGCCTTCACGTCGTCGACCGTGGCGGCCTCGAGGTCCTCGTGCGAGCCGATGACGGGGTGGTGGTACGGGTGGCCCTTCGGGTAGAGCAGCTCGGGCAGCCGCAGCTCCACCTTGCCGTACGGCGTGTTCTCGCTCGTCTGACGGCGCTCGTTCCGCACGACGTCGCGCTGCGCGTTCAGCTTCTCGAGCGTCATGAGCGGCCCGAGGTCACGCAGCCGATCGGCCTCCATCCACAAGAGCAGATCGAGCGACGAAGACGGACCGACGTCGTAGTAGTTCGTCCGGTCCTGGCTCGTCCACGCGTTGTTCCACCCGCCGGCGCTCTCCATCCACTCGTCGAACGCCTTCGTGGGGACGCGCCTCGTGCCCATGAACATGAGGTGCTCGAACAGGTGGGCGAAGCCCGTCCTCCCGGGCGCCTCGTGCCTCGACCCGACGTCGAAGGAGACGTTCACCACGACGATCGGCACGTCGTGGCTCTCGTGGAGGATGACCGTCATCCCGTTCGGCAGCGTGCTCTTCGAGAATTCGAGCGGCCGGAGCCCGGCCGCGCTCGACGGCGTCCACGGGAGCTTGGCGGCGCTCGGCTCGGGACGCGCCGAATGCGACGGCACGGTGACGCCCGCGGAGGCCGAGGCGGCGGCGAGCAGCCCCGCGAGCGCGAGCGCAAGGCCGGCGCGTGACGCGGCCCCCCGTCGTGAAACACCGGTTCGCGAACGCTCGATCCTCATGTGCCTCGTTCCTCGCAGCCGTTTCGGGACCCCTTCCCGATGCTCGGTGCGACGCTGCTTACCCCAGGCGCGAGCGCGATGTAAGGGCTCGCCTCGCGACACGTTTCCAGTACGTGACCTCTGCGGCCGTGCTCTCGCCCCCTCCCTTCGCCGGCGCCCGAACCGTCCGCGTCGGGAGCCGCCTTGCCGCATCTGTCGCTGCGCTCGCGGCCGAGTCGAGCGACGGGTCCGGCGTTCGCTCTTTGTCGTGCCCACCGCCGCGCAATGTCCCTATCCTTCGGCCCGTGGCCGAGGGCATCGCGCAGGACCTCGACGCGGCTCGGAAGCGCCGCGAGGAGGTCGACGCCGCCGACAAGGCGCTCGTCGCCAAGGCGCAAGCGGGCGATCGCGCCGCGCTCGGCGAGCTCTTGCACAAGCACGGGCCCGGCCTCTATCGCAGCGTGCTGCTCCCGCGCCTCGGCAACGAGGCCGCCGCGAAGGAGGCGCTGAGCGAGACCTACGCGAAGGTCGTCGCGAACATCGACAAGTTCGTCTGGCAGAACGTCGGCTTCTATCCGTGGCTCCGCACCGTCGCGCTCCGCGTCGCGATCGATCACCTCCGCGCGAAGAAGCGGCTCGTCCTGTTCGAGGCGGACGACCTCGCGCGCGAGCTCGACGCCTCGCAGACGAGCACGCCGGTCGAGCAGCAGGTGAGCGATCACCGCGATCGCGAGGCTGCACGGAAGAAGGTCGAGGACGCCCTGTCGCGGATCAATCCGCGCTATGCGAAGGCGATCCGACTGCGCATCCTCGAAGAGAGGCCGCGCGACGAGGTCGCCGCCGCGATGGGTGTCACGCCGGCGACGTTCGACGTGCTGCTCCACCGTGCGATCGCTTCTCTGAAGAAGTCGCTCGGTGAGGGCTCCGAGGAGAAGAGGGACGGCGATGGCTGAGCGGGACGACGAGCGCTACCAGCGTGGTGGACACGCCTCCGGCGGCGAGATCGATCCCGACGCGCCGCCGACCGCCGAGGAGATCGCGGCCGCCGAGCGCCTGCGTGACGTGCTCGACGATCCGTCGGGCGTCTCGGGCGACGAGGACGTCGACCTCGTGCGGTCGCTCAAGGCCGCTTGGTCGCCCGAGCCGCTCGACCCGCGCGACCACGCCGCGATCCTCGACGAACTGCCCACGGCCGAGGAGCTCGCCCTCGCCGACGAGCTCCGCCAATCGCTCGAGACCGCGGGACGGGAGCCCGAGATCGTCGGCGCCCTCCGTGCGGCGTGGCGGCCGGCGCCCATCGACGAGGCGGAGCACCGTGCCATCGTCGAGCGCGCCATCGGGGGCGCGCCTTCCTCGAAGGTCGTCCCGCTCGCGACACGCCAGCGCCGGCGCGCGGTGCGCCTCGTCGTCGTCACGACGACGTCCGTCCTCGCGCTCGCGGCGAGCGTCGTCGTCTGGCTCACGCCGGCCCAGCCCGCGGAGGCGCCGCTCGCGAAGGCGCGCTCGACCCAGCCGCTCTTCGACGCGCCGTTCAAGACCGGCGAGGCGAGCGCGCGCATCGACCGGATCGTGATGGCACGCGCGGCGGACTACCGCGACAACCGCTTCGCGAAGTGGGGGGTGCGATGACGAGGAGGCCCGCGCTCGGTACCGCTCGCCGCGCCTGCGTCCTCGCCGTCGCGCTCGCGAGCCTTTTCGCAGCCGTCGGCGCCGCCGCGTCGGGCTGCACGCGCCGCGAGGGCGACGGCGCCAACGGCACCCAGGTCGTGGACGTGGAGCTCATGGCCTTCCTCTCCGAGGCTCGCGCCCTGCACCATCAGGCCAACCTGATGGAGGCGTCGGGCGACCTCGCCGGGGCCGCCGCCGCGATGGAGCGCCTCGTCTCGGCACGCAGGCCCCACGACGGAAAGGCGCCCGAGGTGCAAGAGGTGCTCGCCGACGCGTATGCGCGGCTCGCCGAGCTGCGCCTCCGCCAGAACGCGCTGCCCCGCGCATACGACGCCGTGAGGGCCGGGCTCGAGCACGCGCCCGAGCCGACGTACTTCCGCGGGCACCTCATCGAGATCGAGGGACTCATCGAAGAAGCCCGCGCGGCGGAGCTCGCCGACGCTGGCAACGCCGAGGAGGCCGCCCGCGCACGCGACAGAGCCATCCAGCTCTTCGAGCAAGTCGTGAAGATCCAAGACCAGGTGATCCAGAGCTCCCTCGCGAGCCGTGATGCGGGCGCTCCGCCCGAGACGAGGGGCCGATGACGATCCCAGCGCCTCGCCGTGGACCTCTCGCTCGCGCCGCCGTCCGCGGGCTGGAGTTCGCCGCCTGCGTGGCGCTCCTCACCGCGTGCGCGGCGGGGCGCAAGGGCGCGGAGTCCCCGCCCCCGGCGACGCCTGCCGCCGAGGCAGTCGGGGCAGCGCCGGCCCCGTCCCCGGCCGCCGCTCCAGAGGACGACGCGCCCGCGTCACCCGTCGGGCCTTCCCCGCAGGCCGGCGCCACCTACGCCCAGCCGCCGAGCCGCACCCTCGCGCTGGCGCAGGCGTCGAGCGACGTCGAAGCCTCGCAGCGCGAGCTCGACGTCGCGGGCGGCGACTGCCGGAACGCCTGCCGCGCCCTCGGATCGATGGACCGCGCGGCCGGCCGCCTCTGCAGCCTCGCGCAGACCTCCGAAGAGGCGCGCCGCTGCGAAGAAGCGAAGGCTCGCGTGTATTCTGCACGCGACAAGGTCCGGAGCACGTGCGGCTCCTGCCCCGACGTGAGCGTCGACCGCAACGCGCCCGTCCCTTCCCGCTAGCGCGTCGGTGTCCGATGGCCCTCGTGAACGACGTCGCCCGAGCCACCGAGCCTTCCCTCGCGTCCCGCGACCTCCGCGAAGGCGGACGCTGGTCGACGGCACAGCGCGTGAAGAACGACGTCCTCTTCGTGCTCGTGACCGTCGCCCTCGCCGTCGCGCGACGGCTGCCCACCGGGCTCCTCCGCGCGCTCGGCCGCGGCCTCGGGCTCTTGGCGTGGGCCGTCGTCCCCGGCGCGAGGCGGACCGCCATGCAGAACGTCGCGCGAGCGATGCCCGAAATGGACGCGCGTGCGCGAGGCCCCTTCGTCCGGCGCGTGTACCGCGAGCTCGGCGCGCTGCTCGGCGAGACGGTCGCGTCGCTCGACAGGCGGCGCTCCTTGCCGCCCCTGCCGTTCCTCCCCGGCGCCCGCGAGTGCCTCGAGGCGGCGATCGCCGAAGGTCGGGGCGTGGTCTTCGCGTCGGCGCACCTCGGTCCGTGGGAGCGCGTCGCGTCATCGCTGGTCGCCGCCGGGATCCCGCTCACGGTCGTGGCACGCGAGCCCTACGATCCTCGCCTCGCCTCGATCTACGACGCGCTCCGATCGCGCCGCGGCGTGCGGACGATCTACCGCGGCGCGACGGGCGCCGGGATCGCGCTCGTGCGCGTGCTCAGGCGAGGCCATGTCCTCGGCGTCCCGATGGACCTCGCCTCACGGGTCGAGTCCGTGGACGTGCCCTTCCTCGGATCGCCGGCGCCCACGCCGGTCGGGCCGGCCCGCCTCGCGCTCCGGACCGGGGCCGCCGTCGTCGTGGGGACCGCGGCGAGGGCCCCCGACGGGACGCTGGGCATCGCCTTCGAGCGCATCGAGCCGTCGAGCTCTGAGCGTGAGCTGACGGCCCGCATCAACGCCGAGCTCTCCCGCCGGATCCGCGCCATGCCGGAGGCCTGGGTCTGGATGCACCGCCGCTGGCCCGGATGACGTTCGGCGCGACGGAAACGTCGCGCGAGCAGCCCTACGGCCGTTATGCTGTGCTCTGCTCATGGGCGAGAAGCTTCCGCGCCTGGCTCCCGGGGTCGACGTACGGCAGTTCAAGCTGGACCCGATGGACGGCTTCGTCCTGACTCGCATCGACGGCAAGCTCGGTCCGAAGGAGCTCGCCCGCGAGACGGGGCTGCCGGATTTCTCGGTCGCCCGATGCCTCGAGAAGCTCGAGAAGCTCGGGATCGTCCAGTGGTACGACCCGAGCGCGCCGCCTCCCCCTCCGCCCGCGCCTCCGCAGCAGGAGCGGAAGAGCGCGCTCGCGCAGTTCGACGACCTCGCTCCGAAGTACGACCCGAAGCTGCTCGAGGAGCCGGCCGATCTCACGCAGGAGCAGAAGAAGCGGATCCTCGACTTTTACTACCGGCTCGACGACCTCGACCACTACACGCTCCTCGGCGTCACGCGCGACGCGGACAAGAAGAGCATCAAGCGCTCGTACTTCGAGCTCGCGGCCGTCTTCCATCCCGACCGGTACTTCAAGAAGAACCTCGGGTCCTTCAAGTCGAAGATGGAGGAGCTGTTCGCGCGCATCACGGAGGCGCACGACACGCTCATCGACAAGGAGAAGCGCGCCGAGTACGACGCCTACCTCGCCGAGGTCGCGACGACGCGCGGCATGGAGGCGATGCTCGAACGCGCCATGGCCGAGTCGGCGCGGGTCGCCGCCGAAGCGGCGAAGCAGGCCGAGGCCGCCGCGGCCGCCGCCGCGCCGCCGCCTCCGTCCGGGCCGTCGCCCGAGGAGATCCAGCGCCGGAGGGAGGCGCTCGCGCGACGACTCACCGGCGGCCTGCGCCCGCCCTCCGCGCCGAAGCCCGCCGAGCCGCCGAACCCGCTCAAGTTCGCGAGCGCGCAGGACGCGATGGACGCCCTCAAGCGCCGCTACGAGGAGCGGCTCGACAACGCCTCGAAAGCGAACGCCCAGCGTTACGTGACGGCGGCGGAGGAGGCCCTCGCGAAGAACGACGTCGTCGCGGCCGCGACGGCCTTCAACATCGCGACGAAGTTCGCTCCGGACGACGCCGCCCTCGCGAGCCGCGCCAAGGAGACCAAGGCGCTCGCGGACCAGGTGCTCTGCGAGAGCTACCTCAAGCAGGCCCAGTACGAGGAGCGCCAGGGCCACTGGTTCGAGGCGGGCAAGTCATGGCTGAAGGTCGCCAGGATCCGGAACGACGCGATCTCGCACGAGCGCGCGGCCAACGCCCTGATGCGGAGCCGCGACGGCGATCTCCACGAGGCCGCCGAGCACGCCAAAGAGGCGATCCGCCTCGAACCCAACAACATCAACAATCACATCACGCTCGTCGAGGTGTACCTGAAGGCGGGCCTCACCGTGTCCGCCAAGCGCGCGGCGGAGGCGGCGGCGCAGCTCGATCCGAAGCACGCCGGGCTGCAAGCCCTGATGAAGCGAATCGGGAGAGTATAGACCCGCGCACGGCCTTTCGGAGCCCGGCGGCGACCTCCGCCGGAGGCGGTTCGCGGAAACGCCGAAGGGCCCTGGGCTGACAAGAGACGAGCAGTTGCGAGGAAAGACGGTGTAGGATCCTGCGGCAGCCCCGTCGGGGGCTCGGACTCGGACGGAGCGGTCTGGTGAAGGAGACTCGCGAATGGAGAAGGTGATCGGCATCGACCTGGGGACCACGAACTCGTGCGTCGCCATCGTGGAGAACGGCACGCCGGTCGTGATCCCGAACCGGGGCGGTTACAAGACCACGCCGTCGATGGTCGCCGTCACGGAGGCGGGCAAGCGGCTCGTCGGCCACATCGCGAAACGCCAGGCCATCACGAACGCCGAGAACACCGTCTACGCGGCCAAGCGCCTGATCGGACGCAAGTGGAACTCGCCGCAGGTGAAGAACGCGGTCGCGACCTCCAGCTACCGCATCGTCGAGGGCCCGCACAACGACGTGCGCATCGTCCTCCGGGACAAGGAGTTCAGCGTCCCGGAGATCAGCGCGATGGTCCTCCAGGAGATGAAGGTCATCGCCGAGGACTACCTGGGCGAGCCGGTCACGAAGGCGGTCGTCACCGTCCCCGCCTACTTCAACGACAACCAGCGCCAGGCCACGAAGGACGCCGGAGAGATCGCCGGCCTCGACGTCATCCGCATCATCAACGAGCCCACCGCGGCGGCGCTGTCGTACGGCTTCGGACGCAACGTCGAGAAGACGGTCGCCGTCTACGACTTCGGCGGCGGCACCTTCGACATCTCGATCCTCGAGATCGGCGCCCACGGCGTCTTCAAGGTCATCGCGACCGCCGGTGACACCTTCCTCGGCGGCGAGGACATCGACGCGCGCATCATCGATTGGCTCGTCTCCGGCTTCAAAGAGGAGCACAACATCGACCTCCGCCAGGACCGGATGGCGCTCCAGCGCCTGAAGGACGCCGCGGAGAAGGCCAAGTGCGAGCTGTCGAGCGTCCGCGAGACCGAGGTGAACCTCCCCTTCATCATCTCGAGCGGACGCAACGAGGCGCTGCATCTCCAGCGCACGCTCACGAGACAGACCCTCGAAGAGCTCGCCGACGATCTCATCGAGCGCACGATCGACATCTGCAAGCAGACGCTCGAGGACGCGAAGCTCGAGAAAGACGAGATCGAGGAGGTCATCCTCGTCGGCGGCATGACGCGCATGCCGAAGATCCAGGCCGCCGTCGCGGCGTTCTTCGAGAAGGAGCCCAACAAGGGCGTGCACCCGGACGAGGTGGTCGCGCTCGGCGCGGCCATCCAGGGCGCCGCCCTCGTGGACGACAAGCAGGAGATGGTCCTGCTCGACGTCACGCCGCACGCGCTCGGCATCATGACGTTCGGCTCCTACTTCGAGGAGCTCATTCCCCAGAACACGACCGTCCCCACCCACCGCACGAAGATCTTCACGACGAGCCGCGACAACCAGACGGCCGTGAAGATCCTCGTCATGCAGGGCGAGAGCCAGCGCGCGGAGGAGAACGAGCTGCTCGGCGAGTTCATCCTCACCGGTCTGCGCCGCGCCCCGAAGGGTCAGGTCGAGATCGAGGTCACCTTCGAGATCAACGCCGACGGTATCGTCTCCGTGCGCGCCAAGGACCTCGAGACGGGCCTCGAGCAGTCGATCCAGGTCACCGCGACGAGCGGCCTGACGCGCGAAGAGATCAAGACGATGATGGAGAACGCCAAGGAGGACCTGCTCGACCGGCGTTCTTCCGAAGAGTTCGAGGCCGCGAGGCAAGAGGCCGAAAAACTCATCACGGAGATCGAGAAGCTCTTCCCGCAGGTCCAGCAGATCGTCGCGTCGAGCGACTTCGGGCGCGACGCGATCGAGAAGGCGCGCGCCATCGTCGACAAGGCGCGCGCGGCGATCGAGCGCAAGGACGCGGCTGCCGTGAAAGAGCAGATCGAGGGCCTCACGCGGACCCATCGCATGTTCAAGGGTGTCGTGGCGAAAACCTGACCGGGATGCGGGGGCGGGGCCGCCTCACCCGGCGGCAGCCCCGGAGGATTCAGCCTAAGTGCCGGATGAACCCGACAAGAACGGGGGGGATTTCGAGGCGGGCGGCTCCGCGGAGGAGGTGGAGAACGAGCGTCCAACCGTCAGCCCCCCGTTCGATCCGATCGCGTTCGCCCGTGACATCCTGAAGCCGTCCCCGCCGCCGATGCCCGCGGTGACGGCGCCGTCGGTCGACCCGCACACGAAGGTCACGCCTCCGCGCGGCATCAACCAGCAGGTGGTCGAGGCCTCGCGTCCGTCGTCCACTCCGCCCGGGCCGCCGGACGCCGGGGCATCGGCTCCGCCGCGCAGGATCAAGACGCCGACGAGCACCATCTCGCTCGCGAACGCCCGGATCCCGTCGAACCTCCCGCCGCGCCCCGACCCCGGACCGAAGCGGTACGAGAGCTTCTCGGCGCTGAACCCGGTCGACCGCGAGTGGGCCGAGCTCGAGGTCGCGACCCGGCCGCCGCCGGCCGACGGCCCCGGTGAGGACCCCATCGTCGAGATCGCCCACGATCGGGCCCCGAACCTCGATCTCGACGACCTCGATCTCGAGGACCCGCCGCCTTCGCTCGACGTCGGGAGCACGTCGTCGTCGTTCGGCATCGAGGCGCCGAGCCCGGACGATCTCGACGAGCACGGCGCCGAGACGGTGCGCCGCCCCATCCCGGAGGAGCTCGTCAAGCCGCGCGAACGCGAGATGGCCGATCGCGTCTCGCTCGGCGACTACAGCGGCGCGCTCGAGATCGCCGAGAAGATCCTCGCGGAGAACCCGAACGACGAGAACGCGAAGGCATGCGCCGAGAACTGCCGCTCGGTGTTGCGTCAGATGTACGCGACCCGCATCGGCCCGCTCGACCGCGTGCCCGTCGTGATGGTGCCGCGCGACCAGCTCCGCTGGCTGTCCATCGACCACAAGGCCGGGTTCGTGCTCTCCCTCGTCGACGGCGTGTCGACGCTCGAGATGATCATCGACGTCAGCGGGATGGCCGAGCTCGACACGCTGCGGATCCTCTCGGAGCTCGCGCAGCAGCGCATCATTTCGCTCCGCTGAGCCGAGCGATCGCGGCTCGCCCGCGTCGTTTCGCTACGTCGTCGCGAGCCCAGCCACGGGATCGGCCGAAGGATGATCTCCCTACAGGCGAAAACGAGGCGCGCAAGCGAAATCAGCGGGGCATGACACGATTCGTTGCAGGGGGCGGTGTCGCTCGCTACACCGTTATCTCGAGCCATGGACCCCGCGGAGACGCAGAGCCTGCGACGGCAGATCGAACGAACCCTTCGCGGCGCTTTCGATCCCGCGGACGTGCTCCCCCGGCTCGCGCGCCTCGCGCGCCTCGCCCCACCCGCGAGCGACGACGGGATCTTCGCCAACCACAAGCTCGCCGAGCTGCTCGTCGAGCGCAACCCGTGGCAAGCTGCGCTCTACATCCGCCGCGCGCTCGCCCACCGGCCCGACGACGATCGCCCGTGGGCGATCCTCGCGTTCTGCCACACCCTCCTCGGGAACTTCCGATGCGCCGCATCGGCGTATTCGAAGGCGATCGCGTGCGCGCCGTCGAACCCGATGTACGCGCACAACCTCGGTCACTTGCTCGACGTCGCGCTCGGAGAGCCCGTGCGCGCGCTCCGCTGGCTCAAGGCCGCATACGACGCGAGGAGCGACAACTCGGAGATCGTGGCCTCGTACGTCCACGCGCTCGCCCGCGCCGGCCACACCGAGCAAGCGCGCCGTGTCCTCGAGCGAGCCCGCAGCCGTCTCGACTCGCGCGAGCTCGACGCGCTGTTGCGGTGGCTCGACCAGGGAGCGCCCTCACGCCCGCGGCGCAAGGCCGACGAGGACGGGCGCCGTCCGCGGCCTCGCGCGGCGTCGCGTCGCCTCGAGCAGGTGCTCGAGCGCGGGCTCTCGCATCTGCCGCTCGACCCGCGGCAGCGCGAGCGGGCGCTCGCGCTCGCCCGCGACGCCATGCCTCCGCGCCGCAAGCGTCGCTCCGACGGCGAGAAGGACGCCGGCGCCGAGCCCTCGGTCCGACTCGAGGACCTGGCGGGCCTCGCGGCGGCCGTCGCCTACGCGATCGTGTACATCGACCACGTCCCGCTGTCGCAAGCCGAGGTCGCCGCCCCCTTCCGCGTCGGCGTCGCCGACCTCCGCGGGCGCTTCGCCGAGCTCCGCGCGAAGCTCGACATCATCCGTGGCGACGCCCGCTACGCCACGACCCGTCGCTGACGGGTCGCGTCGAAATAATCGAGGCAAAAAGGCAGCGATCCGCGCGCGTGGCCCCGGCGAACGGTCCGGTCGTCCCCGCGGGGGCACGGCTGGCGGGAATAGGCTCGACCCCGGGCGCGTCCGGCGGCAATGATGCCGCGCACCATGAGACGGCCGCTCGTTTGCACACTCCTCGCCGCTCTTTGCTTCGTCGCCTCGTCGCATCCGGCGAGCGCCCAGCCCGAGCCCACGCCTCCCGGCACCGGGCCCGCGGCGCCGGCTCCGGTCCCGCCGCCGGAGCCGGTGGTGGAGGACCCGATGCTCGAGCCGCCGCCGCGACCGAAGACGGAGATCGCGACCTGGGACGAGGCGCTCCAGCACGTGCGCTCCCGCTCCACGGATCTGCGCATCGCCCTCCAGGAGGTGGCACGCGCCGAGGCCCAGTCGCGGACCGCGCTCGCGGGGGCTCTGACCTCGCTCAACGGAACCGGGGCCTTCACGCACAACATCATCACGAACACGACGCTCCAGCCCGTCCGCGGCTCCGGCGGGCTCGGCTTCAGGACGGTCGAAACGCCGTTCCCGGACTTCGTGAACGGCTCGATCACCTTGAGCCAGCCCGTGCTGGCGCCGCGCGCCTGGTACGCCATCGGCACGGCCGACCGGAACGAGAACATCGCGCACCTGTCGCTCGAAGACACCAAGCGCACGATCGCCCTCAACGTCGCGAACGCGATCGTGGGCGTCGTCACGGCCGAGCGCGTCGCCGAGCTCAACCGCCTCGGCCTGCGCAACGCGCTGATGCGCCTCGAGCTGACGACGCGCCGGACCGCCCTCGGCGGCGGGACGGGCCTCGACGTCATCCGGGCCCGACAGGACGTGGAGACCGCGCGCGCGACGCTCGTGGCCGGCGACGAGTCGCTCCGTCAGGCGCGCGAAGCGCTGGGCCTCGCCCTCGGGATCCCCGAGCAGGTCGGCGTGCCCCCGAACGTGAACCTGAACGGGATCGAGGCAGCCGCCCGCGCCTCGTGCAAGCCCGCGCGCTCGGTCGACGAGCGCCCCGACATCGCGGCGCTCCACGGCAGGGTCGAGGTCGCGCACCGCATGACCAAGGACGCGAAGTACCAGTTCTTCCCGACCGTCGACGTCCGCTCGACGGTCAGCTCGACGACCATCGACACGGGCGCCGCGCCGAACACGACGTGGAACGTGCAGGCCGTCCTGAGCGTCCCCATCTGGGACGGCGGAGTCCGCTACGGAAACCTCCGCGACGCCCGCGCCCAGGAGGAGATCGCGCTCCAGCGGCTCGAAGCCGCGCGCCGCCAGGCGATCGTCCAAATCGAGCAGGCCCGCCGCGCCGTGGGCGTCGCCGAAGAACGCCGCCGCGTCGCCGCAGAGACGCGCGATCTCGCCGCCGAGAACGACCGCCTGACACGCATCTCGTACCTCGAGGGCCGCGGCACGAGCCTCGAGCTCGTCGACGCCGCCAGAGTCCTCCGCGAAGCCGAGATCCAGCTCGCGCTGCGAGAGTTCGAGCTCGTGAAGGCGCGCGTGGCGGCCGTCCTGGCGCTGGCGACGTGTCCGTGGTGATTCGAGGCTCCAGGCTCCAGGGGAGTGCTCGCCCGAGCGCACACGAGGCGGCCGACGACGAGCGCGTCGGCCTGCGCACGCGAGCGAACATCGATCCGGAAGCTGAGCCCTGAGGTAGAGGTCTGCCTTCCCTGGAGCCTGGAGCCCGGAGCCTGGAGCCTCTCCCGTCAGGTATCCGGGGCGATGGCATCCCACCCCGTCACGCGGGCGAGCTCGGCGAGCGTGATGTGCAAATCCATCAGCGACTGCGCGTGGCTCGCTCGCGCGATGACGAAGGCGCGCAGCGGCTCGATGAGGAACCGCTCGTCCTTCGTCCCGAGGTCGATGGCGTCCTGGGTCGTCGAGATCCACCGCTTCGAGCGATGCTCGGCGCGGTCCCAGTTCTCCTCGCGTGCCTTCGCCTCCACGACGGCGGCGTAGGCGTTCTCCACCTCGACGGCGATGCCGCCGAGCGCCAGGCGCTCGAGCGCTCGGGCCTCCTCGAGCTCCGACTCGGCCTGCATCACGCGGGCGTGCTTCGGGAGCAGGTCGAGGCCCCACTCGATGCCGAACCCGAAGGACGCGCCGAAGCGGTTGAACGGGTCGCCGATCCACGCGGCCCGCTGCGGATCGGCGCTCGGCGCGACGGAGTAGGTGGCCGCGAGCCCGAGGCCGATGTTGGGGAAGAGCTCCGCGCGCCGGTACTCGAGCCACGCCTTCCGCGCCGCGACGCCCGCGCGCGCCATGTTCACGTCGGGTCGGAACAGGCGGGCCGCGGTGAGGTACTGCACGACCGGGCCGATCGTGACGTCGGGGCGACGAAGCGGCTCGTCCGGGATGTCGAAGGCCGTCTGCACCCCGGTGAGGAAGCGCAGCCCGGCGAGCGCGAAGGCCTCGCCCTTCTTGGCCTCGGCGACGCGCGCGAGGATCTCGTCCCGGTTGTACTCGAGGCGGATGCGATCGATCTCCTCGACCGTCGGATCGCCTCGCTCGAGCTTCGCCGTGATGTCGCGAATGGCCTTGTCGAGCTTGTTGAGGACGTCGCCGGCGATGTACTGCATGTCGCGCGCGAGCATCAGCCCGTAGTACGCGCGCCGGACATCCATCCGGATCTGTTGCCGGGTCTTCTCGAGGTCCCACTCGCTGACGCGAACGCGACCTTCGGCCGCCTTCTTCACGGCCTCGATCTTTCCGAAGGTCCAGAGCGGAATGGTCCCTCGGATGTTGAGGCTGAAGGCCGGCTCCCAACCCGATCCGAAGCCTTGATAGAGCAGCGTGTACGGCGAGGCGTTGTAGAACGGGGTACCTCCGATGGGCGGCAGGTACCCGAACGTCGAGCTCATGTGCCAGTACGAGAACGGCGTCCACCGCGCCTCGGCGAGCTGACCGTGCACCGCCGCCAGCCGCGCGCGCGCCGCCCAGAGCTGCGGAGCGTTCCTCTCCGCGAGGAGCAGGCACTCCTTCAGCGTGTAGGCGTGCGTCTTGATCGTCGCGACCGGCATCGGCGGCGCGATCTGCTCGGGTGTGAGCTGCTCCGCCGCCTTCGGCGGCTCGTCATCGTCATCCAAATCGAACGGCCCCGCGTGAGCGCGCGACGGGGCCGCAAGGGCGATCGCGCCCGCGCTCAGCGCCACGATCGACCAGCGAATGCCGCGAACAGCCATCCCGGCGGCGGGACGTTAGCAGACAGAGGCTCCAGGCTCCAGGCCGCTCGGGCTCCAGGCTCCAGGCTCCAGGGAATGAGCGCTCTCGATGTTGCAGATTGCGCCGCGGCAACGAGGGACGGCGCGAATCACGTTCGAGGAGATGATTTCGATGCCGCGCTCGCCGAAGGCGTCGCGCGCGAGAGCAGCGAAGTCGCTCGCAGCTCGCTTCGAGGCTTTCTCTCCTGGAGCCTGGAGCCCGGAGCCTGGAGCCTCCCTCATCCCCTCTCGTCGCCCGACGGCGTGTAGATGAACCCCTCCTGCTGGAAGACGCACAGGCGGTTTCCGCCGCGGCGCTTCGCTTCGAGGAGCGCGGCCTCGAGCGCCTGGAGGAGCGCCTCCTTCGTGCGGACGTCGCGGCTCGGGAAGAGCGCGACGCCGAGCGACGCCGTGACCTGCGCCTCGCCCGAGCCCTGGGGTGACGTGAACGTGCGCGCGGCGACGTCACGCCAGATTCGCGACGCGACGACCAGCGAGCCCGCGAAGTGGGTCGCGGGAAGCATCACGAAGAACTCGTCGCCGCCGTAACGGGCCACCACGTCGGAGTCACGGATCGATCCCTTGATGACCTCCGCGACGCCGCGCAACACCGCGTCGCCGAGCGAGCGCCCTCCCCGTTCGTTGTGGACCTTCAGGCGATCGACGTCGAGCACGCAGCACGCGAGCGGCTCGGAGTGGCGCTCGGCGCGAGAGAACTCCGCATCGAGCCGCTCGTGGAGGTAGAGGAACGAATACGCCTCGGTGAGCGCATCGTAGCGCCGGAGGCGCTCGAGCCGGGCCTGCGCCGCCTTCATGCGGTCGTGCGCGCGCTTCATGCGGAGCGCGGACGAGACGCAGACGAGCAGCTCCGTCTCCTCGAAGGGCTTGCACACGTAGCCGTCGGCGCCGATCTTGAGCGCCTCGATCCGGCTCTTGGCGTCCGTCTTCGCGAAGACGATCGCGACCGAGACGAACTCGCCGAGGGCGCGGATGTTCCGGCACGCATCGAATCCGCTGAGGCGCGGCATGACCGCGTCGAGCAGGACGACGTCGATCCCGCCGCGAGCGACGCGCTCCACGGCCGCCTGTCCGTCCGGAGCCATCTCGACCTCGTAGCCGCTCGAGCGCAGCGTGGCCGCGATGAGCTCGCGCGTGGCGGTGTCGTCGTCCGCCACGAGGACGCGCGCGGGGCCTTCCTCGTCCTCGAGAGAAGCCGCGCTCGGACGCGCGGCGACGTTCGCGGCCATCGCGGCACGCAGCATCGTCGACTCGCGCTCGGACGCGAGGCTCACTACGCTGTCGTCGGAGTCCGGGGGCGGGGTCATACTGGGCCCTTCGTCATTGGTAACACGACGGAGAGGACCTTGCGCGCCAGCGTGGCGACGCCCACCTCCCCGAGGTCGGCCGGCTCGAACAGGTCTGCCGTCTCGTACGCATCGGGGAGCTCGATGCCCCTCGGCTCGCGGTCGAGCACGCCCTCGTGCACGTCGACGGCGAGCCGCCGATGGGACAGGACGTGCGTGACACGGCCGCGCAGCGCGACCGATCGCAGCGGGAAGCGGGCGAAGAGGTCCGCGCGCTCCTTCGTCCCGCCGTCGATCGACGGCGGCTCCCAGAGCCCTCCGAACAAGCCGACGGAGCGGCGCCTCGCGAGCAACACGCGGCCGGACCACGTGGCGACGAGCGCCTGGACGCGCTGAGGCCGCGGCTTCTGCCGCTCGCCGACGACGGGGAGCTCGTCGACGCGTCCGTCGGCGTACGCACGGCACGAGGAGGCGACGGGACAGCGATCGCATCGCGGCGACCTCGGCGTGCACACGGTCGCGCCGAGCTCCATGAGCGACTGGTTGAAGTCGCCGGGCGCGTCCTCGGGCACGAGACGGTCGGCGAGCTCCTCCGCGCGGCGCATGCCGGCGCGCTTGATGTCCTCGTCGATGGCGAAGATCCGCGCGAGGACGCGCGCGACGTTCCCGTCGACGAGCCCGACCGGCTGTCCGAAGGCGATGCTCGCGATCGCGCCGGCGGTGTAGCGCCCGACGCCGGGCAGCGCGAGGAGGCCGTCGCGATCGCGCGGCATTCCCCGCTCGGCCGCGACGCGTGCCCCCGCGTGGAGCATGCGAGCACGCCGGTAGTAGCCGAGCCCGCTCCACGCCGCGAGCACCTCGTCCTCCTGCGCCTCGGCGAGCGCGAGCGGCGTCGGGAAGCTCTTCATGAAGCGCTCGAAGTACGGCACCACCGTATCGACGCGCGTCTGCTGGAGCATGACCTCGCTCACCCAGATGGCCCAGGGGTCCCGTGTGCGCCGCCATGGCAGGTCGCGCCTGTTCTCGGCGTACCAGGCCAAGAGCTGACGGCGGAGCCGCCGGACTTGCGCAGACGCCGGACCAGCCTCACGTTGAGGCCTCGTGAGCCCCTCCCGACGTCGTGACCCCGGCATCGCCGCCATCCTCTCCTTCATCGTCCCGGGTGTGGGACAGATCTACAATGGCGCCTTCTTGCGCGGGATCTTCTGGCTGATCGTCACGCCGGGCTTCTGGATCGGGTCGGGCGGACTGCTCGGCTGGATCTGCCATCTCGTCTCGGCGTACACGGCCTACCGATACGCGCTACGCAAGGGATGAGGCGTTCGGGGCCGCGCTCGGCTCTTCCGCCTCGCATCTTCGTGCGAGCGAGCCCTCTCGTCGCCACCGTGACGGCGACACGTCGATCGATGTCGCGCGCCGAGTCGTGACCGGCTACCATCGGCGGAACCGATGAGCACCAACATCCGCCGGTCGAACCGGCCCCCGCCCCGGGAGGTGCTCCCATCGGTCTGGTCCTCGGACGAGGACACCCCGAAGGTCTCGGTCGCGTGGATCACGCGGCCTCGAGCGGGCGAGGCCTTGAGCGGCGACACCGTCGTGGTGCGCCGTCTCGAGTCGCGCGTACTGGTCGCCGTCATCGACGCGCTCGGCCACGGCCCCAAGGCCGCCGCGATCGCCGAGAGCTCGTCCGCGTACCTCGCCGAAGCGCGCGACGGCAGCGCATCCGAGCTCGTCCAGGGCCTTCACAAGACCCTGCAGGGTACACGCGGTGCGGCCGCGCTCGTGCTCCTGGTCTCGCACGAGGGCGTCGAGGCGTGCAGCGTGGGGAACATCGAGCTCCGGTCGCGGACCGCGCGGCTGCCGTTCGTGCTCACGCCCGGCGTGCTCGGCGTCCGGCTGCGCGAGCCGAAGGTCTGCACGCTCAAGGCCCCGATCGCCGATCGCTTCGTCCTGTTCTCGGACGGGATCTCGGGCCAGTTCGACATGAAGTCGCTGAGCCAGCACCCCCCTGCCCAGGCCGTGAGCCAGGTCTTCGCGTCCCATCGGCACTCGCACGACGACGCGTCGATCGTCGTCGTCGACATCGAGTAGCTCAGAAGACCGGAGACGAGCCCCGGCGCGGGCGACCGAGGAACCGGCGCACGATGATGCGCTTGCCCGTCTCCGTCGGCACTTGCTCGATCGCGTCGGAGAAGCGCGAGACCGCCCCCAGGCCGGCGCCGATCCCGCCGCGTCCGAAGACGAGCGCGGGATCGAGCTTGCCGTGCGCGTCGTAGCCGTCACGGAGGCTTCCCATGAGATCGAACGGCGGCGTCTCGTCCTCGGCGACGATCGAGATCCCGCGCAGGCCGTCCCGCTCCATCGGAGCGAGCTCGATGTGACCGCGGCGGCCGTACTTCAAGATGTTCGAGGCGAGCTCGGACACCACGACCGCCAGCTCCTCGACGACCTCACGCTCGAAGCCGATCTTCGTCGCCACTTCGCGCAAGGCGGATCGGACGACGAAAACGGAGAGATCGTCGGATACGCGGCAAACGACCGCGTCGGGTACTGTGCTCATTCCTCGGATCTCTCGGTTCTGCGGTGGGTCGTCGGCTGCGCCTGGGAGCGTTCCAGATTTCTCACGGGTGTTCCGTCCACGGAACATCCGATATGGGATACCTGGTCGCCGACAACAGAGCGCAACGTCGTCTGTTTCGCCATTGTCGCTCGGGAAGCGCCTTCGAGAAGTGTATTGGAATTCGTACACCCTCGATCGGTAGCCTGACCGAATAGAGTCGTAATTTCAAGCAGATAGAGACACGACCAACGCTGGCCTGGCAAGTGCTTTTGCCTCCCAGCGATGCAGCACCTCACTCGCCGTGGCTTCCTCCAGGGTGCCGCCCTCGTCGCGGTGCTCGGCTTCGACCCTGTCCGTCGTTCGTGGGTGACGGAAGCGACCGCCCACGGGCAGAAGATCAAACCCCCCAGGCTGGACGGCGAGCTTCTCACGACCGCCGAAGCGCTGGACGCCGCCGCGGACGACTTCGGGCGCTACATCCATCATCGCCCGATCGCGGTGCTGCGGCCGGGATCGGTGCGCGACATCCAGAAGGTCATCGAGTACGCCCACAAGCTGCGCGTGAAGGTCGCGATGCGCGGTCAGGGCCACTCGACCCACGGGCAGTCGCAGGTCGAGGCCGGCATCGTGATCGACTCGAGCACGATGACGACGGTCTACGAGGCGAGCCTCCAGAAGGGCATCCTCGTCGATGCCGGTGCGACCTGGCGTCAGGTCCTCGACGTGAGCCTCGCGCGCGGCGTCACCCCGCCGGTCCTCCCCGACTACCTCGATCTGACCGTCGGCGGAAACCTCTCGGGCGCCGGTCTCGACGGCGGCTCGGCGCGGCACGGCGCCGTCATCGACAACGTCCTCGAGCTCGAGGTCGTCACGGGGCACGGCAAGCTCGAGAAGTGCTCGCCGACCAAGAATCCGAAGCTGTTCAACTCGGTCCTCGCGGGCCTCGGGCAGTTCGGCGTCATCGTGCGCGCGCGACTGCGCGCGGTCCGGGCGCCGGAATACGTCCGCCGCTACGACCTCACGTACTCGGACGTCTCGACGCTCCTCCAGGACCTCGAGTTCCTCGCGCTCGACGGGCGGTTCGATCACCTCGAGGCGGAGGCCGGCGGCGGCGCCGTCGTGCCGGGCGCGCCCGCGTCCGAGTGGCCGTGGAACCTGCTCGCGGGCGCGTGGTTCGACTCGCCTCACACCCCGAACGACGGGGCGTTGCTCGATGGCCTGAACTTCACCGCGATGCAGGTCACCGACGTCCCGTACTACGACTTCCTCAAGCGCATCGACGTCAACATCGAGTTCGCGAAGCTGCTCGGGCTCTGGCAGCTTCCGCATCCCTGGTTCGACATGTTCATCCCCGCCTCCGGGGCGGAGGACTACATGAACGAGACGCTGCCCGAGCTCGACGAGGAGTCGCTCGGTCCGGGCGGGATCTTGCTCCTCTACCCGATGCGGCGGAGCAAGCACCAGCGACCGTTCTTCATGATCCCGGAGGAGGAGGTCTTCTACCTGTTCGACATCCTCCCCCACACGTTCCCGGAGCTCCTGCCCGCCGCGATCGAGCGCAACCGAGAGCTGTACGAGCGAGCGCGCGACATCGGAGGCAAGCGGTACTGCATCGGTACGCTGAACTTCTCGGCGGCGGACTGGCGCGATCACTTCGGCGACAAGTGGGAGGACTTCAAGAAGGCCAAGCGCGATTACGATCCGCACAACCTCCTCACGCCCGGCCAGGGGATCTTCACGTCGGACCGGCCGAGCCACGGGCCCAAGCCGCCGAAGGACAAGCCGAGCAAGCCGCCCAAGGACAAGCCGAGCAAGCCGCCCAAGCCGCCGAAGGACAAGCCGAGCAAGCCGCCCAAGGACGGCCCGCCCGGCCCGCCGAACCCGCCCGGCCCGCCGCATCCGCCCGGCCCGCCGCATCCGCCCGGCCCGCCGAAGGACAAGCCGAGCAAGCCGCCCAAGCCGCCGAAGCACTAGCCGAACGAGCCGCCGAGGGGCGGCCCGCCCGGCCGCGTCAGGCCGCCGCCGCCGTCCGGCCGGCCTTGAGGCCGTCCGCGAGGAGGTGGAACGCGGCGAAGACCCGATCCACGAGGGCGATCCCCGCGGCCCGCTGCGCGTCCGTGAGCGAGATCTCGTTCACGCGGCGCTGCACCTCGTCGGCGAACAGATCGTGCCCCTTCTCCACGTCGAGGTGCGCCGGCGCGAAGTACCGGAGCTTGCCGGCGTAGCCCGCCTCGTGGAGGACCTTCGTGACCCGTCCGAACATGACGTGCCCCGCGCCCTCGAGCGTGAGGGTCAGGACCACGCGTTGGATGTCGTCCTCGGCACGGAACACCTCGGAGGCGATCGCGTAGGTCGCCTCCCGGGTCGGCCGGCACTCCTGGCCGTAGAGCCACCCGAGGTCGACGTTCCGCTTCCCGATGACCTCCAGGTCCTCGAGGAACCAGAGGTCGTGCCCCACGTCCTCGGCCATGTGGGTGCCGATGATCTTCTTCAGCTCCGGATCGCGGACGCGCTCGGTGTTCATCCGGATGACGTCCTGGAAGCTCATCGCCCAGAACGCCGTGAGCGGAGCGAAGTAGAGCATGCGTTCGAGCGACGAGTCCGGTTGGAGCTCGGTCAGGAACGGGTGCTTCGCGATCTCGGCCTGCTTCCGTGCGATGTGCTCCTGAATCGATTTCATGTGGGCTCCCTTCCAAGCCAGCTCGCCCACCTCAGTTCAGGTCGACGAGGCGGTGAATCGTTCCGCGGACGCGCGGCAGTGGTCCTGTGCGCTGGCCATTGCGCTTCTCGACACGCATCGGCATCCCCTGCCTCATTCCGAGGATGGGACCGCGTGCGATGTACGAGATCTCCGCATCGGGCACGAGGGAGAGCTGGAAGCGCTGGAGGATCATCGGCAGCACCAGGCGTAGCGTCAGCCACGCGAAGTTCGCACCGAGACACGTCCGCGGTCCGGCCCCGAACGGGAGGTACTCGTAGGGCCCCGGGTTGATCGAGCGCCAGCGGTCGGGCAAGAAGCGCCTCGGCTCGGGATAGAGGTCCCTCATCCGATGGGTGACCATCGGGCTCACGATGATCCCCGAGCCTTCGGGCAGATCGTACGGCCCCACCCGGACACCGCCCTTCGGCCGCCGGAAGAAGAGGAACGGCGGGGAGAAGATGCGCATGCTCTCCTTGACCACGCGCTCGAGCAACGAGAGCTTGCCGAGGTCCTGTGGCGTCGGAGCCGCGCCGTGCAACACGCCGTCGATCTCGTCGAGGACGTCCCTCCGAACCTGCGGGTGCCGCTCGAGCATGAACAGCGCCCACGCGAGGTTGTTCGCGGTCGTCTTGTGCCCGGCGATGAAGAACTCGCTCGCCGAGCCGATGAGCTGCTTGTCGGTGAGCGGTGCGCCGTTCTCGTCGCGCGCGTCGACGAGGATCGAGAGCGCGTCACGCCGCGCCCCCGACTTGCCCTTTCGCTCCTCGATGATCCGCCGGAGCTCCGCTTCGTACTCGTCGCAGAACTTCAGGAACCGAGCGTAGGGCGTCCCGCGGACGTCCACCGGCACGATGCCCGTCTTGATCGACGTCGCCTCCTCGTTGAAGCGGAGCGACATGTCGGCGAGGCGTCGAGCGTCCCCGGCGACCTCCAGGCCGAAGAAGCACCGGAAGGCGATGGCGAGGGCGAGCTCGGCCATCTCGCGTGCGAGGTCGATCGTGTCGCCGGGGCGCCAGCGAGCGAGCCGCTCCTCCGCGAGCGCGACGATGTCCGGGTGGTAGTTGTCGACGTAGGTCTTCTGGAAGAGGGGCATCATCATCCGTCGCAGACGGGTGTGCTCCTCTCCGTTCGATGCGACGAGGAAGCTCGTGAGCCGCTCGAGCGAGCTCCCTCGTGGCACCGGCATCGGAATCTCGACCGCGTTCTGGAAGATGTCCGGCGCGGAGAGAACCTGCCGGTTCAGCTCCGGACCGAATGCGCAGACGAGCGTCGGGTCCCCCGCAGAGACCGCTGCGATGTTGCCGTAGCGTTCGCTGATGCGCGTGACGCAGCGAACGGGATCCCGGAAGAAACGCAGCATCGTTCCCACCGGCCCCAGAAGCGGAATGGGTCGTGGGCCGGGCAGCGGTACGTGCGGAAGACGTCGCAGCTTCATTGCCTACTCCAGCGGCGGCCGACTCCGAATCAAGCGTCCCAAGTGATGACGAAGCGCACCTCGTCCGGACCGGGCTCCTCGAGCGACCACGGCGAGCACGTGACCTTCACGTTCTTGAGGCCCATGCCGCGGAACGGAACCGAGGCCCACCCCGACGTGACCGGACCGAAGTGGTCGTAGCCCTTGATCCCGCGAGCGAGGAGCACGACCCGGTTCGACGCGACCTCCTCGACGATGCCCTCGCCTCCGACCTGATCGCGCTTGTAGAACTCGGAGAAGCGAGACGCGAACATCCTCGGAGTCAGGATCTTCAGCAAAAGCTTGAAGAACGTGTTCGTCGCGTAGTTCCCGACGTGCTCGCCACAGCGCACGAGCGCGGCGTAGACCGCGTCTGGCTCACGCGGCTCGACCGCATCGGCGATGGCGTGCCAGAGGGACGTCAGCTCCGTACGTGGACGCCAATCCTTTCCTTGGAACGCAGTCTGATCGTGCCGGATCCTCTCGAGCAGCTCCGGCTTCACTCTCTTGCTCAACACGGGATCTTCGGCGATGTACCGACCCGTGTAGTGGATCATGTGACCTCTGATGAGCCCTTCCACGCGGAGACCTCCGTTCTTCTCCGCCTCGAGCGCGGGACCGCGGCTGGGCGGAGCAGAGCGCGATTCTATTGGGTCAGCGCCCGTTCGTCCTCCAGCACTTGCGGGGGACGCCTCGAGTCGGCGAAGAGCCATGCGATCTTGGCCGGGTCTCGACGTGGCGCGACCTCGAACGCCTCGATCGCCAGGTACGAGACGAGCCTGAAGTCGTTCCCGACGGGCCGTACCGACACGTACGACTGGAGGCCGCTGCCGGCGTCGAGCGGCCGATCCGCCATCGCGTCGAGCGCTCGTGCGTACGGGGCCGGAGAGACGCCGTTCTTCTCCAGGTACGCGAGGACACGATCCCGCGCCGCCGCATCGTCGCTCGCGAAGAAGCGGATCGGGATCTGAATCGCCATGTCGACGGGCCCGGGCTCGCCCTCGACGAAGGAGAAGTAGAAGCAGAGCGGGACGCGCTTCCAGGGCCCTTCCGATCCCGTGATCGCACGGCAGAAATCGACGGCCATTTCGGGCCGCGCGTCGCGCACTCCACGGACCAGGTTCGCGAGCTCCGTCGCGTCCGCGCCGAAACGATAGAAGTAGACCTTCACCCTCGCCCGGGCATCGGGCGACAGCTCGAGCGCGAAGTAGCGGATGCGATCTTCGCTCGACATCTGGAGCGTGCGCCACGGCTCACGCAGCCCGAGGCGCCCCATCGCCTCGTCGACGAGCGAGCGCGCGCGCTCTTCGCCCAGGATCTCCGGGTTGAAGTACGCCTTGTGCTCCGGCGCCCCGGAGAGCCTGCTCGCGTGCCAGAGCGCGAACCGCCCCGAGGTCACGTCCCTGGGCAGGAGCAGGTCCTGCACGCGCTCGAAGCGCCCGAGGTCCGCGCCGTCCTCTCTCAGCGCGTAGGTCAACGCGAGCGCCGCCTCGCGCTGGCCCGCCAGCGTCGGCTCTCGTCCTTGCGCCTCGACGAGGAATCGGATCTCGGCCGCCCGACGGCTCAGAACGAGCGAGAACTCGAACGGCGAGTGATCGTCACCGATGTCGGAAGGCCAAGCCGGACGACTCGGGATCGTCTCCGCCCCCCACGGCGCGAGCATCCGCGACATGCGCTTCTCGGCCTCGGGCGTGGGGTCCGTCTCGAACACCGCACGCCACAGTCGTCCGAGCTTCTTCCGCGCCAGCCCCTCCCAGGTCGTTTGTCCACTTCGCAGGTCGTTCATGCCACCCCGCGACAAACATGTGCGATCCCCACCACCATGTCCACACAAATTCGCCAAAATTATCTAATGTGAGATATCCACTCAAGACTACAATGAAGTTCAAACGGCTACGGGCGCTTATAGCGTCCGAATCAGGATAGGAACTCGACACGCGACACCACCTTCGGCACACGTCGTCGTTCCGGTGCGGATAGAGGCACCGGCCCTCCTACGACGTCGGGGACCCGTCGCTCGCTCGCTTCGCGCGCCGATGCGGATAGCGCGTGCGCCGATACGGATAGCGCATGCGCCAGTACGGATGGCGCATGCGCCAATACGGATAGATCGCGCGCTGACAAGGGATGGAGTCGGGCCCCGAATGCGCGACGCTCGAGCGCCGTTTTCGTCTCCGCGCCGCGCGTCTACCGCGAGACGCGAACGCGGGTGCGGCACTCGGTCCGTGCGCCCGTGCATCGACGCCGCACCGACAGCGGGCAGCGAGTGCGACGGCGCACCGCGCATGCCGCTCGTGAAGGCAAATCAGCGGCGACTTCGGTCATGCGCGGCAGGTATCCGCACTTCGGCCGCTGCGAGCGCGCCGCACGCGCGCGCTCTTCGTCCGCTGCCCTCGACTCGCACCGCGACGAGCGTCGAGCGCAGCACGACCTCCCGGCGCTCCGAGAGCGCGCCTTTGCGAGCTCGCCGCGCTCCCCCCTCCCCTCGGAGCTGCGGCTCGCTCTCAGTCGTCGTCGCGGTCGAAGTAGCGCTCGACGTAGCGCTGCAGGGCGTTGCGCATCGTCCGGTACGTGACGACGCCGCTCAGGTCCACGCCCATGTGGATGATCGTCTGCGCGATCGCGGGATTGATCCCCGTGAGCAAGCAGCGAGCTCCGAGGAGCCGAACGGCGCGCGCCATGCGGAGGAAGTGATCGGCGGTCGCCGTGTCCATCACCTGGATGCCGGTGATGTCGATGATGGCGCACTCGGCCTTCTTCTCGACGATGGCGCTGAGGAGGGCCTCGGTCATCTCGGCGCTCCGCGTGCTGTCGAGGACGCCGACCACGGGGAGGCAGAGCACGCCTTCCCAGACTTCGATGATCGGCGTCGACAGCTCGCGGATGGCGGCCCGCTGCAGCTCGATCGTCGCGAGCTTCTCCTCGAGCTCCTTCTGGTAGGCGAGGCTCCTCTGCTGCTCCCGCTCGAGCGACTCGATCATCTGGTTGATGCCCTCGTACAGGGTCGAGAGCGGATGATCGTCGGGCAGGTCGCTCTTCAGACGAGCAGCGTAGTCACCGTTCCCAACGTCCGCGACGACGAGAAGGATGTCCGCAATACGCTCGAGAAGAAGGGTGTTGAGATCGGTCGGATTCGGCTCAGACATGAAGCGCTCCGCTTACCGGGGGCGGAAGATTCGCACGGCGGACCGTGCACGCCAAGATCATCGGATGAGTCTGTCGTCGTCGTCGCGTTCGTCGCGCCGACGCCCCACGTCGTCGTCCGCGACTCGGTACCGAACGCCGTTCCCCCGCTTGCGCTTTTCGGCCTTCGGGAGCCGCCCGATGCCCAGGGACCGGAAGGCCTCCTCCAGCGTGAGCGAGGTACGGACGGACTCCATGTCTATCCCCATCGTCTGGAGGGTGATCGCGACCTGAGCATTCATCCCGCAGATGATGCTGTGGGCCCCCATCAGCCGGGCGGACGCCGCGAGCCGGGAGAGGACGGCGCAGAGGTGGCTGTCCACCATCCAGATGCCCGTCAGGTCGATGATCAGCCCCTCGGCGCCGGTATCCTTTATCGTCTCGAGGACCTGGTCCACGAGCCGTTCGGCGATGGCGTCGCTGATCTCACCCTGCAGAGGGACGAGGATGTGGTTCCAGACATTGATTACCGGGAGGCGATCGTCGTCCGACATCTTGGTCCCGCACGTTCGCACGACGCGCGACGATCGTCGAGCCCCGAAGGGCGGATCGTGCGCCGGTCGATTGTGATACGGTCGAAATCATGGAAATGCGCGAAAGCTTCCGCGCCCCCTTCCTGACCATGGCCTGGCAGCGCCACGCCCGCATCGCCGACCTGGTGAGTCGGGGAGACGTCGCGGAGCTGCGCTCTGCAGCCTCCGAGCTCCACTGCCTTTCCGGCGAAGCGAGCATGCTCGACTTCAAGGGCGTGGCGGAGGCCGCACGGCTGGCGGAAAAAGCCGCGAGAGAGGGTGATCGCGACGCGTTGCCGAAGCTCGTAGCCGGGCTCCACGCCGCGATCAAAGCAGTCGAGGACGGGGGGACGTGATGAAGGCACCCCCATGATCCGCGTCGTTACCGTCGACGATTCGTCGCTCTCACGGATGATCTTGACCCGCGTCCTCGAGGCCGACGGCGACATCAAGGTCGTCGGGGAGGCCTCGAACGGCTTCGAGGCCGTCCCGCGGATCCAGGAGCTCAAGCCGGATCTCGTGACGATGGACATCGACATGCCGGGTCCGAACGGCCTCGAGACCATCCAGCGCATCATGCACACGTGCCCGGTGCCGATCCTCGTCGTGACCGGCGAGAGGCTCGGGCCGGAGACGGACCTCGGCTTCCGAGCCATCCAGCTCGGCGCGCTCGACTTCATGGCGAAGCCGTCGATCGCCGACGAGGCGAGCATGGTCCGCCTGCGCGCGCAGGTCCGTGCGCTCGCGACGGTACCCGTGTTCCTCCACACCGAGGACCGCGAGCAGCTCTCGAGCACGGGACGCATGCCCTCGCTGCCGGACGCGCCGCCGTTCTCGCTGGTGGCGATCGCGTCGGGCACCGGTGGCCCCAAGTCCGTCGCTACGATCCTCCGCTCGCTCCCGGCGGATTTCGGCGCTCCGATCGTCATCGTCCAGCAGATGCCGGACAAGTTCAGCGGCGCCTTCGCCAAGTACGTCCAGTCGATCACGGAGCTCCGGGTCACGCTCGTCGAGGCGATGCCGCACGACTGCATGCCGGGCGAGGTCCTGCTGTCCGGCGCGGACGCGCACCTGTACTTCCCGCGGCGCGGCGTCATCGTCGGGATGCACGGCGAGCCCTATGCGGGCCAGCGCCCCTCCGCGACGGTGCTCCTGCGCTCGGTCGCGGAGACGTACGGGAGCAGCGCCGTCGGCGTGCTGCTCTCCGGGACGGGGGACGACGGTATCGAGGGCCTCGCCGCCCTGCGGAGCACGGGCGCGCTCACGCTCGCGGAGAGCCCGAGCTCGGCGGCGGTCGCGGACACGCCGAAGGCCGCGCTCGAGTGTGGCGCCGCGGCGCGTGCCCTGCCCGCTCAGATGATCGCGAACTGCATCCTGAGCGCGATGGCGGGGATGAACAAGAAGACGACCGCGCCGCCGAGCACCGACCCCCTCGCCACGACCGCCGTCCCTCCGAGCAGCACGCTCGCGGAGCCTCGGAAGCACGGCGACGTGTGACGTCCTCGGCCACGCCACCGACGTGGGGGGGGGGAGCCGGCCTCAGCCGGAGAGGTACGGCTGGAGCCGGTCGGCGAGCGTCGCCCCGTCCTTCGGGACGAAGCCGCGGGCGCCCGTGCGCGCGACGAGGGCGTTCATCTCGGCCTCGGTGCGATCCGAGAAGAGGACCACGGGCAACGCGCTCGTGTGCCGGCTGAGCGTCGCGACGAGGTCGTCGTCGCCCACCCCCGGGAACGTGGCATCCACGAGAAGGAGATCCGGCCTGTCGCGCGCCACCGCCTCGTCGAGCCCGCGAGGATCTTCGAGCGTGGACGCGTCGATGCCGACCGCCGAGAGCGCGTGCACGACGACGGCGCGGACGATGGGGCTGTCGTCGACCAGCAGGATCTTGCGCCTCGAGCTCACTGTCGCCTCCCTGGTTGTCGCTCTGCCGCCCCCCGCCGGCCCCTCCAAGATAGTCGAAGTCCTTGCTTTTCGTTCTTGGGTTTCGCTAGGTCTTGGCTGAATCCGTTCCGACGGGTGCGACGTCGATGACCGGCCACGGAGAAAGCAGCGATGGGCCCTGAGTCGCTCGAGATCGAAATCAAGGTCGAGGGCGACATCGTCCGCGCCCGCGGCGCGGGGAGGGACATGTGCCGGGAGCTCGGCCTCAGCGAGATCAACCAGGTGAAGGTCGCGACCGCGATCTCCGAGCTCGCCCGCAACATCTTCCACTACGCCCAGACGGGCATGATCACCCTCCGCCGCCTGTCGACGCCTCGGGCCGGCATCGAGATCATCGCGAAGGACAACGGCCCGGGCATCCCGGACGTGAAGCTCGTGCTCAGCGGCGCCTACAAGTCGAAGACGGGCATGGGCAAGGGACTCCTCGGCGCGCGCCGCCTGGTCGACTTCTTCGAGATCGACACGGGCCCCGATCGAGGAACGACGGTGGTTCTCCGCAAGTTCGTGCGCTGAGATGGGCTCGCGCGACGACGAGGAGACGCTGCGGGAGCGCGTCGACGAGCTCGGAGCGAGGCTCAAGCGTCTCCGTGCGTTCGGCAGCCTGCGCCGCACGCTTCGCGTCGCCGAAGAAGACGAGGCGATCGCCCTCGCCGCGCAGCGCGTCGCCCTCGACGTGCTCTCGTGCACGCATTTCGCCGTCTACTGCGCCGAGAAGGACGACACCGATTTTCGCCTCCTCTCGGCCGCGCCCGAGGGCGTCGCCCTACCCGCCGTCGTCGAGCGCGGAGACCCCTTCGCTCGCGTGCTCGAGCAGCAGGCGTCCGTGCGAGAAGGCGAGCTCATCGCATGCCTCGGGCCGGACGCGAAGAACCCCATCGCGCTCGCGCTGCGCGGCCTGCCGGGGCAGCTCATCGGTTTCGCGATCGTGGCGGGCAGCCCGCTCGACGGAGAGCTGCTCGACGAGGTGCTCGACGAGCTCGTGTTCGACGTGGAGAGCGCGCTCGCCGCACGCATGATTTCGCGCCTCCGCGCCGAGGAGCTCGCGGTCCTCGAGATCCAGGAGCGCGAGCTCGTCGGCCTGCTCCGAGACGTCGAGGCGCGCGACGCCATCATCCAGCGCGACCTCGAAGAAGCGCGGCAGTTCCAGCGGAAGATGCTCGGCACGCCGCCGCGCGTCCCAGGCGCGGCGATCGAGGTAGTGTACATGCCGCTCGGCCTCGTCGGCGGCGACCTCTACGCCGTGTCCGCGGAGCACGGCCGGCTGCGGCTCTTCGTCGCCGACGCGACCGGTCATGGCGTGCGTGCGTCGCTCACGACGATGTTCATCAAGAGCGGCTACGAGGCGGTGCGCGCGACGGCGCCGGATCCCGGCGCGCTGCTCGCGGCGCTCAACGACACGATCGCGCAGACCTACCGGAGCTCCGAGATGCTCTTCTCGGCCGTCTGCGTCGATCTCGATCTCGCGAGCGGACACGTCCGGTTCGCCTCTGCCGCGCACCCTCCCCTCTGCCTCGTCCGGTCCGGCGACGCGTGCCTCGTCGAGGGCGGAGGCGCGTTCCTCGGCCTGCGCACCGGCATGAAGTTCGAGGTCCAGGAGGCCTCTCTCTCCGCCGGTGACGGCATCTACCTGTTCACCGACGGCTTCAGCGAGGCGCGAAAGCAGAACGAGCAGTTCGGCGACGAGCGTCTCCGTCTCGCAATCCACGAAGCGCACATGCGCGGTGCACGGGCGGGAGAGGCCGTGATGCAGGCGGTCGCTGCCTTCCTCGACGGTACGCCCATGGATGACGACGGGACGTTCGTCGGCGTGCGCTTCGGGGTGGAAGACGACGAGGAGCCCGTCGTCATGTCCACCCGGGAGCCGCCGGCCTCCGTACGGTGACGAGCCTCCACATCCGCGGGCGGCACGGTAGCGAATCGTCAAATGTGAGTAAACCGCCTAGCCCTGCGCTCCTCGCTTGCAGCCCGTGCGGCCCCGAGTAACATCCCCGTAGATGAAGTCGTCGACCGACGAAAACGACGACGATGCCCTCTTCGAGCTTCGGTTCGCGCCGAGCGTCGCGCTGGTGTCGATCGTCCGGAAGTTCGTGAGCGAGTTCTACGACGAGCTCTTGGGTGACTCCGACGCCAGCCACAAGCTCGCGATGGCGACCCACGAGATGCTCGAGAACGCCGTTCACTACTCCGCGGACAGGAGGAGCGAGCTCGTCGTTTCCCTCCATCGCAAGAACCGCGAGTACATCGTGACGATCACGACCAAGAACCGCGCGACGGGCGACCGGTTGGTCAAGGTCCGCCATGCGCTCGACGAGGTCGTGAACGCCGAGGACCCGGCGGCGCTCTACAACCAGCTCATGCGTCGAGCCGCGAAGCGGACCGACGGCGGCTCGGGCCTCGGGCTCGGCCGTATCCGTGCGGAGGGTGACCTGTCGCTCTCCTACTCCATCGAAGGGGACACGCTCGTCATCACGGCTCAAGGTCGGTTCCAACCCCGACCCCGCAATTCCATGCTCTCGGTGGACTCCCCATGATCGACATCCCGACGATCGACGCGAACGACCTCCGTGCCACCCCGAGCTTCGTGGACGGCCAGCTGTCGCTGCAGTTCGCCGGCAGCGCCGACTCGCGCTCTCAGAGCGCGATCGAGGCCATGCTCCAGCGCACGCATGCCGAGGCGCTCCGCCTGCAGCTCCCCGAGGTCGCGGTGGATTTTCGCGACTGCGACTTCGTGAACTCCTCGTGCTTCAAGGCCTTCGTCGTCTGGCTGGAGCAGATCCAGGAGCTCGAGGCGTCGAAGCAGTACCGCCTCCGTTTCTACTCGGACGAGACCAAGGCGTGGCAGCGCAGAAGCCTGCAGGCTCTCTCGTGCTTCGCGATCGAGCTCGTCCACATCGAAACCAAACCCCCTCGTGCCCGGGCCTGAAGGTCTCCCCGTCGGCATCGTCGCGCAGTTTCGGGCGACGAGCATCGAGCGCCTCGGTCGCATCGAGGCCGCGTGGGGGAACCTCAGCCAGCGGATCGGCACGGCTGAGTCCGAGAGCGAGCTGTTCCACGACGTCCACACCCTGAAGGGCGAGGCCCGGCTCGTGGGCTTCGCCGACGTCGTGCTCATCACCCAGCGGCTGGAGGATCTCCTCGTCGCCGCGAAACGGCGCCGGTACCGCGTCAGCGAGGACGTCGACGTCCTCGTCACGATGGCGATCCAGTTCATCCGGATGCTCCTGCGCAAGCGCGCCGGCGCCTCGCAGGGCGGGATCGACATCAACGGCTTCCTCAAGCAGATCGACGAGGTCCTCAACGAGTGGCCGCGCCAATCGGAGACGCCCGACTCGACCGGCGGCGCAGCCGCGCGGACGAGCGAGCCGGGCAAGCTCTCGGTCGCCGTTCGCCAGCGGCTCGGAAACGTCGCCACCCAGATCTTCCTCGAGCTCGTCACCGAGGAGCGCCCGCGCCTGCGTCGCGCCTTCGACGTCATGGCGTACGAGCTCTCCCAGCTCGACGCCGTCGCCCTGATGCCGCTCGTGCGGCGTCATGCGTCCTCGACGAAGGACCTCGCCGCCGAGCTCGGCAAGGAGGTCGACGTCGTCGTCGAGGGTCCGGATCTCAAGGTCGGCGTCGAGGTGCTCGACACCATCCACCAGGCGCTGCTCCACACGCTCCGCAACGCGGTCGACCACGGCATCGAGCCTCCCTCCGACAGGAGCGCGATCGGAAAGCCGCGCCGCGGCAGCGTCACGGTGCGGATCCGCCCGGAGGCGGACATGATCGCCGTCACGGTCCAGGACGATGGCGCCGGCGTGGACACGGAGTCGATCCGCCGCCGCGCGGAGGCGCTCGGCATGCTCTCCCCGGAGGAGGCGGCGGCCGCCCCCGAAGCGACGCTCCTCGACCTCGTGTTCGCGCCTGGTTTCTCGGTCCGTGAGTCCGCGAGCACGATCTCCGGCCGTGGCATCGGCCTCGACGCCGTCCGCGCGGGCATCGAGCGCCTCGGAGGCAACATCTCCCTCGAGTCGCGTCGTGGCAAAGGCACGACGATCGTGTTCCGGCTGCCGCAGTCGCGACGCGTGATCGAGGTGCATCGGATCCCGTCGACGATCCCCGACCTCGCCTTCGCCGTGCCGACGACGTGGACGGTGCGTACGGACGTGAGCGCCGAGGGCAGCATCGACCCGGTCACGGTCCTCGGCATCCGTCGCCGGAACGGAGCGACCGGGACGGCCGCGAGCCACATCGTCCTCGCGCGCGACGGCGAGTCGTACGCGATCGCGATTGGCGGCCCCGTGACCAGGGTGGCGGCGGCGCGCATCTGCCCGACGTCGCCGGACGACCCGCTCGAGGTGGTGGAGGCGAACGACGAGCGCCTGCTCCTGATCCGCCCCGACGCGTTCTTCCCCGCTCACCCGGTGAGCCCCGGCTCGTGAGCGCCTAGAGCGACTCAGCCGAGGAGCTCTTTGACCTTCCGGAGGAGGGCTTCCATGCCGTCACGCTTCGTGACCCACCCTGAGGCGCCCGCCTCCTCGGCGCGGCGCGCGAGCTCTTCGGGCTCGAGGCTCGACAAGAGCAAGAAGGGCGCCTTCTCTCCGTAGGCGGCGCGGACCGTCGCCGCGAGATCGTCGCCGAAGATCTCGGGCATCTGGACGTCGACGATGATGAGGTCGGGCGGTGCGCTCCTTCGCTCCCGCTCGAACTCGTCGATCGTCATCGCCGTGGCGACGACGTAGCCCTCCTTCTCGAGAGCGGTCCGCGTCACCTCGAGGACGAGCCGGCTGTCGTCGATGATGAGGATCCTACGCTGCACCGCGATCGCTCCCTTGCGCTTCCATCAAGAACTCGAGGGTGCAGAAGAGGTCCTTCAGGACGATCGGCTTCTGGAGGAAGATGTCCGCCCCCGCCTGGAGCATCGCGCGACGCACTTCCGGCCCCCCCACGCTCATCGCGACGATCGGAACGCGATGATGCACCGGACTCGACCGTAGCTTCTTGATGAGCGACGCCCCGGTGTCATCGGGCAGGAAGTGATCGGCGACGACGACGTCGATCGACCCTCTGTCCTCGAGCGCCGCGAGCGCAGCGGCGACGCTCGGAGCCAGGACGAGCCTCACGCGTCCCCCGCGCTGCCCGAAGTAGCGCTCCACCGCGTACGCGAACATGTCGCGGATGAGCTGGTTGTCCTCGACGAGCAGCACGGCGAGCGACCGACCCGTGCCGGGCGCCGCGCGCCTCGGCTGGAGCCGACGGGCCACCTCGGCCACCCGGTTCTTCGCATCGTCGCTCTCGACGTCGAACTCGGCGACGAAGCCGGTCGGGCTGCCCGGACCGGTCGAGAGGCGCACCTGCGTGACGCGCCCGCTCACGAGCAGCGGCCGAACGGTCCGCGGGAACGAGAGGCGGAGATTGACCACCTCACCGATCGGCGGAAGGCCGTCCGTGACGATGAAAACCGACCTATCGGTCATCTCGAGCGCGCACGTGACCTCGCTCTCCTCCCCGCGGAGGATCTCGGCCCGAAGGATGGCGCTGCGCGTCTCGTTCATCGTCGGTGCCCGTGGGGACTGACGTCCACTCTACAGAAAATGGCGGGTTCGTGGCTTTCCTCGGATCGTGCTCGCGGGGTGTCCTACATCGTCGACAGGTCTCAGTCCCCTGGAAGCCAGTCCTCAGTCCTCGGCAGGTCGTGGCGGCTGCCTGCCCCCCTCACGCTTCGGCCCTCGGGCCTCGATTGAGCCCTCTCTCCGAGCCTCGACGGAGACGTACCGGGCTCGGCCTTCATCCATCAGGCGCCCCGATGTGCGAGACCGGCAACGGGCGACGCCACGGCGACACGCAGATGGAGGACTGGAGCCTGGAGTCTCCGGTCGTCCGCCGAGCCAAGACCGCATCCTGCCGATGAGCCGACAGGTTCGAATCGCTGAGGACTGAGGACTGAGGACTGAGGACGGACTACTTACTTCACCGCCCTCGCCTCCAGCGTGAACGGCCCCTCGTTCTTCGCGAGGTGACCGTCGACGACGACGAAGTACGTCCCGGGGTCCAGCGTGACGTCGAGCTTCGAGTGGCGGTTGTCCGGGCCGTCGTTGTTGCAGGCGACCTCCACCGAGCGGAGCGATTTCAGGTGCGGGGGATCCACGCAGGTTCGGCGGATCGCGAGGACGCCGTCGTGGCCGGGGGTCGAGAGCAAGAGCTGCACGCGGGTGCGTTTCGCGATCGTCAGCTTGTAGACGCGGTCGCCGCTCGCCTGACCGTCCTCACGTCCCGCGCAGGACGTCGCGAAATGATCGGACGCCCCGGCGGTCGTGCCGGTCACCGTGCGTCCGAGGACGAGCGGCGGCGGCGCGCGACAGGCGCTCTCTTGGAGCGACTGGTCCCTCGCCTTGAGCTGGAACGCGTATCGGCCGAAAGGCGCCTTCGCCGTCCCGTCGACGGCCAGCCAGTAGACGCCCGGCTCGAGGACCTCGTCGATGCTGCTCCCGCACGCGATCTCGCTCGACCGATCCGTACAGCTCCTTCGGAGCACGAAGACGTGGTCTCCCTCCTCGGCGACGAACCTCGCCGTGACACGCGACCGCGTGGTGAGCTCGAAGCGATAGACGGCGTCGGCGGCGCCGTTGCCGCTGCAGCTGCCGGCGATGTCGTCCCGCGCCTGGAAGGTGTCTCCCTCGATCGTCCGGTTCCCCGGAGCGATGGGCACGGCGTCGCCACACGCATCGCCGCCGATGCCCGCGCCCTGCTCCGTCGCGAGGTCGGCCTCCAGCGTGTACTGACCGCGCGCCGCCCTGTCCTGGGAGTCCGCGAAGACCGTGTAGACGCCCTTGTCGAGGACGCCGACGAAACTCGCCTCCTCGGCCTTCATTCCGCTGTCGCTGCAGCCGACCTCGCTCCGGTCGTCGAGACACGTACGGCGGACGTGGAGGACCGGCTCGAACTCGTCCGAGTAGAGGACGACACGGACGCGCGCGCGCTGCGGGACCTCGAGCCGATGGATGGCGTCGGGACCCTTGCGCTGGTCGCACGAGCCGCTCGCGTGATCGAACCCGCCCGTGATGGTCCCGGTCGCCCTCTGGACCAGCGGTCGAGCCTGCTGACATGCCTCGGCGAGCGTCGGCGCGTCCGCGAGCTGGACGTTCATGCGGTAGCTACCGACCTCGCTCTGGTAACCGTCGACGAAGACCCAATACGTCCCGGGGTCGAGCACCTCGTCGATGCGCGAGCCGCGTGATGCGCTCGTCTTCCGGCCGGAGCTCGCGATGTCGTCGTTGCACGCGACCTCGGCATCGGCGTCGTCGCAGGCGTCCTTGCGCACGTAGAGCACCGAGTCGAACGTCGGGTCGACCTCGATGGTGACCCGCTGGCGCCGGGAGAGGTCGAGCCGATGCACGATCTCCTTCGACTCCGCGCTTCCGCAGGAGCCGGAGTGCTCGGCCTCGCCGCGACGGGTGCTTCCCATCGTCGAGCCGGCCGTGAGGATGATGGGATCGTCGCATGTCCCTGCGCCGGCGGAAGGGCTCGTGCTCGCGGTCGCAGGCCTCGCCTCGTCGTGGACGGGCTCGCCCGCCCACGTGCCGGCGACGAAGTCGCCCGCGCCCCGGGCCATCCGAACGAGGAGCGTGTAGCGGCCCGCCTTCTCGGGGCAGACGCGCACGGCGGCGTGCGCGTCCTTCGTGTCGTCCGCGCCGACGAGCTCGTCGTCGGGGTCGAGCACGCGGACGTCGAGATCGCTCACGCCTTGGCCGCCGATGGCGACCACCGTCGTGCACCGCGCCGGCAGATCGAGCGCGATGCGCATGTCGCGCCCTTCGGCGAGCGAGCCCCGGTGGATCGGTCCGACCTGCGCGAGCCCCATCGCCGCGAGCGTGTTGTGGACGGCGATCCATCGCGGCTCGACCTCCCCTTGCCTCGCGCCGCACGCCACGCCGACGAGCGTGAGCAACCCAGCCGCCACGATCCGACCCGCCGTCCGGCGCCCCATGCTCCCGTGGCTGCGCGCCCTCTCGTCCAAGCGTCGCCTCACCGATACGGGTTCTTCGAGAGATCCTCGGGGAGAGCCGGCGTGGTCGCCGGCTTCGTCGTGGTCGACTTCCGCGTCGCCTTGGCGCGCCCCGCACCGGTCGGGCTCGCGCTCGCGCTCGCGCTCGTGCTCGCGACGGACGCGCTGGGCCCGGGCTCGGGCGCAGCCGTGCTCGAAGGCGCCTCGGCCGTAGCCTGCGCACCGGCGGCCTCACCCGCAGACGGCACCGCGCCCGCAGACGGCACCGCCGCTCCCTCCGCTCCCCCTGCAGCAGGCGCACGCCGCGCGTCGAGCCGCGTCGCGGCTCCCCACGCCGCCACGCCGATGATGGTGCCGGTGACGAGGACCGCCGCGGCCATCCGCAGCCCCGTGCGCGCACGGGAAGAGGCGCCGCCGGCTGCCGCCGCGTCGTAGGCCGGGACGTGGAGCACGGCCGAGGAGACGCTCGAGACGTTCTCGGGCGGCTGCGAGCCCGAGATGGCGACCATGGGGGGCGCGGCGACGACGAGGTTCTCGCCGGTCGCCGTCGTCGGCATCGGCGCCGGAAGCGGACCGCTCGACGGCGCCGGCTCGACGAGCCGCGGCTTCGAAGGCTCCGACTTCCCTTCCACGCGCGTCTTCGCCGAATCGCTCGGCTGCGGGACGCGCCGCGACCTGCTCGGCTCGCTCCGCGCGAGCCATGCGCGCACGGCCTCGCGCTGCTGCGTGAGATCGGCACCGAACACCGACTCGACGCACGCGGCGACGTCGCGCACCGAGCCGACGCACGAGAGCGAGCGACCGACCCGCTCGAGCTCGTCGGCGAACTCCGCGGCGGTGGCCCAGCGCTTGTCCACGTCGCGCTCGAGCGCCTTCATGCACACGGCCTCGAGGGCCGGGGGGATGTCGCTCTGGTACTTGCTCGGAGGCGTGATCGGCTCGTGGAGGACCAGATTGAGGGTGGCGGCCTCACCGTTCGCTTTGAACAGGCGCCTCAGCGCGAGCGCCTCCCAGAGCACGATGCCGCAGGAGAAGATGTCGGCGCGGCGATCGAGCTCTTCGCCGCGCGCCTGCTCCGGCGCCATGTACGCGAGCTTGCCCTTGAGCTGCCCCGAGCGCGTCGTCGAGAGACGCGAGGCCGCGCGCGCGACGCCGAAGTCGGTGATGCGCGCGATGCCGTCGGCCCCGATGAGGATGTTCTGCGGCGACACGTCTCGATGCACGAGCGCGAGCGGCTGCCCGAGATCGTCGGTGAGCTCGTGCGCGGCGTGCAGGCCGGCGAGCGTGTCGAGCAGGATGCGGATGGTGACGCCCCAAGGGATCTGCGTCTTCGTCTGCGCGGCGCGCGAGAGGAGACGAGCGAACGTCTCTCCCTCGACGTAGTCCATCACGAGGTAGTAGCCCTCTTCGCTCTGCCCCACCTCTTGGATCGGGACGACGTTCGGGTGGTGGATGCGCGCCGCGAGACGGGCCTCGTCGAGGAACATCTGGATGAACTCGGGCTCCTTCGCGAGGTGCGGATGCAGCCGCTTGATGGCGACGAGGCGCTGGAAGCCGGCGACGCCCAACAGGCGCGCGAGATAGACGGTCGCCATGCCGCCGCTCGCGAGCTCCGCGACGAGCTCGAAGCGGCCCACGCGCTCGCCTTCACCGTCCTGTGCGAGGAGCTTCGCCATCCCCTCGCTCATTTAAGCACCGTTCCCAAACGGCCGCGAGAAAGCCGGAGAAAGCGGGTCCGGCGCGCTCCTCGTCCGAGGTTGCGGCGCACCGCCGTTCCGACCGTTCTAGAAGCGCCCCTCGATGCCGAGGGCTCCGACCCTCACGCTCGGAGACGGCCGGCTGCCCGAGCTCGACCAATCGGTGAAGAACAAGCCGATGATCCCGGTCACCACCGCGGCGCCGATGGTCGCGCCGAGCAGAACGTTCGTGCGCGTCTCGGCGTCCTGGCCGCGCTGGTAGAGCGGACACGACTCGCCCTGCCCGACGCACTCGCGACGAACCGCATCGGTTCCTGGATCGTTGATGGCGGCGATCCCGGAGACGACCGTCGCCGCCCCCGCGGCGACGGTGATGCCCGCGGCGACGAAGAAGACGGCGGGTCCGAGAGGTTTGTCGCTCGTTCGCGTCGCCTCCGGCGGCGGAGCCTCCGGCGGCGTCTCGGTCGCAGGCGGCGATTCGACCGGCGCCGGCGGCGGGGGCTCGAAGGAGAGCGTCGTCGACGTGCCCTTCTTGGCGTCGACGTGCTGCGAGACCGAGCCTCCTTGCTGGAAGCTCACGCCGAGCTCGTGCTCTCCCGGGTCGAGGAAGATGCGATGTCTCTCGGCGTCGGACTCGGAGACGACGCGCCCGTCGGCGGCGATCGTGCAGGGAGCCGTGCACTCGACGATGAGCTCCGCGACCTGCTTCGACGTCTCGGCGAGCGTGTCCTTCGCGAGCTGCGCCGTCGCCGCATCGTTCCCGTACATCTCGAGCGCCACGGCGGCGAGCGTCGCGGCGCGCGCCGGCTGCTTCGCGTCGCGCCGCGCGCGGATCGCGAGGCGGAGCGTCTCCTTGCTCGGCGCGTCGCGGAAGGCGTTCTCGAAGTGCGCCGCCGCCTGCTCGTAGTCCTTGGCGAGGTACGCCCGCCTCCCCCGGTCGAACTCCTCGGCCGCCGCCTTGATCCGCTCCGGCGGCGGCTTGGGCTCCGCCGCGCCCGCCGGCATCGCGAGCGCGAGAGCGGCCGCGGTCATGCCCAATCCGAGGCATCGCCGGAGGCCCCTCTTCATGGGAGGAGTGTATCAGGTCCCGCTCCGACCCTGTCCCCCCCTCTGGAGCCTGGAGCCTGGAGCCCGGAGCCCCTCTCGTTTCACACCATCTCGAGGAACAGCGCGTCCGGATCCTCGAGGAAGCGGATGATCTCGTACGCGAACGCCGCGCCGACGTGGCCGTCGACGATGCGATGATCGAACGACAGCGACAGCAGCATGACGTCGCCGATCACGATCTGGCCGTCGCGCACGACGGGCTTCTGCTTGATCTGGTGGACGCCGAGGATGCCGACCTCGGGGAAGTTGATGATCGGCGTCGCGAACAGGCCACCCTCCGCGCCGAGCGAGGTGATCGTGAACGTCGAGCCCTGGAGGTCCTCGACCTTCGACTTGCCCGCCTTCGCGTCGGTGGCGAGCCGATCGATCTCGCGCGCGATCTCGAGCACGCTGCGGCGGTCGGCGTCCTTGACCACCGGCACCATGAGCCCCGCGTCCGTCGAGGCCGCGATGCCGATGTTGTAGTACTTCCGATAGACGATCTCGTTCGTCGTCTCGTCGAGCGCGCTGTTGAGGATCGGGTGCTTCTTCAGCGCTGCGACGACCGCCTTCACGATGAACGGCAGGTACGTGAGCTTCACGCCCTGCGTCTCCGCACGCGGCTTGAGGCGAGCGCGGAGCTCCTTGAGCTTGCCGACGTCGCACTCCTCGACGAAGGTGAAGTGCGCAGCCGTGTTCTTCGACTGCGACATCTTCTGAGCGATCTTCCGGCGCATGCCCGCGAACGGAACGCGCTCCTCGAGCGCCGCCGGCACGCCCGCAGGCGGCTGGATCTTCACGGGCGGGAAGGCCGTCGTCGGAGCCGGCGCGCCAGCCGGAGCGCGCGGTGCCTCGGCGGGCTGCGGCGGGGGCGGCGGAGCCTTCGCGAACGCCTCGACGTCCCGCTTCGTCACCCTGCCCTGCGGGCCGGTCGGCGGCACGGTGCGAAGGTCGATGTTCATGTCACGCGCGAGCTTCCGCGTGGCGGGCGTCGCGAGCGGCTTCTCGTTGAAGTAGCCCTGGAGCGCCCCGCCGCCGCTCGACACCGAGCTCCGCATGCTCGCGCCGAGGCCGGGCAGCGTCTCCTTGATGTCGCCGACGGCCGTCGCCGCCGGCTCGCTCTTGGTCGGGGCGGGCGCGCCGTTTCCGTTCGCGTGCTTGCTCGCAGACGGCGCTTGCGCCGGAGCCGCCGAGGTCTCCGCCTCCTCGCCGACCTCGAAGACGACGAGCACGCTGTGCACAGCGACGACCGAGCCGACGGCGCCGCGGATCTCGACGATCTTTCCGGCGCGCGGCGACGTGATCATCACGGTCGCCTTGTCGGTCATGATTTCGACCATCGGGGCGTCTTCCTTGACGACGTCGCCCTCTTTGACGTGCCAGGCGACGATCTCGCCCTCGGTGACGCCCTCGCCGATGTCCGGCAGCTTGAACTCCCAGCGCGCCATTCGCTTCTCCTCTAGTACCGGGCCGTCTCTACGATCGCCGGCAAGATCCGGTGAGCGAGAGGCAAATAGTCCATCTCCAGCGTGTACGGGAAGGGCGTGTCGAAGCCGGCCACGCGAACCGGCGGCGCCTCGAGCGACAGGAAGCATCGCTCGTTGACGAGCGCGACGAGCTCGGCGCCGAATCCGCAGGTCTTCGGCGCCTCGTGCACGATGACGACACGCCCCGTCTTCGTGACGCTGGCCGCGATGGTGTCGATGTCCACGGGCCAGAGCGTGCGAAGATCGATGATCTCGCACTCGATGCCCTGCTCCGCGGCCTTGTCCGCGGCCGCGATCGCCTCGTAGAGCATCGCGCCCCACGCGATCACCGTGACCGCGCCCTCCCGCCGCGTCGCCTCGCGGACGATCCTCGCCTTGCCGATCTCGACGGTGTAGTCGCCCTCGGGCACCTCTCCCTTCGCGGCGCGGTAGATGCGCTTCGGCTCGAAGAAGAGCACCGGATCGGGATCGCGGATGGAGGCCAAGAGCAGCCCCTTCGCGTCGTAAGGCGTCGCCGGGCAGACGACCTTCAGGCCGGCGACGTGGATGAAGAGCGACTCCGGCGACTGCGAGTGGTAGAGGCCGCCGCGAATCCCCCCGCCGACGGGCGTGCGGACGACCATCTTCGCGCTGTACTCGCCGCCGGAGCGCCAGCGCATCTTCGCGAGCTCGCTGACGATCTGGTCGTAGCCGGGGTAGATGAAGTCCGCGAACTGGATCTCCGGCACGGGCACGAGGCCGTAGAGCGCCATGCCGATCGCCGTCCCGAGGATGCCGCCCTCCGAGAGGGGCGTGTCGACGACGCGATCGTCGCCGAACTCGTCCCAGAGGCCTTGCGTGACGCGGAAGACGCCTCCGACGCGCCCGACGTCCTCGCCGAGAACGACGACGCGTGGATCGCGCCGCATCTCGAGCTTGAGCGCGTCGTTGATCGCATTCACGAGGTTCATCTCAGCCACGACGTTCAGCCTCCGATGTTCCGCCGCTGCGCGGCGAGATGGGCCGGGGTACCGGCATACACGTCTTCGAAGATCGTCTCGGGCTTCGGGGGTCCGGCCTGCTCGGCCGCCGCGATCGCGGCGTCCATCTCGGCGCGGACCTCGGCGGCGATGCCCTGCGCCGCCCCGGCCTCGATCCGTCCATCGCGCACGAGGGCGCGCTCGAGGCGGACGAGACAGTCGTCCTCGCCGAGATCCAGGACGTCCCCCGCGGCGAGCGCGGCGTCGTCGAGCTCGGCGGCGCGCGGGAGCGGCGCGCACACGGCCTCGATCAGCGTCGCGCCCTTCCCTTCGGCCGCACGCGAGAGCGCCTCCCGCACGACCGTGAGCACGGCGAGCGCGTCCGTACCGTCCACGCGCGCGCTCGCGAGGCCGTAGGCGACGGCGCGATCGGCGACGTTCGCCGACGGTCGCGCCCGGCACACGAAGACGACCGGCGCCTTGAACACGCCGGAGAAGTTCATGGCGTTGTGGAAGTCGCCCGTGTCCGCGACCTCGTCGCCGAAGAGCGCGACGACGCGCGTGGGGTCCTTCCTGATCTTCGCCGCCCAGGCGGCACCGACCGCCTGCGGCACGTGTGCACCGACCACGCCGCTCGGCGGGACGACGGCGAAGCGGCGCGCGGGCGCGTGGTCGGGCGCAGCGTGCCCTTTCGCGGGATCTCGCGCCGAGCCGAACGCGTGATGCACGTACGTCTCGAGCGGCAACCCGCGAGCGAGCGCCGCATACCAGTCGCGCGCGCTGGGGAAGATCCAGTCTCCCTCGCGCGCCGCGAGCGTCGCGCCGACGATCACGGCCTCCGCGCCGATGCACGCCGTGTGGAAGCCGATGCGGCCCGCACGCTGAAGCGCGACCATGCGCGCGGAGACGACGCGCGCGCGGACCATGTGGCGATGGAGCGCGGGGCCGACGTCGAGGGCGGCGCGGAAGGAAACGTCGATCCCGTCGTCCCGGAGAGCGCGGACGACTTGTCCGAGCACCGGCGGCTTCGTCTCCGTCGGGCGATCCGGCGCGGCATGCATGGCGGCGGACACTAGCACGATTGCGTGCGACCCTTCGCGACGACGCGCCCCGCTTCACGCAGATCCGGTCCGCGAGGCATCCCAGCCCGCCCAGCCCGGCGACCTCGGCTGTCGCGCGCACCCCTCCCGCCCGAAGCCTGGAACCTCTGGTCATCCGATGGAGCCTTTGGGTATGATCCTCGCATGGCGCGGCGCGCCTTCCTGCCCACGATTCCTCCTCCGTCAGGAGCTCCGCCGGTGGCGCCCTCCGCTCAAGGACGGAGCCAGCCACCGCCTGCGACGTCGAGCAGGGCGAGCGTGCCGCCGCCCTCTGCGCGAGGGAGCGTGCCTCCGCCGTCGCGCGCGAGCGTCCCCCCGCCCGGTCTGTCGGACGGCCGACTCTCGTCGCCGCCAGGCATGGACGGCGTCCCGATGCACGCCGTCACGCAGCTGCTCGATCGGCTCGCGGCGGCGGACGAGGCGCAATTCATCGTCCAGTGGACCGAGCAGCTGCTGGGCGGCCGCGTGCGCCTCGACCCGGCGCTCGCCGTCCGCTTGCTCCGCGCCTACCGCGAGACGGGACGCGTCGATCGCGCGCGCGAGATCGCGGCGTCGCTCCCGAGCTCGCCGTCGTCGTGGAACCCGCTCGACACGGCGCGCCTCGCCATCGAGCGCGCCATCCTCTGCACGATCGACGGTCGCACCGACCACGCCGAGGCGGAGCTGCGCCAGGCCTCGCGCGCGCTCGCCGTCGCCCCGCGCGGCACGGGCCTGCGCGAGCAGCTCGACATGCACCTCACGAGCGCCCAGCTCGAGCTTCGCCTCAACCGCATCCAGCAGGCGCAGGCCGCGCTGAGGCTCGCCGAGCACGTCGCCGAGCGCCTCGAGGACGGCGCATGGCGCGTCGCCGTCTCGATGTCGCTCGGACACCTCGCGATGCGCCTCGCCGATCCGCGGACGGCGGCCAAGCACTACTCGGCCGCGCTCCAGCGCTCGGCCGCGCGTGGCCTCGCAGGGATGCGCGCGCACGGCAATCTGGCGATCGCGCTCGGCTCGATCGGCCAATTCGACGAGGCGCGCAGCAACGCGATCACGGCGTGTCAGATCGCCGGCGAGATCGCCGCGGGTTGGCGCCACGCCGACGCCTACGACGTGCTCGCGATCGTGGAGATCGCCGCCGACCGCCCCGTCGCGGCGCTGCAGGCCCTCGACGACGCGCACGCTGCGCTCGGCGACCTCGACCAGCCGACGCTCCGCTACCAGCTCGCCGGCCACCGCACGCTCGCGCTCGCCATGCTCGGGCGCGCGCAGGTCGCGAAGCAGTGGCTCGCGAAGACGGAGAAGCTGCGCTCCGAGCTCTACCAGGTCGACGCCATCGACGAGCAGGACCTGGTGGCCACGCGCGCGCGCACGCTCGAGGCATGCGGCGAGCACAAGGAGGCGCTCGAGTCGGCGCTCCCTCACGCCGAGCGCCTGCCCGACGCCTTCGTCACCGGCTCGCTCAACCTCTGCATCGCGCGCTGCGCGATGGCGCTCGGAGACGAGAACACGGCACGCGTCGCCGTCGAGCGCGCGGCGCTCTCCGGCGATCGCCACGGCTGGGTGTTCCCGGACAGGCAGGTGAGCGCGAACCTCTGGCAGATGGCGCTCAAGAGCGGCGACAGCCGCGTGGTGCGCTACGCCGAGAAGATCCTCGCCGTCCTCGCGACGGGCGTGGCGCCGCCGAGCATCCCGCCGCCGGCGCGGCCGACGAGCATCCCGCCGCCGCGCGGATCGTTCCCGAGCATCCCGCCACCCTCTCGGGCCTCGTTCCCGAGCATGTCGCAGATCGGCTTCAGCCCCGACGACTCGTCCGAGTTCGACCTCTTGCCGGAGGGCGAGACGCTCATCTACGTCACGACGCCCTCCGGCGTGACGCGCGTGCGCTCGTCCGAGATGGAGCAGGCCACGCTCGGCGCGACGCTGATCGTCGACACGATCACGCACCAGCTCCGCGTCCAAGGACGCGAGATCTCGCTCGAGCGCCGGCGCGCCCTCGAGCCGCTCGTCGTGCAGCTCCTGCGCCGCGCGCGCGAGGGCCTGTCCGCCGAGGAGATCCTGCGCGCCGCCGGCGGCCCGGGCCCCGAGTCCGCCGACGCCGAGCATCGCGTGCGCGTCCTCATCTCCCGCGTGCGCGACCTGTTGGGCGATCCGGCGGCGATCGAGCGCGTGCGTGACGCCGGCGAGCACGGCAAGACGCGCTACCGCCTCTCGCCCAACGTCCACTTCGCGCTCATCGAGCCGCTCTACACGTCCTGACGGCGCCCGAGCTCTTCAGGCGGCTCCGGCCTGCGCGCGGTCGGCCGTGCGCAGCCGGATCGAGAAGCGACCGCCCGGACCGGGCGACACCCGCAGATCGCCGCCGAAGGAGCGCGCGAGCTCGCGGGCGATGGTGAGGCCGAGGCCCGTCCCCTGCGCGTCGCCGCGCCGCCCTCCGCGCGCGAACGGCTCGAAGATGCGCTCGACGTCGTCCTCGTCGACGCCCGGCCCCTCGTCGTGGATCCTCACCTCCGTTTCGTCCTCCGACCGCGCGATGCTCACACGCACGCGGGTCGCGGGCGGAGAGAACCGGACCGCGTTCTCGAGCACGTTGCGGAAGAGTCGCGCGAGGCCGCGTCGATCGCCGAGCACGAGCCCGCACGTTCCGTCCTTCTCGATGAAGACGTCCCGCGCCCGCCCGAGCGGCGCGACCTCGCCGATGGCGTCGGCGAGCGGCTCGGCGAGGTCCACCTCGACCGCGTGCGCCGGCGCGCTCTTGGCTCGCGCGAGCGAGAGGAGATCCTCCGCGAGGTCGCTCAGGCGCTTCGCCGAATCGAGCGCCCCTTTGATGGCGCTCTCGTAGTCGCTCCTGTCCGTGGCGGTGCGGAGGGCGTGCTCGAGCTCGATGCGGAGCGACGTGAGCGGCGTCCGCAGCTCGTGGGCCGCATGCGCGATGAACCGGTCCTGCGCCGAGAGCAAGCCGACGAGCCGTTCGATCATGGTGTTGAGGTCGTCGGCGAGCTGACGCAGGTCGCGGTCGCCGGACCGGAACGCGACCCGAGCGCTGGTGTCGCCGTTCGCGACGCGCCGGGCGACGCTCCCGACGAGCGCGTGCTCCCGGGTGAGCCGGGTCGCGACGCCGAACGCGACGATCCCCGCCCAGGCGCAGCCGACGAGGAACGCGACCGTCATCGCGCGCGCGAGGATGCGGGCGTCGTCCTCGAGGTCGTCCCTCGACGTGGCGAGGAGGACGCGCATCGTCGATCCCGGGACCGCGACGAGCACCCCGCGGAGCGGCCGACCGTCCTGCTCGAAATCGAAGCCCTGATCGAGCGGCACGAGCCGCGGCATCGGCGGCGCCGTCTCGGCCGTCCAGTTCGGCGTGGTCGACACCGGACGACCCGTCAGCGTGTAGATCACGCCGTACTTCGGCAGCGGTCCGACGGCGTTGGCGGACGGCCCCGGCGCGTCGGTGAAGCGGAGGTCCCCCGCCTCGGCCTCGGCGGCCTCCCGGCGGGCGACCTCGACCAACGCCTCGTCGAGCTGCCGTCGCTGCGACTCGACGAAGCGATCCCACACGACGGCGAACGCACCGCCCATCGTGACGGCCGTGAGCACGAGGACGACCAGCGCGGTACGAACGCGGAACGTCATCGGACCGCCTCCCGGCGCAGGCGGTAGCCTTGCCCGCGGACGGTCTCGACGAGATCTGCATCGCCACCCAGCTTGTCGCGCAGGCGACTGATGTGGACCTCCACGACGTTCGGGACGATCTCGCCGGCGTCCCATACCGAGTCGAGGAGCTCCTGCTTCGGGACCGTGCTTCCGGCGCGCCGGGCGAGATACGCGAGGAGATCGAACTCGCGCCCCGTGAGCTCGAGGAGCTTCCCGCGGGCGAACGCGTTCCGCCGGCCGATGTCCACGTGCAGCGGGCCGACGTCGAAACGCGTGATCCGCGGACCGCGCCGGAGCAGCGCCCTCAGACGGGCGAGGAGCTCGTCCATGTCGAACGGCTTGGCCAGGTAGTCGTCCACGCCCGCATCCAGCGCGTGGACGCGATCCTTCGTCTCGGCGCGCGCGGTGAGCATCAAGATGGGGCCGTCGAACTCGGCGCGCCGCAGGCTGGTGCAGACCTCGAGCCCGTCGCCGTCGGGGAGCATCCAGTCCACGACGGCGAGCTCGATTTCGTCGCCGCGTACCAGGCGCGCCTGCGCGGCGCTCGCGGCGAGCCGGACCTCGTAGCCGCTCGACGCCAGCACCCGCGCGAGCAGCGGGCCGAGCTTCGGATCGTCTTCGACGAGGAGCAGCCGCACGCCGAAATACTATAAGGGTCCCGCCCCGCCCAACCTTACGGCACCGTAAGCAAACCCGCGTCCGGCGGCGCTAGCCTCATTTCGCCCTTGTCATCCTCCTCGTCTTCGCACCCGACCCCGCACACCAGAGCTCCCGCGGAACGCGCGGCGCGCTCGAAGACCCCTTGGATCGTCGGGGCGGTCGCGCTCGTCCTGCTCGTCGCGGCCGGGGTCGTCGTGAAGGTCCGAACCCCGGCGCGCAGCCCGGGCCTCGAGGTCGCGCGCGACGTCCCGCACCTCGAAGGCGACACGATCGTGTTCTCCCCTGCCTTCCGGGATCGCGCCGGGATCCGCTTCACGAAGGCGGAGCGCGTCTCGTTCAAGCCGATGGTGCGCGTCGTCGGCACGGTCTCGTTCAACCCGAGCTACGTGGCGGCGATCGGTACGAGGCTCCGCGGGACCGTGCGGCGCACGTTCAAGTACGAGGGAGATCGCGTCGTGCCGAACGAGGCCCTCGCGGAGGTCGAGAGCGCCGAGCTCGGCGAGGCGCAGGCGACGATCGCGCAGGCAGAGGCCGCGCAACGCGCCGCCGAGATCCATGCGCGCCGCGAGCAGGAGCTCCTCGAGAAGGGCCTGACGACCGCCCGCGAGGCCGAGATCGCCGGCGCCGAGCTCGCGACGTCGCGCGCCGCGCTCAAGGCCGCGCAGCAGCGCGTGCAGTCCCTCGGCGGAAACGCCGCCTTCGGCGTGTTCGTCCTGCGCTCGCCCATCGCGGGCCACGTGGTCGAGCGCAACATCGCTCCGGGGCAGTCGGTCGACAGCAACGTCGTCGCCTACCGCGTCGCGAACCTCGATCACCTCTGGATCGAGCTGTCCGTCTTCGAGCGCGACCTCGCCTCCGTCCACGTCGGCGACGACGTCGAGGTGACGCCGCTCGCGCAGCCCGACCAGAAGATCGCCGGCCGTGTCGCGCACGTCGGCGAGGTCATCGATCCCGCGACGCGCAGCACCGCCGTGCGCGTGACGGTCGACTTCCCCAAGCACCACCTGCGCGTCGGGCAGTCCGTGCAGGCGACGATCCGGAGCGCCACCTCGGAGCGCCAGGCGCTGCTCGTCCCGCAGACGTCCGTCATCTACATCGACGGGAAGCCGACGGTCTTCGTCGCCGAGGGCGACACGCGGGCGCGCGCCGTCCCGGTGCGCCTCGGCGCGACGGACGGCGAACGGCACGAGATCCTCGAGGGGCTCGCCGAAGGGCAGCTCGTCGCCAGCTCCGGCGTCTTCGCACTGAAGAGCGAGCTCTTCCGCTGAAGCACCATGCTCGAGTCCCTCGTCGTCGCCTCGATTCGGGCAAGGAAGGTCGTCGCGGGGCTGCTCGTCCTCGTGCTCGCGCTCGGCGTCGTCGCCGCGCGGAAGCTGCCGATCGACGCGCTGCCCGACGTCTCGAGCATCCAGGTCGACATCCTCACCAAGTGCGGCGGGCTCTCGCCCGTCGAAGTCGAGCGCACGGTCACGGTCCCCATCGAGAAGGCGCTCAACGGCATCCCGAAGAGCGCGCAGCTCCGGAGCGTGTCGCGCTTCGGGCTGTCGGCCGTCACGGTGGTCTTCGAGGACGGCACGGACATCTGGTGGGCGCGCCAGATGGTGCTCGAGCGCCTCCGCCAAGTGGAGGGCGAGCTCCCGCCGTCTGCGTCGACCCCCGAGCTGGCGCCGCCGTCGACGGGCCTCGGCACGATCTACAAGTTCGTCGTCAAGTCCGAGAACCACTCCCCGATGCAGCTCCGCACGCTGCTCGACTGGGAGATCGGACCGCGCCTCCGCAGCGTGCCCGGCGTCGTGGAGGTGAACCCGTTCGGGGGCGAGCTCAAGCAGTACCAGGTGAAGGTCGATCCGACGCGCCTCCGCGCGCGCGGGCTCACGCTGAACGACGTCATCGAGGCCCTCCAGAACGCCAGCCTCAACGTCGGCGGAGGCTACGTCGAGCGCGGCGGCGAGTCGTTCACCATCCGCGGCAAGGGCATGGTCCACGGCGCCGAGGAGATCGGCGACGTCGTCGTCCGCAGCGCGAAGGGCGGGCCGCCCGTGCTCGTGAAGCACGTGGCCGACGTCGAGATCGGCGCCGCGCTCCGCTACGGCGTCGTCACGCTGAACGGCGAGCGCGAGGCCGTCTCCGGCCTCGTCATGATGCTCGCGCGCGCCAACAGCCGCGACGTCATCTACGCGGTCAAGGCGCGGATGGCGGAGATCGAGAAGGATCTCCCTCCGGGCGTGACCATCGAGGTCATCTACGATCGCGCCGACTTCGTCGAGCGGACGCTCTCCACGGTCGCGACCAACCTCGCCGAGGGCCTTCTGATCGTGACCTTCGTGCTCGCGATCATGCTCGGCACGATCCGCGGCGCGCTCGTCACCGCCGTCGGCATCCCCGCGTCGATGTCGATCGCCCTGTTCGGGATGCACCTGTTCGGGGTCACCGGCGACCTGATGAGCCTCGGCGCGATCGACTTCGGCTTCCTCGTCGACGGCCCGATCGTCGTCCTCGAGGCGGTCATCGCCGCGACGGCCGGCCGGCAGCTCGTCGGCAAGGCGCGAGCGCGTGCCTACGCCGACGTCGCGAAGCTGGTGGTCAAGCCGGTCGCGTTCGCCGTCGCGATCATCATGCTCGTGTACATCCCGCTCCTCACGCTCGAGGGCGTCGAGGGGAAGATGTTCCGGCCGATGGCCATCACGATGGCCTGCGCTCTCTTCGGCGCGCTCGTCTACTCCGTCGTCTTCTTCCCTGCCCTGCTCGTGCTCGCCGTGCCGCCGGCGAAGGCGCACGGTCCGCTCTGGCTCGAGCGCCTCGCGCATGCCTACGAGCACGTCGTCCCGTGGGTGATGCGCTTCCGGTGGCCGCTCGCCGGCGCGGCCGCCGCGGCGCTCGTCGGGGTGGGCACGATCTTCGCCGCCTCCGGTGCGGAGTTCGTGCCCCGCATCTTCGAGGGCGACTGCATCCTCGCGATGCAGCGCGCGCCGAGCGTGTCGCTCGAGGAGGCACGCCGCCTCGATCTCTTGACGGAGAAGGTGGTGCTCTCGTTCCCCGAGGCCGTGAAGGCCCTCGGCCAGAGCGGCCGCGCCGAGATGGCCCTCGACGCGGTCGGGAACAACAACACGGACATCCTCGTCCCGCTCCGGCCGCAGAAGACGTGGACGAGCGCGAGCGACTTCGAGGAGCTCAGCGCGAAGCTGAAGGACAAGATCGAGACGGAGGTGCCGGCGACGTTCGTCTCGGTATCGCAGCCGATCGAGGACCTCACGAACCAGCTCATCGCGGGCTCGCGCGCCGACGTCTCGATCAAGATCATCGGGACGGACCTCGACAAGCTGGTCGAGCTGTCGAACACCGTAGGCGACCTCGTCCGCGACATCCGCGGTACGGGCGACCTCAAGATCGAGCGCATCCTCGGTCAGCCCACCATCACGGCCATCGCCGACCGTGCCCGCATGGCCCGCTACGGCGTCAAGGTGAAGCACGCCTTCGACGTGCTCGCGGCCTCGCGCGAAGGCGTCCGCGTCGGTGAGGTCTACGAAGACGAGCGACGCTTCGATCTGCGCGTCTTCGTCCCGCCGTCGGAGCCGAACGCGGAGGCGCTCGCGAATCTCTTCGTGGAGACCGAGAGCGGCGAGACCGTGCCGATGCGCGAGGTGGTCTCGTTCGAGGAGGGCGACGGTCCCAGCGTCGTGAAGCGGCTCGACCGCGAGCGCCTCATCCGCGTCGACGTGAACCTTCGCGGCCGCGACCTCGTCTCCTGGGTCGACGAGGCCAAGGAGAAGGTCGCCCGCAACGTGCACCTGCCGTCGGGCTACCGGATCGAGTGGGGCGGGCAGTTCGAGAACTTCGAGCGCGCGTCGGCGCGGCTCGCGCTCGTCGTGCCGGCGGTCATCGCGGTGATCCTCGGGATGCTCTTCTGGATGTTCCGCAGCCTGCGCCCGGCGCTCGCCGTCTTCCTCCTCGTGCCGTTCGCGACGACGGGAGGCATGCTCGGCCTGCTCGCGCGCGGCATGCCGTTCAGCCTTCCGGCCGCGGTCGGCTTCATCGCGCTCGGCGGCGTCTCCGTCCTCAACGGCGTCGTGATCGCGACGGCGACCCGTCGCGCGATGCAGGAGGGCCTCGAGCTGGAGGCCGCGGTGGCGAAGGGCTGCGCAGGCTCGATCCGCGCCGTCCTGACGACCGCGGCCGTCGCCGGGCTCGGCTTCCTTCCGATGGCGCTGTCGACGAGCGCGGGCTCCGAGGTCCAGCGGCCCCTCGCGACGGTGGTCATCATCGGCATCTTCTTCAGCACCGCGCTCACGCTGATCGTGTTCCCGGGCATCCTCGCGACGATGCTCCGCGGCTGGGCGCTCGGGGATCCGGACGCCGAAGAAGACGACGACGCGCTGTCGCCAGCGGCTGCTGCCGGCGAGTAGCTTCTCTGGAGCCCGGAGCCTGGAGCCTGGAGCCCCAAATCACCCCTTCCCGTCTTCCAGCCGCGCATGGAGGAGCCCTCCATGACGCCGGCTGAGGACGCCTAGGCCGAAGAGGCCGAGCACGGCCACGATGGCGCTCGCGGCGAGCCACGTCTTCGTCGGACGCGGCTCCCCGTGGCCGAGCGCGATCGGGACGTTGGTGACGCCGAAGAACGCGATGCGCGCGAACATCGACGGCAGCACGCTCGCGGTCGCGCTTCGCATCCACGCGAACACGAGCGAGGCGGCGAAGAGCGAGATCATGTCGCGGGGGCTCAGCGATCCCAGCGTCTCGAAGGCGGCGGTCGCCACCACGACCATCTCGGCCCGTCGTGTCCGGCGGAGCGGGGTGAAGAGGGCGCCACGGAAGAAGAGCTCGTCGAGCACCGGCTGGAGGACGACGACGGTGACCACCAGCGCGACACGCTTGCCCGTCGTCGTCACGGCGAGCAGGCGCTCGAGCGCCTGCTGGTCCTCCTCGCGTCGGGGGAACTGCGCCTCCATCGCGTGCTCGAGCATCGACGACGGCAGCGCGAGCGCCGCGCCGACGGCGATCGCCAAGAAGACGGCGAGGACCGGCGGCGCCCGCAGCGCGAGCACGCGGCGGATCGACGCCTCCGGCTCGTGCATGCGCAGGATGCCGAAGAACACGAGCGAATACGCGAGCGCCAGGCATCCGGTGCGGGAGACGAGGTCGAAGAGGGCTCCTTCGCGCGCGGACTCCGTCAGCCCGACGAAGAACACGTACGAGAAGAGGGCGAGCAGCGTCCAAATCGCCGCCGCGCCGAACGTCAGCGGTCGGTCCCTCCGCTCTTCGGGCGACGGCGGGAAGCTATCCACGCTGCACCTTGGAGCTCCGCGCCATCACACGGCATGTGCGAGGTGCGCAGGCACGCCGCGCTTGATGACCATGTCGCGCGCCATCTTCGGATCCGTCTCGGGGTAGTCGATGTTGAAGTGGAGCCCCCGGCTCTCGCGGCGCGCGGAGGCGCACTCGACGATGAGCTGAGCGACGGTGGCGATGTTGCGGAGCTCGAGCAAGTCGCGGGTCACGAAGTACTTCCAGTAGTACTCGGCGATCTCCTCCTGGAGCAGCGCGATGCGCCGCGCCGCGCGGCGGAGGCGCTTGTCCGACCGGACGATGCCGACGTAGTTCCACATGAGCCGCCGGAGCTCGTCCCAGTTCTGCGTGATGACGACGGCCTCGTCGCTCGGGACGGCCTCACCGACGTCCCACTCGGGCACGTTGGGCCAGGGCTTCGACCGGTCGATGTCGGCGAGCGCCCTGGCTGCGCGGTGGGCGAAGACCATCCCCTCGAGCAGCGAGTTCGACGCGAGACGGTTCGCGCCGTGGAGCCCGGTGTGCGCGCACTCGCCGATCGCCCAGAGCCCGGGGATCGTCGTTCGCCCGTCGAGGTCGGTGGTGATGCCGCCGCAGAGGTAGTGCGCGGCGGGGACGACGGGGATCGGCTCGCGCGTGATGTCGATGCCGAAGCGCATGCACTGCGCGTAGATGCCGGGGAAGTGCTCTTTGATGAACGTCGGGTCCTTGTGCGTGATGTCGAGCAGGACGTGCTCGGCACCGCTCCGCTTCATCTCGTGATCGATCGCGCGCGCGACGATGTCACGCGGGGCGAGCTCCGCGCGCGGGTCGTACTCCTTCATGAAGGGCGTGCCGTCGAGGCGCCGCAGGATCGCGCCCTCGCCTCGCAGCGCCTCGGAGATGAGAAAGTCCTTCGCCTGCGGGTGATAGAGGCACGTCGGGTGGAACTGGTAGAACTCCATGTTCGCGACCTCGGCGCCTGCCCGGAAGGCCATCGCGATGCCGTCGCCGGTCGCGACGTCGGGGTTGGTCGTGTAGAGGTAGACCTTCCCTGCCCCGCCGGTCGCGAGGATGGTCGCGCGCGCGAGGATCGTGATGACCTTGCCCTGCCCGAGCCCGTCGTGATCGACGTCGAGCACGTAAGCGCCGACGCACACCTCGGGCCCGCCGTACTTGGCGAGCGTGATGAGGTCGACGGCCATGTGGTTCTCGAGGATGCGGACGTTCTTCTTCGACGCGACGGCCTCGAGGAGGGCCCGCTGCACCTCCCTGCCCGTCATGTCGCCGGCGTGGACGATGCGCCGCGCGCTGTGCCCGCCTTCGAGGTGCAGGTCCAGATCCTGAGCGGTGAGGCGCGGAGCGGACAGGTTCGGGCTCGACTCGTCGGCGTGCACGCCGGCGGAGGCGAGATCGAACTTCGCCCCCACCTCGCGTAGCATCGCGATCCGCGCCGGGGCGTCTTTGACCGTCAGCTCGACCGCCCGCGGGTGGTTGAGACCGGCCCCGGCGATCATCGTGTCCCGAGCGTGGGCCTCGAAGGAGTCCTTCTCGTCGAGGACGGCGGCGATCCCACCTTGCGCGTACTTCGTGTTCGACTCGTCGCGGGAGCGCTTGGTGACGATGAGGACCTCTCCGTGATCGGCGGCCTCGAGGGCGAACGAGAGCCCGGCAATTCCGCTTCCGATCACCAGGAAGTCGCACGTCAAGGGCATGGTTCTCCTTGTATCACGCGCGTTTGGGGAGGTCCGCTCCACGTGGGGCGGCTCCCGCGCGCGCCTCGAGCGCACGGCGAGGCTGGGTTGACACCCGGCCGCGCCCCCCCTAAAACCGCGCTCACTGAATCGCCATTCACTCGGCGCGGCAGCCGCCCAAAACTTCGAGGGCTCATGAAGATCCTGGTCCCGCTCAAGCGCGTCGCGGATCCCGACAACGCGAACAAGGTGAAGGTCAACGCCGGCAAGCTCGAGACGACGGGTCTCGAGTGGAAGCCGAATCCGTTCGACGAGTACGCCGTCGAGACGGCGCTTCGCCTGACGGAGAACGGAGCGAACCCGAAGGCCCGCCTCGGTGAGGTCGTCGTCGTGACCTTCGGCCCGAAGGAGGCCGAGACGACGCTGCGCGGCGCGCTCGCGACCGGCGCCGATCGCGCGATCCGCGTCGACGCGACGGACGAGCAGCTCGACGGTGACATCGTCGCGCGGGCGCTCAAGGCGCTCGTGGAGAAGGAGAAGCCCGACCTCGTGCTCCTCGGCAAGCAGGCCGTGGACGGTGACTCGAACCAGGTCGGCCAGCTCCTCGCCGAGTACCTCGGCTGGCCGCAGGCGACCTTCGCGGGCTCGATCAAGAGCGAGGACGACAAGGCGCTCGTCGTGGGCCGCGAGGTCGACGGCGGAACGATCAAGCTCCGGGTCAAGCTCCCTGCGGTCGTCAGCGTGGATCTCCGCATCGTCGCGCCGACGAGCGTGCAGTCGAAGCACTCCCCCGACCACAAGTATCCGGAAGGCGTGCGCTTCGCGGCGCTCATGGCGATCATGGCCGCGAAGAAGAAGCCGCTGGCCGAGATGAAGCTCTCGGATCTCGTCAGCGACACCGCCCTCAAGATCACCTATCACGGGTTCGAGCTGCCGCCTGCGCGCAAGGCCGGCATCAAGGTCAAGAACGTCCAAGAGCTCGTCGAGAGGCTGAAGAACGAGGCCAAGGTCCTCTGAGGCGCTGGATCAGGAAGAAGGAGACAACGAGATGCCCAACGTTCTCGTCATCGCCGAGCTGCTCGACGGCAAGGTGCGCAAGTCGACGCACTCGGCCATCACGTTCGCTCGTCAGGCTGGCGGCACCTTCTCCATCCTCGTCATGGGCCAGGGCGCGAAGGCGGCCGCGGCCGAGGTGACGGGCTTCGGAGCGCAGAAGGTCCTCGTCTGCGACGACGCGTACCTCGCGCACCCGATCGCGGAGCGCTTCGCTCCGACGATTGCGGAGGTCGCGAAGAGCGGCAACTTCGACGTCGTCGCGGTCACCGCGAGCTCCTTCGGAAAAGACATCGCCCCGCGCGTCGCGGCGAAGCTCGGCGCGGGCTACGCCCCGGACATCAGCGGGGTGAAGGTCGACGGCGGCAAGCTCGTCTATCGCCGCCCGGTCTTCGCCGGCAACGCGTACGGGACGTGCTCGCTCAACACGCCCGTCCAGGTCGTGAGCGCCCGTCAGAGCGAGTTTGCCGCGGCCGAGCCGTCGGGCGGCGCCTCGCCGATCGAGGACGTCGCGCTCGCGGCGAAGGATCCCGCGGCCGAGAACGTCGAGTTCCTCGGCATCGAGGCGGCGAAGAGCGAGCGCCCGGACCTCGGCGAGGCCCGCGTCATCGTCTCCGGCGGCCGCGCCCTGAAGGAGAAGTTCTCCGAGGTGCTCGATCCGCTCGCGAACCTCCTCGGCGCCGCGGTCGGCGCGAGCCGAGCGGCGTGCGACGCGGGCTACGCCCCGGCAGAGCTCCAGGTCGGCCAGACCGGGCGTGTCGTCGCCCCGCAGCTCTACTTCGCGATCGGCATCTCCGGCGCGATCCAGCACCTCGCCGGAATGAAGGGCTCGAAGACGATCGTGGCGATCAACAAGGATCCCGACGCTCCGATCTTCCAGGTCGCGGACTACGGCCTCGTGGCGGACCTCTTCGTCGCCGTCCCCGAGCTGGTCAACGAGCTGAAGAAGGCCACGGCCTGAAGGCCCTAGAAGGCCGAGGGCCCTGGAAGGGCGCGGCCTGCAAGCCAGCGCGAGCAGGCCGCTGCCCGGCCGAGCCTACGCCCCGTCGGCTCCACGGGGCGCGTGTCGCTCGGTGCGCCCCGTCGCTCGGTGCGCCATCCGCGCTCGCGCGCGGGCGAGTGCACTCTTGTGTTCGCCGGGCGCTTCCGGGGATGCCAAGATCGAGTCGATGGCGCGACTCGCGGACCGCCTCCCCGACAATGCCGAGGGCGAGTTCTACGTCGATTCGTCGTGCATCGACTGCGCGGTCTGCCGCAACGTCGCACCCCAGACGTTCGCGCGTTCGACGCGTGCCGGCGCTTCGTTCGTAGTCCTCCAGCCGTCCAAGCCCAACCAGGTGCTGCGGGCGAAGATGGCGCTGGTCTCGTGTCCGACGAGCGCCATCGGATCGCGGTCGAAGCTCCCCGTCGACGACGCCATCGCCGCCTTCCCGGAGCCGCTCGGCGACGACGTGTACTTCTGCGGCTTCGCTTCGGAGAGCTCGTTCGGCGCGCAGAGCTATCTGATCGTACGCCCCGAAGGGAACGTGCTGGTCGACTCGCCGCGAGCGGTGCCGAAGCTGCTCGATCGCATCGAGGCGCTGGGCGGCGTCCGTTGGATGTTCCTGACCCATCGCGACGACGTGGGTGACCACGCGAAGATCGCGCGCCGCTTCGGCTGCGAGCGCGTGATGCACGCCGCCGACATCACACCCGACACGGAAGACGTCGAGATCAAGATCGAGGGCGAAGCCCCCGTGCGGCTGGCGCACGATCTTCTCGTCCTCCCAGTCCCTGGGCACACGAAAGGAAGCGCCGCGCTCCTCTACCGCGACCTCGCGCTCTTCACCGGCGACCATCTGTTCGCAACCGACGACGGCGAACGCCTCTACGCCTCTCGCTCGGTCTGCTGGTACTCGTGGGAGGCACAAAAGCGCTCTCTGAAGACCCTCCTCTCCCACGACTTCTGCTGGGTCCTCCCGGGCCACGACGGCCGCATGCGCGCCCCTTCCCTCGAAGCGATGCGCGAGCAAGTCCGCGCCGCCACCCTCCGCGCAGCCCGCACGTAACCCCTCCGCACCACGCACCTGTCTCGAAGCCCCGGCGCGGGCCATCCGAAATCTGGCCGGGCCATGGGGCCACGTATGGCCACGGGGCGGTGCCCCAAAAATGGGGGTCTCGAGATCCTTGGCTTGCCAAAGATCTCGAGACCCCCGTTTTGGGGCCGTCGGGGGTGGGTATGGCGGCACGCCGCATGCTGCGGGGCGGGCATGCACGCCATCACGTTCGAGCTGAAAAGAGCGCACCTGAGCGGGGTCGCATTCGGGAGGTCGGTCCTCGAGAAGCGCGTCAAGGGGATGACGCCCGCGCGGTTCGACTTGATGTACGCGATTCGGATTTCGCTCGCGCGGCCCGTAGGGCGCCGCTGGCCGGACGGGTTCAGGGAGGACCAGGCGACGCTCCGGAAGAAGCTGGGGCTTCACCCATCCACGGTCAGCAAGATGATCAAGCGGCTCGTCGAGATGGGGTGGCTCGAAAGGCAGGAGAAGGCCGTCTGGGATCGGAGACGGAACATGATCGCCCTGACCGAGCTCGGCATGCGGAAGATCGTCAAGGCGATGCGCATCGTCTTTCAGATGCGGACACACCTGAAGCACTTCGAGGATCTTTTTCGCTGCAGGGCGAACGCGGGCTATCACATCCTCGAGGCGATCGGCGACGTCTGGGACGACATCAACACGATCGCCACCTCGTTCGGTGACAAGTCTCGCTTGCTCTTCGACATCGGGTACGGCTGGGAAGGGCAGTACGGGTAGCGCGGACGGTGCGCCGTCATTTCCAGCCTGTCGCTGCCTTGATCACCGGCACGATCTCGTCCGCCGCCTCCTTGCCGTGCGCCTCGTTCGCGTGCTCGGCGCAGCCCGTCTCGTCCACCGGATAGTCTGCCTCCTTCCATTGGAAGACGTGGAGCTTCGCGTCGGTCGCGTGTGCGGCCTTGATGTCGTCGAGGACGGCTTTCAACGTCGAGCGTTGCCGGAAGCCCGGTGGATCGAGGTCCTTGATCTGCGACCAGATGGTCATGAACACGTGCGCATCGGGATGGCGCTTCCGGATCGACGTCACGAGCTCCTCGTAACCTTCCCGGAAACCGGCCGGCGGCGTCGGCGACGTGATGTCCGTCCCGCCCAGCGCGATGACGACGACATCCGGCGTCCACGCGTCGAAGTCCCACTTGCTCGAGGGATCGTCCGGGAGCGTACGGAGATAGAGCGCCGGGAAGTTCTCGCCGTCGTCGCCCGGCTCGTTCTTCACGATCCCCTTCCCCGAGTACGCGATGAGATGGCTCTCCGCATCGAGCGCCGTCGCGATGAAGTGCGCGGCGCTCTTGCGGACGTTGTCGTGCTCCGGAGAGCGGCCGTTCGGGTTGCACGTGCTCGCGTCGCCCTCGACGCCGTATCCGGAGATGTTCGAGTCCGCCAGGAACTCGATGCGTCGCGCCTTGCGCGGCGGCGGCGCGAGCAGCGTGCCGCCGTCGGGGAAAGAGACGTCTTCGAGGACGACGGTCCCGACGTTGGCCTCCGTTCGCTTCTCGAGCTCGAGCACGTGGACGCCGCCATCGAAATCGCTCGCGAAGTCGAATCGCTCGCGCTGTCCGGACACCTCGATCCGCCGCCGGAACGTGCCGTCCACGATGACGTTGAAGAAGCTCGACGTCGTGCTCCCAGGCAGCGACCGTTGCGTGAGCGTGATCGTCGGCGGTTTGCCTTCGAAGCGCACGACGATCCTCCCTCCCGGCCAGGCCGTCGCCGGGGTCGACGTCGACGTGTCGAATCGGCCGATGAGCTGCACCTCCGGCGGGCCCTCCGGAGCCTGCCCCGCCGCGTCGTCCGAGCACGCGGCGACGAGCACCGTGCACAAGAACCACCGACGAAAGACCATGCACCGACCGTAGCCCATGTGCCAGCGGGCCTCGAACGGGATCGTCAGCCACGGAACCAGACGACGATCGCGACGACGCCCACCGCGAGCCGCGTGGCCTCCACGTACGGCGCCCAACGCCGCCCCTCGATGAGCGCTCCGAAGGCGAACAGACCGCCCAGGACCGTCACGCCGGCGAGAAAGAGCAGCCGGCGGTCGATCGAGGAATGCCACGTCATCAGCAAGAAGGTGACCGCGACGACGATCGCGTACTGGACGCCGAGATAGATCGCCAGCCGCCGCGACAACGGACGGTCGTACTTCGAACGACCCTCGACGGGAGGCGCCGTCGCGACGAAGCCCCGAGGCTTCCACGCAGGTGCCGCGAACCACACGCGGATCTTGTCCCACGGGCTTCGCGCAGCACGCGCCATCGCCGCCATCTCGAACCAGTAATGGACCTGCGCCCACATCGGGTCGAAGCTGCCGAGCGGCTTCGTGATGCCGTACACGGGCGTCTCCGTCTCCTCCGCGTAGGTCCCGAAGAGCCGATCCCACACGATGAGCGTCGCGCCGTAGTTCTTGTCGAGGTAACGCTCGTTGATCGCGTGATGAACGCGATGATGGCTGGGCAGGTTGAAGATCCAGTCGAGCGGACCGCGGATGCGGCCCACGAGCTGCGTGTGGATCCAGAACTGATAGAGCGTCGAAAGCGCGACGACGACGGCGTAGACGGACACGGGGACGCCGAGCACCGCCAGCGGTAGATAGAACGGCAGCGCCGTCCAGCTCGTCAGCACCGCCTGCCGGAGAGCCACCGCGAGGTTGTAGTCCTCGCTCTGGTGGTGCACGACGTGCGCCGCCCAGAGGAAGTTCACCTCGTGGCTCAGCCGGTGCCACCAGTAGTACAGGAAGTCGACGCCGACGAAGGCGAGCAGCCACGCGAGCCAGGTCTGCTCGATCGTGAACAGGCGCGCATGCTCGTAGACCCACCCGTAGACGCCGAGCTGCGCCGCCGTCCAGACGAGCGCCGCGACGCGCGACGTGATCCCGCAGCTCAGGTCCGTGAGCGCGTCCGTGAACCGGTAGACCTCGATCCCGCGCCGCTTCGCCCAAGCGAGCTCCAGCGCAATCAGGACGAAGAAGACGGGAACCGCCAGCGCGATCGGATCGGGCATCGCTCGACGCGGACCGCGACGGCACACCCGCGGGTGCGCCGCCACGCTGCGCGTGGCCGTCCGCGTGATGGAAGTGTAGCAGAGCCCGATGACACGACCTTCGCCGGTCCCGCTCCGCCGCACGCCCCTCCGCAGCCCTCCTCCGCGCGCCCCGCGGGCCGACAGACGGCGTCTCCGACGAAGCACGGCAGGGCCGCCGCGCGACATCGGAGCCGGTCGACCGTCGACTCCCACGCCTGCATGCGCTAGGACGGCGTCGTGTCGTATCTCGTCCTGGCTCGCAAGTACCGGCCGCAGTCGTTCGACGACCTCGTCGGCCAGGAGCACGTGGCCCAGACGCTCGCCAACGCGATCGCGCAGAACCGCGTCGCGCATGCCTTCCTCTTCACCGGGGTCCGCGGCGTCGGGAAGACGACGAGCGCACGCATCCTCGCCAAGTGCTTGAACTGCCTCGGCGCCGACGGCAAGGCGACCGGCCCCGTCGTGACGCCCTGCCAGACGTGCGCCGCTTGCACGGAGATCGCAGCCGGCGTCGACATGGACGTGCAGGAGATCGACGCCGCCAGCTACAACGGCGTCGACGAGGTCCGGCGCCTCCAGGAAGGGCTCGCGTTCCGCCCCGCACGCGACCGCTTCAAGATCTACATCGTGGACGAGGTCCACATGCTGTCGAACGCGGCGTGGAACGCGTTCCTCAAGACGCTCGAGGAGCCGCCGCCGCACGTCAAATTCATCTTCGCGACCACGGAGGTCCACAAGGTCCCCGTCACGATCCTCAGCCGCTGCCAGCGTTACGACTTCAAGCTCGTGAGCGCGCGGCAGATCGCAGCACGGCTCCGCGACGTCCTCGCGCGCGAGCAGCTCGCCGCCGACGACGCCGCCATCAACGTCCTCGCGCGCGAAGCGGCCGGATCGATGCGCGACGCGATGAGCCTCCTCGATCAGGTCATCGCGTACGGGGCCGAGAAGATCACGGCCGACGTCGTCGCGAAGGTCCTCGGCGTCGCCGATCGAGAGGTCCTCCAGAAGCTCATCGGCGCCGTCCTCGCCGGCGACGCCGGCGCCGCGCTCGACGTGCTCGATCAGACGGCACGGCAGGGCTTCGACATGGTCCACCTCTGGAAGGACCTCATGCGCTACGTGCGCAACCTCGTCGTCGCGAAGGTCTGCAGCGAGTCGCAGGCGCGCGAGCTGCTCGACCTCGCCGACGAGGAGGTCGCGGACGTCTTCGCCCTCGCCCAGAAGAGCGACACCGACGACCTCACACGCATCTTCACCGGACTTTCGCGCGGCTTCGACGACATCGTGAAGAGCGGGCAGGTCCGCTCGAACCTCGAGATGACGCTCGTGCGCCTCGCACGACGGCCGCCGCTCCTTCCGCTCGACGAGCTGCTCAGCCGGCTCGGCGATCTCGAGAAGCGCCTCGCCACCGGAGCCCCTCCCCCGCCGCGCGGAGGAGGCGGTGGTGGAGCCGGCGGTCGAAGCCGGCCCGAGACCCACGCGTCGGCCACCTCCAGCATGGCCGCGGACCCCACGGCGTCGATCCTCGGCACGGCGGTCGGTCCTTCGCCGGTTGGTCCGTCGCCCGTCGGTCCGACGCCCATCGGCGTCGCTCCGGTCGCATTCGCACCGCCGCTGGCGCACGCGTCCGCGGCTCCTTCGGTCGGAACGCGTACGAGCCCGCCGGTCCGCGGAGCGCTCGCCCTCGAGGTCGAACCCGCTCCCGAGATCGCGCCGATCCCCACCGTCCGGAGCGCGCCCGTCGAACGCCCCGACGCGGTCCCCGCGCGACCCGCGAGCGCGCCGGTGCTCTCCACGGCGAAGACCGAGCCCTCCGAGGCGAGCACGGGGCGCAACGAAGTGAACGGCGACGCGAAGATCGCTCCGCTCAACCCGAGCGCGCTCCTCGAGAGCGAGACGATCAAGACCTGGCGCGCCCTCGTGGATCGGGTCCGCGCGGTCGACCCGGCGGTCGCGGCGATGCTCGATCTCGCGGTGCCGATCACGGTCAGCCCCGAGCGCGTCGTCGTGGGGATCGAAGACGACTCCTTCGAGAACGTACGCGCGGAACAGACGAACGCGCGCACCGTGCTCACCGCCGAGGCGCGAGCCCACTTCGGGACGGCCACCGAGGTCGTCTTCGAGCGCGCCGCTCGGGGGAGCAAGGTCGCCAGCATCGCCTACCTCGAGGCGGCGAAGAAGAAGCAGATGCAGCTCGAGGCACGCGCGGCGATCGAGAGACACGAGCTCGTGCAGCATGCGATCCGCGTCTTCGGCGCGGAGCTGAAGGACGTCAAGCTGCCGGCGCAGGAGGAGTAGACGACGATGGCCCAGTTTCGCGGTGGAATGAACGAGCTGATGCGGCAGGCCGCGCGCCTTCAGCGCAAGGTCGAGCAGGCGAAGAAGGAGCTCGCCGACAAGGAGGTCGTCGCCACGGCGGTCGGCGACAAGGTGAAGGCGACCGTGACCTACGCGGGCAAGGTCTCCAGGATCGAGATCGACCCCGAGTTCCTGAAGAACGAGGGTCTCGAGCTCGCGCTCGACGGCGTGGTCGCCGCGGTCAACGCAGGGCTCGAGCAGGCCCAGCAAGCGATGGAGAAGGAGCTCGAGAAGGTCACGAACGGCCTCAAGATCCCCGGCCTGACCTGACCCGCCCGACTTTTCCGACCCGCCCGCCGAGAGCCCGGCCGGTCATCGAATGCAGTCGCCCAAGGTGAAGAAGCTCGTCTCTCTCTTCTCACGCCTGCCCGGCGTGGGCGAGAAGACGGCACAGCGCTACGTCCTGTACCTGCTCACGGCCGACGCCGAGATCGCGCGTGACCTCGGCCGAGAGCTCTCGACTCTCCACGAAGAGCTCCGGCCTTGCGTGCGGTGCGGCAACATCGCCGAGGTCGTCCCCGGCGAGGAGTCGATCGTCTGCACGATCTGCAGGGACCCGCAGCGCGATCCCCACGTGCTCTGCGTCGTCGGCCGCGTGCACGACCTCAATGCGATCGAACGCACCGGCGCCATGCGCGGCCGCTACTTCGTCCTCGGGCGTCTCCTCTCGCCGCTCGAAGGCATCGGCCCCGAGGATCTGCCGATCCCCCGGCTGCTCGCCCGGATCCGAGACGAAGGCGTCACGGAGGTGATCGTCGCCACGCCGCCGAGCGTCGACGGCGAGGCGACCGCGCTCCTGCTCAAACGCGAGCTCGCCCCCTCCGGCGTGAAGATGACCCGCATCGCGAGCGGCGTGCCACACGGCGGCGATCTCGAATACGCCGACCCCATCACGATGGGGCGCGCGCTCGCCGGCCGGCAGGCCCTCTGACGTCCGCTTCCGCGCGCAGAGGCTCGCCCGTCCCGCACGCACGCGCTCGACACCGAGGAGCGCCGTTCTTGCACGGCGCCGGGCATGTCCGCCATGCGAACGCTCGCGCCCGTCGCGGCCGCGGTCCTGGCGTGCTCGCTCGTCGTCCTCGCGCTCGTGCTCGCCGGGTCCTCGCCGAAGCGCGCGCTCGCCGAGAAGGGCGAGCGGGAGCGGCCCACGGCGATCACCGGCGTCACCGTCGTCGACCCGAAGACCGGCGAGCGCCGCGCCGACCAGACGATCCTCGTCGAGCAAGGTCGGATCGCGAGGATCGCGCCCACGAACGAGCTCGAGGTCGACCCCCGAGCCCGTGTCGTCGACGCCTCGGGCAAGTGGGCCGTCCCCGGGCTCGTGGACGCGCACGTCCACTTCTTCCAGTCGGGCGGCCCGTACACCCGGCCGGACGTCGTCGACCTGCGGGCGCGGTTCCCGTACGAAGAAGAGATCGCGCGGACCCGCAGGAAGATCCCCGCCACGCTCGAGCGCTGGCTCGCGAGCGGCGTCACCGCGGTCGCCGATCTCGGCGGCGGATCGTGGACGTACGACGTGCGATCCATCGCGCGCCGGAGGGACGCCGCGCCTCACGTCGCCGTCGCCGGGCGCCTCATCTCGACCATCGGCGCGGACGAGCTCGACACCGGCGATCCTCCGGTCGTGCGCGCGAAGAGCCCGACACACGCGGCGGCGCTCGCCCGCGAGGAGCTCGCGCGCGACCCCGACTTCTTGAAGTTCTGGTTCGTCCACGAGCGCGGCGCCGACCTCGATGCGGAGGCCGAGCTCGTCCGCGCCGTCGCGGACGTCGCACACCGCGCCGGCAAGCGCCTCGTCGTGCACGCCACCGAGCTCGATACCGCGACGGCGGCGCTGCGTGCCGGCGCCGACGTCCTCGCGCACTCCGTGGAGGACCGCCCCGTCGACGAGACCTTCCTCCGCCTCGCTCGCGAGCGCGACGCGGTCTACATCCCCACGCTCTGGGTCGGAAGGGGCTACCAGGTCGCGCTCTCCGGGGAGTACGCACCGACGGAGGTCGAGCGACGCCTCGGCGATCCCGAGATCGTCGCCGAGCTCCGTGGGACCGGCGGCCTGCGCGCGCCCGCTCACCCTTCGACGCGCATCGCCAGCGAGAACCTCCGGCGCGTCTGGGACGCGGGGATCACCGTCGCCGTCGGTAGCGACGCCGGGAACATCGGCACGCTCCACGGCCCGGGGTACTTCCGCGAGATCGAGATGCTCTCGCGCGCCGGGCTCTCCCCGCGCGAGGTCCTTCTCGCCGCGACCGTCAACGGCGCGCGCGTGATGGGTCGGTCCGGCACGATCGGCGCGCTCGAGCCCGGATGGATCGCCGACATCGTCCTCCTCGACGCCGATCCGCTGGAGGACGCGCGAAACCTCGCGCGCGTCCATCGCGTCGTGCGCGGCGGCAAGGTCTTCGATCCCGAGACGCTCGTTCCCGAGCCGTCCACACCGCACGAGCAGCACACGCGTCGCAGCGGCTCGGATCGTCACGCTCCGTGCGACGAGCCTTGCGCGCTTCATGGGCGAGCCGAGCTCGACTAGAGTGACCGCCCATGAAGGCCGTCAACTCCCTCTCCGCCCCCACCGCCATCGGTCCTTACTCGCAGGCGATCGACACGGGCGACTTCGTGTTCTGCAGTGGTCAGGTGCCGATCGACCCGAAGACCGGCGAGCTCGTCGCAGGCGACATCACGGTGCAGACGGATCGCGTGCTCGACAACCTCGCAGCGGTGCTCGAGGCGGCCGGCTGCTCCTTCGGCGACGTGGTCAAGACGACGATCTACCTCGTCGACCTCGCCGACTTCGAGGCGGTGAACGCGACCTACGCGAAGCGCTTCAAGGCGGCGCCGCCCGCGCGCGTGACCGTGCAGGTCGCCGCGCTCCCGAAGAACGCGCGCGTCGAGATCGACGCGATCGCGAAGAAGCGCGCCTGACGGCCCCAGCGGCGTGGCGAGACCGCCGGCGCGCTCGGGCGCCGCGAGCGGCGAGCCGACGGCCGTGCGCCGCCGGCTCGTCGTTCACTGGAGCGTGATCGTGCCGGTGGAGCCGGCGAACTCCTTCGACGTGAGCTTCAGCGAGGCGAGCCCCGTCCCCGGCTCCCCGCGACCACCCGCGCCTGCACCCAGCTTCACGTCGGTGAACGGGTTGACGATCTTGTCCGCGTCGGCCTGGAGGATGACCTCGTCGGCCGCCCAGTTCGGCGGCAACGTCACCGTGATGTCGTCCGCCTTCTCGGCGACGAGCGAGACGTTCGCGCCCTGCGTGATCGGGATCTTCGCCACGATGTCGCCGCCGTTGTTGGCGCCGACGTTCTTGATCGTCGCCTCCGCGATCTCGAGCGTCATCGTCCCGTTGCCGCCGAGGACCGTGAGCTCGAGCGGCTTGTCCGCATCGCCCGCGGGGATCGTGAGGTTCACGAGCTCGCAGCCCGACTCGCCGCCGTTCGAGCTGCCGTGCGTGCCGCCGTGCCCGCAGAAGACGACGATCTCCGAGTCGCTGTGCGTGATGGTGAAGGTGTTCTTCGCCTCGATGATCGACTGATCCGCGCTCGCCTTGTCGTCCTCGAACGCCATCGCGAGGAAGCGTGCGTTCGCCTTCACCCTCGTCTCGCCCGGCACGGCCGTCACGTGGATACCGCCGTTCACCGCGACGCCGACCCCTTCGATCTGGATCTTGATCGGCTGCCCCGTCCAATCCTCGGTGTCCTCCTTGGGGACGTTCTGCTCGACGAAGCGGGTCTTGGTCTTGACGTCGACGGAAGCCTCAACCTGACACCCGGCTGCCGAAGCGGCGATGGCAGCGATGACGGTAGCGAAGGCGATGCGCGAGACGCTCATTCTCGATTCTCCTCCCGCCCGAGCGGCGGGCAAAGCAAGGGCGGACCCGAGGTTCCCCCGGCCCCAGATGGTTGGACCGAACGACTTGCCTCCACATTCAAAGTTCGTGGGAGCGGGTCTTCGGATCGCCGATCTTCGTGCTGGGGAGTGGAAGTGGGACTGCCCAGCGAGAACGTACCATGATCGGCTTCCGCACGGACAAGATCGCCTCGGCGGCCTCGTTCGCGGACGCGATGGCCTCGGCCAGGCGCTCCTGCGAAACCGAGCGGCTCTTGCCGTCGACCTCGAGCGGCGGCCCGAGCACGACCGCCACCCGAGAGAAGGGCCACGCGAGGGTGAAGCGATCCCACGCGCGGTGGAATACCTTTCCGCACGCCACCGCCGCGCCCATCGGAACGATGGCCGCCCCTCCCCGCTCCGCCGCCACGAAGACCCCCGGCTTGGGGACACCGTAGGGCCCGCGCGGCCCGTCGACGGCGAACGCCGCGTCGTGGTCGCCCCGCCGCAGGAGCCGGACGATGGCCGCGAGGCCACGCGCTCCGCCCCGCGAGCTCGAGCCCCGCACGACCGAGAAGCCGAGCACCGACAGGGCCCGCGCCTGCATCGTCCCGTCCGCCGAGAGGCTCACCATCACCGCCGTCCGGCGGCGACGGCGCCAGGCGAGCAGCGGCCACTGCGTGCCGTGGAAGAACGCGAGCACCCACGGGCGGCGCGCGACGTCGCCCGCGAGCGCCGGGTGCACCTCGACGGTCAGTCGCAGCGTCCGCAGCCAGACGCGCGCGACGACCCCGAGGAGCAGGCCGAGCAGGGCACGCCACTTCGAGGTCGTCGCGTTCGACATGACCGGTGCCGAGCGCGCGAGCGGCTCAGCCCTTCAGCTCCGCGAGCATCTGCTTCGCGCGCGTCAGGTTCGGGTCGTTCTCCACGGCGCGCTCGAGCATCTGCACGGCCTTCGCCTTGTCGCCCTGCTTCATGCTGATCTCGCCGAGGTAACAGAAGACCTCGCCCTTCGAGATGCCGCTCTGCGGGTCGAGCTTCTGGAGGAGCAGCGCGCGGAACGTCTTCTGCGCACGATCGAGGTCGTTCGTCTCGAGGGCGAGGACGCCCAGATCACGCAGCACCTCGATCGAGCCCGGATCGATCTTGAACGCCATGTCGTACTGCGCGAGCGCGACGTCCTTCTCGCCGAGCGCCGCGAGCGCGCGTCCGAGGCGGTGGTGATAGAGCGACAGCTCCTTCGTCCGCTTGTTGCCGAACGACGCGATGATCTTCTCGAGCACCGTCGCCGCGTCGCGCTCTCGGTTCGACGCCGAGTAGGCATCGCAGAGCAGGAGCAAGAGCTCCCGATCGCCGGGCACGATCTCCGTGACCCGCTCGAGCACGGGGACCGCGTCGGCCGGCGAGCTCCGCTCCTTCAGGTGTATCTCCGCGGCGCGGCGGAGCAGCCGCACCTTCTTGGCGATCCCCGGCGGGAGCGGCGGCGCGTTCGGCGCTCCGGGCAGGATGCTCGGGGTCGTGCCCCCGGCCACCACCTCCCCGTTCGTGTCGACGACCTCCGCGTTCGACACGAGCAGATCGGCGAGCTCCGCCCACTTCTTCGTGCGCTCGTACAGCTCGCCGAGGCGCTCGCGGACGTCCGCGTTCTTCGGATCCGCATCGAGAGCGCGCTTGAGCGCGTCCTCGACGCCCCGATCGTCTCCGAGCTCCTTGCGCACGTTGGCGAGGCGCAGCGCGAGGTCCACGGCCTGCTCGCCGCTCGCGGTCTCCAAGAGACGCGCGAGCGCCGTCTCCGCCTTGTCCCAGGTCTGCCGCGACTCCGCGAGGCGAGCGACCGCCTCGAGAGCGCCGCGGTGATTGGGGTCGCGCTCGAGGATCCCCTCGTAGGTCTCGAGCGCGCGCCGCTCGTCATTGAGCTTGCCCTCGAGGATCTCTCCGAGCTGCACCAAGCGCGTGAGCTCGAGGGCGGCGTCGCCGCGCGCACGCGCACGCTCGACGAGGCTCGTCCTCAGCTCGGCGAGCTCGGCGAACCGCCCTTCCTTCTCGAAGACCGACGCGAGGAGCGACGCGCCTTCGTCGTGGTCGGGATCCTCTTCGAGGATCGCCCGGAGCGTGTCGATCGCGTCGCGCGCGTTCTCGAACTTCTCGAGCTGCAGTCGCGCGAGGTCGACGCGCAGCTTCGCGCGTGCCTCGGGCGAGTCGGCGAAGTCGATGAGCGTCATCAGCAGGCGCGCGAGCTCGTTGTACTTCCCGAGCTCGCCGTAGAGCGCCACGAGGCGCTGCTGCGCGCGCGTGTCGCCGCGCTCCTGCTCGAGGATCTCCTCGTAGAGCGCGACGGCGCGATCGCGATCGCCGAGCCGCTCCGCCGCGATCTCGGCGGCGCGATGCCGAAGGGCGAGCGCCTGCTCGCCGTCCGCGGCGTCCTCCGCCCGTCGGAGGAGCAGCCGCACCACCTCGTCGAAGTCGCCCGCCGCCTCGCGGAGCCGCGTGAGCTCCTCGGCCGCCCAGGCGTCCGCCTCGTTCTCGGCGAGCAGCTCGCGCAGGACCTCCTCGGCGAGCGCCGCATCGCCCAGCGTACCCTCGGCGAGCTGCGCGGCCTCACGCGCGAGCGTCCGTTTCACGTCGGGCTCGCCCTCGAGCTTCGCCAAGCGGCGCAGCGTCGCGATGCGATCGCGCTCGCGGCCCGGACCGCGCCGCAGCTCCTCGAGCGCCCGGACGAGGTCGATGTTCTCGGGGTCCGTCTCGAGCGCCTTCGCGAACGCCTCCTCCGCGCCCCGCGGGTCGCTCACCTTGTCGCGCAGCCACCGGCCGAGGCGCGCCCACAGCTCGGAGCTGCCGCTCGCGCCGGGGTTGGCGCGCTCCTGCGCCTCGAGGGCGCGTGTCAGCGCATCGGCGGCCTCGCGCCAAGCGCCGTTCTTCTCGGCGAGGCGCTCGAGCTCGACGAGCGCGTCGACCTCCGTCGGATCGCCGATGACCGCGGCCTCGACCGCGCGCTGCGCCCCGACGCTGTCGTTCGCCTCGTTCTCCCGGATGCGCGCGAGGTCGAGGCGCGCGCGCGTGCGCGCTCGCAGGCCGTCTGCGCGATCCACGCGCCGCTCGTACAGGCGCGCGAGATCCTCGCCACGGTTCGTCGTGCGGTAGACGCCCTCCAGCGTGTCGAACGCGTCCTCGAAGAGCGCGTCGTCCGAGAGGAGGCGCTCGACCGCCTCGCGTGCCTGCGCGTGATCCGGCACGCGCTCGAGCGCGAGGCGGAGCGTCGCGAGGCCCTGCGACTTGTCGCCGAGCGCGTCGATCTGGAGGCTCGCCAACCGGTGGTAGAGGTCGGCCTGCGCCGCCCCGTTCTCCTCGATGCCGATGCGCCGCTCGAGGACGTCGACGAGCGCGCGCGTGTCGCCGAGCCCGGCGTAGGCGCGCTCGAGCGCGACGAGCACCTCCTCGGTGTCGCCGCCTTGCTCCGCGGCGCGTGCGTAGGCCTCCGCGGCGCGCGGCAGATCGCCGAGGTGGGTCTCGGCGACGCGCCCGAGCCGCATGAACAGCTCCGCGGTGATCTTCGCGTCGAAGATCGACGCCGAGCGCTCGCCGAGCGTCTCGGCGTAGCGTGACCAGCCCTCTTTGCCGACGAGGCCTGCGACGCGCTCGATCTCGGCGTGGAGGTCCGCGTCTTGCGGCTGCTCCGCCAGGGCCCGGAGCAGCGCGCCCTCCGCGCGCTCGAGATCCCGGAGGGACTCCTCCGCGACCTTCGCGATCGTCCGCAGCGTCGCGGCGCGCTCGAGGGGCTCCGTCTCGGCGCGCAGGCGCATCTCGAGGGTGCCGATGAGCTCCTCGTGCTCGCCCGCGGCGCGGAGGATCGGCTCGAGGATCTCGGCAGCCTCGCGACGCAGCTCGTCGCGCGCCTCGCCGATCTCCCGCACCGCGCGCGCGGCGTCGACGTCGTAGCCCGCGGAGAGCACCTCGCGGAAGGCCTCGAGCGCCTTTGCGTGATCGTCGAGCTCGCTCGCGAGGAGCTTGCCGATCCGCTTGGTCACCTGCGTCTTCGCGGCGGGATCCGTCGTGAGGTCGGCCTCGGCTCGCAGGTTGTCGAGCAGCTCCGGCCACATCTTCTCCGCCTCGTACAGGTCGGACAGCCGCCGGATCACCTCGAGGTCGTTCGGCTTCGTCGCGAGCGCCTGTCCGAGGAGGACGACGGCCTCGCGCCGGTCCTGCAGGCCGACCTCGTAACAGCTCGCCGCGTCGAGCAGGAGCCGGTGCTTCAGCTCGACGTCGTCCTCCCCGCACAGCTCCACGCGCCGGCGATAGAGGTCGACGAGGCGCGCAGCGTCCTTTCGTTCCTCGTACAGGGCGATGAGGTTGTCGAGCGTCCAGGCGCTCTCGGGCTCGAGCTCGAGGGCGCGCTCGTACGCGTCGATGGCTCCTTGTTGGTCCTCCAGCATGTCGCGCCGGGCCTCGCCGATCCGGCGCCAGAGGCTCGCGCGCTCCTCGTCGTCGTTCGTGAGCTCGGCGCGCTTCGCGAGGACGCGCACGAGCGTGGACCAGTCGGACAACAGGGTCGCGAGCTGATCCATCTCGTCGAGCGGCCGCGGGTCGGACTCGTCGAGCGCGAAGAGCCGCTCCCACGCGTCGAGCGCCTTGCGAGGGTCGTCACGACGCTTGTCGTGCAGCTTCGCGAGCGACTCGAGGAGCTCGCGCTTGCCGATGCCGTCGATCTTCTCGATGCCTCGCTCGTAGGCGTCGGCGAGGTCGTCCCACCGCGTGGTCGCGATCGCGAGCCGATCCAGCTCCTCGCGGACCTCGCCGTCGTCGGGATCGATGACGAAGGCCTCCTTGAGGCAATCGAAGGCGCGATTCTGATCGCTGCCCCGCTCCTCGAGGAGCCTGGCCATCTCGCGCAGGACGGCCACCTTCTCGGAGGGGCTCGCCGCGATCGCGTAGGAGTGCCGCGCGAGATCCACCAGCTTCTGCCAGTCGTCCGCCTGCTCGTAAATCGGCCGGAGCAGCTCGATGACGCGCGCCCGATGCTCTTCGCGGCCGAGCATCGCCTCGAGCGCCCGGACGGCGCCCTGCCCCGACTCGCTCCCGAGCGGCGAGACGAGGTTGATGACCGACTCGAGCTCGTCGATCGCGGCGGGCGCGTCGGAGAGCTTCTCGTCGAGCACCGTGGCGAGCGCGAGCCGCCAGCGCGCCTCCTCCTCGGGCAGCGCGCTCTGCTCGGCGCGCCGCCGCTGCAGATCGGCGAGGTCGCGCCACTTCTCGCGACGCGTGTAGAGCCTACCGAGCGCGTCGAGCGCGGCGGCGTCGGTGTCGTCGATGTCGAGGATGCTCCGGTAGGTGACGATCGCGGCGTCGTCGTCCCCTACCCCCTCCTCCTCGATCTTCGCGATCGTGTGGAGCGTCGCGACGCGCTCGGCCGGATCGAGGCGGTACTCGAGCGAGTCGCGGTAGAGCGCGACGCGCTCCGCCGGACGATCGGAGCTCGCGAGCAGCCGATCGATCGCCTGGAACGCGCGCTGCTCGTCCTCCGGCGCGAACTGGTAGGCGCGCCGGTAGAACTGCAGCGCCCGGTTGACGTTCCGCGCCTCGAACAGCTCGCCCGTCCGGTACGCGAGGCGCGCCGTCGCCGGCTCGTCGGTCGTGATCTTCTCGAGCGCAGCGGCGAAGATGTCGGCGAGGCGCTCCTCCGCCGAGGCCACGCGCGCGAGCCGTTCGAGCTCGGCCCACGTCGACTCGTCGGTGATGTCCTCGTCGAGGAGCTTCGCCATGACGTCGAGGGCCGCGCGGTAGTTCTCCTCCTGCTCCTCGTGCAGCTTCGCGAGCCGCCGGAGCAGATCGCGCCGCTCCTCGGGATCCTCGCTGCCCTCGAGGCGCGCCTCGATCGCGCCCATCACCTTCCGCCAGTCGAGGCGCGCGAGGTAGACCGCCTCGAGCATCTCGGCCGCGCGCGCGACCTGCGAGCGATCGATCGTCGCGCGCTGCGCGACGATCTGCTCGAGCGCCTGGACGGTAGCGTCGTGCGTCGGATCGACGCGGAGCGCCTCGGCGTACGACTCGAAGGCGCGCTCGGTCTCTCCGAGCTGCCGCTCGTAGACGTGGCCGAGAGAGAAATGGAGGGCCGCACGACGCTCCGGTGTCGTCTCGTCCGCGCCGAGCTCCCGCTCGTGGAGCTCCACGAGGTCGCCCCACCGGCCGGACGCCGTGTAGAGCCGCTCGAGCGCCTCGACCGCCGGCGCATCGAGCCCGAGCTCGAGGATCTGCTCGTAGACGGCGATGGCGCGATCGCGATCGGCGAGCGCCGTGTCACAGATCTTCGCCTGCTTGTAGAGGATGACGCGCTTCGCGTCGTCGCTCGGCGCGATCTCCGCGCGCCGCCGGAGCACCTCGATGAGCTGCTCGTGCTCGGCGGCCTCCTCGTGCAGCGCCTCGAGCGCCTCGAGCGCGCGCGTCTCCTCGGGACGCAGCTCGAGCGCCCTTCGATAGCACTCCTTCGCGAGGGCAGCGTCTTCGAGCTTGGTGCGACCGAGCTCGGCGACGCGGAGCAGGACGCTCACCTGCTTGTCCTCGTCGAGGATGTCGGGGAGCGCGGCGCGGTAGAGATCGACGAGCCCCGCCCAGTTCTGCGTCCGCTCTGTCAGGCGCTCGGCGCGCTCGATCCACTCGTCGAGCGCCGGCTCGGCGGCCGCCTCGCGGAGGCCGCGCGCCGCGTACGCGAACGCCTTGCCGAAGTCGCCGGAGCCGCCCGCCAGCTTCTCGGCGACGCTCGCCGCCCGCCCGAGCAGCTCGAGGCGCGCGTCGAGCCCCGACTCCTGATCGATCTGGATGTCGAGGACGCGCAGCAGCTTGTCGTCCGCTCCGTCGGCCTCGTAGAGCGGCCGCAGGATCTCGGCGGCCTCGACGCGCGCACCTTCGTTTCCGAGGAGCTCCTCGAGCGCCTCGCGAGCGGAGCTCGTCGACGGGTCGATCGTCAGCGCCTGGCGGTACGCCTCGATCGCCTCCGGGATCTCCTGGAGCCGGATGCGCCGGACGTCACCGAGGCGCGTGAGCAGCTCGATGCGGTCGCTCGTCTCCGTCGCGAGGCCGAGGTCCGCTTCGAGCGTCTCCGCCAGGTCGTGCCAGCGCTCGCCGCGCTCGTACAGGCCTGCGAGCGCGCCGAGCACCTTCCGATCGGCGCCGAAGTCGTCGAGCACGGCGCGGTACGCCAGGATCGCCTCGTCGACGTCGCCGAGCGACTCCAGCGTCTGCGCCGCACGCCACATGAAGACCTTGCGCTGGTCGGCGTCCTCGGCGTTTCGCTCGCGGATCCTCAGGATCTCGACGAGCTGGCGGCGATCGCCGATGCGCTCGTAGAGGCGGTCGAGCGCGGCGAGCGCCTCCGCGTCGGCGGGGTCGTCCTCGAGCCGCTCCTTCCAAGCGGTGATCGCGGCGGCGTCGTCGCGGAGCGCCTCCTCGGCGAGCGCACCGAGACGGCCGAGGAGCGCACGCCGGGCGTCCGCCTCGTCCTCGAGCTTCACCTGCACGCGCAGGATGCGCGAGAGATCGTGGTTCCTTCCGCTGCTCGCGTAGATGCGCTCGAGCGCGCGGGCGGCGGGAAGCGCGATCGTCGGGTCGTCGGGCGCGAGGTCGAGCACCTGCTGGTGGACGGCCTCCGCCTTCTCGACGTCGTTCGCCTCCTCGTAGATGCGCGCCACGTCGCCGAGGATCTCGGCGCGCGGCTGCGGGACCTCGGCGTTCTTCGCGGCCGTGACGAGCACCTCGGCCGCCTCCGCCTGCTTCCCGAGACGAGCGGCGATCTCGAGGTAACGCTGGCGAGCCTCGACGTCGCCGGGCGCGAGGGGCAGAAGGCGCGCGTACGTGTCGAACGAGCCCGCGTCGTCGATCAGGCGCTGATCGCGGAGCTCGGCGATGCGGCGCAACAGATCGCGCCGCTCGACGTCGTCGGCGACGAACTCGAGGCGAACCTCGAGCACGCGGACGAGATCGCGGATCTCGTCGCGGTCCGCGTAGACGCCCTCGAGGATGATCGCCGCCCGCTGCCGGAGGTCCGGATGCGACAGGCACCGCTCCACGAGCTCGCGCGCCTCGCGGTTCGCGGGCTCGGCGAGCACGACCTCCTCGAGATAGTCGAGGGCGCTCTTCGGATCGCCGAGACGCACGAAGAGCAGCGTCCCGAGCCGCAGCTTGAGCTGGAGGTTGGAGCCGGCTCCGAGCTCGATGCGACGCCGCAACAGGTCGGCCAGGCTCTGCCACCGCTCGTGCGACGCATAGAGCTTGTCGAGCGCGAAGATCGCCTGCTCGTGGCCCGGCTCGAGCTCGAGGATCCGCTCGTAGTACTGGATCGCCTTCGGCGCGTCGTTCGTGATCTCCTCGGCGATGATCGCGACCTCGGCGAGTAGATCGGCGCGCCGCGCGGGGTCGTCGATCGCCGCGAGCATGCGCTCGTAGAGCGCCTCGAGGTCCGACCACCGCTCGCGCGTCGTCAGGATCTGCTTGAGGCGGAGGAACGCGCGCTCGTTGCTCGGATCGCGCGCGAGGATGCGTTCGAGGTACGGCGTCGCGCGATCGATGTCGCCGAGGTTCTCGTCGTAGAGCGTCGCGGCGCGCTCGGCGAGGTCCATCTCCACGTGCGGAGGCAGGCCCGTCTCGCCGGTCTCCGGCACGGCGCGCGCGATCGTCTCGACGAACTGCTGCGTCCTGCCCGACTTGTTCGCGAGGACCGCGAGGCGGTCCCACAGGTCGAGCTCCGTCGGGTTGTCGAGCGCGGCGCGCGCGAGGACGTCGAACGCCGCGGCGCGGTCGCCGAGGTTCTGCTTCACGGCGGCGAGGCGCAGGTGGAGCGCCAGCCGATCCTGCTTCGACGGCGCCGTCGCGATGAGCACCGCGAGCACCTCCCCCTGCTTCTCGTACTGCCCCGCGGCCGCGTACGCCTGCTCGAGGACGATCGCCGCGTCCTTGCGCGTCTCGGACAACGGCATCAGCTCCTCGAGGAGCGCGATGACTTGCGGGTCCTGCGGCGCGATCTCGAGCGCGCGCTTCGCGGCCTCGAGCGCCTCGCGCGGGTTCTTCAGCGGACCGAGGTAGAGGCGCGCGAGCTCGAGCTCGCGCGCGACGCGGCCGGCGCCCTGCTCGAGATCGCGCTCGCGGACGATGTACTCCGCCGCGGCAGCGGCATCGCCCGCCGCGAGGAGCAGCCGGCTCAGCGCGCGGAGCGAGCTCACGTGCTCGGGATCGATCCCGAGCAGCTCCTTGTACAGCTCGATGGCCTTCGCGCTGTCGCCGAAGGCCTCTTCCTCGAGCATCGCCCACTCGGCGAGCAGCGGCACCGCTGCGCGGCCCTCCGCGCGGTTCGCGCGGAGGCGGAAGAGCCAGCGGAGATCCTCGCGCCTGTCCGGCGCGGCGCGGAGCAGCCGATCGAGACCGCCGATCGCGACCTCGTCGTCCGGGTTCGCCTCGATGAGCTCCTTGTACGCCGCGACGGCGTCGTCGGGCCGGCCCGCGTGGAGCGCGGAGACCTCCGCGAGCTTCATCCGGAGCTCGCGCCGCTCGTCGGCGGACGCCTGTGCACCCGAGGACTCGATCGCCGAGAGACGCGCCTGGATCGCCTCGACGAGGCCGGCCCAGTCGCCCGACGCGCGCGCCCAGCCCTCGAGCGCCTCGAGCGCGCCGGGCTCCGTCGGAGCCAGCTCGTACGCCTTCCTCGCGTACCGGAAGGCCGCGGGCTTGTCGGCGAGCTTGTCGCCGGTGATCTCGGCGAGCTTCATGTAGAGCCCGCGCCGCTCGACGTCGTCGCTCGCGTGGCCGAGGAGGATCTCGTAGAGCGCCGGCAGGCGGGCCCACTTCTCGTCGCGCTCGTACAGCGGGACGAGGCACGCGGCGGCGCGCTTGTCGTCCGGCTTCACCGACAGGACGCGCTCGTACGACCGGAACGCGCGATCGGGCGCGTCGAGCTTCTCCTCGTAGATCTCCGCGACGCGGAACGACAGATCGACCTTCACCCCGACGTCGGTCACGCGATCGGCCGTGCTCGAGAGGACCTCGGCGAGGCCGTCCCAGTCGTTCATCGAGGCGTAGAGCTCGGTGAGCCCGTCGTAGTCCTGCATCGCGAGGTAGCTCTCGCGCAGGATGCGGAGAGCCTTCGCGTGCCCGGGGGCCAGGTCGAGCACGCGCCTCCAGACGCGGAGCGCGCCCGCGTGGTCCTGCAGGCGATCCGAGTAGACGGTGCCGAGCTTCTGGAGGATGACGAGCCGCGTCTGCGGGTCGTCCGCGAGCTCGACGCGACGCTCGAGCGCCTCGGCAACGGTCGCGTAGTCCTTCTCACGCTCGGCCTGCTTCTCGAGCGCGTCGAGGGCCGCCGTGTCGTCGGGATCCTCGGCGAGGATCATCTTGTAGAGGCGCGTCGCGTCGGCGCCCCGGTCGAGGCGATCCGCGGCCATCTTCGCCATCTCGGCCCAGATCGCGCGCCGCTCGGCGCCGCTCGCGCGCTTCGCCTCGTCTTCGTAGAGGTCGTAGAGCTGCCGGTACGCGCGGCGCTTGCCGTAGAGCTCCTTGAGCTTCTCGATCGCCTCGCGATCCTCGGGCCGCGCCTCACGCAGCTTCTCGAACGCCTCGATGGCGTTCTGCACGTTCGAGAACTGCTCGAGCCACCGGCGCCCGGCCGCGCGGTACAGCTCGGCCTTGATGCCCTGGTCCGGCTCGAGCTCCGCGAGGCGCATCTGCGTCGTGAGCAGATCGCGCCAGCGTCCGAGCGACTCGTAGACGCGCGCGAGCTCGCGCACCGCCTCGGCGTCCGACGGATCGAGCGCGATGATCTGCGACAGCACCGTGACGAGCGCGGAGTCGCTCTTGATGTTCTCGCGGTAGATCTGCGCGATCTCCCGCAGGACAGGGAGGCGCGCAGCCGCGTCGTCGGGAGCGACGCGCTCGAGCTCCGAGCGCAGCAGATCGGCGAGGTGGTTGAAGGAGCCCGTCGACCGATAGAGCCGCTTGAGCGCCTCGCGCGCCTCGGCGTTGTCCGGCTGCGCGCGGAGGAGCGCGCGCCACTGCTCGATCGCCTTCTGCGCGTTCGCTCCCTCCTCGGCGAGCTGGGCGATCTCGCCCGCGAGCTTGGCGCGCTCCGGCCCGTCGGGCATCGCGCGCTGCGCGTCCGAGAGGATCTGGACGAGGCGGGCCTGCTCCCCCTTCTGGCGGCACCACTCGCGGAAGAAGTCGAGCATCCCCGGATGCGCCGGCTCGTACTTGCGCAGCCGCTCGAAGTAGGGCTCCGCAGCCTCCGGCTTCTGGCGCATCCGCCAGTTGACCATCGCGATCTGGAGGATGACGCCGACCTCCTGACCCGCGCGCACGCCACCGCCCGAGAGCTGGCCCTCGTAGAGCGTCACGAGGTGATCCCACATCTCGCGCTCGGTGAAGTGATCCACGAGCGCACGCGTCGCCTCGGCATGCCCGGGCGACAGGTCGAGGATCGTCTCGTACGCCGACATCGCGCGCTCGACCGCGCCGAGCTTCTTCCTCGCGAGGCGCGCGAGACGCGTCAGCGTCGCGATCTTGTCGTCCTTCGACGCGACCTCCTTCGCGAACGCCTCGAGCACACCGGCGAGCTCTTCCCAACGCTCCTCGGCGTAGAGGATGCGCTCGAGGAGGATCGCGGCGCGCCGATTCTTCGGATCGGCCGTGAGCGCGTCGCGGAGGAGGTTGATGATCTTCTCCGTCAGATCGCGGCGCGGGTCCTTCCCCTCCTTCGCCTTGTCCTTCTTCTTCCCCTTCTTCTTGCTCCGCGGACCGCCCTCTTCTTCTTCCTTCCTCGCCTCGCGGGCCTCGAGCTCGGGCCGCGCGTAGCGGTACGCGATCTCGGCGGCGCTGACGAGGAGCGAGCTCTTGAACGCCGGGTCGTTCGCGCTCTTCGCCTCGGTGAAGTACTTCTGCGCGAGCTCCTTCCACTTGCCGCGCTTGACCTCGCTGCGCTCGATCGCCTCCTTCGCGTCGGCGTCTCCCGGCCGGAGCTCGAGCACGCGACGATACGCCGCGAGCGCGCCGGCGTCGTCGAGCAGCACGTCGTCACGGAGCCGCGCCAGCTCCGCGACGAGGTCGACCTTGCGATCGCCCTCCGCGAGGGCGGCCTCGATCTCGAGCAGCTGCGCGACCGCGTCGTACTCGCGCCGCATCTCGTGCGCACGGCGCGCGGCTTCGAGCAGGCTCGCGAGCTCCGCGGCCCCCATCTCGCCGGGATCCACCTTGCCGTTCGCGGGCGTGTAGCCGAGGGCGGATCGGAGATCGTTCCACGCCTGCTCGTTGTCCGGCTCGTCTTGCAGGACCCCGAGGGCGCTTCTAATCGTGCTTTCGCTCATCTTTTCGTCCTACGCCTCCGGGGCGGCGCAGAGCCCCGATACGAGAGGGTCTCCCGGGATCGCAAATCGGCTACATCATTCGAGAAAGAACGCGAATGGAGAGGCGGCGGAGCGATGGTATTGAGGGATCGCCCTCCAGCGCAACAGCGAATCCGGCTGCAGAGGCTCCGGGCTCCAGGCTCCAGGCTCCAGGGAAGGCGGCCCGTCACCAACTCGTCCTACCGACCCGTGCTCGCCGATCGAAAGGTCGATGCAACGCTGCTTCTCGCGCTCTCCGGCACCGCGGGGCGCGATATCGTCGCGGAATACGCGGGGCTCCTTCTCCCTGGAGCCCGGAGCCTGGGGCCTGGAGCCTTGCGCCTTTTCCTGAAACGATGCCCCTGACGAGCTTGGCGGGACACCGATCGCTTCTCTTGTCGCTACGCAACGTCTACGAGACGCTCCACGTCTCGGCGCCGACGGTCGTCGATGCCGTTCGGGGCACGCTCACGCGACAGATCTGCGACGCGCGGATCGAGTCGTGGGCCACGCGCGTCGTCGCGAACAGCGAGATGCTGATCACGGTCCGCGGACGCGAGCACGTCGATCCCAAGCGACTCGGGCACGGCGACCAAGCCTACGTCGTGATGAGCAACCACCAGTCGCACTACGACGTGGCGGTCATCTACTACGTGCTCGGGTCCTCCATCCGAATGGTGGCCAAGCGCGAGCTCTTCCGCATCCCCGTCTTCGGCAGGGCGATGCGCGCCGCCGGGTTCGTCTCCGTCGATCGGCAGAACACCGAGAGCGCGATCGCGAGCCTCGCCGACGCCAAGGCGATGCTTCGGCGCGGCATTCCCATCTGGATCGCGCCGGAGGGCACGCGCAGCCCGACCGGCGAGCTCTTGGCGTTCAAGAAGGGCGGCTTCGTCCTCGCGCTCGACACCGGCGCTCCGATCCTCCCGGTGAGCATCCGAGGCACGCGCGAGGTCTTGCGCGCGAAGGGCGTGCTCACGAAGCCCGGCGTCGAGATCTTCGTGACGATCCACCCGCCCGTCGACCCGGCGCGCTACGCCGGCATGCAGCGACGAGCCGCCCGCGACGCGCTCATGCAGGACGTGCGAAGAGCGATCGCGAGCGGCCTCTGAGGATTCCGAGCGCGCCCGCGGAGCTACGCGAGGTGTTGCACGTGCACGCGTCGCACTCCGTCGACGGACTCGACGGCCTCGATCAACCTCGGGACGGGAACGGTCTCCGGCAGATGCACGTCGATCGTCACCGAGATCTTCTTCGTCTCGTCGTCGAGGTGACGCTCGTACTCGACCTCCGCGGCGACGGCGCCAATGGCACGGATGGCATCGACGATCTGCCCGACCCCGCCAGCGTCGGCGCCGAGAACGACGGACACGCGACGCCGCTGGACGTCCTTGTCCTCGAAGCGCCGGAGCACCGTGAGCGCGACGATGCCCATGCACGTCACGACGGCACCCTCGAGGTACATGCCGGCTCCTGCGCACATCCCGATGGCAGTGACGAGCCAGAGCCCTGCCGCCGTCGTGAGTCCCTGAATCGTGATTCCGGTCCGGAGGATGGCGCCTCCCGCAAGGAACCCGATTCCGGAGACGACCGACGCAGCGATGCGCGAACCGTCGACCTCGACCAAGTCGTCCTTGCCGTAGTGCTGCCAGTAGGCAAACTGCGACGAAACGACCATGAAGGTGGCAGCCGCCATCGCCACGATCAGGTGGGTGCGAAGTCCCACGGGGCGGCGATGGACGTCGCGCTCGTAGCCGATGACCCCGCCGAGCGCCGCACCCGCGGCTATTCGCAAGAGCATGTCCGTGTGACTGATCATTTCTCCGACAGGAAATCGAATGGCGAGGACGAGCGACGACGAGATCGTCGAACCTCGTCTCCTCGACGCCGCCGACGTCTCTACGTCGGCATGAGCAGACGGAACGTCGCGATGCCGAGCGCCGACCCGGCGAGCTCGCCCGTGACGAAGTCTTGCACCGTGTACGAGAAGGCTGCCGTGTCCAGATGCCACATGGAGCCGGTCGCTCGGTATGCGGTCACGAGCGTCAACGTGGAGACGAGAACGACCGTGTTCGGCGGACGGCGCTTCGCGGCCCAGACAATCGCCAGCGGCGCGAAGACAGCCACTGCGTCGTTGACGAACTGACCAGGACGCTCCGAGAGCCAAGGGACCGCGCCCAGCTTGGAGGCACGAAGGAGGCAGTGCGCAACGACGATCCCAGTGGTGGCTCCCACGACCTGGAGAGCGAGCCTGGGCGAGAAGAAGGAGCTCGGCTCGAGCTCGCGGTCGGAGCACATCACGGCGAGGACCGTGATCGTGAGCAGGACATGACCGAAAAGAGCGGTCTTCACGTCCCCGCGCGTCAGACGTTGGAGAACGATGCCGCCAGAGGCGACGACCGCGATCGCGAATCCCGCCAGCAAGCCCTTCCAAACGGCGGGCGACCGACCGTGGAGCTCGGGTGCGGGCGCAACCATCATCCCATCATGATGGGAGCTTCATGGCGGCACCGCAAGCCCTGCGCAGTCACGCGGCCGCGCGCATCTCGCGCAGGTGCCGCGCTCGGTCGCAGCGGTCGGCCTTCGTCAGCGCGTACCGGAGAAGACGAGGTCCTTGCGCCATAGCTCCACCCGCGCGAGCTGCCCGGCGAGCACCAGGAGCATCGCGTGCGGGCCGGCGCGATAGACGAGGACCGCCTCCCCCGCCTCGGTCTGCGCGTCGCGGATCGGCTTGCCGAGGAGCCGGACGAGCGATGCCTCGTCGGTCGGAGCGTCGGCGCCGTCGACGGTCACGCGGTCACCGTACGCGAGCCGAGACGTGATGCCGATGACGCGCCCCTGCTCGTCGAACGAGACCTCGGTGCCGAGCGGCGGGTATCGCCAGCGCCGGCCGTCCTCCTCGGCGGGGCCGAGGCGAGCGCGCACGGCGCTCTCGGTCATCCCCGGCTCGAGGAGACGCAGCTGCGTACCGCGCAGGTCGACGGCATGCACGCGCTGCGCGAGACGTGTCGCGCCCGAGACGAGGCCCAAGTGTCCGTAGCGCTCCCAGATCGGCCGTGCGCGCGCCTCCTCCTCCGGAGACAGGGGAGCGTTGGGTGTCGGCGGCGGCGGGGGCGACAGCGCCGCGCGCGCGGCTTCGAGCGTCGCGCCACGACGCAAGGCGACTCCGAGCTTCGTCCAGAGACCGGCCTCGTCCGCGAAGTACTCGACGACCTCGACCTCCGGGCCGACACCGTGGGCCGCATCGTCCGCGTCGCGCGCCCACTGGAGCGACGCAGGTACGAGCGCGTCGAGGCGGCCCATCAGATCGGCGGCGAGGAGCGCGTCGGCGATCTCGTCCGCGCGCTCGTCGGCTTCGCCCGGCAGGTCCTCCTTCGTCGGGTAGCGATAACAGAGGCCCGACGACTCGTGATACCGCTGCCGGAGCGCGGCCAGCGCGGTCTCCCGCTGGCGGACGCGCTCGGCCTGCTCGGCCGGCGACACGCCCCGGGATCGGGCGCTCGAGGCCGCGCCGGCCGGGCGCGATCGTTCGGCGGCTCGCGGCCGGAACGGATCGAGCGTCTCCTCCACCCCGCTCACGAAGGCCTTCGGGTCGAACGTCACCCATCGGACGACGAGCACGATCACGACCGCTGCCACGACGGCGACCACCGACGCCATCAGCACGCGCCGCGACCGACGCCGATTCTCCGTACCCGTCGAACTCATCTCGGATCAGGTACGGCTCGACGATCGACCGGACAACGCGGCGCTCGAAGCACGCTCGCGCGGCGACGGATCCCGCTGCGGCCGTTCGCGTGCATCGCGACCTTCGCCGTCGCGGCGCATCGCGACGCGAGCATCGGACGGCTCTCGATGCCGCGCGGCGTCCGCTTCGTCGACCCTCGCGCGCCTCCACGGAACGCGGACGTCGATGCGCGTCGGCGCGTGCATCGTGATCGGCTCCGCCGGAGGTTTTCGCATCGCGACGCCGACGCGACGTCGTATGCTCGCGGGCTCGATCTCCGAGCCCACGGCTCTCTCACCGCAAGATGATCTTCAGGACCGAGCCCGTCCGATCTACACGAAGCGCGATGGTGCAGCCCTCCGCCCGCGGTCCGAGCTCCGAACGAGCCTCTGCCGGCAAAGGCCTCTACATCCTGGTGAACGCGAACGCGAAGCGCGGCGGGCGGCGTGTCGCCGTCCAGATCGCGCGCGCGCTGCCGGGCGCGCAGGTGAGGCTGACGAAGAGCATCCAGGAGATCGAGGGCTGGCTGCGGACGATCGCGAAGACGGACGAGGCGCCTCGATGCATCCTGTCGGCCGGCGGGGACGGGTCCGCGGTCGCGCTCCTCAACGCGCTCGATCGCGTCGTCCCGAAGGGCGAGCCGTTTCCCCCCGTCGGCGCCCTGCCGCTCGGAACCGGCAACGCGTGGGCGCACGCGCTCGGCGCGCGGAAGCTCGATCACTGCGTCCGCGCGCTCGCCCGTCACCACGGCCCGATCCCGACGCGCCGCTACGCCCTCTTCGAGTGCGACGGCGTCTTGACGTTCTTCGGCGGCTGCGGGTGGGACGCGCAGATCCTCGACGACTACCGCGCGCAGCTCGCGGCGTCGCCTTCGAGCCGCCTCGCCAAGAGCGTCTGGGGATACCTGACCGCGATGGCCACGCGCACCGTCCCGAAGTCGCTCCTCTACGGACGGCCGCACGTCATCATCGAGAACCTGGGCGACGAGGTCTACACGATCGACGAAGGCTGCCGCCTCCGCCGCCTCGAAGGCGCGCGGCGCGGAACGATCCTCTACGAGGGCATGGCGAGCGTGGCGGGCGCAGCCACCTGCCCCGAGTTCGGCTACGGCTTCCGTGCGTACCCGTTCGCGGAGCGGTTGCTCGATCTGATGAACGTCCGCGTCTACGACCAGAAGCCGCTCGCGGCGGTCTACGACATCCCGAAGCTCTGGAGAGGCGAGCACCCGCTCCGCGGCATGCACGACTGGTTCGCGAGCGAGGTCCGTCTCACCTTCTCACGTCCGGTCCCCCTCCAGATCGGAGGCGAAGCCATCGGCACGCGCCTGACCGTGGAGCTCAAGCGATCGGAGCGGCGTGTCGATGCGCTGGACTGGAGAATGATGGAGTAAGAGAGGCTCCAGGCTCCGGGCTCCAGGGGTGAGAGGAGCTGGACGCTCCGGCTCCAGGCTTCAGGCTCCAGGCTCCGGGCTCCAGGCTCGAGGGGGTGAGGACTGCGCCTCCTGGCCGAAAGAACGACGAGCCACGGCCTCTCGGCGCCGGCGACGCCGCAAGGCGTGCGCGCCGATCCCCCCTGGAGCCCTTCGATTGACGCCGCAGGCCCGGAAAAGCTCGAGACTGGAGGCTGGAGTCTGGAGACTGAAGTCCCTCGAGCCTCGATATCCCCCCATCTCGTCCTCGCCGATCCGCTATCGTGAAAGGCGACAACATGGCGCAAGGTGGCGACGAATCTTCCAAACGCGTCGGCGGCGGTGCGAAACCGTCGAGGCCTCACCTCGATGGCGAGGTGCTCGACGCGAGCGCGCTCGAGTCCGTCCCACCGTCCCGTGGCAAGCTCCCTCCGGCCCCGCGCTCTTCACGACCGACGACGCCGCCGCGCGTGCCGCCCCGGAGCCCGCCCCAGCCGCCTCGCGCTGCGCCGGGCGGCCCGCCGCGACCCGAGATGCTCCGCATCCCGGGCAAGCCTCCGCCTCCCCCGCCGCCTGCCGCCGCGCGCGCTTCGCAGCCGCCGCAGAAGGCGGCCAAGCCCGCGTCCGCCGCCCCCACCTCGCCGTGGCGAGCGACGATCGAGCGTCTCCTTCGCGAGGTCGAGGCCCGCGCGCAGATCGAGCCTTCGCGCGCAGCCCTGCTCCTCACCGTCTACGCGCGCCTCTGCGTGGACGGCCTCGGCGATCCGCTCCGAGCGACGCAGGCGCTGACGCGCGCGGCCGACCTCGCCCCCGACGCCCGCTTCGTCGCGAGCACGCTGCGCTGGCTCGCCGAGCAGGGCGCCGATCCTCTGGCCGTGCTCCAGCGCTCGCGCGCCGAGCTCGTCGACGTGGCCGAGGCACGCGAGCGCGTCGCGCTCCTCTGGCACATCGGCGCCATCGAGCAGTACATCGTCGGCGACCTCCCCTCCGCGAAGAAGACCTTCCGCGAGCTCCTCGCGCTCGACCCCGAGGATCTCGGAGCGCGCGACGCGCTCATGGGGCTCTACCTCCACTCGCGGACCTCCGACGACGGCTGGGACTCCGCCGCGGGCCTGACGACGGACGAGGCCGTCTTCAAAGGCGTCGTCGACGAGCTCGACGCGATGGCGCAAGCGACGACCGACCCGGTCACTCGCTCGGCGCTCCACGGCTCCGCAGGAGCGCTCCGGGACCGCTACCTGAACGACGAGGAAGGCGCGATCGCGTCGCTCCATCGCGCGCTCGAGTCGGACGAGCACAACGCCGGAGCGCAAGCCACGCTCGAGGCGATCCTGTTGCGTCGCCGCGACTGGGACCAGTACGCGCACGTCGTCGCGGCGCTCGCGGAGCGTACGCGCGACCCGCGCAGCGCGCGCGAGTGCTTCGAGCGCGCGGGCGACGTGTACGCCGAGTGCGTCGGCGACTACGCCCGCGCGGCCCACTGCTACGTCCGTGCGGCCACGCTGGCGGAGAGCGATCCGGCTCCGCTCGAGAAGCTCGCGCACGTGCTCGAGACCGCGGCGCGCTGGGAAGAGGCCGCGACCGCGTACGAGCGGCTCCTCGCGCGCGTCCACGATCCGGTCCAGCGTGCGTGGACGCTCGTGCGTCTCGGAACGATCAAAGAGACGCGCCTCCGCAAGATCGAGGAGGCGTTCGCCGCCTTCCGGCTGGCGGTCGACGCAGCGCCGACGTTCGCCCCCGCCGTCCAGGCCCTCCTTCGCGTCGCGCGCACGCGCAAGCTCCACGGGCTCGTCATCGAGCTCGAGCGGCGCGAGGCCGAGCGCATCGCCGATCCCCGCGCGCGCTCGGTCCGCTTCACCGCGCTCGCCGAGATGATCGAGGAGCTCTCGCCGGGAGTCGACGTACAGGCCAACATCGCGGACGCGACCGCGCTCTACGAGCGCGCCCTCGCCCTCGACCCGACGAACACGGCGGCCTTCGACGCCCTCGACCGGATCTTCCGCGAGTCGCGACAGTGGTCGAAGCTGATCGGCCTCTACCAGACCGCGCTCGACCACACGGCCGATCCCCGCCGCGCCCGCGCGCTCCGTCTCGAGCTCGCGGAGCTGCACCACTCGCGCGCGAAGGAGCCCGCGCGCGCGGCGGAGCTCTTGCGCGAGGCGCTCGCCGGGCCGCAGGACAGCTTCGACACGCTCGTCTCGCTCGGGCGCGCGCTCGCCGACTGCGGCAAGTGGGCCGAGCACGTCGAGGTCCTCGGCGCCCAAGCAGGAATGCTGACGGGCGACGAGGAGATCATGGCCGTCTACCGGATCGGGGCCGTCCTCGAGACGCGCCTCAAGGACCTCCGGCGGGCGCTCCAGACCTACGAGATCGTCCTCGATCGCGCGCCGAGGCACGAGGCGGCGGCGCGCGCCATCCTGCGCATCCACGAGCAAGAAGGACGCTGGGAGCACGCCATCGCGGCCGAGCGCAAGCTGCTCGAGCTCGCCACGCGTCCGGAGGACGTCCTCGAAGGCCTGCTCCGGATCGCGCGCATCTGCGAAGAGCAGCTCGGGAGGATCGACGACGCCATCGCGGCCTACCTCGAAGCGCTCGACTGCGCGCCCGGCCACGCACCGACCGTCTACGCGCTCGAGCGGCTCCTCCGCGCGAAGGGTGACTACGAGCGTCTCGCCCACGTGCTCCAGCGTTTCGCGGACGCGACGCCCGATCGGCACGCGCGCGTGCGCGCGATCCTCCGCTCCGCGGTCGTCCTCGAGCTCTGCTTGGGCGACACGGGCGCGGCATCGGCGGCGTACGGCCGCGCGCTCTCGCTGGCCGGACCGGCCGGCGATCCCGATCGCGACGCCGCGCTCTGGGGCCTGTTGCGCCTCCAGGAGGTGCGGGGCGAATGGGACGACGTCGACACGACGCTGCACGCGATCCTCGAGACGACCTCGGATCCGACGACGCGCATGCGCGTGCTCGTCCGTCGCGGCCGCAACGCCGAGCTCCGACTCGGCGATCTCGCGCGCGCCGCGACCCTGTACGAGGAGGCGCTCACGACGCAGAACTCGGGCGCGATGCCGGCGGCGTTCGCGGTCGATCGCCTGCGCGTCGCGCGCTTGTCGAGCAACAGCGGGCTCATCGCGAGCTGCCTCAGCGCGATGGCGTCCGCGACCTCCGACGAACGCCTGCAGAGCGGCCTCATCCGCGTCCTCGCGTCGATGCGCGAGCACTCGGGCGGCCACGACACGGCGGCGAAGCTCTACGACCGGCTCATCGGCCGCAACCCCGAGGACATCCAGGCGCTCGACGGCGTGGTCCGATGTCTCGCCGCGACCGGCGATCCGCGCCATGCGCAGGCGCTCGTCGCGCGCGCCCGCGCCACGACCGACGGACCGCTGCGGGCGATCTACGCGTTCGCGGCGGGAGTCCTCGACGAGGGCGCGGGACGGCTCGGCGACGCCGAGGTCGCGTACGGCCTCGCGCTGATGACGGAGCCCGAGCTCTTGCCCCTGCTCGACGCCGCCCGCCGCCTGCGCGCCCAGGCCGGCGACTGGGGCAACGTCGCCGCGCTCTCGGAGCGCGCCGCGAAGGCGTCTCTCGATCCCCAGAACCTCGCGACGTCCTGGGTCGACGCCGCCGAGGTCTACGAGAACCGCCTCGGCGATCCGATCCGAGCCGTCGCGTGCTACCGCGCGTTGCTCCTCGACCAACCCGATCACGGCCCCGCCCTCCAGCGTGCGCTCTACTTGCTCGAGGAGGCCGAGGACTGGTCGACCATGGCGTCGCTCCTCCTCGCCCACGTCGAGGCCGTCCCCGATCCGGCCGTGCGCATTCGCTGCCTCACGCAGCGCGCGACCATCCTGTCGGCACGCCTGGGCGACATCGACGGAGCGATCGCCGATCTCCGCCGCGCGCTGTCGCTCGGCAAAGAGCCCGACCTCGACGCGATCCAGGCGCTCGTCGTGCTCGAGGAGCGCGCCGGTCACTGGCAGGAGGCGCTCCAGCTCTACGAGTACATCTCGCGCGCGCACGCGCTCGACGGCAACACGCGCCGCCGCGCGCGCCTCGCGGCCTCGCGCATCTACGGCGACGAGCTGCGCGACGACGAGAAAGCACGCGCGATCCTCGAGGAGCTCGTCACCGAGCGCCCCGACGATCGCGACACGATCCTCCGCCTCGCGGAGGTCGCAGGACGGAGCGGACACGAGGCGCGCGCCATCGAGCTCTACACGCACCTGTCGGGCTCGGGCAGCGCCGTGGAGCGCGCACGCGTGCGCATCGCGATGGCGGATCTCCAGCGCACGCGGCCGGACATGTGGCCGCCGGCCGAGGCCGAAGCCACGCTCGCGCTCGCGTTCGATCTGGCCATCGCCGACCCGGCGGTGATCCCGCTCCTCGAAGAGCGCTTCTCGCGCGAAGGCGACTTCCGCCCGTTCATCACGATGGCGGAGGCCGCGATCAACAGGGTGCCGCCGAACACGCCCGGCATCCTCTCCATGCGCACGGCGATCGCGAAGGTCATGCGCGAGCGGCTCGGCAATCCCGAAGGCGCCGACCGCCACCTCGCCGCGGCGATCAACGCGTTCCCGGACTCGATGCCGACGCGCCTCCTGCTCGCCGCGAACCTCCGCGGACGCAACGACGAGGCCGCCCTCGCCGAGCTCCGGCGCGCCGTCGAGGCCGATCCGACGCACCCGGGCCCGTTCGAGGCGCTCGTCACGCTCGCGATCGCCACGGGTCGCGTGGAGGTGGCGAGCATGCTCGCCTCGGCGGCCGCCCTGCTCGGCGCCGACAGCGCCGAGATCGACGACACGATCGGTGTCCCGGCGCGTCCCCATCCCGAGTCGCTGAGCTTCGAAGAGGCGATGAACCGCCTCGTCGGGCCGTCGCGCTGCTGGTACCTGCGGACCATCCTCGCGATGCTCGACCCGTTCCTGCCCAAGCTCTTCCCGGGCGGGCAGACGCTCCTCGAGCAGCGCACGCGCCTGCCGGAGTCCTATCCGATCGTCGGCGAGGTCCGCGCCGTCGCGATGGCCCTCGGATGCCCGCCGCCGCTCGTGTGCAGGGGCAACGGCCGCGAGGTCGCTCTCTTGTTGACGGAGCCACGCGCGCTCGTCCTCGGCAGCGATCTCCTCGGAGAGCAGACACGCGGGATCGCCCTCTTCCACGCGGCCTACATCTGCTCGCGCATCGCGGCGCACGGGAGCATCTACACGGTGCCGCGCCAGCAGATTGGCTCGCTCCTCGACGCGGCAGCCCTCCCCGAAGCCGACGGTCCGCTCATCCGCGAGTTCCGCCGCCGCATCAGCTCCGCGCTCCCGCGCAAGAACAAGCGCGAGCTCGAGCACTTCGTCGCCACCAACAAGGGCGACATCCGCGCGGAGCTGACGATCTGGGAGGCCGAGGAGTCACGCCGCTCGCTCTACTCGGCGGTCGTCCTCTGCCGCGACATGCGCGCGGTCGCCGAGGTCCTCGCGTCCGACACGATCGGCACGCCGCACATCGACGATCGTCGGCGGTCGCTCACGTCGAACGCGAGCCTGCGGGAGATCCTGGAGTACGTGGCGTCGGCGAGCTGCTGGGACCTGTTCAAGCGGGTGTACGGCTGACTTCGGTCTCCAGTCTTTGGTCCACGCTCACTGGAGACTGGAGTCTGGAGACTCATGTCACCTCGATCCGCGCCGCGATGGCCTTCGCGACCTTTTCGCCCTGGAGGCGTCGCACGAGGTGGAGCCCGAGGTCGATCCCCGCCGTGACGCCGCCGGCGGTGAGCACGTTGCCGTCTTCGACCACCCGCTCGCGCGTCGCGGTCGCTCCGAACGCGGCGAGGCGATCCATCGTGCTCGCGTGCGTCGTCGCGCGCTTGCCGCGCAGGCGGCCCGCGGCGCCGAGCAGGAGCGCGCCGGTGCAGACCGAGGCGATGAGCCGGTTGTGCGGGAACGACGAAAGGTACGCGGCCAGGGTCGCGTCCTCGACGAGCTGCCGCGTGCTCGGACCGCCCGGCACGACGAGGACGTCGAACGCATCGAGGGCAGGTCGCCATCGCGCGACCTCGAGCGTCGCTCCCGCGCCGCGCCACACCGGCACGCCGGGGCTCGCGTCCTCCGGGCGCGTCAGCGCGATCACCTCGCACGTCGTCGTCGGGTCGAAACCCATCGACGCGATGCGAGACAGCACGTCGAGCGGTCCCACGAGGTCGAGGAGCGTCATTTTCTCGAAGGCGCAGAAGCCGATCCGCGTACCCGTCACGCGATCCTCGTGGGACGAGACGTCCTCGAGCGACACGACGCGAGCGGCGTCGCGCGGGATCGCGCCCACGACGTGGGGCATCGGCCCGCGCGGCGTCTCGACGACGTCGACCGGCACGTCGAGACGGCGCGGGTCGATCGCGAGCACGGACAGCCGCGCGTCCGGCGGGAAGTAGAGGCGTGCGCTCTCGAGCACCGCATCGCGGAAGGACGCGTGGACGAAGCCCTCTCGCTCGAGCGACGGCGGCCGATAGCGACCGTCGTCGCCCCAGCGGATGTCCTCCGTCGGCACGACGTGGAAGAGCCAGCGCATCGGACCGACCATCGCCCCCCGACCTCCGGACCTCACGGGTGCGGCCACACCTCGACGCCCGCAACGTAGCCGCCGGGCTTCGAGAACGGATCCCTGACCACGACCGTGGGGCCTGCGTCCGGCAGCGGGATCGAGACGACCTCGAGCGACGAGCCCCCGTCCTCGAAGTACTTCATCCGCGTGCCGACGAACGCGCCGCGATCCCTCGCGACGATGTCGATGCCCCCGGCGATCTCGGGCCCGAGCGTGGGCTGCCGCGGATCCCAGTGGTAGCCGTCGAAGTAGAAGGCCACCGCGGCGTGCTCGCCGTCCACGAACGCGAGCGAGCTCGGGAACCCGCGATCGTCGAGCGACAGCAGCGTCTTGACCGCGCCCGTCGCCAGGTCCACCTGCTCGACGCGCCGGCGGACGACCGCGCCGGCGCCGCCGTCGCCGAGCTCCTCGTTGCACCCTGCCTGGAGGACGAGGAGCCGATCGAACGCCGGATCGTAGACGAGCGGCGTCCCGAGCGGCGGGTTGTAGCCCTCGAGCGCGATGCCGCCGCCCGGCGCGGTGCCGCCGAGGCTCACGACCTCGTCGGTCTCGACGTCGATCGCGATGATGGAGGGCTTGAGCTCCGGAGCGCAGACAAGCTTCGTCTCCTCGCCGAAGGGCCCCATGACCTTCACGGTCCGGGTGAGATCCGCGTTGCCGAGGAGCACGAACACCTTCTTCTTCGCCGGGACGTAGACGGCGCTCGTCATCTCCACGGTGTTCGGATCGCCCGTCTGACGCAGGTGCCCGAGGTCGATGTACTTCGTCGGGACTCCCCCGCCCGGCTGGCTCTGGTCGATGACGGCGATCTTGTCCCGGTTGAAGCGGAGGACGTACGCCTTCGAACAAGAGGTCGGGACGACGGCGACGGGGTTCGCGTTCGGGCTGCCGGCTCCGGGCGGAGGCCCGTCGTCGCCGCGTACGTTCCAGCTCGCGACGGCTTTCCACGGCTCGCGTGGGTCGAGCCGCGTCACGATGTCGGACTCGCCGCCGAGGAGATACGGTTCGGTGCCGAGCGAAGACGTCGTCCCGTAGCCGCCGTCGAGTGCGAGCCGCCCATCCACGGTCTTCGTCTCGAGGTTCACGACGGCGAGCTCGCTCGTCCTCGGATTGCCCTGGACGAGGAGCACGCGCGGCGGAGCGCCGCCGGCGTCTCCGCAGGCGAGCGGCGGAAGTCCCGCGTCGTCCGGCTCCGGCGCGGCGCGATCGGCCGCCGGCTGCGCGTCGTACGTCCCGGCGTCCTCGGGACGGAAGACGTCGTCGTCACCCGTGCATGCCCACAGCACGGCGAGTGGCGCCATCGAGGCGAGACAAAGGGCGCAACGCTTCATTTTCACCTCCTGCCCGCGCAGTCCCGGCGGGCGGTCAGAGAGAGGTCCGTCGCGCTGGTCCGGTCTCCGGACTTCCGGATCATCCTCCCTCGAGCCCTTCCCAGTGACGTCGTCACCAGTGGTTCCGCCCGAGATCGTCCCCGGTCACCGTGGCGGGTGCCGTGCCGGTCTCTCACCGGCTTCCCTGGTGGGGCGCCTCTCGTCGAGGACGCCTCACGACCAACGCGAGTGACGACGGACACGACACTTCGTCGTGGCGTCGACACGCCCGACTCCATACTCGACGCACACGTCCGACGTCAATCGAAGGGACCGCGAAGGTCGCGCGATCGTCGGTTGCGGTCTATGCTGAAGCCCGATGGCGCTCTTGAGACCCTCGGAGCTCGCCCGCCTCTGGGAGCTGCACCCGAAGACGGTGTACCTCTGGATCCGAGAGGGCAAGCTCCCCGCGTTCCGCACGCCCGGCGCCCAGTACCGCGTACGCACGGACGACGCGCGCGCGTACTGCGAGAAGAACAACCTCCCTCCGCTGCCGCGCGCCCTCACGAGCCCCGGAGGGACCGTGGCCGCGATCGGCAAGCCCGGCGCGTCGATGCGCGCGATCGCGAAGGCGTGCAAGGCAAGAGGCGCGTCCTTCGTCGCCTTCGGCAACGTGCTCGAGGGCCTGCTCGGCATCGCCGCCGACACGCCCGACGTCCTCGCCATCGACGCACGATGCGACGAGGTGAAGCTCGCCGACGTCGTGCGCGCGCTCCGGCGGACGGAGAAGATGCACGGCGTCGCGGTCGTCGTCTACGACGCGGATCCGACGCAGTCGGCCGCGATCGCGCGCCTCGGCGTCACGTCCGTGGTCACCCGCGGGGAGGACGCAGCCGAGGCGGTGTCGTCGTTGCTCGATGACGGCGGGTCCCGTCCGGCGAGGGGTCCGACCCGCCGCTCGTGAACGCGAGCGGTCAGGTGAAAAGCTGCGCCAGGCGGTCGAGGATGGCGGCCGCGACCGCGTCCTTCGAGCCGGACACGAACGGAGAGGCGCCCGTCGCGTCGACGAGCGCGACGCGGTTGTCCTCGCGTCCCAGCGACTCGTGCGCCGCGTTCGCGACGACGAGGTCGACCTTCTTGGCGACGAGCTTCTTCCGCGCGTAGTCGAGCACGGCCGAGTCGTCGCCGGTCTCCAACGCGAAGGCGATCAGCACCGGGCGCTCGCCCGTCCTCCGAGCTCCGATCTCCGCGATGAGGTCGGGGTTGCGCGTGAGCTCGATCGAAGGCGGCGCGCTCGCGTCGGAGCTCTTCTTGATCTTCGACGCGCTCGGCGACGCGGGCCGGAAGTCCGCCACCGCCGCCGCCATCACGAGCGCGTCCGCGCCTTCGAGCCCGGGGCCGAGCACGTCCGCGAGCGCGGCGCGCATCTGCTCGGCGGTCTCGACGTCGCGCCGATCCACGCCCGGCGGCGTCGAGAGCGCGACGGGCCCCGCGATCAAGACGACGCTCGCCCCACGCGCTGCGGCGGCGCCCGCGATCGCGAACCCCATCTTCCCGCTCGAGCGGTTGCCGACGAAGCGCACGGGATCGATGGGCTCGTAGGTCGGCCCGGCGGTGACGACGACGCGCTTGCCGGCGAGGCTGGCGCCTCCCGTCCCCAGCGCTCGTTCGATCGCGGCCGCGATCGCCGCGGGCTCCTCCATGCGCCCCATCCCCCAGTCGCCGGAGGCGACGAGGCCCTCGACGGGGCCGACGACGATCGTGTTCCCGAGCCGCCGGAGCTCGGCGACGTTCCGCTGCGTCGCGGGATGGCTCCACATCCGCGGGTGCATCGCGGGCGCGACCACGACCGGGCCCTTCGCGCAGAGCGCGGTCGCGGTGACGAGATCGTCCGCGCGTCCTTGCGCGAGGCGCGCGAGGACGTCGGCCGTCGCAGGGACGATCGCGAGGACGTCGGCGCGATCGGCGATGGAGACGTGGAGCTCGCCCGGGTACGTCGGATCCCACATGTCCGTCGCCACGGGCTCGCCGCAGATGCCCGAGAGCGTCACCGGTCCGACGAACCGCGTCGCCGACGCCGTCATGAGCGGCAGCACGCGGTGGCCGCGCTTGACGAGCAGGCGCGCGACCTCGACCGCCTTGTAGGCCGCGACGCTCCCGGTCACGGCGAGCGCGACCACGCGTCGCTCCGTCATCGGCCCTGCTCCGGGAGGCGGGTCTTCACTCCGCTCACATAGCGTCGTCCGCGGAGGACGAGCAAGCGTCGGATTGGAGCGGGCATGGGTCAGTCGATCCGTTTCGCGAAGCCCTCGCGCACGGTCCAGCCCCTCGTCCCGTACCGACCCGCCACGCGCGTCTCGACCGTCGGCCCGCCGGGCGTGGGAGGATCGCCGGGCTTGGCGCGCGGATCGACGACGTTCGGGCCCTGGGCGATCTGCAGGTACTCGTCCGCGACGTACTCGGGGTGATCGTCACCGGCGACGTCGCCCTTCGCGTCCTCGCCGCCCGTGCCGACACGCCAGATCTGCGTCGTCGGCGGGTAGATGTCCGTGTCCTGCTCGCGGACGGCGAACGCGCCGTCGCGGAGGATGCGGTAGCGCTTCACCTTGAAGCCGGGAATCCCGCGCTGCGCGAGCACGCGCTTGCCCTTCGGGAGCTTCGGATCCGGCGTCTCGCGCTCGACGAACGGGACGACCTGCTCGATCTTGCGCACGAACGTCACGTCGCGCGTCCGCTTCGGCCCGAGGATCTCCGCGCGGACGATGCCGTTCTCCACCGTCTCGTGCAGCACGACGGGATGGGAGAACGGGTTGCGCAGCCGGAGCGTGATCGTCGGGTACACGACGGTCGCGTCCATCCCCATCTTTATGTAGAAGCTCGGCCTCGTGTGCGGCCTGCGCTCGACGATGTCGAGCCCGGCGAAGAACGCGGCGCCGTGCAGCGTCCCCGCGATCTGGCACGTGCCGCCGCCGATGCCGTCGACCAGCTCGCCCTGCGCGATCACCGGCGCGACCCGGTAGCCGTACGCCTCCGAACGTGGCCCCACGACCTCGTTGAAGTCGAAGACCTCGCCGGGCATGAGCACGTACCCGTCGAGCTTCGAAGCGGCGAGCCTCAGGTTGTACGTGCGGTCGGCGTACTTCCGTCCCTGCGTGTACCGCGTCTCGAAGTAGCCGAGCACGTCGTCGTACTCGACCCCCGCGATGTCCGCGGACGTACGCGCCGGCTTGATGGTCTCGACGACGGCCTCCACCTCCGACTGCCCGCGCACGAGCGCCTCGTCGAGCCGCGCGAGCGTGGCGTACACGTCGACGCGTCGTCCCTCCTCCTCGGGCACGACGGCGCGTTGCGAGAGGTCGAGCCGCGCGTCGACGGGCGTCTTGTCGAGGTCGTCCTTGATGGCGAGCAGGGCCGCGAGCGCCACGTCCCCGTCCACGGTGACGGGGAGCGGAAGCCGCAGCGGCCGCGCGACCCCCGCGGCGACGTGCTGGGCGTGCGCACGCCGGAGCGCCGATCGCCGGTCGACGAGCTGCGTGACGAGCTGCTCGAGCCGCCGGTGCTCGACGCGCGCGCCGAGGTCCTGGCGCTTGCGCGTGATCTTCGTCCCGGCCGCGCCGATGGAGATCTCCTTGCTCACGTAAGCGCGCGCGATCGCCCATGCGGCGTCGAGGGTCGCACGCGGATTGTCCTCGACGATGGCGAGGGGCTTGCCGTCGAGCGTGACCTCGGGGAGCACGACCGCCTCGGCCGTCGGCATCGGACGCCCCGGCACGGCGACCCAGCCGGCGAACCCACCGACGAGCGCACAGACGACCATCCTCACGAGGTCCCTCCGACCCCGAGGCCGGAGCATGCGCAGCTTCTCCACCACGTCGGCCATCGCGCACGGGATCGTCGAACGCCCAGCCGAACGACGTCAAAGAAGCGGCCTTGCGTGTGTCGGATCGCCACGACGGATGGGCGGCCCGGCAATCGTTGCGGTGGCGACCGAGGGCGGGGCTCGGCTCACGCGCCCGCGCCCGCCGTCTTCGGCGCATACGCGTGGAGACCTCGCGGGTGCGTCGCGAGGCCCTCCGCCGGGAGCCCCATGAGCTGCCGGAGCTCGCCGACGGTCATGTCGAGGAGCCGCTCGTAGTCGACGTCTCGCTCCCAGAGCGTCTTGCCCGGGGCGCGAAATGCCGCGAGCGCGCGGCGGGGCGCGAGGAGCAAGCCGAGGAGCGCGGCGCTCGCGACGATCCCTCCCACGTAGAGCCCGACCGGCCGCAGGCTCCTCGCCTCGAACATCGAGATCTCGCCTTCGCCGACGTGGTCGGTCCCGTACCCGGTCGCGACGTGATGGAGATCGTGGAGCATGATCGCCCAGCGATGGCGCCGGGTGTTCGGGACCTGGAGCCGGATCCCGAAGAACGAGCCCTCGGTCCAGCGAGCGTCGTAGGCCTCCCGAGTGAAGCCGTTCTCCGCGAGGTACGCGTCGAGCGCGCGCCGAACGGACCATGCAGCAGGATACGGACGACCCCGATCCATCACCCCGATCGTTAGGGTCGCCGCGCGGGAAGCCAAGCCTCGCGACGCTCCACGCGACGATCGCGGCTCGCGCCCGATCGGGCGTCACACCGTTCGAGCTTCGCTCGCCGTGTCGATGCACGCGAGGAGCGCGTTCCAGAGGGCGGTGGCGCGCTGGAAGCGCTGATCGCGATCGACGGCGAGCGCGAGGGCGACCCAGTCGTCGATGACCGGCGGCAGATCCGGGCGGACGGCGTGGAGGCTCGGCCGGGGCGCGGTGCGGACCTTCTTCATGAGCTCGAGCGGACGGCCCGCGAACGGGACCTCGCCGGCGAGCACGCGGTAGAGAACCACCGCGAGCGAGTAGACGTCGGCCCGATGATCGATGTCGGAGACGCCGGCCCATACCTCGGGCGCCAGATAGCTCGGCGAGCCTGCCACCACCCCGGGCGCGGTCATGGGTCGGGCGTGCAAGAAGCGCGTGAAGCCGAAGTCGAGCAGGCGCACTCCCCCGCCCCACGCCGCGTGAATGACGAAGATGTTCTCGGGCTTGATGTCGCGATGCAGAATCCCACGCTCGCGCGCGGCCTCGAGCGTCTTCACGATCGGCTCGAAGATGCGCTTGATCTCGCTCACGGGCATGCGGCCGCCCTCGGCCTCGATCTCGGCGAGGTGCTCGGCGAGATCACGCCCGCGGAGCAGCTCGGTCACGAGGCACATCGCGCCGTCGTCGGTGCGCGTCTGGTGGAGGACGCGGAGGGCGGCCGTCCCGCCGAGCGCGAGCAGCGCGCGCGCCTCGCGGAACATGCGGTCGACCGCGTCCGGGTCGCCCCGCTTGACCACCTTGATGGCGACCTCGTCCCCGTCGACGCGGTCCTTCGCGCGATAGATGACGCTCTGGCCGCCACGGCCGAGGATCCCGCGGAGCTCGTACCGCCCGCCGACGACCTCCCCGAGGCGCTCTTCTCCTTCTTCCGACATCGCTGCCTACCGTGAACGGCCGTGGCCGCGTTCGGGGCCGCCATACCACGACCTCCGGTCCCGTTTGCATGCGTTCGCCCAAGCGTGCTACCTGCGGCGCTTCCAATGGCTCTCTCGATCGGTATCGTCGGTCTCCCCAACGTCGGAAAGTCGACGCTCTTCAACGCGCTCTCGTCGGCGAAGGCCGAGGCGGCGAACTATCCCTTCTGTACGATCGAGCCCAACGTCGGGGTCGTGGCCGTCCCGGACGAGCGGCTCCAGAAGATCGACTCCGTCATCCACGCGGAGAGGGTCGTCCCGACGACCATCAACTTCGTGGACATCGCCGGCCTCGTCCGTGGCGCGTCGAAGGGTGAAGGGCTCGGCAACCAGTTCCTCTCGCACATCCGCGAGGCGGACGCGATCGTGCAGGTCGGCCGCTGCTTCGAGGACCCGAACGTCGTCCACGTCGACAACCGGGTCGACCCCGTGGCGGACATCGCCACGGTCACGCTCGAGCTCTGCCTGAAGGACCTCGAGACCGTGAACAAGCGCCTCGACCGCGCCCGCAAGGCGGCCAAGGGCAACGACCCGAAGGAGAAGCTCGCGGTCACGATCTGCGAGGAGATCGCCGCGCACCTCGATCAGGGCAAGCCCGCGCGCACGCTCGTCTCCAAGGCGTCGTGGGCCGACAACACCGATGCGCAGGCCATCGTCCGCGAGATGTTCCTGCTCACGGCGAAGCCGGCCTTCTACATCGCCAACATCGACGAGGGCAGCATCGGCAACACGGCCGCGAACAAGCACTTCGCCGCGCTCGAGGAGCTCGCGAAGTCGGAGGGCACCTTCTGCGTCCCCGTCTGCGCCGCCCTCGAGGCCCAGATCGCCGAGCTCGACCCGAAGGATCGCCCCGAGTTCCTCGAGAGCGCCGGACTGAAGGAGCCCGGCCTCCACGCGGTCATCCGCGCCGGCTACAAGCTCCTCGGCCTACTGACGTTCTTCACCGCCGGCAAAATGGAGGTCCGCGCCTGGACGACGAAGATCGGCGCCCGCGCCCCGCAGGCGGCCGGCGTCATCCATAGCGACTTCGAGAAGGGCTTCATCAAGGCCGAGGTGATCTGGTGGGAGGACCTCGTCGCCCTCGGCAGCGAAGCGAAGTGCCGCGAAGCCGGCAAGCTCTCGATCGAGGGGAAGGACTACGTGATGCGCGACGGGGATGTCGTGCATTTCCGTTTCAACGTGTGATCGGGCTCCAGGCTCCAGGCTCCAGGGAAGCACGCCCTCGAACGCGCACACGACACCGGTCGCGAACGCCGCGCTCGACATGCCCCGGGGACGAGCGATCGACGCTCGTCGCCGGCGGAGCACTCGTGGGTCGATGATCGAGCGGAGAGCTACGCGATCATCGACCGCCCACGTTTGCGAGGCGCCCTCGGGCTCGCAGTGCCCCGGCCCCAGCTCCCATCTGGAGCCTGGAGCCTGGAGCCTCTTGCTCCGTCAGTTGCGGGCGAGCGGCCGCCCCTGAGCGTCGGTGTACTTACCGAGCAGAATCAAAATGATGTCCACCCACGTCCAGATGCCGAAGCCGCCGCACGTGAGGAGCTGGATGACGCCGAAGAGCGTGTGGCCCGTGTAGAAGCGGTGGACGCCGAGGTAGCCCGCGAAGAACGCGAGCAGGAGGGTGACCAGCCACGACTTCTGCGGAGCGCCGTCGGCCGTCATCGGGCCGGCGCCCATGCCCGGGGCCATCGGGCCGCCCGCGTAGGGCTGCATCGCAGCGCCCATCGCCTGGCCCATCTGGTTGAAGCCCTGCGCGACCTGGCTGCCGAAGTCTTGCGGAGCGCCCACTCCGGGGCCGCCCGGAGGAGGTCCGCCTGCGGGAGGCGGCGCGCCGTACGGCGACTGCGGCGGAGCGCCGAAGCCGCCCTGGGCTCCCATGTTGCCGTCCGCGGGAGGAGGTGCCCCGAAGCCCTCGCCCGCCGGCGGCGGCGGCGCGCCGTAGGCGCCCCCTCCACCAGGAGGCGGGGCTCCGAAACCGGCGGGCGCTCCGCCGCCGAAGCCTGCGTTCGGATCGGGCGCCGCGGGCGGAGCCCCGGGCATCGCGCCCGGATCGGCGGCGACCGTCGCGCCGAGCGGGTTCGCGTTCTGCGGAGAGCCGAGCTGGTGGCTCGCGCCCGCCGCGGCGTCCGCGGGAGCGCCGAAGCCCGGCTGCGGAGGCGGCGCCTCGAACGCGACCGTACCCTGCGGGCCTCCACCCGGCGCGCCCGGAGTCGGCGCGGGCTGCGCCGCCGAGGCCGGAGGCGGCGCGGGCGCGGCGCCGGCCGCAGGCGCGGCGACGCCGACGATGGTCCCCTTCAGACGGCTCGGCATCTGCGGAGCCGCACCGGCGCTCGGAGCACCGGCGCCGACGCCGCCGGACGCGGGGCCGCTCGCGGGCGGTGCGCCGGCCGCAGGCGGCGGGGCCCCCGGCACGGGCAAGGGCCCTTGGTTCATCATCAGCATCGTCCCCTTGAACTTCGGCGCGGCGCTCTTCAGAGCGAATCCGCACTTCGTGCAGGCCTGAGCGCCTTCCTGATTTTGAGTCCCACAGTTCGGACAGAACACAGAAGACCTCCGAAGAAGGGAGACGATGGCAGCCGCCTCTCGACGACGACCGCAGCGGAACGAGAGACCGCGGCAGCATAGCGGCACGCCATTCCGGAGTTAAGGGATATGATCGGGTGACAACGCGCCCGACCTCGGAGCGGGAGCAGGCACGAGCGACCGCGAGCGGAGCGAAGACGAGCTTTCGAGCGACGGGTCGGAAGCCGTACGGGTTCGCGAGAGCAGAGCGCGACGGTTGCAGACGCGTGCAGCCGTTCGCCCGGGCGCACGCTCGACCGAACGGGCGAGCCTCGTCGGCGGCCCTCTGCGAACCTGAGGTTGATCCGCAACTCTTCGTGCGCAAGGAAGCGTCCGTGCGCGTCCTTTCGAGCTCCGGCACGTCGCGCGAGAACCCAGCCGCGGACACCGCTTCGCACGTACGCGCGGAGCCCGGAAAGGTCCCTTGACATCCGAGCACTTGTGGCCCTAGCGTGCGCGCGCGCAAAAGGCCTGTTTTTCCTTGCTCTTCTCGTCTAGAGGAGCCGTCGCCGAGAAAGCTCGTTAATGTCCTTCACTCTATCTCCCGAACGTGAACGCGAGCTCGCCGAGATCCTGACGCGTTACCCGACCAAGATGGCGGCGTGCATCCCCGCCCTCCATCTGTGTCAGGAGCAGCACGGGTACATCGACGACGACGTGATCCAGTGGGTCGCGAACCGCCTCGATCTGTCGCCTGCCCACGTGAAGGGCGTCGTGACCTTCTACACGCTCTTCAACAAGAAGAAGGTCGGCAAGCACCAGATCTGGGTCTGTCGAACGCTCCCGTGCGCGCTCCGCGGCGCGAACGACCTGCTCGCCTATTGCGAGAAGCGCCTCGGCATCAAGGAGGGCGAGACGACGCCCGACGGCAAGATCACGCTGCGTACGGCCGAGTGCCTCGCGAGCTGCGGTACCGCGCCGATGATGCAGGTCGACAAGGACTACTACGAGAACCTCACGCCGGCCGAAGTCGACAAGATTCTCGACCGCCTGCAGAGGGACTGACGCGCAGCCATGCTCAAGCAGACCAATTACCTCACGAAGGTCTACGGGCTCCCCGAGGGCTGGACGCTCCCAGTCTACGAGCGCGAGGCGAAGGGCTACCAGGCGGCGCGCAAAGTCCTGACGACGATGTCGCCGGCCGAGGTCGTCAACGAGGCGAAGAAGGCGAACATCCGCGGCCGCGGCGGCGCCGGCTTCCCGATGGGCGTGAAGTGGAGCTTCATGCGGCCCCACCCCACGAAGCCCGCGTACCTCGTCATCAACGCCGACGAGGGCGAGCCCGGCACGCACAAGGACCGCACGCTGATGGAGCTGAACCCTCACGCGGTCATCGAGGGGTGCATCATCGGCTGCTACGCGATCGGCGCGCACACGGCGTACATCTACGTGCGCGACGAGCTGCATCTCTCGAAGGCGCGCCTCTGGGGCGCGATCAAGGAGGCGAAGGCGAAGGGGTACCTCGGCAAGGCGCCGTTCGGTAAGGACTACCCCGTCGACGTCATCGTCCACACCGGCGCGGGCGCGTACATCTGCGGCGAGGAGACGTCGCTCCTCAACTCGCTCGAGGGGCGCCGTGGCGAGCCGCGCCTCAAGCCGCCCTTCCCTGCGCAGGCCGGCGCGTTCGGGTGCCCGACGACGGTGAACAACCTCGAGACGATCGCCACGGTCCCGACGGCGTTTCTGCTCGGGTGCGAAGAGTTCTCCAAGCTCTCTTCCATTCATCACCTGAATGACGGCGGAGTTCGCCTCTTCGGCGTGAACGGCCACGTGAAGAAGCCGGGCGTCTACGAGTGCGCCGTCGGCCTCACGCTTCGCGAGCTCATCTACGACCTCGGCGGCGGCCTCATCGACGACAAGCCGCTCCACTCGGTCATCCCCGGCGGCTCGTCGACGCCGGTGCTCCGGGCCGACGAAATCGTCAACGCGCCCGACGAGAAGAACCCGCTCCACCCGTGGCACGGCAAGAGCGTCCTCGACGTCCCGATGGGCGTCGACACGTTCCGCAACATGGGGACGATGCTCGGCACCTGCTGCGCGACGGTCATGGCGGAGGGCACCGACCCGGTCGCGTGCTTCCACAACCTGATGCGGTTCTACCGCTTCGAGTCGTGCGGCCAGTGCACGCCGTGCCGTGAGGGCTCCGGCTGGCTCTTCCGCATTGCGGAGAAGCTGATGGAGGGCACGTGCACGATGGAGGAGCTCAACTCCCTGCACGACATCGCCAACGGGATCATGGGCAACACGATCTGCGCGTTCGGCGAAGGCACGGCGATGCCGGCGCTCGGGTACATCAAGAAGTTCCGCAAGGAGTTCGAGGCGTACGTGCGCGGCGAGCGCCGCGGCGCGGACGCGAAGCTGACCGTCAAGCCCTGGGGTGAGGCATGAAGCCGACTCCTCGGGAAGCTCGCCGGCTCTCGATCGCCGCCGCTGAGCGGCGCAGTGAGGCGAAACGATGACCGCTCTCGGCCAAGCCTACTTCTACGTCTGCGCGACCCTCGCGCTCGCGGGGGCGCTCGGCGTCGTCGTGGCGAAGAACCCGATCCGCGGCGCGATGGGGCTCCTCCTGATGATCCTCAGCATCGCGGGTCTCTTCCTCGCGCTCAACGCGCAGTTCCTCGCCGCGATCCAGCTCATCGTCTACGCGGGCGCGATCGTCGTCCTGTTCCTGTTCGTCATCATGCTCCTCGGCCCGAGCGCCAAGACGCCGAGCGACAACCGCGGGCGCGTCCCGCGCACGATCGGCGCGGTCGTGTTCGCCGCGGTCGGCTTGGGCGCGATGGGGCTGCTCGTCCGCACGGCGCCGAAGACGCCCGAGGGCGCAAAGGCGCTCGTGGAGGTCACGAACGACTTCGGCAGCGTCGACGCCTTCGGACGCACGCTCTTCACGGAGGGCATCGTCCCGTTCGAGCTGTCGAGCGCGCTGCTCATGGTCGCGATCATCGGCGCCGTGGCCGTCGCCCGCGGCAGGACGAAGGCCGAGATCGCCCTCGCGAAGTCGCCCGCGGAGGCCCTCCGCGACGTGCCGGTCGCCTCGCCCGAGGGCGCGCCCCGTACGCCCGGCGGCATCACCAGGGAGGCTCACCAGTGATCCCCGTCGAACACTACGTCGCCCTGTCGGCGCTGCTCTTCACGGTCGGAGGCGTCGGCTTCCTCGTTCGGCGCAACGTGCTCGTCACGCTGATGAGCCTCGAGATCATGCTGAACGCCGTGAACCTGGCGCTCGTCGCGTTCAACCGCCAGGCCACGCACGTCGGCGCCCACACGGGCCAGATCTTCGCGTTCTTCATCATCGCGGCCGAGGCCGCCGAGGTCGCCGTCGGCCTCGCGATCGTCATCTCGCTCTTCCGCATCCGCCGCACGGTGCGGTCCGACGAAGCGGACCTGCTCAAGAACTGAGGCCATGAAAGCCCTCTTCTCACTCTTCGCACCGAACGACTTCTCGCTCATCGCCGTCGTGCTGGCGATGCCGCTCCTCGGAGCGTTCGTGAACGGTGTCTTCGGGCGCCGGCTCGGCAAGTCCGCCGTCCGGCTCATGGCGCTCTCCGCGGTCGGCATCAGCTTCGCGTGCGCGATCGTCACGTTCGCCGCGCTCAACGACCTGACGGATGCGGCCAAGCACGCCGGAGCCGAGGGCACGCCTCAGAAGCTCGTCTGGACCGCCTGGGAGTGGATGAAGCTCTCCGGCACCGGCGCGAGCCGGATCGCCGTCGACCTCCGCTTCAGCGTCGACGCGCTCTCCGGCGTCATGATGCTCGTCGTCACCGGCGTGGGCTTCCTCATCCACGTCTACTCGACCGAGTACATGGCCGAGGACAAGGGGTTCTGGCGCTTCTTCTGCTACCTGAACCTCTTCATCTTCTCGATGCTCGTCCTCATCCTCGGGGACAACCTGCCGGTGCTCTTCGTCGGCTGGGAGGGCGTCGGCCTCTGCTCGTACCTGCTGATCGGCTTCTGGTACAACAAGACCCCCAACGCCGCGGCCGGCAAGAAGGCGTTCATCGCGAACCGCATCGGCGACTTCGGCTTGATCGTCGCGATGTTCATCTTCGCGGTGTACTGCGGGTCGCTCGACTGGACGGGCATCCAGAACAACGCGAACAACCTCGTCACGAGCTTCAACAACCCGCCCGGATCGGGCCCCGGCGCGATCCACCTCTGGCCGATCGGCGGCGGCCGGTTCGAGGACTACACGCTCCTCGGCCTCAAGATCCCGCTCCACAAGCTCCAGCCCGACACGCCGTGGGCGATCACGGCCGCGACGGCGGCGAGCCTCATGCTCTTCCTCGGCGCGACCGGCAAGAGCGCGCAGATCCCGCTCTACGTCTGGCTCCCGGACGCGATGGCCGGCCCCACGCCCGTCAGCGCCCTCATCCACGCGGCCACGATGGTCACGGCGGGCGTCTACCTGCTCTGCCGTCTCTCCTTCGTGTTCGTCCTCGCGCCCGCGGCGATGCTCGTCGTCGCATTCACGGGCGCGGCGACCGCCCTGCTCGCCGCATCGATCGCGCTCGTACAGAACGACATCAAGAAGGTCCTCGCCTACTCCACCGTGAGCCAGCTCGGCTTCATGGTGCTCGGCTGCGGCGTCGGCGCCTTCACGGCGGGCTTCTTCCACGTCTTCACGCACGCGTTCTTCAAGGCGTGCCTCTTCCTCGGCGCCGGCAGCGTGATCCACGCGATGCACGCCCGTATCCACGACGACGTGCGGTCGCAGGACATGCGGAACATGGGCGGCCTGCGGAAGTACATGCCGCTCACGTACTGGACCTTCGTCGCGTCGACGCTCGCGATCATCGGCTTCCCGCTCACGAGCGGCTTCTTCTCGAAGGACGAGATCCTCGCGCGCGTGCTCGTCTCCACGCCGACCGGCGTCGACCTCGCCGCCGGCCCGAAGCCCTGGCAGTGGCCGTCGTGGGCGCCGTGGGTGCTCTGGGGCATGGCGATCGCCGCCGCGACGATGACGGCGTTCTACATGTGCCGCTGCGTCTTCCTCACCTTCTGGGGTGACTTCCGCGGCTGGACGATCGGCCGCCCGTCGCAGGTGCACAAGAGCCACCACGACGACGAGCACCACGATCACGGCGACGACGAGGAGCATCACCACCACGAGGACCTCTCGCAGCCGGGTCTGCCGCCGCGCGAGTCGCCTCGCACGATGACGATCCCGCTGCTCATCCTCGGCGCCGCGGCGATCGTGGCCGGCATCTTCAACCCCGCCGCGATCAAGCTGATCAAGCCGGACTTCGACTTCCTCCCGCTCGATCACTGGCTCGACCCGCTCTTCGCGGACGCGCAGCGTGGCCTCACGATGGCCGAGCACCACCTCGCGCACTCGCGTGAGCTGCTCTCCACCTTCGGTGCGTTCACCGCCTTCGCGGTCGGCGCCGGGTTCGCGTACTGGGTCTACGTCAAGGAGAAGGGCAAGCCGGCGCGCGACGCCATGCTCAAGGTGCCGAAGCTCTACCGCCTGCTCCTCGACAAGTGGCGCGTCGACGAGGCGTACGACAAGACCGTCGTCGCCAGCGTGGACGCCCTTGCCGACACGGCGACCTCGGTCGATCAGGGCATCATCGACTTCGTCCTGGCGCGGCTCACGTCGCTCGTCGTCGCGGCGACCGGCACCGTCCTGCGCGTGTTCCAGAACGGCGTCGTCCACGTGTACGCCGCCATCATGGTGATCGGCCTCGCCGCGGTCGGCTGGTTCTTCGTCCAGCCGCACGCCGCGTTCACGATCGACGAGAAGGACGGTGATTACACGCTCGTGGCCAGCCCGGGCCCGAGCTACTCGTACCGCTGGTATCCCGACGCCACGAAGGAGCCGCAGTCGGCGGAGTTTTCGCCGACGGCGGCGCAGATCAAAGTCCACGTCCCCGACGGCAAGAGTCAGACGGTGAAGCTCGAGGTGAAGAACGCCTTCGGCCGAATCGACTCGAAGGTCTACACCATCAGCCGACCGGTCCCGCCGGGCGGCGGCGTCCGCGAGCGCGGCAACCAGCCGAGGGGGAACTGACGGCCATGGCGACCAAGACCTCTCCCTCTCAGCTCCCGCACGACACCACCTCGGGCCGCCCGGCCTGGACGACGCCGCTGTTCGCCTTCCTGGCCGCCGTCGTCCTGCTCGTCGTGGCGACGCAGCTCCTCGGCCGTGGCAACGAGAAGGACCTCGCGTCGTTCAGCCAGGCGAACGCGACGGTGGGCTCGCTGATCCCGCTGCTCGTCGCCGCGGTCGTCGCGTGGCTCGTCCCGCAGGGTCACGGCTGGCGCACGCGTGCTCCGCTCGCGTTCATCGCCGGCCTGTTCGCGCTCTTCATCGCGAACATGTGGCCGAGCGCGGCCGCCGTCGCGACCGAAGGCGCCGCCGACGCGCAGCCGGAGGAGATGCCCACGCTCCTGTCGTGGCTCATCGGCCTGCCGCTCGCGGGCTCGATCGCGATCCTGTTCATGCCGCGCCAGGCGCCGCGCCTGCTCAAGGCGACGACGCTGCTCGTCATGCTCGCGACGCTGGCAGCCTCGATCCCGCTGCTCCGCGTCGACATGGGGCGCACGTTCCACTTCAACCAGGACGTGGTGTGGATCGAGCGCTTCGGCATCCACTACCACGTGGCGATCGACGGCATCTCGCTCTGGCTCGTCATCCTGACGGTCTTCATCACGCCGATCGCCGCGTACGTCTCCTTCGGGAGCATCCACACGCGCATCAAGGACTGGTGCTTCGCGCTCCTGCTCCTGGAAGCGGGGATGATCGGCGCGTTCGTCGCGCTCGACCTCTTCCTCTTCTACGTCTTCTGGGAGGTGATGCTGATCCCGATGTACGTGATGATCGGGGTCTGGGGAGGGACGAACCGCATCAAGGCGGCGCTCAAGTTCTTCCTCTACACGATGGCGGGCAGCCTCCTCATGCTCGCCGCCATCCTGTACCTCGCGTACACGTACAGCCGCGTCACCGGCGGGACGGCGACGTTCGACTTCTTCGAGCTCCAGCGCCTCCAGTTCCCGCGGCACCTCCAGATCTGGCTCTGGTTCGCGTTCGCGATCTCGTTCTTCATCAAGGTCCCGATGTGGCCGGTGCACACGTGGTTGCCCGATGCCCACACGGAGGCGCCGACCGCGGGATCCATCATCCTCGCGGCCGTGCTCCTGAAGATGGGGACCTACGGCTACCTGCGCTTCTGCATGGGCCTCTTCCCGGAGGTCTCGGCCGAGTTCGCGGCCACGCTCGGCGGCGTCGCCGTCCTCGGCGGCATCCTCTACGGCGCGCTCTGCGCGTGGCGCCAGGACGACGTGAAGCGCCTCGTCGCGTACTCGTCGGTCGCGCACCTCGGCTACGTGATGCTCGGCATCTTCGCGGCCACGCGCGGCTCGATCGAGGGCGCCATCCTCCAGATGATCAACCACGGCGTCACGACCGGCGCGCTGTTCCTCCTCGTCGGCGTCATCTACGACCGCCGCCACACGCGCATGCTCGACGACTTCGGCGGCCTCGCGAAGGTGATGCCCGTCTACACGGCGCTGTTCATCATCTCGACGATGGCGAGCATCGGCGTCCCCGGGCTCAACGGCTTCGTCGGCGAGTTCTTGATCATCACGGGCACGTACGCGTCCGACAAGCTCGGCCACGTCAACGGCATCCAGGCCGTCGGCGCCGCGCTCGGCGTCATCCTCGCCGCGCTCTACATGCTCACGGCGGTCCAGAAGATGTTCTTCGGGCCCATCACGCGCGACGAGAACAAGCGTCTGTCCGACATCAACGCGCGCGAGATGATCGCCGTGGCGCCGCTCGTCATCGCGATGTTCGTCCTCGGCCTCGCGCCGAACCTGCTCGTCAACCAGATGCACGGAGCGGTCGAGCGCATCCTCGTCGACTACGAGACGCGCGGGAAGCTGCCCGGCGGCGGGACCAAGTTCTACGAGGGCCCGATCCGCCTCGGCATCCGCCGCCCCGACACCCCGCCGCCCGTCGGCCCGTCGCCCGAGCCCACGCCCGGTGGCCTCAGCTTCGGAAACGAAGGCAGCCGGCCCGCCGGCGGCGGCGCTCACGATGGCCACGGTCACTGACGGGAGAAGAGATCGATCATGATGGCGCTCGCGTTCGTCCTCTCCCCGCTCCTCATCCTCGCGCTCGGCGCGCTGCTCCTGATGCTCGCCGAGGCGCTGACCCCCAAGCAGAACCGCGCTGCCGGGCTCGCTCTCGGCGCGACGATCGTGTTCGTCGCGGGCTTCGCCTTCTCCGTCGGCGCGTGGCTGTACGGCGTCGAAGACGTCGCCGAGCGCGAGCTGCTCGCGCCGTGGCTCGTCATCGATCGGTTCACGATCTTCTTCGACGGCCTCTTCTGCCTCGGCGGAGCCCTCGCCGCCCTCCTTGCCGGCGGCTACCTCCGGGAGCACGGGCTCGAGCGCGGCGAGTTCTACGGCCTGCTCATCTTCTCGACGATCGGCGGCATGATGGTCGCGGCCGCCGGTGACGCGCTCATGGTCTTCATCGGCCTCGAGACGATGTCGATCGGCGCCTATGCGCTCACCGCGTTCCGCCGCACGTCTCCGCGCTCGGCCGAGGGCGCGCTGAAGTACTTCCTGCTCGGCTCGTTCGCCGCGGCCATCCTGCTCTACGGCTTCGCGCTCCTCTACGGGGCGACGGGCCACACGGATCTCGTCGGCATCGGCAACGCGATCCGCGCGGGCGGACAGCACCAGACGATGATCCTCGTCGCGCTCGTGCTCGTCCTCGTCGGCCTCGTCTTCAAGGTGAGCGCGGTGCCCTTCCACATGTGGGCGCCCGACGCGTACGAGGGCGCGCCCACGCCCGCGACCACGTACATGGCCGCGGTGGTGAAGTGCGGCGCCTTCGCCATGCTGCTGCGCGTCCTTCTGACGTGCTTCAGCGACCAGGGCCTCATGTCGTGGGCCGCCGGCTGGCCGCCGGTGCTGGCGTGGATCGCCGTGCTCACGATGACGGTGGCGAACCTCATCGCCGGCCAGCAGGAGTCGGTGAAGCGCATGCTCGCCTACTCGAGCATCGCGCACGCGGGCTACCTCCTCGTCGGCGTCGTCGCCACGATCCACTCGATGGGGACCGCGACGGCGAGCGTCCTCTTCTACCTGCTCACGTACACGGTCTCGACCGCCGGCGCGTTCGGCGCGCTCATCCTCTGCGGCCGCAAAGGCGCCGAGGCCGTGAGCTACGAGGACCTCGCAGGCATCGGCCGCCGCCACCCGGCCGCCGCCCTCGCCTTCTCGCTGTTCCTCGTGTCGCTCGCGGGCATCCCGCCGACGGCCGGCTTCTTCGGCAAGTGGTTCATCTTCCGCGCCGCCATCGACGCCGGCTTCTACGCGCTCACGATCATCGCGTTTTTCAACAGCGTCATCGCCGCGTACTACTACCTGCGCGTGCTCGTGTTCATGTACATGCGCGAGCCCGCGGCCGGCGCCCCCATCGCCACGCCGATGCGCTCCGGCTACGTCGCGACGGCGCTCGTCGTGTCCGCGATCCTCGTCATCGCGCTCGGTGTCGTGCCGTCCCTCCCGCTCGACGTCGCCGTCGAGGCGAGCGAGAAGACGTTCGCGGCGCCGGGAGGCTGAGCGGTCGTTGCGAGCTGCCATCGCCCTCTCGTCATTGCTCATCGCCTCGGGCATCGGCGGCTGTGGCGGCTGCTCGAAATCCGAGGGTGGCGCCGACGCCTCGCCCCAGGCGACGGCGAAGGGCGACGCCGCACCGGTCAACGCCACGCCCGTCCCCACGGCGAGCGTCGCGGCGATGGTCAACCCGGAGAACCTGCCTGCGTACACGGGCCCCACGGGCAGCGTGGAGGGCACGATCACGGTCACGGGCGATCCGGCGCCGGAGCGTCGCAGCGACTTCAAGAGGTGCCCGGACGCCGTGAACACGTACGGCCGCGCGTTCCGCGAGGGCCCGCCGCAAGGTCCGGACGGCGCTCGTCCCCTCGCCGACGCGATCGTCGCCGTCACGGGCTACAGCGGCTTCTTCATCCCCGAAAAGGAGGAAGCGAAGCAGCTGACGATCGAAGGCTGCGGGTACGCAAAGCGCACCGTGACGATGACGTTCGGTCAGCGGCTCGAGGTGAAGAACCTCTCGAAGGAGTTCTGGACGCCGGTGCTCACGCCCGGCCCCTCGGGGGTCATGATGATGGCGACGCCGAACGGCGATCCGGTGAAGCTCTACCCGAAGAAGCCGGGCCGCTACCGCCTGAGCGATCGCGATCGCCCGTACGCCGAAGCGGACGTCTTCGTCTTCCTCCACCCGCTCCACACCACCACGGACCTGAAGGGCTACTACCGAATCGACGGCGTCCCGGTCGGGAAGGTCACGATCAACACGACGCACCCGCGGATCCCCGACTCCGAAGCTTCGGTCGAGGTCGACGTGCAGGAAGGCGCCGTGCATCGCGTCGACCTCCGGCTCGAGCACAAGGCCCCGCCGCCGCGGGACGCGGGGCCGGTGGTCGATGGGGGGAGGAAGTATCTGCTTCATTGAAGCAGTCCTCAGCTTTGGCTTCTCTCGGACTGCGGGCGCCATCCGCCATCGGGGACGGGCTCCTTCACGACCGCGTCGCTGGTGCTCACTCTCCAGGTACGGACTCGCAGGAGCCCCGACGCGGCGCTCGGTCCGCACGACCAATCGGCCCGCGCGGCACGACCCCGCTGAGGACTGAGGACCGAGGACCGTGAGCGCGCCGGAGGCGCGCTCACATGTCCATGCGATTGAGCCCCACGCTTTCCGCGGGCGATCGTGGTCGGCTGGGGCGGTCATCCGCTTCGTCGATGACCGCGAGGAGGTGAACATGATCTCGAAGTCCCTGCGGGAGCTCGCATTCGTCGGGCTCGTGACGGCGCTCGTGGGATTGCAGGGATGTGGCGGGTCCAGCTCGGACGTCGGGCAGCCGCCGGATTCCGCGCCGAAGGTGGTCGACCGCACGTCGGTATCGAAGGTCGTCGGCGCCGAGGGCGGGACGGTCGAGCACCCCGCCGGCGCGAGGGTCGTGATTCCGGCCGGCGCGCTCTCCGGATCGACGACGATCACCGTGACCGGCATCGACGCGCCGAGCGCCGACGTCCTCGGTGGCCCCGCGCTCGGTCAGGCCTTCCAGATGGAGCCCGAAGGCCTCGCGTTCGCGAAGGTCGTCAGCGTCGTGATCCCCTTCGACGCGACGCTCCTGCCGCCCGGCGCGAGCATCGAGCAAGCTCAGGTCCTCACGGCGCCCAACGGATCGACCGAGTTTTCCGCGCTCGAGACGGTCGGCAACCTCACGAACGGGACGCTCGAGGCGCGGACGATGCACTTCTCGCAGTTCGTCCCCGCGCAGAACCCGAACCCCGTCTTCATCAAGACGAGGACGCTGCCCAACGCCACGGTGGGATCGGCCTACGGCGCGACCCTCGAGGCCACCGGCGGGACGCCGCCGTACACGTGGAGCATCGGCACCGGAGGCACGGGGCTCCCGGCCGGGCTGCTGCTCGGGACGGACGGTGTGATCTCCGGGACGCCGACCGAGCCTGCCGTGAGCACGTTCAACGTCCTCGTGAAGGACTCGGGGACGAACCGGGTGCAGCGCGCGCTCACGCTCGCCGTCGAGCCGACCGTCGCTCCGGCGCCGACCCTCGGGTCCGTCACGCCCACGAGCATCGATCAGGGCAGCGACGACACGACCCTCACGTTCGTCGGGACGAACTTCGTGCCGTCGTCCTACGCCACGTGGAGCGGCTCTCCCCTCCAGACGACCTTCGTCAGCACGACGCAGCTCACCGCGGTCGCGCCGAAGGCTCTCTTCGCCGAGCCCGGCGTCTTCCCCGTCGGCGTCGTGACGCCGCCGCCCGGAGGCGGTGCGAGCAGCACGCTCGAGGTCTCCGTCGTCGCCGTGCCGCAGAACCCGAAGCCGGTGCTCTCGGCCATGTCTCCCCGGAGCGGCAACGTCGGGGACGTCGACACGATGATCACGGTCACCGGCTCGAGCTTCGTCCAATCGTCGAAGGTCGTCGTGAACGACACGCAGGAGCTCTCGACCGAGTTCGTGTCGTCGACCGAGCTCGAGGCCATCGTCCCGAGCTCGCTCCTCGCGACCGCAGGGAGCTTCCGCGTTCGCGTCTACACGCCGCCGCCGGGCGGCGGGCTGAGCGACGACTCGATCGTCTTCAACGTCGTCGGTCCGACCAACCCCGTGCCCACGCTCACCGACATGACGCCGACGGAGGCGATGGCGGGCACCTCGTCCATCGTGATCACGCTCACGGGGACGGGTTTCGTCACGGGCGCGCGGGTCTTCTTCGACGGCATGGCGCTCGCCACGAACGTGCAGAGCGCGACGAGCGCGACTGCGACGATCACCCAGGAGTTCTTGACGACGCCGGGCTCGTACGACGTGACGATCCACAACCCGACGCCGGGCGGCGGCTCCAGCGCGCCGAAGGTCTTCACGGTCTTGCCCGCCGTCGCCCCGACGCTGACGTCCATCACCCCGAGCCAAGTGACGGCGGGCGCGCCCGACACGCTCGTCACCGTCCAGGGGACCGGCTTCGTCCCCGGCGCGGTGCTCGACTTCGGCGGTACGGCGTACCCGCTGACCGTCGCCGACGCGACGTCCGCAACCACGACCATCCCGGCGAGCGAGCTCGCCTCGCCGCGGGTCGTGTCGATCCGCGTCAACACCCCGAACGGTAGCACCGACCCCCTCACCTTCACGGTCGAGGCGGAGACGTCCGCGCCGGTGATTTCTTCCATCTCGCCCGCCACCGTGCGGGCCGGCAGCGCGGCGCTGAGCCTCGCCGTCGGAGCGGTCTCGGACACGTTCGTCTACGGCGCGCAGGTCTTCGCGGACGGCACGCCGCTGCCGACGACGTGGATCAGCGGGCTCCTCGTCTACGCGCAAGTCCCCGAGGACATGCTCGCCGCGCCGGGCACGCACGAGATCACGGTGAAGAACCCGAGCAGCCCGACGTCGGCGCCCGTCACGCTCACCGTCGGGACGACGGGCAACCCGGTTCCGACCCTCACGAGCGTCTCGCCCGACACGCAAGCGTTCGGGTCGACGTCGGTCGTCACCCTCACGCTCACGGGCACCGCGTTCGTCGTGAACGGGTCGACGGTCTATTGGCGTGCCCCGGGTGACGAGGTGCCGCTCCCCGTCTCGGTCGTCGGCGACGCGACCACCACCGTGAACGGCCCGTCGTCGATCACGCTCACCCTGCAGCCGGGCATCCTCGAGACGGCCGGAACGCACTGGATCAGCGTGGGCACCAGCGCCTCGGGCGCGCAGAGCGCGGAGATCGCCTTCACCGTGACGGGGACCAACCCCGTTCCGAACATGGAGAGCGTCTCGCCCAACGTTCTCGGCGTCGGGACGGGCGACATCCCGATCACGCTCGGAAGCACGAAGCCGGACCCGACGTTCGTGTCGCGCACGGCGATCACGGCGAGCCACAACGGCGGTCCGGCCCACTTCCTCGGCTACTGCCAGCGGTTCCTCTCGTCGTGCACCGTCACCCTGCCGAAGGCCCTCCTGACGCAGCCGGGAACCATCTCGATCCAGGCGACGAGCCCCGGCTCGGGCTCGGGGAACACGGTCACGATCGACGTCGTGGCGGGCAACCCGACCCCCGTGCTGGCGAGGGATCCGATCTCCCCGGCCATGTTCACGCAGAACCACCCGAACCAGGAGGTGACCATCCGCGGGACCGGCTTCGTCCCGGGGGTCACGACCGTTCGCGAGATCCTCACGGACACGATGATCCAGGTCACGTCCGCCACGGAGACGTCGCTCCGCTTCACGGTCCCCGTCGAGCTGCTCGACGGAACGCCTTCGTTCCTCCAGTTCGAGATCACGAATCCGGCGCCGGGCGGAGGGACCGTGGTCACGCCCGACGTCTTCGTCTCGCTGGGGCCGCTCGTGACGAACGCCCCCACCAGCGTCGCGGCCGGCGCTCCGATCGACGTCACCGGCGTCAACCTGGATCTCGGCACCGGCCTGACGCTCCAGTGCCCGGTCGGCGAGGCGCCGCCGCAGGTGGCGACGACGCGGACGGCGACGAGCGCGTCCTTCCCCGGCATCACGACCCCGGGCTTCTACGTCTGCCACCTGTCGATCAGCGGTTATCCCGCCTCCAACACCTTCGAGCTCCAGGTCACTCCATGAGCTCGAGCGCTCCTGGCTGAAGGTCACGCCGATCCACGCGGCGGCGCATGCGGCACGGCTCGTGCTCGAGCCGTGCCGCGCGGCGCACCATGGTATCCTTCCGCGGGATCGGTGAGTCAGGCAGCGAAGCGCATCCTGTTCGTCGACGACGACGAGGGCTTCCTCGACGACGTACGGCTCGTCCTCGCGAAGGAGCCCTTCACGATCGTGACGGAGACGACGTTCGCCGGCGCGCTCGCTCGGTCCGAGGCACCCGACGCCGCGTTCGTCGATCTCGGGCTCCCGGACGGAGACGGCGTCGAGCTCGTCCGAGCTTTGACGGAACGTTGGCCCGACGTGCCGTTCGTCGTGCTCACCGTCCACCGCGACGACGCCCGCGTCCTCGCAGCCTTTCGCGCGGGCGCGAGGGGCTACATCTTCAAGGACGACGTGCCCCTCCGGCTGCGCGCCGCGCTCGACGATGCCCTCGCGGGCGGGGCGCCGATGTCCGCCGCCGTGGCGCGGAGGGTGCTCGGGCTCGTCGCGGCGCTCCCGACCACGCCGCCGCCGGCGGAGCACGAGCCGCTCACGGCGCAGGAGCTTCGGGTGCTCGGCGAGCTCGCGACGGGAGGGACCTACGAGCAGTCGGCGGACGCGCTCGGCGTCAGCCTGAACACGCTGCGGACCCACGTGCGCAACATCTATCGCAAGCTCAGCGTCGGGACGCGCACCGAGGCCGTCATGTCCGCGCTTCGACTCGGCCTGCTCGACCGGCGCTGACCTCTCGCACGTGCGCGTGCGGGAAGCTCGCCGAGAGCACGCTGCCGCCCCGCTCGCTCCGAGCCCACCGGACCTCGCCCCCGAGCTTCTCCAGCCGCCGCCGGGCGATCGCGAGGCCGCGTCCGGCCCCCGTCGGCTCGCCCGGTCTCCCGTCGTCCTCCACGTGGAGCGTGACGCGTCCCCCTTCGCCGCGCAGACGGCAGCGCACGTGACGAGGCTCGGCGTGCTTGAGCGCGTTGGTGAGCGCTTCCCGCAGCACGCGCCGCAGCGTGTGTTGCTCGATCGCCGAGAGCACGTTCACCGAGCCGTCGTTCTCCACGTCGAGCGAGACCTCCACCGAGAACCCACCGGCGACGGAATCGACGTCGGCGTTCAAGGCCTCGACGAGCCTCGCCCACGGGACGGGCGCGCCGTCGGCGACGGCCAAGAGCCCGCGCGCCTCGGCGAGCGCCTCGACGACGACGCGGCGCGCGCGCTCCACGTGCTCCGCCCCGACGTCGGGCGCGTTGAGCAGCATCGCCGCCCTCGAGAGCGACGCCGTGACGCCGTCGTGCAGCTCGGCCTGGAAATCCCGCCGCTGCGCCTCGAGCGCGAGCGCTCGCCTCTGCGCGCGCTCGCACGCCGACCGCACGCGCTCGACGAGCTCGGCGCCCGAGAACGGCTTCGCGATGTAGTCGTCCGCGCCGGCCGCGAGCCCCCGCACCCGCTGCTCGGTCTCGCCGAGCGCCGACACCAAGAGGACGGGGACGCCGTCGAGCAACCGCGATGCGCGGACGCGTTCGAGGAGCTGGTAGCCGTCGCCGTCGGGCAGCATGACGTCCGCGAGGATCGCCGCCGGGACGAGATTCTCGAGCTCGGCGCACGTATCCGAGAACGTGGCGGCCGTGACGACGGCGAAATCGCCCTCGAGCAGCTCCACGAGCAACCCACGCATCTCCGCGTGGTCTTCGACGACGAGCACGACGCGTCGTCCGCCGCGGGCATCCGTCGTCCGGGCCGTCTCGGCGCGCACTTCGCCTTCGTGGGTCGTCGCGGCCACGGCAGGCACGAGGCTCGGCAGCGCGACGGGCGGCTCGCTCGATCGCGGCAAGCGGAGGCGGAACGTGGTCTGCGCGGCGCCGTCGACGAGATCGAGCGCGCCTCCCTCGAGCTCCGCGAGCTCGCGAGCGACCGGCAGGCCGATGCCGGATGCGAGACCGCCGGCTCGATCGAACGTCGCGAACCGCTCGAAGATGCGCTCGCGACGCTCCGGCGGGATCCCCGGCCCGCCGTCGACGACGTCGACGACCACGTCATCACCGTCGCTGCGAACCTCGACGCGGACGCGTCCGGCGCCGTCACGGACCTGGCGCGTCGCGTTGTCGACCACGTTCGCGAGGATCCGTCGGACGTGCCCCGGATCGGCGTGGGCCACGAGCCCTTCGTCGTTCGCGACGAGCTCCACCTTCGCCGCGCCGTGCGCGCCCTGGAACTGCGCGACGACGCGCCGAGCGAGCGCGACGAGATCGAACGCCTTCGGCGATCGCGGCGCGCGCCCCGCGTCGAGCCTGGCGAGCTCGAGGAGCTGGTTCACGAGCTCCGCCAGGGACGCGGCGTTGAGACGGATGCGCGCGAGGGCGGTGGTCCTGCGCTGCTCGGAGGTCCCTTCCCTGTCCGCGGTCTCGGCCTCCGCATGGATCAACGCCAGCGGCGTGCGGAAGTCGTGGCTCAGGTTCACGAACAGGCGGCTCCGCGCCTCGTCGTTCTTGCGGAGCTCCGCGTTGGCGCGCTCGAGACGCGTTCGCGTCTCGAACTCGCTCCGCCGCAGCCGATCGACGTTTCGCACGTGCATGGCGACGATGGCGTAGATACCGGCGAGCACCGCGTGGTCGCCGAGGTCGGCGTCCCATTTCGCGCGCGCGGCCGTCGCGAGCACGCCGACGACGAACGTCGCAGCGAGCAGCGCCACCGCGGGGCGGAACATCAACATCGCGGCGAGCACCGTCACCATCTGCCCCCACTCCATGGTCAGGGTGAACCCGACCACGCATTCGTCGGTGACGACGAGAAGCGCCAGCCCGTGGGCGACCGTGAGCGACGTCATGAGCGCGGTCGTCCCCCACTGCAGGACGGCGAGCCGGCGAGCGCGGAGCGCCAGCACGAACAGAGCCGAACAGAGGACGAGCTCCGTGCCACGGTACGCGAGCGAGTACGCGCGAACCGGCAGGATCTCCGGCTCCCAGAGCACGAACTGCAACGTCCAGATGGCCGCCATGACGACCGCGATGACGGCCACACGCGTCCGCATCGGTCCGAGTCGTTCGGCCTCGAACGCTGCTTCGTCGACGGCGCTGAGAGCGGCGAGTGGGGGCATCGGAGCTCCCGACGCCCGGGATCGACCGGGCGCGAGCAGACGCGAGAGGACCATAGAATAGGCCGCTTGCACGGGAGCGGGGAAAGCCCGTATCGATGCATGCTCCCATGGGGAACCGCCTTCCGCCCCGCTCGACCACCCTCGTGCTCGGAGCGTCGATCTGCCTCTCCTCGCCCGCCGCCGCGGAGGAGGTCGTGGTCCGAGGCGAACGCAGCTACGCGCCTGCAGAGCAGGTGTCGGCGTCGCGCACCGAGCGCGACGTCGTCGGTCAGCCTCAAGGCATCACGATCCTGCGCCGCGAGCTGATGGACGATCTCCAGGCGCGCCGCATCGAGGACGTCCTGCCCCTCGCTCCGGGCGTCCAGCTCGGGACGGGCAACGGCGGGACCTGGGACGACTTCTACGTCCGCGGGTTCCGGGTCTGGGCGGGGACGCTGTTCCGCAACGGTTTCCGTGGCGCCTACTCGGGGCCGAGCGCCACGGACGCCGCCAACGTCGAGCGCGTCGAGGTCCTGCGCGGCCCAGCGTCGGCGCTCTGGGGAGCTGGGCTCCCGGGTGGCTCGATCAACGTGATCACGAAGCGCCCGCAGCGCACGCGGTCCGAGGTCATCACCTTGCGCGCCGGAAGCTTCGGCACCTTCCGCGCCGACGTCGACACGACCGGCCCCGTGAACGACCGGCTCCGTTACCGCGTCGTCGCGGCGGGAGAGACCACCGACGGACCGCGCGACTTCAACGACTTCCGACGCCTCCTCCTGAACCCGAGCGTGCAGGTCGATCTGGCGGACGCGACCACCGTCACCGCCGAGCTCCAAGGGTACTTCGCGGCCTATCGGGCCGACCCCTTCGGCGTCCCGATCGTGGGAGGCAATCCGCACGCGCTCCCGGTCGAGCGGACCTTCATCGAGCCGCACCTCCCGCTCGCGACGTTCGACGGCACGCTCGGGCGCGTCGAGCTCGTTCACCGCCTTTCGCGACGGTGGAGGCTCGTCGTGACGACGCAGAGCCAGACCGGCGGCAACGCCGAGCGCGACCTCCTCCCGATCGCGCTCTCCGAGGACCAACGGACGCTCTCTCGCATCCAGCTCCACCTCGCGAGCCGCAGCCTCGACACCGCGGTGCAGGTCGCGGCTCGGGGCAGCGTGCGGACCGGCCCGCTCGAGCACGAGATCGTCACGGGCGTCGACGCCGGACACGAGATCGTGTTCTGGCGCGCGGCGAGCTCGGATCCCGCGACGCCCTCGGACATCGACGTGCACCGCCCCGCCTACGGAGCCCCGCTCCCGCCCGCCGAGCTCTCCGGGCCGCGCAACCGGTGGCGCTACCGCACCGCGGGCGTGTACGCGAGCGACCTCGTCGCCGTCGGGCGGCGGCTCGCCTTCCTCGTGAGCGCGCGGGTCGACGCGTACCAGCAACAGAGCGCCCTCGTCGGCGCGGTGAGCGAGGCCGGCTCGACCGAGCCGTCGGCGCGCGCCGGCGTGGTGCTCCGGCCGCTCGAGCCCGTGATCGTCTACGGCAACGTGAGCCGCGGCTTCTGGCCGGTGATCGGCGTGGCCGCCGACGGCGGCGTCCTCGCGCCCGAGCAGAGCCTGGGCGCCGAAGCCGGCGTGCGCGTCGTGACGGCGCGCGATCGCCTCGTCGCCGACGCCGGCGGGTTCTTCATCCGCAACGCCAACATCTCGGTCGCCGATCCGAACGCGCCCGCGTTCCAGGTTCAGCGCGGCGCGGCGCGGAGCGCGGGCGCCGAGCTGGTCGTGACGGCAAAGCCCGCGGAGTGGGCCCGGGCGTTCGCGAGCTACGCGTACGTCGACGCCGCCATCGCGGAGGACCCGAACCCCGCGCTCGTCGGCACGCCCCTCCCCTATGCCGCTCGGCACACCGCGTCGCTCTGGGGCCAGCTCGACTTCTCGAGCCCGAAGAAGAGCGGCCCCACCTTGGGCGCCGGCGGCATCGTGACCAGCTCCCGTACCCTCCCGGACACCACCGAGATCCCGGGGTGGACGCGCCTCGACGGCGCCGTCGGCTGGCGCACCCCGACGCTGCGCGCGACCCTGCGGATCGAGAACCTCCTCGACACACGCTACGTCCGCGCCGGCACGAACGCCCTCGCCGTCCTCGCCGGCCCTCCGCGCACCGCCATGCTGACGGCGGAGCTCGCGCTGCGCTGACGCGGCCGCTGCGCTGCGCGCAGCGAGTCCTCAGACCTCAGACCTCAGTCCTCAGCTTCGGGCCTCGCCCCGCGCCAGCTCTTGGCTCACCCGGACTTACTGGGAACGACTCGCCATCGGCGATGCGCCCACACCGTCCTGACGACCCGACAAACCCCTGGAGCCTGGAGCCTGGAGCCTCGACCACGAGGACTGAGGACCGATTTCTCGACCAGGTCGACTCCACATCCGCCCCGGATGTAAGCCTACCCAGTCGCCGACGCACGATTGCGCGAGATGGCTCGATGCAGGGGCGGGTGCGCGCTGCTGGACCGGGGCGTGCAGTGGCGGAGCGCGATGGCTTCTCTTCGCTTGGCGACGCTTGCGTCGCTCGTCACCTGTCTTGCGCTCGCTTTCACCATCCCCGGTTGCGCCGCGGACGACGGGGATCCTTCGGACAAGCGTGAAGACCCCTTCTCCGAGCCGATGGAGCCCGTGCTCGTGAAGGAGGCGGTCACGGCCGATCAGGACTTCGCGAACGACGTCGAGGTCAAAGAAGACAGGCTCGTCATCGCCACCGCCGGCCACGAGGCGATGATCGCCAAGATCCAGCCCGGGGCGATCCTCGCCGGCAACCGGTCGCTGACGAAGACGGTCACGGAGTCGGAGAACGGTGACTTCGGACCGAACCCGTTCGGCTTCCTCCGCCGGGTCACGAAGGTCGAGGAGGACGGCCCGAACACCGTCATCCACACGGAGCAAGCGACGCTCGACGAGTGGCTGCAAGAAGGCGACATCGACTTCTCCGACGACCGCTCCTTGCTGGACGGGTCGACGCCGATCGCGGACGAGAGCGACGGCGCGAAGTCGAAGTCGAGGTCGAAGTCGAAGTCGAAGTCGAAGTCGTACACCCAGTCGCTGAAGTTCCTCGCCAACGACAATCAGCAAGGCCGAGGGAGCGGCTCCGGCTCGTTCTCGATCAACGGCGGCATCGGCGACGTCAACGGAGGCATCTCCCTCAGCAACGCGACCTTCCGTCTCAACGCGCGCTTCGACGGGCACTTCAAGGTCCGCTACAAGGAGCTCCGCTTCCTCCCCGATCCGCCGACGGCCGTGAACTTCAAGGCCCACCTCACGCTCGACCCCGTCGTGAGCGCGGACATCGACGTGACGGGCGGCCGCACGACCGGCACGATCCGCGAGAAGGAGTGGCGAGGCCGCGGGATGATCATCCCCATCGCGGCCCCGATCCCGATCACGCTCTACGTCGAGCCGGAGCTGAAATGCTCCCTCAGCTACGGCGGATCCGTCTCCGTGAGCGTCAGCGCGAGCATCAACGCCCACGCCGAGATCGGCTTCCAAGGCGACGCCGGCTTCAAGCACTTCGACCTCAAGAACCTCTCGAAGGCCCCGAGCGTCGACGGCAGCTTCTCGCTCGAGAAGGTCACCGGGAAGGCGTCGCTCTCGGCGGAGTGCAAGCTCCTCGCGGTGCCCACGGTGCTCGCCTTCGACGCCGCGGGCCTCGAGGGCAAGATCGGTCCTTACGTCTCGGTCACCGCGGACCTCTGCGCCGCGATCGCCACGGAGGCCGACTCGGCGAACGGCAAGGGCATCACGATCGCGGAGGAGCACGGCCTGGCCGGCGAGTTCAACGGCCGGATCCAGATCCCGCTGATCCGCAAGGGCAAGAGCTTCACGGCCGCCAGCCTGTCCATCCCGCTGACGGAGCCGAACTACCTCCTCGGCGACGACAAGACGTGCGACACGAAGCTGCTCGACAGCTGCAAGGGCAAGGCCGACGGCTTCTACTGCAGCGAGATCGCCGCGTACTCCGGCTACTACTGCAAGGGCGAGCAGATCGTGGCCGGCATGCAGTGCACCGGCGAAGGCAAGAAGTGCGTCGGCGGCACCGAGCGCGAGATCCGCTGCGAATAGTCACTCGCCCGCCAGGGCACGCTCCGCCGGAGTGCGGGCGACGGCCATGAGCCGCGCGCGCGCCGGCGGGACGTCCTCGGCGCGACCGCCCCTCTCGGCGATTTCGACCGCCACCGCGAGCAGCAGCGGATGGGCGGGCGCCGACGCGATGGCCCGCAGCACCGGCGCCCAGATCGCCGAGTCGTTCGGCCCGCTCGTCGCCGACGCGAGCGCGGCGCGAGCGAGCGAGAACCCGACGATGGGATCGCGATCGGCCGCGCGGTGCATGCGCGCGAGCAGGCTGCGCGCCGGCGCTCCCGTCGGGTCCACGAGCGTGTGCCAGAGCAGCGCGTGCTTCTGGTCGACGATCCGCTGATCGAGCGCGGCCGCGTCGACGGCCGGCGGCGGCTCACGCCGGCGCGCCGCGAGCTCGAGGCGTAGCTCGAGCGGAAGCGACCCCTCGGGGATGATCCCGCGCGCGGCGAGCTCGACGGCGAGCGGCCCGGCGACGGGATCGTGCGGGGCCATCGGGGCCGCCTCGACGCGAGACGTGAAAATACGCGCGGCCTCCGCGTTCCCCGTCGCCGCGAGGCGCTCGGCGAGGACGAACACGCACGCCGCCGCGGGCCGGTCGGAGGGCGATCCGCGGAGCAGATCGCCCGCGAGCGGACGCTCGCCGTCGCGCGCCGCGGCGGCCGCGAGCACCATCGCGGCGCACCCGGCGCCCGGGTCGGCGGCGACGACCGCCCGCGCGACACTGCGGGCGATCTCGGCGCGCTCGAGCACGAGCGCACGCGCGGCGACCTCCGAGAGCGACACGTGCCCGCGCACGGCGCGTCGTTCGGCGCGCTCCTGGTCGCCCGACAGGAGCGCCTCGTCGACGGCGAGACGCGCGACGGTCGCGTCGCGGACGTTGCGGATCCCGCGCTCCTCCGGCGCGTCGGCGAGCGTCGCGGCGACGCGCCGGGCGAGCGCCGCCTCGCCCATCCCGAGCAGCTCGAGGATGCCCGACTCCACGTCGGCCTGGAGATGCGGCGCCGTCTGGACGAGGCCTTCGAGCCCCCGCGCGAGCAGCTCCGGGTCGGCCTTGCCGCGCCCCCACGCGACGAGGGCTCCCCACGCCGCCGGATCGTGACCGCTCGCCACCGTCAGCGCGATGGCACGGGCGCGCGCGCGACGATCGTCGGCCGAGTCGGATCGCTGCGCGGCGAGCCGCACGAAGAGCGCTTCGAGCGAGGCGCTCGAGCGATCCTCGGGGGCGATCCGCTCGACGAGCGCGACGGCCTCGGCGGCCTCGCCTCGCGCGGCGGCGCAGCGCGCCTTCGCCGCGAGCGCGGGCGCGTACGTCGGATCGATCCGGAGAGCGCGCGCGAACGCCTCGTCCGCCGCCTTGCTCTTCGGATCCAGCTTGCAGTGCACGTCGCCGATGCGCGTGAACGGCTCCGGATCCTCGTCGTCCACCGCCGCCGTCTTCTCGTACGCGGCGAGCGCGGAGCGGAGATCGCCTGCCTCCTCGGCGAGGACCCCCTTCAGGTACGAGGCGTAGGCCTCGGGAGCCACGTACGCGCCCTCGACGATGCGACCGTCGTAGACCCGCACGACCGTGGGATCGCCGACGCACGCGATCGCCAGCGAGGCGAAGCACAGCCCGGCGAGCGCGCGCTTCACGGCGATCCCTCCGACCTCACGGCGACGTCCCGAGCGCGCCGGAGCGCGGCGACGAGCGCCTCGTTCTCGGCGTCCGTCCCGACGGTGACGCGGAGCTGCGTCGCGAGCCTGCCGCCCGACGCATGGAAGCTCCGGACGAGGACGCCGTCCTTCAGGAGCGCGTCGAACACCACCTCGGCCGGCCCGGGCGTCTTCACCCACAGGAAGTTGGCGTCGCTCGGCGTGACCGAGAATCCCTCGATCGACGCGATCGCGCGCGCGAGCTCGTCGCGCGCAGCGACGACGCGGGCGACGTCGCGCTGCACGTCGTCCCAGGCCTCCTCGAGCACGGCGGCAGCGGCGGCCTGGCTCGTGGCGCTCACGTTGAACGGCTGGCGCACCTTGTCGATCTCCGCGACGAGGGCCCGGTTCGCCTCGAGCCATCCGACGCGCAGCGCGGCGAGCCCGATCTTGCTCAGCGTACGGAGGATGCCCAGGTTCGGGAGCTCCTCGCGCCAGCTTCGGACGCTCGCTCCCTCGCCGGCGTAGTCGACGTACGCCTCGTCGACGACCGAGAGCGCGGGCGCCGATGCCGCGACGACCTCGCGCAGCCGGTCCGAGCTCATGCGATTGCCGGTCGGGTTGTTCGGGCTCGCGACGAACACGACGTTCGGGGACGTCATCTCGACGGCGCGCTTCATCGACGCGACGTCGAGATCCCACGCGCGATCGAGCGGGACCTCGACCGGCTTGTGACCGTGCCCGCGGGCGGTCACCCGGTACATGACGAACGTGGGGATCGGCGTGACCACGACCGGCTGCGGGTTCTTCCCGCGGGGCCGCGCGAGCGCCGTGAGGAGCAGCGCGATGACCTCGTCCGAACCGCAACCGACGAGGAGGTCGTCGGGGCTCGCGCCGGTCCGGCGCGCGATGGCCTCCTTGAGCCGGAGCGCTCGCGGATCCGGGTACCGCTCGAGCGCGACGGCGGCGATCGCGCGCGCGACGGCCTCGCGCACCGCGGGAGACGAGCACGGCGGAGCCTCGTTGGCGTCGAGCTTCACGCGCACGCCGGGCGGATCGTGCGGCACGTACGCGCGCAGCTCCTGGAGCTCCGGCCTCGAGAGGCCGAGCAGGTCGGCTTCGGCGACGACGCGCCGGCTGGCGGTCGGCTCTGTCGGATTCGGGGCGCCGCCCATGCGAGGCCGCTAGGTTAGCACTTCGCGCCCCGGGCTCGCCCGCCCTCGATCACGCCGCCCCGAGACGAGACGATCCCTCCCGACGACCGCGGGAGGGCGGGTATCGTTGTCGGTCGCATGGCGCACGATCGCCCCAACGACAGGGACGGCCTGCCCGAGGTCCGTTATGGCACCGTCGTCGGCAACGACTACATGGTCGTCCGTCCGCTGAGCCGTGGATCGATGGGCGCGCTCTACGTCGCCGAGCAGCTCAGCACGGCGAGCCATCGTGCGCTCAAGGTCCTCCGGCGCGAGTACGTGCGCGATCCCACCCTCTACAAGCGCTTCGAGCGCGAGGCGCAGGTCGCGGCGCGCATCCCGAGCGAGCACGTCGCGCAGACGATCGCCGCGGGCGTCGACGCCAAGCTCGACGTCCCGTGGATCGCGATGGAGCTGCTCGAGGGGCAGAACCTCGCGCACCACATCGAGGAGCACGGGCCGATGCCGAAGGACGTCGTCCGGCATCACCTCGCGCAGATCTGTCATGCGCTCTCCGCCGCGCACAAGCTCGGCATCGTGCACCGCGATCTCAAGCCCGCGAACGTCTTCCTCGCGGAGTCGCGCCGCGTCGGCGAAAAATGCGTCGTGAAGCTGCTCGACTTCGGGATCGCGAAGATCATCGCCGAGAGCGTCACCATCCAGGGGGCGCCCCTGGGCACACCGAGCTGGATGGCGCCCGAGCAGGCGACGGGCGGTCCCACGACGACCGCGACGGACGTGTGGGCGCTCGGCCTGCTCGCCTTCTACATGCTCACGGGCAAGAGCTTCTGGCTCGCCAACGCCGGCGTGAAGGAGAACCATCGCGCCGTGCTGCGCGAGATCCTGAACGACCCCATCCCCATCGCGTGGGCACGCGCCGCGGAGCTCGGCGTCCAGGACAGGATCCCCGACGGCTTCAACGAGTGGTTCGCGATGTGCGTCGCGCGGGAGCCCGGCGACCGGTTCGTGCACGCGGGCGCGGCCTACGCCGCGCTCTCGAGCGCGCTCGGCTGACCTTTCATCGCGAGCGGCGGCCCGCGCGGGGTTTCACGGCGTAGCGAGAGCGTAGCGACTGCATGCCCCGCGGGCGGTAGTCGCCGGCGTCGGCGAGGTCCGCGTGGCTGACGTCCTCCATCGAGGCGGGCGCAGGCGGCACGCGGGCGTGTCCCTCGGCCTCGCGGAGGCGCTCGGCGATCTCGATGATGCGGCGCTCGACGCGGCCGAACACGCTGCCCGCCGGGAAGCGGCCCTGCGGATCGCGCTCGCCGGCGGGGACGCCGGTGAGCACCTCGATGCCCTGGGCCACCGTCTCGACGGCGTAGAGGTGGAACTTGCCCTCGCGGATCGCCTGCGCGACGTCCTCGTTGAGCACGAGGTGCTCGAGGTTCGCGCGCGGGAGCAACACGCCCTGCTGACCCGTCAGGCCGCGCGCGCGGCAGAGCTCGAAGAAGCCTTCGATCTTCGCGCACACGCCGCCGATCGCCTGGATCTCCCCGAGCTGGTTCACCGAGCCCGTGACGGCGATGCCCTGATCGATCGGCACCTCGGCGAGCGCCGAGAGCACGCCGAACAGCTCGCTCGAGGACGCGCTGTCGCCGTCGATCTCGCCGTAGCTCTGCTCGAAGGCGATCTGCGCCTTCAGCGAGAGCGGGCGCTCCTGTCCGAACATGCGCGCGAGGTATCCGCGGATGATCGCGACGCCCTTCGTGTGGATCGCGCCGCCGAGCTGCGCCTCGTGCTCGACGTCGACGATGCCCTCGCGGCCGAGCGCCACGACGGCCGTGATGCGCATCGGCTGGCCGAACTCGACGTCGCCCGCCGAGTAGACGGACAGGCCGTTGACGACGCCGACGCGGAAGCCCTGCGTGTCGAGCGAGACCTCGCCGCGCAGCGTGAGCTCGCGGATGTGGCGCTCCGCGGCGCCGGCGCGCTCGCGCCGCTCGCGCCACGCGATCTCGACGTCCTCGGCCGTGACGATGCACCCCTTCGCCGGCGTCGAGGCGCGGAACGGGCGCGGCACCTGCGAGGCAGGGCCCACCTCGATCCAATCGGCGTCGCCGGCCGCGCGCGCGGCGGCGAGCGCACCGGCGAACGCCGCCGTCTCCTCGAGGGGCGAGAGCGCGACGCTCAGCTTCTGGCGATCGCCCGCGAGCCGCGTCGCGAGATCGAGCAGGCGAGCGCGGGCGGCGCGATCGAAGGTGCCCCACTCGCGCGCCTCGGCCATCGACATGAGATAGGCATCGAGCGCCCTCAGGTTCTCGGGCGTGCGCGCGATCGACGGCTCGATCTCCACCTTCACGCGGAAGAGCGACGCGAAGTCCGGATCGGCGTCGAGCAGCGTCGCGTAGACCTCCGGCGCACCGACGAGCACGACGCGGACGCGGATCGGCACGGGCACGGGACGGAGCGTCGTCGCGTAGAGGCCGAGCGGCCCGAGCGGGTCCTCGGCGCCGATGCGGCGCTCGCGGAGCACGCGCTTCATGCGCTCCCAGATGATGGGATCCGTCATGAGGTCGGTCGCGCGCACGATGAGCACGCCGCCCGACGCGCGGTGGAGCGAACCGGCACGGATGCGCGTGAAGTCCGTGAGGAGCGCGCCGAAGCGCGCGCGCCGCTCGAGGTACCCGAACAGGTTCGGGTACGTCGGGTTCGTCTCGTAGATGACCGGCGGAGGACTGCCCTCCTCGTTCGAGACGAGGAGGTTGACCTTGAAGCGGCCGAGCCGCGTCGCGTGCTCGGGATCGTGGTCGGGCGGCTCGGCGTCGCGATCGGGGTCCTCCCCCGGCACCGACGGCGGCGGCTCGAGGAAGTCTTGCCAGTCGGCGATGAGCGCCTTCTCGCAGTTGTCGAGGTACGACAGGACGTCGTCGCCGAAGTCGCCGAGCAGCTTCTTCAGCTCGCCGCATGCGCGCTTGATGACGGTCTCGGCGAGGCGGTTCATCGCCTCCTCGCGCGCGGCATCGAACTGCGCGCTCTGCTCGCGGACGCGGCTCGCCGCCTTCTCGACCTCGGCGGTGAGACGCTCCTCGGCCTCGGCGAGGGCGCGCTTCGTCGACTCGTCGAGCGCGCCGAACTGCTCGGCCGAGAGCGGCTTGCCGTGGAGGATCGGGAACGTCTGGACGCCGCCCTGGACGGCGCGGATCCCGAAGCCGAGGTTCTTCGCGGTGAGCTCGAGGCCCGTCAGGACCTCCTTGTTCTTCGACTCGAGCTCGCGGGCGAGCTTCTGCGTCGCGCGCCGGACCTCCTCGTGCTGGGAGATGTTCGGGATCTCCTGCTTCAGCCGCTCGATGAGGGCATCCATGGCGGCGACGAGGGTCCCGCCCGAGCCCGGCGGCAGCATCAGCGGTTTGGGCGCCTCGGGCCGCTCGAAGTCGTGGACGTAGACGATGTCGGGCGGTGTCTCCCGTCCCTCCGCGAAGCGCCGCGCGAAACGGACGAGGTCATCCTCGATCATCACCTCCGGCTGGGCGGAGACGAAGACGTGGAAGCTCGGCTCGCGCGACGCGAGCCCCAGGGTCAGCGCGCGGCGGGCGACGGTCGGCAAGAGCTCGAAAAGCCCCGCGCTCTCGGCGGGCTTCTCGGGGAGCAGGTCCGGATCGGTGTACTGGGTCGCGAGCTCCGGCGGCACCCGGAAGGGGTCGCGGCCCGAGCCCGGCTTTGGCGAGAGGTTTGCCTCGAGCCACGCCTTGACCGGGCCGGCCGACATCGGCGGCTCGCTCGGGACCTCCCGGCGTGCCTTCGAGGGCCGCTCGCCTCCGCTCCCGCTCCTCCGGCTGCGGGCACCGGACCGCGCCGAACGTCCGCTGGTCTGGGCGGTGGCCGGCTCCTGGGTCTTACCGCGCGAGGAGGTGCTCTGGCGGCGGCGTTGGGGCATACATTCAGATGCTACCAGAGTCCTTTGCGGCTCGCGGGCAAACGCGTCGACGTCTTTTTCCGCAAGCCGGGCCGCGCTCGGCGCCGTCGGTCGCGGTCCGACCTACGAGGGCGCAGGATATTCCCCCGTGACGCGTTCGTGACGCCGCGCCCGGGCGGCCCTTCGGGTCGCGCGGCGATCGGCTGACTTACCCCCTGTCCGGCCCAAGCGAGGCACGGTACCATGCGAAACGAATGGCGCGTTTGATCCTCGCCACTGCGGATGGACAGCAGGCGATCGAGCTGCGCCCAATCAACAGCCTCGGGCGTCACCCGAACAACTCGATCCAACTGCTCGACAAGATCGTCTCGAAGGAGCACTGCATCCTCGAGCAACGGGATGGAGGCTTCGTCCTTCGCGACCTCGGAAGCCTCAACGGGACCTACGTGAACGGCGAGCGCGTCCGTGGCGAGATGATGCTCCGCCACGGCGACGAGATCGCCCTCGGATCGACGCGGGCCCGCTACGACGACGGCAGCGGCCCGCCGCTCGACTTCAACGCACCGCTGCCGCAGCCGCAGAGCGCGCCGCACGCGCCGGCTGCGATGCCGCATCCACCGATGCCGGGAGCTCCGGCGCCGCAGTGGAACCCCAAGGGCCCGAGCGTCCCGCCGTCGACGCACGGAGTGCCTCCGGCCAACATGCACGGCGCGCCGCCTCCGATGGGCACGATGGGCATGCCCGCGGCGCCCGCGCGTCCGAGCCCAGGCGCGTACGCCGCCATCCCCTATGCTCAACAGCAGCAGCACCACCCGGCGGCGCACGGCAGCAATCACCCGGCGCCGCCGATGCCGCCGTACGCGCAGCCGCATCAGGCGCCGAGCCGTCGGCCGCCGAGCTTCGCCGGGACGCGCGTCGACGTCCTCGACTCGGCTCGAGCGATCGGCACCCAGATCGCGGCGCAGGCGAAGGGCTTCTTGCCCTACGACCAGATTGCGCACGACCCGCAGCAGCTCCGCGTCGACTACGAGCGGCTCCGCCTGACGTGGGAGCTCACCCGCGACATCGGGCTCGAGCGCGATCTCGATCAGCTCCTCCACAAGATCCTGCTGTCGCTCTTCAAGTTCGTGAACGCGGACCGCGGCGTCATCCTGCTGCGCGAAGCCGACGGCTCGCTCCAGCCGCGCGCGGCGCACCGCCGAGACGGCACCGATCAGCCGATCCAGGTCAGCTCCACGATCCTGAACCACGTCATGAAGGAGCGCGCGGCCGTGCTCACGCACGACGCGTCGATGGACTTCGCCTCGTCGAAGGGCAAGTCGATGATCCTGAACCGGATCTCGAGCGCCATCGTCGTGCCGCTCCTGCACGAGAAGGACGTGCTCGGCGCGCTCTGGCTCGACAGCGAGTCGCTCGCTCAGTTCCAGCAGAAGGATCTCGAGCTCGTCACCGCCATCAGCAACCAGGCGGCGATGTTCATCGAGAACAACCTCCTCGCGAAGAAGATCGAGCAGGAGATCGTCAACCGCGAGCGCTTCAGCCGCCTGCTCTCGCCGAACGTCGCCGAGCAGGTCCTCTCCGGAAAGCTCGAGGTGAAGAAGGGCGGCGTGCACGTCCCGGAGTGCACCGTCTTCAACTCGGACATCCGCGGCTTCACCCGCATGAGCGAGGGAGCGCCCGCGGGCGTCATCAACGAGCTGCTCAACGAGTACTTCGAGCTGATGGTCGAGACCATCTTCAAGTACGAGGGCACGCTCGACAAGTTCATGGGCGACGGCATCATGGCCTTCTGGGGCGCGCCGATGAGCCACCCGGACGACGCGATCCGGAGCGTGCAGTGCGCGCTCGACCAGATGGAGGTGCTCGGGCGCTTCAACCGGAAGCGCGTCGAGAGCGGCCAGCCGCCGCTCGCGGTCGGCATGGGCCTGCATACGGGCCCGCTCGTCGCGGGCTACGTCGGCAGCTCGAAGGCCATGAGCTACACGGTCATCGGCGACACGGCGAACACGAGCGCCCGCCTCTGCGGCATCGCACACGCGGGCCAGATCATCGTGAGCGAGAGCACGCTCTCGCGCCTCGGCGGGCGTTTCGAGGTCGAGGAGCTGCCGCCTGCCCACCTCAAGGGCAAGGAGAAGCCGCTCCGGATCTTCAACGTGAAGCGCGAGAAGCCGAGCGCGGTGGCGAAGGTGGGCTGACCATTCGCTACCAAGCGCGAGCGCGCGCCTGGACGAACGAATAGAAGAACACCGCGTTCGGATCCCGCGCGACGCGCGCGAGCTCGGCGCGCATGCCTTCGACCGTCGCCTCCGAGACGCGGCCCGCCTCGAGGAGCGCCGGCGCGCCCGACAGGAGCAGATCGGTCCAGTACGCGAGGAACTCCGCTCGCTCGGCCGGGGCGCGGTTGTCGAGGTGGAACGTCTTCACCTCCGTGACGATGTCGCGGAAGCCGATCGAGAGCAGGAGGTTTCCGAGCTTGGCGCCCACGAACGGATCGCCGCCGAGGTCGATCTGCTGCTCGTTGAAGGCGGTCCAGTAACGGAGCGTCTCGGGGCTGTACGGATCGATGAAGAACGTGGCGTTGAGCACCTCGTTGCAGACGATCGGGCTGCCCGGGACGAGGACGCGCCGCACCTCCGACAGCACGCGCGCGGGATCGCCGACGTGCTCGAGGATCCAGCAGAGGAACGCGCAGTCGAACGACTCGGCCGGGAACTCGAGCTGCGTCGCGTTCCCCTTCACCACCGTCCATCGCGGCTCGTTCGTCACGGGATCCTTCGCCCAAGGGACCGTCTCGAGGAACCGGCGAGCCTCCGCGATCTGGCCGTCCTCGAGCTCCACGCCCGTGACGTGCAGCTCGGGGAAATGGCGGAGCAGGATCTCGGTCTGCGCGCCGACGCCGGAGCCGACCTCGAGCAGCTTCTTCCGCCGTCGATAGGGCAACCGATCGTGGACCATCGGCTCGAGGAAGCGCGCCTGTCGGTGCAAGCGCTCGCGCTCCTTCGCCGAGTAACCGTGGAGGTATGCGGGCGCGTCCTGTTTGCGCTCACTCATGACGTCACGACGACGAGAGTACCACCGCGCGAGGGAGGCTCAGCCTCGGGGCGCTGGCTCGTGGCGCTGCCGTCGCCGGTCACAGTCGAGGCAATGTGCACCGCAGAAGCTCCGACGTGAGAGTGACGAGCGCGAACGATGCACCAGGCATCGGGCTGCGACGGAGCGAGCCGGTCGGTACGAGCGATGCAGCTCGCGCCCACATGAAGCTCTCCAAGCAGAAGAAGATCACCGCTGTGCTCAAGGGGGTCATGGCAGCGATGCCGGCGATCCCGTACATCATGAGGCCGCGCCGGCACACGCCGACGATGGCGTACGTCCTCGGAGGCATCGGGCTCGCCGTCGTGGGCGGGATCGCCGTGCTCATGATGATGTCTCCGCGCACGCGCCATCGCGCCCTCGACGCCGCGAAGGAGACCTACGGCAAGGTGAACGAGAAGATCGGCCACCTCCGCCCGCGGCATCACGGCGAGGAGAAGACCGAGATGCACGAGGAGCCGCCGGTGTCGAACGGGCTCGCCGGCTCCGACTACGGCACGACGACGGGCGTGTGATCGGGCGCTCACCGCGATGCGCTTCTCGCGAGCTCGTCCGCACCCCCTCGCGGAGCTCGTCGAGCGCGAGGAGGTCGTATACGGGCTCTGCCTGCGCGAAGCCACGCGCCTGCCGTGGGGCCCACCTGCGGCCGCGCTCCGCGCGCTCGTCGCGCACGCGAACGAATCGCTGGACGATCTGCGCCGGCTCGCTCGCGCTCGCCGCATCCGCACCGGCTCGGCTCGCGCCGTCGCGCTCGACGCCCTGGGCAGGCTGGTCGATCGGCTCACGGGCCGGCTCCCGATCGCACGCGAGAGCTCCGTCGCGCGCATGCTCGCGGCCGTGCGCGCCAGCCTCGAGGGCGCCCGCGCGCTCCGTGTCGCGGCGGACGAGGCCGGCGACGTCGCGCTCGTCCGCTGGTCCGAGCGGTGGCTCTCGACGAGGATGCGCCTCGCGAAGGAAGCGGCGATCGAGCTCGCCGGGCTGGGGCGCGCGTCCGCCGTCGCACGCCCCGTGTGAGCGCGGGCGCGCCGCGTCTCGGCGGCGAACCTCTCCGACGACGCCGGTGCGTCCCGGTCGCGCCCCTTCGACGGAGATGGTATTCCCCGCTCCGTGCCGCCGACCGCCGGCCGTTCCGTCACCTTCGTTCCTCGGCCGCGCTCGCCCGGAGGCTGGCGACTGGCGTGCCTCGTGACGCTCGCCGTGACCGCGACGGCGTGTGCTCCGCGACGCGTGGCCGGGCCTCGCCGCCCGGCGACCGCGCCTGCCGCCACGCCGAACGCAGAGCACGCGAGCTCGGACCGTGATCCGCTCCGCCCCCGCGCGCTCGTGTTCCGCGCCGCCGGGTTCCCGACGATCGATGCGGCGCCGATCGACGACGGCGCGCTCGACGCGGCGCTCTCCGGCGTCCCGCACGTCCGCGCGTCGTCGACCGCGGAGCTGAGCGAGCGGCTGAGCCGTCGTGACGCCGACGTGCTCGTCCTTCCGTACGGCAGCGCGTTCCCCGTCGATGCGTGGCCGAGCATCCGAACCTTCCTCAAGACGGGCGGCGGGCTCGTGGTCCTCGGCGGCGCTCCGCTGCACGAGCCGGTGCGATGGGAGGACGGCGGTTGGATCCGAGGCCCGCGCCAGACGCAATTCGCCCACGATCTGCTCGTCGGGCCGGCGGAGCCGATCGCGATCGGCGCCGACCATCGCGTCGTGGACGCTCCCGGCAGGGCCGCAGGGTTCGACGCGCCGGTGCCCGCCGGGACGACCAACTGGGCGCTCACGTTGCGCCTCACGCGCCGGCCGATCTTTCCGGACGAGCACGGCTCCTCCGGTCCTCGGGACGCCGTCGCGCGACCGCTCGCGCACGTCGTCGACGCAGCCGGGATCCCCCGCGGATGTCCGCTGCTCGAGATCGATCACGTCGGCGGGAGCGCCGCCGGCGCGCGATGGATCTTCGCGACGACGGACGCGAAGCTCGATCCGCCTCTCGTCCGGGCCATCGTCTCCCGCGCGCTCGAGGGCGCGACGCACCTGCGCGTCACGCCGGTTCGCGCCTCGATCCGGCCGGGCGACAAAGCGGAGCTCGTCGTGACGATCGACCGCCCGAGCGCGACGCGACGGACCTTCCACCTGACGGTGACGAACGACGCAGGCGCGATCGTCCACGAGTCGCGCCAGAGCGTCGAAGCGAGCGATACGGCCACGAGCCTTCGGTTCGAGGTGGGCGGAGCTCTCCCGCCCGGCCTCTATCACGCCGTCGTCGTGCACGACGGCGAGCGCGCCTCCCCGCGAACGGCGCGGACGGGCTTCTGGGTCGAGGACGAGAAGCTCCTCGCCTCGGGGCCGAAGATCACCGTCTCGCGCGATTGGCTCCGGAAGGACGGCCTCCCCTTCCCCGTCGTGGGCACGACGTACATGGCGTCCGACGTGCATCGCGACTTCCTCTTCGACCCGAACCCCGACGTCTGGGACGCGGACTTCGCCGCGATGAAGCGGCAAGGCATCGGCTTCGTCCGCACGGGCATCTGGACTGCGTGGTCGCGCGTGATGCCGGAGCCGGGCAAGGTCGACGAGAGGGTCCTCTCCGCGCTCGAGGCGTGGGTGCTGACGGCCGCGAAGCACGGCATCGTCGTCTGCTTCGACGTCTTCGCGTTCCTGCCGCCCGCGTACGGCGGCGACAATCCCTACCTCGATCCGCGGTCGCTCGCGGCGCAGAAGGCCCTCCTCCGCGCGCTCGCCGGGCGGATGCGCGGCGTGCCGTGGATCCATTGGGACCTCGTCAACGAGCCGTCCTACGCGCCGCCGGCGTCGCTCTGGAAGACGCGCCCGATCGGCGACGCGCACGAGGCGAAGGCCTGGCATGCGTGGGTGCGCGCGCGGCATCGAATCACGAGCGACAGGGACGCCACGCTGCGCGCGATCTGGCGCGTCGCCGACGACGACGTCCTCTCGGTGCCCAAGGACCACGACTTCGTCCAAGACGCCGTCCAGATCGACAAGCATCCTCGCAAGACGCGCGACTTCCGGGAGTTCGTCGAGGACGTCGTCGCCGATTGGGCACGCACGATGCGCGCGACGATCCGCGAGGCCGGCGGCGACGTGCTCGTGACGCTCGGCCAGGACGAAGGCGGAGTCTCCGACCGGCCGACGCAGCAGCTCATGGCGGACGCGCTCGACTACACGGCCGTCCACACCTGGTGGAAGAACGACGACCTGCTCTGGGACGGCGTCCTCACGAAGGTCGCGGGCAAACCGAACCTCCACCAGGAGACGGGCTTGATGCGCCTCGAGGACCTCGACGGCAACCCGTGGCGATCTCCCGAGGACGCGGCGCTGCTGCTCGAGCGAAAGATCGCCTACGCGTTCGCCGGACGCGGCGCGGGCGTCGTCGAGTGGGTGTGGAACGTCAACCCGTACATGCCGCTCGACGAGGAGGCGACGATCGGGATCCATCGCCCGGACGGCACGGCGAAGCCCGAGCTCGACGTCCTCGCGCGCTTCGCGAAGTTCATGGCGGAGGGCGCCGCGTACCTCGACGACTTCGAGCCCGATCCGGTCGTGCTCGTGATCCCGCACGCCCGTGCGTTCCTCGGCATGAAGGGCGGGCTCGACGCCACGAAGCACGTCGTCCGTGTCCTCGCCGAGCGGTTCGGCGTCGTACCGACCGCCATCAGCGATCTGCGCCTCGACGCCGATCGGCTGAAGGGCGCGAAGCTGGTCGTCGTCCCCGCCCCCGACGTCCTCGACGAGCGTGCCGCGCAGGCGCTCCTCGAGGCCTCGCGCGCGGGGACGAAGATCCTCGTCACCGGCGCCGTCCAGGGCGACTCGTACGGCTTCGAGACGCCGTCGCTCCGCGCGCTCGGACTGCTCGGCCCGTCGCGACCGGTCGCGATGCACGAGAGGAGCCCGTGGAGCGCGTCGGGTTGGGTCGCGTTCGAGGGGCTGCTGCAGGAGACCGCCCGCCGCGCGGACAAGCCGCCGCTCACGGCGCTCACCGGCAACGTGTGGCACGAGCCGCTGCCGCTCGAGCTCGCGCGCGATCGCGAGCCTCTCGTGAAGCTCCTCGGCGCGGCGCTCGCCGCGGCGAACGTCCCGGTCTCTCCCGACGCCGGCGGCGTCGCCGGTCGCGTGCTGCTCGGACCGAAGGCTGCCATGCTGGTCGCCGTCAACGAGCGCCCCGAGCCGGCGAAGCGCAAGCTCCTCGTCGACGGCCGATTCGTCGAGCTGGCGGTGCCCGCGCGCGGAGCCGCAATGGCGTTCGTCGCGCGGCGGAGCGGCAAGGTGCTGAGCACGCTCGAGCGCTGACCACGCTCAGAACGCGATCCTCGATACGAACGAATCCTTCGCCTCCCCCTTCGGTCCGGCGGCCGCACCGGACGCGGCCAGGAGAAAGGCGAACGCGACCGCCGCCCCAGCCCCAAGAGCCCGCATCGAAAACGCAGGATAGAGCGCTTTTCGCAACGTGCGATCGACGAGTAGGAGTGCAGCAGCGCCGTCCTTGGAGCCTGGAGACCGAAGCCTCTAGCTGAGGACCGAGGACTGTTGTGCCGTTGTACCGTCCGCCCCCGCCGGTTGTGCACGCTCCTCACAGTTCGTGCACACCGCTCACGATCCGCGGCGCAGAGCTCGCGATTTCCGACACTTACGAGTCGGCACGGCGCCTGCTCCAGGTCAGGGCACACGGACGCTGAGACCGAGCGAACGTGAGCGCGGGCGCCGAGTAGGGTCCGACACCCACCAACCCCACTCCGCCGCCACGTCGGGTCAGATTCGACGCTCGCGCTCACGGTCGCTCCTCTCGAAGACCGTGGTTGCTCCTCATCCAGCCGAAGAAAAGTGGCATCCACCCGTCCCCGGGAGCGGGCGTGGGCGCGGGCGCCGGACGAAGCGCCGACACCCACCCAACCCACTCCGCCGCGCCAGTCGTCGCTTGGTCGACGCTCGCGCCCACGCTCGCTCCCGGGACACCCTCCCAACACGCATCGCAGAACCACCACCCACCACGCATCGAAAGAGCGGGCGTGAGCGCGGGCGCCAGACGAAGCGCCGACACCCACCCAACCCACTCCGCCGCGCCAGTCGTCGCTTGGTCGACGCTCGCGCCCACGCCCGCTCCAACGATCGTCGAGTACCCCGACGCCCACGCGACCGAGCCCGCGTGGGCGTCCCCTTTTTGTGAGAGGGGAGCACTGCCAGGAGGAAGGACCATGGCAAAGGCTCTCGGGACGGGGCACGTTGCATCGTTTGCTCTGACGTTCGTGGTCGCCGTCGCGTCGTGCGCTTCTCCGCTGGAGGACGGATTCGAAGAGCTCGAAGCGCTCGTCGAGGGAGACGCCTTCGACGACGCCGACGAAGAGGTCGCCTCGACCTCCGACGCAATCGTGCAGAAGACGAACGTCGCCGACGACATCATCACGCACGGAAGGCAGCACCTCGGCGCGCCGTACGTGTTCGGCGCGCCGGCCAGCTCGACCACCGCGTTCGACTGCTCCTCGTTCGTGAAGCACCTCTTCGCCGCCGAGGCGGGCATCTCGCTCCCTCGCAGCTCCTACGCTCAGTCGCGACGGGGGCGACCGGTCCCGCTCTCCGGTCTGAAGAAAGGCGACCTCGTCTTCTTCAAGCTGACGAGCCGGCCGACGCCCATCGATCACGTCGCCATCTACGCGGGCGACGGCCGCATCCTGCACACGTACAGGAAGGGCGTCGGCGTGGTGTTCTCGAGCTTCACGGGGTACTGGAGGGCAAACGCCGTCGCGGCGCGCAGAGTGCTCGACTGACCGCGGCGCGGCGCGCCGCGTTCGCGTTCTCGGTCCTCCGTCCTCAGCAGAGAAGGCCTCGAGCCTCGGGCCTCAGGCCTCAGCGTGCAAGGAGTCGGCGTCCTCGGATCCATCCTCCCGCGTTCGAGTGACGAGAACGAGTACGAGTACGAGCACGAGCACGAGCAATCCGTCCGAAGACTCGAAGCCTCTTCGAGGCAAGCCGCGACGCCTGCAGCCTCGAAACGACCCAAAGCCGAGGACTGAGGACCGAGGACCGAGGACTGGTGAGGCCTCGGCCTCACCGCTTCCGCGGGCGCGGGAGCCCGTACTGCTCGATCCTCGCGATGAGCGCGCGCCGCGACATGCCGAGCATCGCCGCGGCGCGCGTTTGGTTTCCGTTGCACTGCTCGAGCGCGGCGATGATGCGCTCGCGCTCGAAGGCCGTCATCTGCTCCTTCAGCGGGCCTGCGGCGGGCGGCAGTCCCGAGCTGGGCGGCATCGGCGGCGCGACCGGTGCCGGCGGCCTCGGCACCCCGACGTACGGCACGTCGACGGGAGGCCCCGGCGGCTCGGTCGGCGGCGTCGGCGCGGAGAAGCGGCTACCGGGCACGGTCGCGTTCGGCGGCGCCATCCCGGGCGGCGGCGGCTCGAAGAGCAGATGCTCCGGGCCGATGTAGCCGCCGCGCGCGAGGACGCACGCGCGCTCCATCGTGTTCCGGAGCTCGCGGATGTTGCCGTAGAAGGGATGGTGCAAGAGCACGCCGAGCGCTTCGTTCGACAGGCGCGGCGGCGGACAGCCCATCTTCGCGGCGGCCTCGGCGAGGAACTTCTGCGCGAAGCGAGGGATCTCCGCCTTCCGCTCGCGCAACGGCGGGATGACGATGCTGATGCCGTTCAGGCGGTAATAGAGGTCGAGCCGGAACGCGCCCTCGGCCGAGCGTGCGAGCAGATCGCGGTTCGTCGCGGCGATGAAGCGCACGTCGAGCGGTCGCGGCTTGAGGCTGCCGAGCCGGAGCACCTCGCGCGTCTCGATGACCGTGAGGAGCTTCGCTTGCGTCGCGAGCGGCATCTCGCCGATCTCGTCGAGCAGCACCGTGCCTCCGGCCGCGGACTCGAGCAGCCCCGCCTTCGCCTGCACCGCGCCGGTGAACGCGCCGCGCTCGTAGCCGAAGAGCTCGCCCTCGAGGAGCGCCTCCGGGAGCGCGGCGCAGTTCAGGCGCAAGAGCGGACCGTTCGCGCGGGCCGAACGCGCGTGGATCGCCTCCGCCGCGTAGCTCTTGCCCACGCCGGTCTCGCCGAGGAGAAGCACGCTGAGCTCGCTCTGCGCGACGACCTCGATGAGGCGATCGACGGCCTTCATCGGATCCTCGTCGCTCGCCCGCTGCGCGGCCGCACGCGCGATCGCCCCTGCCGAAGGCGCGCCGCGATCGCGCGGTGGATGGAGGACGACGATCGCCCCGCCGAGCTCGATGACGTCGCCCGGCCTCACGGGGACGGGCTGGCCCACGGGGATGCGCTGCCCGCGGACGCGCACGCCGTTCATGCCGCCGATGTCCTCGATCGTCGCAAGGTCGTCCGAGCCGGGCGGCGCCCCGCAGAGGCGCGCGTGACGGCGGGACACGCTCGGAAGGTCGATCACGATCTCGCACTCGCTGTGCCTCCCGAGCCTCACCTGCTCGTGCGGCTTCAGGAAGTACGTCGCGCTGCCGCCCTCCCACAGGACGAGGACACGCGTGACGAACGGCGCGTCGTTCGCGAGCTCCTCGCGCGTCGGGTCGTAGCCGTCGAAGGTCATGGCCGGCCCGCCGCGACGGAGGCCGACGACGCATGCGAGCCCGATCCACGCGTGAGGAAGAGCACGGCCGCGGCGGCGCCCGCGACGAGCGCCACGCCGAGCGCCACGTCGGCGACGAGGAACTTCCGATCCACCGACGCCTTCTGATCGTCGGCGCACCGATGACCGCACGTGTCGAGCAGTTCGCTCCGTTCGGAGACGCCCGCGATCCCGAAGCCCGCGAACGTCCCCAGAGCGACGAGGGACACCCCGCCGGCGGCCCAGACGGTCCACGGGACCGGCCTGTCGCTCGGGTCCTCCGGCTTCGGCGGCACGACCGGGAGCTCCGTCGTGTGGCCGCCCCTCGGCGCGTCGGCCCGAGCGAAGCGCACCGTGACCTCGCGAGCCTTCTGACCTTCGCGCACGAGCATCTGCCGCACCACGGGCTCGAAGCCCTCCGCCTCGAAGCGGAGACGCCGGTCGCCCGGATCGACGTCGATCGCTCGACCGTCGAGCCGGCTCGCCACCTCGACGTCGTCCACGAACACCTTCACGTTCGTGAGCTCCCGCCCGCTCGGATCCGACGCGACGACCACGATCGACGGCTGCAGCCGCTGCACCTCGCTGAGCCATTCGTTGCAGTCGGCTTGCAGCGCCGTCGGACACGGATCCCGCGAGCAGACGAGGAGCTGCTCGCGCGCGGAACGGAGCTCGCCTCGCTTCTTGAGCTGCTGGCCGGACGTGTACGCCGCGAGGCACTCCGCCTTCGTCGGTGCCTGCTCGGCGAAGGCCGCACGAGGGCCACCCGCGGTGACGACGAGCGCGGCGGCGCACGGCACGATCAGCCGGAAAGACCTCAGAAGCACTCGGGCTTCGGGATCTTAGTTCCGTCGGCAGCACGGGTAAACGGAACGGCGCAGCGCGAAGACGACGCCTTGGGCCGTGCCGCTGGAGCGCGCGCCGGTGAGCGTCGCGCGCCCGTGGGCCGAGCGACCGCAGACGTCGTCGTCGCCGTGCTCGGCGTCATGCCCTCCGTCGTCGTCTGCGCCGCGACGGGCCCCGACGCCGGCGACTCGGAGGGCTCGGCGGCGAGCGGCGCCTCCGCCTTGGCCGTCCCCTCCGCCGTGTCCGTGCTCGCCGCCTCCGTCGCGTTCGCTCCTTGCGTCGTGCTCGTCGCCTCCGGCGCCGCTTCGCGCGCGGACGCGGGCGACGTCGCGGCCGGGTCCGCCACCGCGGCGCCCACGCCGTTCCGCACGAGGGCGAACGCGAGCAGCCCGCCCATCACGAGCGCGGCGCCCACGACCCAAGGGCCTCGCGAGCGGGAACGCCCGGGCGCGCTCGAAGGCCGCGGGCCGTCGACGACGCCGATCGGAGTGAAGGACATCGACGCCGTGGGCACGTCGTCGGTCGGCTTGCCGCGCGCCGCCGGCCGGAGGAGCGCCATCGACGTCGCCTCGTAGGTCCGCTCGGCCCCGTCCCCGAAGGCACGCGCAGAGTCGTTCTCGATCGCGGAGACGAGCGCGGCACGCTCCGCGAGCACGTCGGCGGCGAGCGAATGGACCCATTGCTCGATCTCGCGCGCGGACGCGGGCAAGACGGTGCGTTCGAGCGCGGCGACCATCTCGCGTGCGTTCTCGAAGCGATCCGACGGAGAGCGCGAGAGCGCGCGCATGACGACGTCGTCGAGCGCGCGCGGGATGCCGGACGCCCGCCGGCTCGGAGGCTCGATCTTCTGCTCGAGCACGTTCCGCATGACCACGGCGGGACCGTCGCCCTCGAACAGGCGCTTGCCGGCGAGCATCTCCCAGAGCACGACGCCCGTGGCGTAGATGTCGACGCGTCGATCGATCTCCATCCCGAGCAGCTGCTCGGGCGCGACGTACCCGGCCTTGCCCTTGAGCTGACCGTCCCGCGTCGTCTGGATGCGCCCGCGCGCCTTCGCGATGCCGAAATCGACCACGCGTGGGACGCCGTCGGCTCCGACGATGATGTTCTGCGGGGAGACGTCACGATGCACGATGCCGAGCGGCTCGCCACGCTCGTTCCGAGCCTCGTGCGCCGCGTGCAGGCCTTCGAGCACCGCGACGGTGACGGCGACGGCGATCGGCGTCGCCACGCGCTCGCCCCGCGCTCGCCCGCGGGAGAGCAGACGCGCGAGCGACTCGCCGTGGACGTACTCCATGACGAGCAAGAGCTCGTTGCCTTCCTGGACGACGTCGAGCGTCCCGACGACGTTCGGGTGCCGGATGCGCGCGGCGAGACGCGCCTCGTCCACGAACATCGGGACGATCTCCGCGTCGGTCGCGCAGTGCGGCAGGAGCCGTTTGATCGCCACCGTCCGGGCGAAGCCGACGGCACCGACGAGCCGCCCGAGGTGGACCTGGGCCATCCCACCGGACGCAATACGGTCGTAGAGGACGTAGCGTCCGATGCTTCGCCCCTCGCGGCCCATCCTCGAGCAATTCTAGCCCCACTCCGTGACGAGACGTCGCCCCGGCCGGCTCCGAGGCCCTCGGGTGGATCGCCGTTCGTCCATGCGCGAGGCCAGCGACGTGCAGCGCGCCCCGCGAGCGGGCCGACGACGGAAACGCAAGAAGGGACCGAGCCGCTGCTCGATCCCTTCGTTCGGCGGCCCGCCGCGTGACGGGCATGACGCGTTCTGCGGGAAGAACTGGCGGGGCGGACGGGACTCGAACCCGCGGCCTCCGGCGTGACAGGCCGGCGTTATAACCGACTTAACTACCGCCCCAGTGGGTACTGCTCGTTTACTACGATCGTACTTCCCTCGCAGGCTCCCGCCCTCGAGTGGTGGGCGGGACAGGGTTTGAACCTGCGACATCCGGCTTGTAAGGCCAGCGCTCTACCGCTGAGCTACCCGCCCAAACGGAGAGGCCGCGTAGGTACCGCGATCCGATGGTCATCGTCAAGACCTTCGCTCGACCTCCCGCGCGTCCGGTCGGAACGGCCCCGACGAGCGGCCCCTGCCCGCCTCCGGCGGCCGTCGATCGCTCGTTCGCCGCGGCGGACGAAAAGCGTGACCCAGGGTCGACAAATCGAACGACCGTTCTATTCTGTTCTTCGTGAGCAAGGGCGAAGCGACACGCAGCGCGGTGCTCGGGGAGGCGATCACGCTGGCGAGCACGCTCGGGCTCGAGGGCGTGACGATCGGAAAGCTCGCCGAGCACTGCGGCATGTCGAAGAGCGGCCTCTTCGCCCACTTCGCCTCGAAGGAGAACCTCCAGGTCGCCATCCTCGAGGAAGCGATCGCGCGGTTCGTCGCGCTCGTCATCACCCCTGCCCTCAAGAAGCCTCGCGGCGAGCCGCGCGTACGCGCCCTCGTCGAGCGATGGTTCGACTGGTCGAAGGCCGACTTCCTCCCCGGAGGCTGTATTTTCGTGATGGCGAGCGTCGAGCTCGACGACCGTCCCGGCCCTGCGCGCGATCGGCTCATCGCCGCCCAGAGGGACTGGGTCGGCACGCTCGCGCAGGCGGCACGCATCGCCGTCGAGGAGAAGCACTTCCGAAGGGACCTCGACTGCGAGCAGCTCGCGCACGAGGTCTTCTCGATCGCCTACGGCTACCACTTCCTCCGCCGCATCGTCGATCCGGAGGAGGCGGAGCGCCGCGCGCGCACGACGTTCGAGCGCATCCTCGCCGACGCGCGCGCAACCCGAAGTTGAGCCGGAGCATCGGACTTCGAGGAGAGGACGCCATGGCCGCCAGTTTCCGCCCCAAAAATAGAACGACCGTTCGTGCTCAATCCGTAGCCCTCCGGGCGACCCGGGCGGGGCTCCGCGTCCTGTCGCCCCGGGCACCGGACCTCGCTGCGCGATGGGCCGAGCGGCTCTTTCTGACGGCCCGCCGTCACGAACGGCCGCGCTGGGAGGAGGAGGCGCTCGCCTCCTCCCGCCGTGGCCGGGTCGCGCACGAGGGCGGCTGGCTGCCGACGTGGACGTGGAGCCCGACCGGCCGCGCTTCGCTCGACGAGCCGCCGGCGGTGATCCTCGTGCACGGGTGGGAAGGTCGCGGTTCGCAGCTCGCGAGGTTCGCCGAGCCGCTCGTCGCGCGCGGTCTCCGCGTCGTGGCGTTCGACGCGCCCGGGCACGGCGACGCGACGGCCTCGCGCGCCTCCCTCGTGGAGCACGCACGAGCGCTCGTGTCCGTGGCGAGAGCCGCGGGCGACGTCCACGCCGTCGTCGGGCACTCCGTCGGAGGCGCGGCGGCGCTCTTCGCGACGAGGCTCGGCCTCCGAGCGGAGCGCTTCGTCCTCCTCGCGCCGCCGACGTCGCCGGTGCCGTTCACGGCCACCTTCTCGAGGATCCTGGGGCTCGATCCCGAGGTCGAGCGCGCCATGATCGCCCGCGTCGAGGCACGCTACCGAATCTCGATGCGCGACCTCGACGCGCGGCTCGACGCCGCTCGCCTCCCGAGCCCCCTGCTCGTCGTCCACGACGCGGACGACCGCGTCGTGCCGATCGACAGCGGCCGCGGGATCGCGCGGTCGGCGCCGCGCGCCGAGCTCCTCGAGACGACCGGCCTCGGGCACCACGCCATCCTCCGCGCGCCCGAGGTGATCGACAGGGTCGCCCGCTTCGTCGGTCAGGGGGTGCGCAGGTGCACCTTCGCCGAGACGCTCGAGGGCGAGCTGTTCCTCCGCGACACGCGGTGGTCGTGAGGATCAGGCGTTTCCGGACGGGACGGGAGCCACGGCAGGGCCGGACGACTCCCCTCCCGACGGACGCACGGGCGCGGGCTCGCCGTTGGTCTCGGCCGGCTTCGCGCCGTGCTTCACGACGAGCTCGCCGTCGATGTACTCCCAGGTCTCGCGCGGCGGGCCGAAGAGCGCGTCCGGGTCCTGGAGGCAGAGCGCCTCGCGGAGCACCTCGTCCGCGTGCTCGACGAGGACGATGCGCGTCGCCTTGAGCACGCGGCGCGGCACCTCGCGGAGGTCCTTCCGGTTCTCGCGCGGGATGATGACCGTCGTGATCCCCGCGCGATGCGCAGCGAGCAGCTTCTCCTTGAGGCCGCCGATCGCGAGCACGCGACCTCGGAGCGTGAGCTCGCCCGTCATCGCGAGATCGCGCTTCACGGGCACCTTGATGAGCGCGCTCGCGAGCGACGTCGCCATCGTGACGCCTGCCGACGGCCCGTCCTTGCGGATGAACTCGGGGAAGTGAACGTGGACGTCGATCTTCTGATAGAAGTCCGGCTCGAGGCCGAGGGCCGTCGCGCGCGAGCGGACGTAGCTCATCGCCGCCTGCGCGCTCTCCTCCATCCCCTTCTCGAGCAGGCCCGTGATCACGAGCTTGCCCTTGCCGGGGACGACGGCGACCTCGCACGCGAGTAGCTCGCCGCCGCCGGAGTTCGTGACGGACAGGCCGTTCGTGAGGCCGATCTCGTCGCGCTCCTCCTTCTTGTTGAGGCGGTACTTCGGGACGCCGAGGTACTGCGGGACGTTCTTCGCGACGACCTCGATCGGCTTGTCCTTGCCCTCGGTCACGACGTGACGCGCGACCTTGCGGCAGATGGAGGCGATCTCGCGCTCGAGCGAGCGGACGCCGGCCTCGCGCGTGTAGTGGTGGATGATGGTGCGGATCGCGTTCTCGCTGATCGAGAACGGCACGTCCTCGAGCCCGCACTCCTTCCGCTGGCGCGGCACGAGGTACTTCACCGCGATGTTCATCTTCTCGAACTCGGTGTACCCGCTGAGCTGGATGATCTCCATGCGGTCCTGCAGCGGCACCGGGATCCCGCTCAGCGTGTTCGCCGTCGTGATGAACATCACGTCGGACAGGTCGTAGTCGAGATCGAGGTAGTGGTCGTTGAACGCGTGGTTCTGCTCGGGGTCGAGGACCTCGAGCAGGGCCGCCGCGGGATCGCCGCGGAAGTCCGTCGACATCTTGTCGATCTCGTCGAGGAGGAAGACCGGGTTGTTGGTCCCGACCTTCTTCAGGTTCTGAATCAGCTTGCCCGGCAGCGCGCCGATGTACGTGCGCCGGTGGCCGCGGATCTCCGCCTCGTCGCGCACGCCTCCGAGCGACAGGCGCTGGAACTTGCGCCCCGTCGCGCGCGCGATCGACTTCGCGAGCGAGGTCTTGCCGACGCCGGGCGGCCCGACGAAGCAGAGCACCGGGCCCTTCAGCTTCTTCGTGAGCGCCTGCACCGCGAGGTATTCGAGGATGCGCTCCTTGATCTTCTTCAGGCCGTAGTGGTCCTCTTCGAGGATCTGCTCGGCCTTCGCGAGGTCGTAGTTCTCCTCGCTCTTTTCGTACCAGGGGAGCCCGAGGATCCAGTCGATGTAGTTGCGCACGACGGTCGCCTCGGCGCTCGTCGGGTGCATCATCTTGAGCTTCTTGAGCTCCTTCTTGACCTTCGCGGTGGCCTCCTTGCTCATCCGCTTGGTCTTGAGCTGCTCCTCGATCTCGTGAATCTCGTTCTTGAACTCGTCGCGGTCGCCGCCACCCAGCTCCTTCTGGATGGCCTGCATCTGCTCGTTGAGGTAGTACTCCTTCTGCGTCTTCTCCATCTGCTTCTTGACGCGCGACCGGATCTTCTTCTCCACCTGGAGAATCTCGATCTCGGCCTGCATCAGCTCGTGGAGACGCTCGAGGCGTTTGACCGCGTCCTCCATCTCGAGGAGTGACTGACGGTCCGTGAGCTTGATGGTCGGGAGGTTCGCGACGATCGTGTCGGCGAGCCGCGCAGCGTCTTCGATCGTCTGCGCGGTCATGAGGATCTCCGGCTGAACCTTCTTGTTCAGCTTCACGTACATCTCGAAGGCCGCCTGGACCGATCGCATCAGCGCCTCGACCTCGACGCCCTTCGCGCTCTGCTCGACGATCTCCTCGACCTCGACGAGGAAGTACTCCTCGGTCTGCGGGAACTTCTTCACGCGAGCGCGCTTCTTCCCTTCGACGAGCACCTTCACCGTGCCGTCCGGTAGGCGAAGGAGCTGCATGATCGTGCCGAGCGTGCCGACCTGGAAGATGTCGTCCGGCGTCGGCTCGTTCGTCTTCGCGTTCTTCTGCGCGGCGAGGAAGATGTCCTTGTCGCGCGCCATCGCGGCGTCGAGCGCGTTGATCGAGCGCTCACGCCCGACGAAGAGCTGACTGACCATGTGCGGGAACACGATGATGTCCCGCAGCGGAAGGAGAGGAACGGTCCGCTTCTTCGGACCGGGCTTGCCGTCGTCGCTCTTGAAGAACATGTGTCCCAGGGTTTTACCCCGGAACGCCGAGATTCACAAAGGCGCGGACCGGCACACTTCCTCGAAATTTTCGGGGCGAAAACGGGAGCGGTGAGCGGCGGAGCGAGCGCCGAACGGCCAGCCGTTCCGCCTGCCGTCACGGCGCGCGCTCGGACGATCTCGCCGACCGACGGACGCCTCTTCGCTCGCGTTCGTTCGACCGCACCTCACGAGCGCTCGCCGCGTGGATGCGACGTCACCGTCGAGCTATGGCGCGCCGCCGCATGCCTTGCGCTTCGTGCTCCATCGAGCTGAAGCGCGCGACTAGGCGACAGGGAGAAACGGGAGACACGGGGGCAACAGGGAGACAGGGAGCCCGCAGGAAATGCTTCGCATTTCCTGCGGAACGCGGAGTCTCGCTGGCGGACGGCCACGCCTCGCGCAACTGCCGGCTCGTCCCACGCACCACCCTCACGGGGCCCTCGCGCGATCGTCACCAAGCAGATCGTCCGCACTTCACCAGAGCAAAGCGGACCGCGGCGCGCTCCTCGTCGTCGCGCGAGCAACCGCGGCGATGAAAACGCCGAGGGCGCGCTCGCTCGATGGCGGCGCGCCCTCCTGGAGCCTGGAGCCCGGAGCCTCTCGCCTCAGGCCAGCTCCGCTTCCTTCTGGTACACGATGAGCGGCGGCTCGCCCTTCGTGATCACCTCTTCGTTGATCACGACTTCCTTGATGCCCGTGCGCGAGGGCACGTCGTACATGATGTCGAGCAGCGCTCCCTCGAGGATGGCGCGGAGGCCGCGGGCGCCGGCGTTGCGCGCAAGCGCCTCGCGAGCGACGGCTTGCAGCGCCGTCTTCGTGAACTTCAGCTTCACGCCGTCCATCTCGAACAGCTTCTGGAACTGCTTCACGAGCGCGTTCTTCGGCTTCGTGAGGATGTCGATGAGCGCATCCTCGTTCAGCTCGTGGAGCGTCGCGATGATCGGCAAGCGGCCGATGAACTCCGGGATCAGACCGAACTTGAGGAGGTCCTCCGGCTCCACCTGCTCGAGCAGCTCGCCGAGCTTGAACTCCTTCTTGCTCCGGATGTTCGCGCCGAAGCCGAGCGTCTGCTGGCCGATGCGCCGCTGGACGATCTGATCGAGGCCGACGAATGCGCCGCCGCAGATGAACAGGATGTTGGTCGTGTCGACCTGGAGGAAGTCCTGCTGCGGGTGCTTGCGTCCGCCTTTCGGCGGGACGTTCGCGATCGTGCCCTCGATGATCTTGAGGAGCGCCTGCTGCACGCCCTCGCCCGAGACGTCACGCGTGATGCTCGGGTTGTCGCTCTTGCGGCTGATCTTGTCGATCTCGTCGATGTAGACGATGCCGCGCTGCGCGCGCTCGACGTCGTGGTCGGCGTTCTGCAGGAGCTGGACGATGATGTTCTCGACGTCCTCGCCGACGTAGCCCGCCTCGGTGAGCGTCGTGGCGTCCGCGATCGCGAACGGGACGTGGAGGATCTTCGCGAGCGTCTGCGCGAGGAGCGTCTTGCCCGATCCCGTCGGCCCGAGGAGCAGGATGTTCGACTTCGAGAGCTCGACGTCGTCGCTGCTCACGCGCGAGTCGATGCGCTTGTAGTGGTTGTGGACGGCGACCGCGAGGATCTTCTTCGCGCGCTCCTGGCCGATGACGTAGTCATCGAGGATCGCCTTGATCTCGGACGGCTTCGGGATGGGAGCCGATCCGGCGTACGGCTCGTCCTTCTCGACTTCCTCGGCGATGATGTCGTTGCAGAGACCGATGCACTCGTCGCAGATGTAGACCGTCGGTCCTGCGATGAGCTTCTTCACCTCCTTCTGCGACTTGCCGCAGAAGGAGCAGCTCAGATTCCCACTGGTGTGATCGTCGCGCCGCCGCTCCAAAGTCGTCCTCGTCCCTTATTTCAGGGTGCTGCTCTTCCGGGAAGCTTATTCCCGTCGCTTTACCATCGCAAGCTTGTGACCCTCGCGGCGCCGAGCGCGAGAAGAGGATTCGACCGCTTCCGGATCCGGTGTCGGTGGGTCCAAGCGATCGGTTGCTACCTCGACACCTGATCCCGGAAAGCCTGTGCCCCCTTCGGGCCGTCCCCCCTCGGGCCCGACGACGCAGCCCCGACTACTTCTCCTTGGAGTCCTTCGCGGCCTCGCCCTTCTTCTTCGGCGGCAACATGACGTTGTCGATGAGGCCGTACTCCTTCGCCGCAGCGGCTCCGAGGTAGAAGTCGCGATCGATGTCCTTGAGGATCTGCTCCTTGGACTTTCCGGTCGCGTTCGTCAGGATCTCCGTGAGCACTTCCTTGAGGTGCCGGATCTCGCGCGCCTGAATCTCGATGTCGGACGCCTGACCGCGCGCGCCGCCCATCGGCTGGTGGATCATGATGCGCGCGTTCGGCAGCGCGTTGCGCCGCCCCTTCGTGCCCGCCGCGAGCAGAACCGCGGCCATCGACGCCGCCATGCCGAGGCACGTGGTCGACACGTCGCAGCGGACGTACTGCATCGTGTCGTGGATGGCGAGACCGCTCGTCACCACGCCGCCCGGGCTGTTGATGTAGAGCATGATCTCCTTGTCGGGATCTTCGCTCTCCAAGAACAAGAACTGAGCGATGATGACGTTGGCCAGCATGTCGTGAATCTCGTCATAGAGAAACACGATGCGGTCCTTGAGCAGGCGGTCGAAGATGCTCCACCCGCGCTCGCCCCGGTGCGTCGTCTCGACGACGTTGGGGATGAGGACGCCAGCGGCTGTCACAGCGTCCCCGTAGGGGGCCAAGGTGCGGTTGCCCCAGTAGTCCTTGGTCCGCTCGAGCACCTCGAGCGCTTGAGCTCGCGTCTCCGGCCTCTTCATGGTCAGCCTTCCTTCTTCTCCTGCGTCTCGGGAGCCTTGGCCTCTTGGGACTCGCCCTCGGGCTTCGATGCCGCAGCCGAAGCCTGCGCTTCCGGCTTCGGCGGCTCACCCTCGATGATCTTCGACTTCGACTCGATGAAGTCCAGGATCTTGTCCTCGAGGATCATGCCGACGAGGATGTCCCGCTTCGACTTCTCGCGGTACTCGACGCGCAGCTTGGCGAGGTTCTTCCCCGTCTCGGCCGCGAGCTCTTGCAGGCCCTTCTCGATGTCCTCGTCGGTGACCTTGAACTCGTTCTTCTTCGCGATGGCCGCCATCAGAAGGCCCGCGCGGACCTTGCGCTCTGCGTCCGCGTGGATCGCGGCGTGGAGCGCCTCGGCCTGCTCCTTCGTGAAGCGCTGACCGGCGCGGCGCGCCTGCATCACGAGCTCCTGCTCCATGATCCGGCACTGCTGCTCGACCAGCGACGGCGGGACCTCGCAAGGGTTGAGCTCGTTGAGCTTCGCGACGATCTGCTCCGCGACGACGGTCTCCGAGCGATCCTTGTAGGCCTTCTCGAGCTTCGAGTGCACGTCGGCCCGGAGCGCGATCAGCGTCTCGAAGCCGATGTCCTTCGCGAACTCGTCGTCGAGCGCCGGCGGGACGCGCTCCTTCAGATCGACGATCTTGATGTCGAACTTGCCCGTCTTGCCGCGGAAGTCCGTGCGGGGGTGTTCGGCCGGGAAGGTGTGCTCGGCGGTCGCCGTGTCCCCGGGCTTCTTGCCCACGAGGACGGCGTCGATCTCGGGCAGCGCCTGGCCGGAGCCGACCTCGATCTGGACGCCCTGCCCGCCCCCGTCCTTCACCTCCTTGCCGTCGATCGAGAGCGTGAAATCGATCGTGACGATGTCACCCTTCTGCGCGGGGCGCGGCGGATCGGGCTCCTTGAGCGCAGCATGGCGCTGGCGGAGCTGCTCGAGCTGCTCGTCGACCGCGCTGTCCGGCACCTCGACCTTCGGCTTGTAGAGCTCGAAGCCCTCGTACTTGACGTCCTCGATCTCGGGCTGGACCTCGAAGCGCGCGGTGTAGTTGAACGCCTTCGTCGGATCGACCGGGTCCTTCGCCTGGACCGAAGGCTGGCTCACCGGCGTGAGGTTCTTCTCGCTGAGCACCTTCGGAAGGGTGTCGTTGACGATCGCGTTGGCGACGTCGTTCGCCACCTGCCGTCCGAAGAGCTGCGTGAGGACCGAGCGGGGCGCCTTGCCCGGACGGAACCCTTTGATGTGAGCCCTCTTGCCGAGGTTCAGATACGCCTTGTCGAGCTGAGCCTTCACGGACTCTGCCGGGATCTGAACGGAGAGTTCCATGACGACGGGCGAGATGCGCTGGACGGTGACTTCCATTTTCTTCGGGTGACTCCCAGACCTATCGGAAGCGGCCACAATACTTTGTAGCCATATTCGGTCAAGCGTCGTGGGCCATCGTGTCGACGCCGTGCGCCTCGCCCCGCCCGCTCTCGGAACGGCCGCATGGCGCGCGAGCGTCAATCTCATGACGCACCCCATCAGGCCGCCGTCGCGCGCATGACGTCGTTGCGGCGCCGCGCACCGCTTGCGGCCGGGAAGCGTCGGCCCGTTGACGCCCGCGCGCCGTTCGAGCGCCGTTCGAGCCAGCACGGCCTGCGGCACGGCAGCTGCACCTCCGCGGAGCATGGTGCCCCAGAGCCGATCCTCCACCGACGACCTCCGTGCCGAGCATCGCGAGCGACTCGACGGCTCGATCCTCCGTGCGATGAGCGAGCGCAGGCTCCTCCGCCTCGTCCGCAAGAACGAGCCGTCGGGCGAGTGGGACGTCGTCGAGCGCCTGCTCGCACGCGCCGCGACGCTCCTCTGGGAGACCTCGTCGGCGACGGTGCACCTCGACGTGGTGGACGATCTCCTCGCCTGGTGCGCATGGCTCGCACGCGAGCTCGAGGTGACCGAGAGCCTCGATCTCGACGCAGCGGCCGAGCGAGAGCGCCTCCGCCTCCTCGCTCCCCACGCCATCGCCGCGCTCGACGCGGTCGCTGCGGGGCTGTTCGCTCCCGGCCATGCGCCCCGACCGGCCCTCGCGCGGGCGCTCGCCTGCACCTTCGGCGACGTCCGCTCGGCCCTCGAGGCCTCGATTCGGCCGGCGCTCCCGCGAGCGGCCTGAAGCGGTGAGCGACAAAAAGAGAACCTCCGGACGAGAGGCGTATCGTCCGGAGGCGGGTTGCCCGGGAGGGGTGGAAGCAGAAGCGAAGTGGAAAGCAGAGGGGTGAAACCTCAGCGCCTCGGTCCCCGATCCGAGTAGGCGCGAGACGAGATGCCTTTCGTTGGGCTCGCGATCTGCCGCTCTCTCCTCTCTCGCGTCGATGACGACGCCCTCTTGCTGAGCGGGTCGGAGCTCATTTTTCCTTCTCTCGCCTCGTGCCGAGGACCGGGGACCGAGGGCTAAATCCCCGCTCAGTAGTCGTCGTCCTCGTAGTCCGGGTCGTACTCGTCGACGGTGTCGTCGAAGAGCAGATCGGATGACTCGTACTGCGTGTCCTGCATCAGGTCGTCGAGGGAGAAGCCGCACTTGAGGTCAGGCCGGATCGCCTCACGCTCGAACTCCTCCATGCTCCGGTAGCTCCTCGGAACGCTCATCGCCGTTGTCCTCCACAAGGAAAGCCAGACCCAGACCTCTCGCGGGCCGCACGGCGTTCCGCGAGAGACACGACCACCGACCGTGGAGAGGACGAACGCGTGTCCCGTCGGAAGAAGGCCGAGGCGAGGATGCGATCGACCGCAGGGTCGTCGTGATGCCCGCCGAGCACTCTCGAAAGGACGTCGCGCATGGCTCTCCCGGCCGAGGCGCGGCGCACGCGGTCTGCCCGAACATTCACGCGTGCTTCCTGCGCCCGTTCGATATAGCCTACGTTTGGCTACATCTGGGCACACCTTACTACGACTGACGGACGCGTCAAAAAAGCGCGACCGATTTTGTGCCGGGTGATTCGCGCGGGTTTTCACGCGGCCGATGGACGAGCGGCGGCGGCCGTTGCGGTCGTCGGTCGCTCGGGTCTAGTGTCGCGAGCCCATGCTCCCGCGGACCGTCGCGAGCCTCGCTTCCTCTCCGAGCGCCTCGCGATCCCCGAACGACGCAGCGACCGGGCTCGGGCGATGGGCCTTCTCATTTGTCGTGCCCTCGATGACGGGCGGCACTAGAGAGGAGCGGCCGTTTCACGGAACCGAGCTTTTCCTTCACGGTCATGGCTAGAGCGAACGAGCCCGCGTGCCGCGTCATCTGCGTCGTCAACCAGAAGGGCGGCGTCGGCAAGACGACGACGGCGGTGAACCTCGCGGCGAGCATCGCGGCGGCGGAGCGTCGAGCGCTCCTCGTCGACATGGACCCGCAGGGCAATGCAAGCTCGGGCGTCGGCGTGCGTCCCGGCTCGCGAGAACGCACGATCTACGACGTCCTCATCGGCTCCGTCCCCCTCGAGGAGGTGATCGTCGAGACCGCCATACCCACCCTCTGGGTCGCGCCGGCGACGCAGGATCTCGTCGCGGCGGAGATCGAGCTCGTCGACGATCCGCGACGCGCCTCGAAGCTCAAGGAGGCCCTCGCGCCCGTCCTCTCCCGCTTCGACTACGTCTTCATCGACTGCCCGCCTTCGCTCGGCCTGCTCACGGTCAACGCGCTCGCCGCGACCACGTCCGTCATCGTCCCGCTCCAGTGCGAGTACTTCGCGCTCGAGGGGCTCACGCACCTGATGGCGACGATCGACCGCGTGAAGAACGGCATGAACCCGGACCTCGAGGTCGAGGGCATCGTCCTGACGATGTTCGACTCGCGCAACAACCTCGCGCATCAGGTCGCCGACGAGGTGAAGCGGCACTTCTTCGTCTTCGAGAGCATCATCCCGCGCAACGTCCGCCTGTCCGAGGCGCCCTCGCACGGCAAGCCCGCCCTGCTCTACGACGTCTCGTCGAAGGGCGCGCAGGGCTACCTCTCGCTCGCGCGCGAGCTGCTCCATCGTCACGCCCGCGCCGCGCGCGCGGCCAAGTCGGAGACGAAGCCCAAGCGCGTCGGAGGTGCACGTCGATGACGGAGCGTCGGACGCGGCGCGCTGAACGCTCCGGCGGAGGGAGGCGTTGATGGATCCGAGCAAGCGTCGCGCGCTCGGCCGCGGGCTCGACGCCCTGCTCCCCTCGGCACCGCAGGCGTCCGCGGCATACGGCGATCGGAGCGTCTTCTCCTGCCCGATCGAGAAGCTCGTCCCTCAGAAGGGACAGCCGCGCCAGTACTTCGCGAAGGAGAAGCTCGAGGAGCTCGCGGCGTCCATCCGCGAGCACGGCCTGCTCGAGCCGATCGTCGTCCGGCGCGTGTCCGGACAGGACAAGTTCGAGATCATCGCCGGCGAGCGCCGATGGCGGGCGGCCCAGAAGGCAGGGCTCAAGGAGGTCCTCGTCGTCGTCAAGGACGTCTCCCCGAAGTCCGCCTTCGAGCTCGCGCTCATCGAGAACGTCCAGCGCGAGGACCTCAACCCCATCGAGCTCGCGGAGGCCCTCGAGCGCCTGACGAAAGAGCACGGCTACACGCAGGACACGCTCGCCGAGCGCCTCGGCAAGGATCGGACGACGATCGCGAACTCGCTGCGCCTCTTGAAGCTGCCGCCGAGCGTCCGCTCGCGCGTCATCTCGGGCGAGCTCACCGAGGGACATGCGCGCGCCCTGCTCGGCGCGCCCGATCCGGCGAAGATCGAGGACCTCGCCGAGAAGGTCGTCCGCGGGCGCCTGAGCGTCCGTGCCACCGAAGCCCTCGTCCGCAACGTGAAGACGAAGGGCAAGAAGGGCGACGACAAGGGCAAGTCCGCGTCCGGGAAATCCGCGGCCGTCCGCGACCTCGAGCAGCGCATGACGCGAGCTGCCGGAACGAAGGTCGTCATCAAGTCGGATCCAAAAGACCCGAAGAAGGGAGAGATCGCGATCCCCTACGAGGACCTCGATCACCTCGACCGGATCCTCGCCCGCGTCTTCAAGATCGGTTGACCCACGATACGATCGAGTGACGCGCGCCCGGTTTCGAGTACCCTTCGGGCGCCATGAGCGCCACGATCCTGGATGGTAAGAAGCTGGCCGAGAGCGTTCGCGCCGAGGTCGCAAAAGGAGTTGCGGAGTTCACGGCGGCGCACGGCCGGCCGCCCGGGCTCGAGGTCGTGCTCGTCGGTGACGATCCCGCGAGCCAGGTCTACACGCGCAACAAGGAGAAGGCGTCGAACCAGGTCGGCATCCGCGGCAAGCTCCACACGCTGCCCGCGACGACGACGGAGTCCGAGCTGTTGGCGCTCCTCGATCGGCTCAACGATGACGACACCGTCGACGGCATCCTCGTTCAGCTCCCCCTCCCCGAGCAGATCGGCGAGCACAAGGTCCTCGACGCCATTCGCCCCGAGAAGGACGTCGACGGCTTCCACCCCGTCAACGCGGGTCTCCTCGCCTCCGGCCGCGGCGGCGGCCTCGTCCCGTGCACGCCGCGCGGATGCATGAAGCTCATCGGCCTTGCCGGCGTGGACCTCGAGGGCAAGCGCGCCGTCGTCGTCGGCCGCTCGAACATCGTCGGCAAGCCGATGGCGCAGCTCCTCCTCCAGGCCAACGCGACGGTCACGATCGCGCACTCCCGCACGCGCGACCTTCCCGCCGTGTGCCGCGAGGCCGACGTCCTCGTCGTCGCCGTCGGCCGCGCCGAGCTCGTCCGCGGCGATTGGATCAAGCCGGGCGCGACGGTCATCGACGTCGGCATGAACCGCATCGACCTCCCGCCCGCAGCGGACGGGACGAAGAAGACGAAGCTCGTCGGCGACGTCGCCTACGCCGAGGCCGTCGAGGTCGCGGGCGCGATCACCCCCGTCCCCGGCGGCGTCGGACCGATGACGATCGCGTGCCTGCTCGAGAACACGCTCATCGCGGCGAAGCAGCGGGTCGGGAGGAAGTGAGGTCGGACCTCTCCTCGTTCGATCGAGGGGCTCTCGCTACTTGTTGCAGCAGAACGTGACCGGGTCCTCGAGCGTGACGGCGCCGGTCGGCGTGCTCGGCGCCGTCGCAGGGCACGCGACGTTCTTCGGACCGAGCTTGCTCAGACTGACAGCTTTGAAGGAACTCGGGCCATCGAGCGGAATGCACTCACCGAGCTTGCCCTTGGTCGTGCCGGTCCGGCATTCGCCGTCGTTCGACAAGTCGAACTCGTCACCGCACGTCCCCGTGGCAGGCCTCTGCTCACAAGCAGAGCAGCCACGCTCGTCTTTCACCGCCCGATGGGCGACGAACCGCACCGCATAGTCGTGGCTCGGACAGAGCTCGTCACCCCGTGGTGCGCGACGCATCTCGGCCGTCCGGTCAGAGATGAAGGGGGTCTTCGGTCGGCGCGGTCGCTGAGGCCGTCGGTCGCGGCGCAGGCGGGCGCTTCGTCGTAGGAGGTCGTCGCGTCGTCGATGCGGACGCCGACACGCCGGTGACCTGCGCGGACTCGGAGGTGCGCGCCTCGCCGATGGACGAGGACGGCGAGGCCGATGACGATGACGATGCCGAGGCCGACGACGACGCCACGACCGACGGCGCGACCTTCGGCTCGAGAGGCGGGGGCTCGGTCACGGCCTCCGGCAGCGAGGCCGACGAGGCCTGCTGCACGTCCGTGCGAGAGACGTCCGGTGTGCGGGCTGCCCGGATGAGGACGATCCCGGCGACCGCGAAGACGCAGGCGCCGATCACGCCCGCGACGACGAGCCTGCGCTTGCCGTCGGCGACGGCCGGCGGGCTCGTCGTGATCGTCGGGCCGGCGTCGGGCTCGCTCGACGAGATCGATCGCGGCACCGACGGCACCGGCAGCGAGAGGGAAGGCACGGACGGCGGCACGGGCACGAGCGGTATCTGCCCCGTGCCGAACGGCTCGAGGATCTTCGCGAACGCCAGCGCGTCGGCCGGCCTTCGTTCGCGATCGCGGGTCAACGCTGCCATGATCGCGTCCGCGAGCGCAGGCGGCAGGTCGGGCTTGCGCTCGAGGATCGGCGTCGGTCGCTGCGTCGCGATCGCGACGGCGAGCCCGGTCGCGCCCTCGCCCGAGAACGGGAAGGTGCCCGTGAGGACGCGATAGAGGACGACGCCGATGGCCCAGATGTCGACGCGATGATCGATGGCTTTCGAGCTCACGACCTGCTCGGGAGCCATGTAGTGCGGCGTCCCGAGCGTCGTCTCCGTCGTGGTGAGCTCGCCCTCCGTGGGATCGAGAACGAGCTTCGAGATGCCGAAGTCCATCACCTTCACGACGCGCCGGCCGTCCTGGGTGGTGAGGAAGAGGTTCCCCGGCTTCAGATCGCGGTGGACGATGCCGCGCGCGTGCGCCTCGCTCATGGCGAGGCAGACCTGGAGCGCGATGTCGACGGCCTCGGGCACGGGGAGCGTGCCTCGCTCGCGGAGCTCCCTCGCGAGGTCGTGGCCCTCGAGGTACTCCATCACGATGAACGGGAGCCCGCCGCGCGCCGCGTCGCTGTCTACGTCGTGCACGCGCACGGCGTAGGGCGACCGCAGGCGCGCCGATGCACGCGCCTCGCGCTCGAACCGAGCGACGGCGTCGGACCGCGATCGCGCCTCCGGAGAGAGCAGCTTGATCGCGAAGCGCTGATCGAGCTTGCGGTGGAGCGCCTCGACGACGACCCCCATCCCGCCGCGACCGAGCACACGAACGACCTCGTACTTGCCCGCGATCGTCTCGCCCGGCTCCGGCAGGGTGCTCATCACGGGGGATCGTAACGCCTCCACGTCCTCCGCCGCGGAAGCTCAGAACTGGATCCCGGCCGCGGCCGGCGACAGCCCCCCGCGGACGACACCGGGAGGGACGGTCCCAGGAACGGGATCCTTCTCGGTCGTGAGGGCGACGCCGAGCGTGACGCCGCCCGCGACGAGCACGCCGACGCCCGTCCAGAACCACCAGCGTCCGAAGATGCCCGGCTCGGCCTCGAGCGGCACCTCGAGCTCGCGTCGCTCGCCGGCGGTGATGATCGCGGTCGTCCGCGCGGGGCGGTAGCCCGAGCGCCGGAGCTCCAGCGTGTGCGGCCCGGCGTCGAGGCTCGCCTCGACGGGCGCGATGCCGACCACTTTGCCGTCGATGGACACGTCGACGTTCGGTACCGTCGATTTGACGACGAGGATCCCGGCCTTCGCCTTCGACGTGAGGTGCACGTCGAACGACGCGACGCCGCCTCCGGGAAGCTCGATGTCGCGCTGCCAAGGGAAGTAGCCCTCGGCGGTCACCTCCATGCGCGCATTGCCGGCGTTGATGGTGACGGGAGACGAAATCGGGCACTTGCCGACGGTGCGATCGCGGATGCGGACGACGGCGCCCTCGACGTCGCAGTCGATCGAGACCGTCGTGATGCGCTGGCGCAAGTCGGCGATCATCCTCGCGAGCCCCGGCACGCGAGCCTTCAGCTCCGGCGGGGCCTCGCGATCGAAGGCCTCGAGCTCGGCGAGCGCCTGCGGATACTCGGTGAGGGCCTGGAGCGCGCGTCCTTTGTTGTAGAGGAGCGCGGGGTCCTTGCTGATCGCGTACGCCTCGACGTAAGCGGCGAGCGCGTCCGCCGGGCGCCCGCTGACCATCGCCTCGTCGCCACGCTTCTTGATCTCCGCGGCCCGCGCGAGGTCCGGCGCCTGCTCGCCCTCGTCGGCGAGCGCGACGCGGGGAGCCACGCTCGACAACGAAGCGATCACGAGCACCCGTGCAATCCGATCGAGCTTCACGGCCCGAGACTACACGAGTCTGCCGGCGTGCACCGCACG
>CALFEQ010000086.1 GCA_937949945.1 uncultured Myxococcales bacterium
CTGGAGCCTGGAGCCTGGAGCCTCGATACATGCTCCATCTGGAGCCGGAGGCGGAGCGCGGAGCCTCGGCTCCCAGCGCCCTACTTCTTCGGCGCGGCCTTCTCCGTCGGCGGCTTGTCGCCGCCGCCCTTGTCGGTCGCGGCGAGGAGTGCCTCGAGGCGGGCGCGGGCGACGGAGTTGGTCATCGGGTCGTTGACCGCGGCCTCGACGAGGGAGCGGCCGCCCTTCGAATCGAGGCGGAGGATGGCCTCGCCGACGCTGCCGACGGCGAGGGCGACCTCCTCGGTCGGCGCCGTGCCGCGGTACATCGCGAAGAATTGCTTGAGCTGCGGGAGCTCCTTCTCCGTGCCGATGACGGCGAGGGCCGCGGCGGCGCGCTTCACGTCGTCGTCGGTGATCGCCGGATCGAACAGGTGGGCGGCGAGGAGCGGGGCCGCTTGCGGCTCCTTCATCGCCGCGAGCGCGTCGGCGATGGGGCCGACCGGCGGGCTCGCGAGGACGTCCTTGAGGTAGTCGTAGTGCTTGCCGAGCGCAGCGAGCATGTGGCTCGCACCGTTGCGACGCGTCGCGAGGGCGGCGCGTGCGTCCGTGACGAGGACCGGAGACGAGCGGGGATCGGACGCAATGTCGATCAGCGTCTTCGTGGCCGACTCGTCCTCGAGCGTGGCGAGCTCGCGCAGGAGCAGGCGCTGCGCGGTCGCGAGCGTCGCCTCCTTCGCGGTCACGGCCTCGGTGATCTGCTGGCCGAGCGACTTGGGGGACGACGAGGGCTTCGGGGCGCGGAAGGTGTCGGCCTCGACGACGCAGCTCTTGATGGGCTCGCCGATGGACTTCTCCATCGCGACCTGACCGGTCTGCGCGTCGAGGACGACGATCTTGCCCTCCTCGTCGCACAAGAGGACGCCGCCGAGCACCGCCTCGCCGCCGATGAGATCGTTCGGATGCGTGTGCACCCAAGCGAGGTGGCCGCGCTTCGACTCGAAGCCGAAGACGATCCGGTAGTAGCTCGCGTAGAAGCGGTTCGAGTCGACCGCGAGCGGGTCCGACGTGCCGTCGGGCCGGCCGAAGAGGCGGTCGCGGTCGCGGGCGTTCGCCACCGGCGGGACCTTCTCCGTCCCGGGGACGAGCAGGCGCGGCGTGCCCGGCAGCTCGCGCTGCGGGATCGCGACGCGGCTCGCGAGCCCCTTCGACGCGTCGCGGATCTTCTCGTCGAAGCGGATGTACGCGAGCTCGCCGAAGTAGAGCGTGCCGCCGATCGAGAGGGCGCGGGACACCTTGTCACGCAAGGTCACGCGCCCGATTTCGTCGCCGGTCGCCCCGTCGATGGCGCTGACGTACTGGTGCGACCACGGGACGAAGACCACGCCTCCGACGACGGCGGGATCGCCGATCGACTTGTCGGTCTCGATCTGCGTCTTCACCGAGCCGTCGCGGCCGACGACGAGGAGCTTCGAGCCTCCGGCGCCCGCGAGCGAGACGGCCGTGATCTTGCCGTCGTCGCCGGCGCCGAGGAGCGACATCCCGCCCGTGGGACGCGCCCAGAGCTGCTTGCCGGTGGCCGCGTCGAGGGCGGCGATCTCCTTGTTCCCCGACACGACGACGACGCCGCCCGCGATCACGGGACGGGCATCGAGCGCGTGCATCGCCGTCCACTGCTCGCCGCCGCCGAGCGGGGTGCCGATGATCTTGTTTCCTTCCGCGACCGACACGACGAGGTCCGCGCTCGGCGGAGGTTCGGCGTTCCGAAGGCGGTCGTACACCGCGCCGATGCTCGCGCCCTGATCGTCGGTCCAGTCCGTGGAGAACGTCCGCAGGCGGCCGCTCGCGCCGCATGCCGACACGCTGGCCGACAGGAACGTGACGAAGGCGATCGAGCCCAGGATCGTTCGGGTGCTCACTGCGGACCTCCCATCGTGGCCTTCACGGCCTGCTCCACGGCCTGCCGGATGCGCGGCGACGTCTCCTTCGGCAAGCGTCCCTCGACGTCCTTGAGGAAGCGGTTCGCCTCCGCCGTCCCGAGCTCGCGGAGCCTGCCGATGACCTTGATCTTCGTGTCGTCGGTCACCTCGCTCGACGGGCGGAAGAGGACCGGCTCGAGGCCGCTCGTCACCACGTCGAACGGCAGCTTGCCCAGCTTGCCGGCGAGCTCCTCGCACTGCTGCGCGTTGCAGAGGAGACCGATCGAGGCGGCCGCCTCGTTGACCTTGTGATCGAGCGCGACGAACAGGTCGGGGACGGCGTCCTTCGCCTTGATCGCGCCGAGACCGGACGCGGCATTGCCTCGGACCTGCGCGTCGGGGTCGCTCAGCGCGCGGCGCAGCGCGGGCGCCGCGGCCTTGCCCTTCGTACGCGTGAGCGCCTTCACCGCCGCGCGCCGGATGGCGAGCGTGCGGTGCGTCGCGTACTGCGCGAGCACGGCGCTGCCGTCGGGCGACTCGAGATCGCCGAGCGTGTCGATCGCCTGCTGGGCGAGCGCCTCCGTGAGCCCCTTCGAGAGGACCTCGGCGACCGCCGACGCGGCCGAGGCCGCGGCCGGCCCCGCGATGCGGAGGTCGTCGAGCGCCGCGCGGATCTGCGCCTCGTCGCCGGACTTCAGCTTCTTCACGGCCGATCCGACGTCCACCTTCGGCGTGGCGGCAGGTTGGGCGTCGGCGACGCCCGCGACGCCCGCGACGCCCACGAGGATCGAGGCGGCGAGGGCCATGCGGCGGAGAGCTCGGAGTGTGGTCGTGGCACGCATGTCGGCGAGACGCGGAATACCACGAAACAAGGCCCGAATGTGAGCTTCCTCCCTGCGCGGGGCTCCGCCGCGGGACCTGAATCTTCTCGGACCCCTCTCGCGCACACGCTGCGGGGGATCGAGGGGCACGACCCCGGCTGTGCCCTCGTTTTCCCACGTGCTATGGGCAAGGAGCGATGTCCTCGACCCCGCCCTCGCACGACGAGCCCATCCAGAACGGAGGAAGGGCCTCCGAGCCCGGCTCACGGCCGCGCTATCTCGCCGTCGCGCTCGTCGCCGCGCTCGTCATCGGCGCGGGGTGTTGGACCGACGGCTGCAGCCGCCTCGCCTTCTACAGAGGCGAGCGCGAACACGCCGCGAACATCCATCAGGCGATCCGCGACGACGACGAGCGGGCGCGCGTCGAGGAGCTCTACCAGCGGTACGAGGACGTCGCGGATGCCGCCCGTGGCCGCTACGTCCCGATCGCGGCCGCCACGTTCGTCTTGGGTGCTGCGCTCCTCGCGCTCGCCGCGCGCGGGCTCGCCGGGAAGTCGAACACGCGGAGCGCGCTCATGCAGGTCGTCGCGGTGCAGGCGATCGTCGTCGGCGGCGGCTGGTTCGCGATCCGAGACGTGCGCGAAGCGGAGGACGAATGGCAGTACGCGGCGGTCCTCGCGCATCAGCGCGAGAGCGTGCCTCCAGAACAATTCCCCGACGTCGTTCGGGTGATGCGGGGCCTGCAGCGATGGGGGCCACCATCGATGCTCGCCCTCCGCACGCTCGCGAGCGCGCTCATCCTGTTCGCGCTCAGCCGCCCGCGCTCGCGCGAGTTCTTCGAGGCGACGGCGCGGAACGAAGCCTGAGAAAGAAGGCTCCAGGCTCCAGGCTCCAGGCTCCAGGGAGTCAGACCTCAGCCCTCAGTCCTCAGCGTCTGAGGACGCGCGCGCAAAGGGCGCGCTCGGGGAGTCTGGAGGCTGCAGCCCCTTGCATCCCTGGAGCCCGGAGCCTGGAGCCCGGAGCCTCAATCGGTGCGTTTGGCCTTCCGACGGAGGCGTCGGCGACTAGGATTCCTGGAGCCCGAAGCCTCTAGCCTGGAGCCTGTCGCCTGGAGCCGACCCCTCGCATCCACAAGCTGAGCGACGAGCTCGCGAACCAGATCGCCGCCGGCGAGGTCGTCGAGCGTCCCGCGAGCGTCGTCAAAGAGCTCGTCGAGAACGCGCTCGACGCGGGCGCGACGCGCGTCGCCGTCGACGTCGAGGGAGGCGGCACCGCCCTCGTTCGCGTGAGCGACGACGGCCACGGCATGACGCCGGAGGACGCCGTGCTCGCGCTCGAGCGTCACGCGACCAGCAAGATCCGGACGCTCGACGACCTCTTCCGGCTCGGTACCTTCGGGTTCCGCGGCGAGGCGCTGCCGAGCATCGCGTCCGTGTCGAGGCTGGTCCTCCGCACGCGCGCGCGCGGAGCGGACGAGGGCTGCGAGATCGAGGTCGAAGGCGGCCGCGCTGCGGAGGGAGGTCTCCGCGCTCGCCCGGCCGGCTGCGCCACGGGCACGACGATCGAGGTGCGCGACCTCTTCTTCAACGTCCCCGCACGCCGCAAGTTCCTGAAGGCGACCGCCACGGAGAGCGCGCACATCGGCGACGTGCTGCTCGGGGCGGCGCTCGCGCGCCCCGACGTCACGTTCACGCTCAAGCGCGACGGACGCCTCGTTCGCGAGTACCTCCGCGCGCCGTCACGCGCCGAGCGCGCGCGCACGGCGACGGCCGGCGAGAACCTCGCGCACGTGGCCTTCGAGCGCGGGCCGCTCCGCATCGAGGCGATGCTGGCCCCGCCCGAGCGTGCTCGCGCGGGAGCGACCGGGCTCTCGCTCCTCGTGAACGGGCGCCCGGTCCGCGATCGCGTCCTCGCCCGCGCCGTCGCGAACGCGTACGGCTCCGTGCTCGAAGCCGGGCGTTACCCCGTCGGCGTGGTGTGGATCGATCTCCCGAGCGAGCTCGTCGACGTGAACGTGCATCCGCAGAAGGCCGAGGTGCGCTTCACCGACGCGCGCGGCGTGTTCGACGCCGTCACGCGCGAGCTCCACGCCGCGCTCGCGCGCGCGTTCGGCTTGCCGGGCCTCGACGGCAATCCGTTCCGTCCGCCGCCGACCTCGGCCTCTCCGCGGCCGCCGCCCGTCGACGCGACGTTTCGTCCGTCTGCCGCGAGCCTCTTCACGCAAGCACGCCCGAGCGCTCCGCCGACGAAGCACCGCGACGACGCCCCGGCGCCACGCTCGGTCGCGGGCACGCAGCGCGAAGGAACGGAGGCTCCGGCGATCTCCCGACCGCAACCTCTCCCCGAGGGGAACCTCTTCGCGAGCGAACGGTGGAGCCGCGATCCCGCACCGCCGCCGGTGCAAGCGATCGCCGAGACCGCGACGCTGTTCGCCGGCGAAGGGGTGTACGCGCGGCTCCGGTTCGTCGGCCAGGTGCGCGGGACCTTCCTCCTCTGCGAGGGCGAGGACGGGCTCTACGTGCTCGATCAGCACGCTGCGGCCGAGCGCGTGACGTTCGACAGGCTGCGCCGCGCGTACGGATCGCGCACGATGCCGACGCAGCGCCTGCTCACCCCCGAGATCGTCGAGCTCCTGGCGTCCGAGGTGGCGCTCCTCGAAGAACACGCCGACGAGATCGCCGCGCTCGGCGTCGAGGCGCGCGCCGTCGGCGACACGGCCGTCGCCGTGCATGCCGTACCGGCCATCCTGAAGCGCGCGGAGCCCGCCCGCGTCATCCGTGACCTGGCGGCCGAGGTCTCGCGCGCGGGGGGACGCGCGTTCCGCGGCGCGGTGGACCTCGTGCTCGCGACGATGGCGTGCCACGGTTCGATCCGCGCAGGCGACGCGGTGTCTCCCGAGGAGGCCCGGGCGCTCCTTCAGGCGCTCGACACGGTCGACTTCGCCGGGCACTGCCCACACGGCAGACCGGTCGTCATGCGGCTCGCTTGGGGAGAGCTGGAACGTCGTGTCGGAAGGTGAGCGGCTACGAACCACGACCATCCTCGCGCGACGCGCGATCGAGCGCGCACGCGCCGCGCCCGCTCGCCTGCTCTGCGTCGTGGGCCCGACCGCGAGCGGCAAGTCCGCCCTCGCGCTCGAGATCGCGGAGGAGCTCGGCGGCGAGATCGTCTCGGCCGACAGCGTCCAGATCTACCGCGGCTTCGACATCGGCTCGGGGAAGCCGACGGCCGCCGAGATGGCGCGCGTACCGCACCACTTCGTCGGCACGCACGACCCGCTCGAGCCGATCGACGCGGCCACGTGGGCGAAGCTCGCCGAGGCGGCGATCGCCGACATCCGCGCTCGCGGCAAGGTGCCCATCGTCTGCGGAGGGACGTACTTCTGGATCCGAGCGCTCGTGCTCGGGCTCGTCGAGGCGCCCGCGGCCGACCCCGCGATCCGCGCACGGCATCGCGCGCTCGTCGAAGAGAAGGGTCGCGCCGCTCTCCACGACGAGCTACGGCGCGTGGATCCGCGGAGCGCGGAGCGCCTCCATCCGAACGACGTCGTCCGCGTCAGCCGCGCGCTCGAGGTCTGGGAGCTCTCTGGGCGGAGGATGAGCGACTGGCAGGACGAGCACGGCTTCAAGACGCGGAGGTTCGATACGATCATGCTCGCGATCCGCCGCGACGCCGCCGCGCTCGACGTTCGGATCGAGGAGCGCGCGAAGGCGATGCTCGCCGCCGGCTGGCTCGACGAGACACGCGCGCTCCTCGAGGCGGGCTACGGCGAAGCACGCGCGATGGGCGCGGTCGGCTACGCCGAGGTCCGGGCGCACCTCGAAGGCAAGCTGCCGGCCTCGGAGCTCCTCGGCGCGATCGTCCGGTCCACGCGCGTCTTCGCCCGCCGCCAGCGGACGTGGCTCAAGCACGCGGACGTCGAGTGGCTCGAGCCCGAGGGCGGGTGAACGCACGCGCCTCGAGGCGCGTCTCGATCAGAGCGAGAGCGTCGCGTCGAGGAGCTCGCCGAACGTCGCCGGTGCGAACGCGGGCGCCGCGCCCTCGAAGCTCGCGACGTTCGCCTCCGCAGGCAGCTCCGGCTTCGTGACCTCCGGACGGAACGGCTGCGCAGCGGCGACCGGCGGCGGAGGCGGGGGTGGCGGAGGCGGAGGCACGCGGACCGGCACCTTGTGCCCCTCGTCCCGCGTCGGGAGCGCGATGCCCGGCTCGCGCCAGCCGCCGAGGAGCGTGTGGCCCTCCGACGGCGGCGGGATCGACGACTTGCGCGGCTCCGGCTTGACCGACGGCGCCGCGACCTGCTTGCCCGACTCCGGCGGTGGCGTGTGCCGCGGAGCGCTCTCCTCTTCGTAGGTCTCGGCCGCCTCCGTCGCGATCGGGCGCGGCGACGAGCTCGGCGCAGGCTCGACGATCTCGTTCGCCGGCGGCGGCGTCGGCTGCTCGGCGGCCGGCGCCGGCTCGGCCTCGAGGAGCTCCTCCGAGGTCACTTCGAGCTCGGGCTCCGCTCGCGCGACGTGCTCGGCGACGGGCTGCGCCCCGCTCTCGGCGGGCATCATGCCCGGATCGTCGATGTCGATCTCGACGACCTCGGCCGAGACCTCGACGTCCATGTCCGGCATGCCATCCGGCATGCCATCGGCCTGCGTGGGCGGCGGCTCGGACCAGCCCGACCCGTCGACGAGCCCCGGCGGGGCCGACGTCGTCTTCGCCGACGGCGTCGCGGCGACGGTGGGCGGAGCCTGCTCGACGTGCACGGCCGCCTCTTCGACCGCCGCACGCGCCTTGACCTCGCTCGCCTCGCCCTCGTCGAACGCCGTGGCGATGGCCGTCGCTCCGTTCGTACGGGGCGCACGCGCGCGCTCCTTGATGCGCGCGAGGAGGCTCTCGAGCTTCGCGATCTTCTCCTTCGGAGTCACGACCTCTTCTCCTGAAGCGAGGCGAGGACGTCGCTCCAAGCCTTGCCCTGCGACACGAGCGATCGCACCTTCGTCACCGTCTGCGAGGCGCCGACGAAGTAGCGGGCCGTCGTCCCGTCCTTCCCGAGCGGCGCGACCGCGACCTCGCGACCGGCAGCCGCGTGGAGCGCCCCGGCGATGGCCGCGCCGACGAAGCCGTCGCTCGCGACGGCGGGGTTCGTCACGACGACGACGAGCGCCCTCCCCCACCGCTCGACGTGGACCACGCCGAGCCCCGCGATCGCGAGCTCACCCGCGAGGTGGGAGACCACGACCTCGAGCGGCGCGCTCCGGACCGCCGACTCGCCGCCGAGCCGCGCCGCGACCCGGGCGCCGCAACCTCTTCCGACCTCCGAGCCGAGATGAGCGAGCGCTCCCGGCGTCGAACGCTCGAGCGACTCGAGAGCGGCCGCCGGGACGAGCACGAGCCGAGCGCCGCGCGCGTCGGACGTGGCGCCCGTCTTCATGTCGAACCGGACAGCACCGTTGGGATCGAAGGCAGGGCCGGCCATGGAGGTCCGCGAACCGTTATAGAGGTCACACAAAGACACTGTCAAATCGGCATGGATCGGCGCCGTGTGCTCAAATGCCGGCGTGAGACGCGACCCCACGGGCGAACCGCCGGCGACCGCACGCCGCGGCCGGCGCCGAGCGACCACCAAAGGGTGGGCGCTCGGGTGCGGAGCGCTCCTCTCGGCGGTCGTGCTCCTCGACGCGCCGGCCCACGCGGCGGCCGAAGACGACGAGGGACCGAAGCCGGGGGTGATCGATCCGGGCGTCGCGCCCGGGCCGCCGCTCGTCTACTCGGCCCGGCCGGTCTTCGACCCCGACCTCCGCGCTTGCTCGCCTCGCGTCCCCGTCTGCGTGCACGCGGAGAGCGCGCGCGACGGCGAGGCCGCCCTCGCCACGCTCGGAGCCTTCGAGCGCGCCTGGCAGATCCTCACCGGCTCGCTCGCGCTGCCCCCGCCCGACCTCGATCCGACGACGCTCGCCTACGACGTGTTCCTCGTCGATGCCATCGATCACCCGCGCGACCTCGCGTCGACGAAGCTCGAGGCACGCGACGTCCGCTCCCGCATCGATCGGGCGCGCGCGTTCACGCTCGTCGACCGCCGCGTGCGCGCCGGATGCCTGCTCGATGCGCTCGCCGCGGAATCGATCGCCAGAGCGAGCATCTTCCGGACCGCCCCCGCCACGAACGAGGGCACCGCACGCGCCCAATCCGTCTACCTCTCCCAGCTCGCCTTCCCGTGCGCGGTCGCGCTCTCCGCCGACGCGGTGGCCGCCTTCCAGTCACGCGCCGATCGGGCCTTCTGCGACGCCTTCGCGGGCGACGACGCCAAGGCGGCCGGCGAGGAGCTGCACGCGCGGCCATCGCCCGTCGACTCGCTCTTCGCCGCGGGCGCCGCGACCTTCTGGGCACGACTCGAGTGGGCCTTCGGACGAACCCCCGGCGGGATCGTGACGGCGTCGTGGGCCCTGTCTCCGACGATGACGCCCCTCGGCGTCGCTCGCTGGACGAACGAGCCCGACACCTTCGACGTGCTGCGCGTGTCCTTCAAGAACGCGCTCACGACGGGCAGCACCGTCGACGATCTCTGGCTCGACTTCGGCGTCGCGCGCGCCTTCCTCGGCAGCGCCGACGACGGCCTCCACCTCCCCGAGCTCCGCACGCTCGGCGACGCGGCGCTCGTCCCCGTCGACTGGGACATCCCGTGGCCGACCAAGCCCCGACGGCTCGCGCCCCGTAGACCGACCTACCCCACCGGCGCGAGCTACCTCGTCATACGACGCGCCGGCGCGCGCCCCGACGCTCGGCTCCGCGCCGAGATCGAATGGGAGCACCACGCCTTCTTCCGATGGGCCTTCGTGAAGATCGACGCCAGCGGACGCGAGCTCGGCCGCATCGTCATCCCGACCCCCGAGCGCGCCACGCAGGCGCAGATGACGCTCGTCGATCTCGAAGGCGTCGATCGCGTCATGCTCGTCGGAGTGAACGTCGGCGATCCGGCGTACGCATTCGATCCGGACGACGAGGTCTGGGAGCCGCACGGGTGGACGGTGACGATCGCGGAGGAGGGCTGACGCCCTCCTCTGCGAGACCTCGGTCCTCAGTCCTCAGTGTGTGAGGTTCGGGCTGACCGGAACCGCGGGGAGAGGCTCCAGGCTCCAGGCTCCAGTTCGTGAGGACGCATGCCGGCCTCGCGTCTCGCTCGCGAGTCGTCACACCCTCTCGAGCTTCAAAGGGTGGGCAGCTCACCCCTCTTGCCGAGGACCGAGGACTCGGGACTCGCGCCGGCGACGACGCGCGAGAGCGACACCGAGGGCCGTGAGCACCGCGGGGAGCGCGGGCGATGCCTCGCGCGCCGGCGCGTGGGCGCACGACGAGCCCTTCGCGTAGCTCGGGTACTTCGCGGTCCAGCGGTCGGGGGCGATGGGGACGGTGCGCGTCGCGACGATCGGGGCGCCGTCGAAGTTGGCGCCGAACGTCGCGCGCGAGCCGCCGAGGCCCGGGGGCGGCGTCCACGTGTAGAAGTAGACGCCCGGGCCGCGGCGATACATTTGCGGCGGCGGATCGACGGGCACGTCGTCGACGAGGACCACGGGGACGAGTCGCGAGAGGTCGAAGAAGTCACCGCGGTGCTGGCCGTCCGCCGTCCGCAGCTCGACGATCGCCGTCATCGGTGTCGAGCCGTCCGCGGCGACGTACTCCGAGCTCAACGTGAGCCAGCTCGTCTCGAAGGCCGGGAGGTGGAGCGCGGGATTCTTCATCTGGTCGAGCGCGTCGAGCGAGCCCATCGCGTCGACCTCGCCCGGACCTCCCTGATCGTCGAAGGCCGACGGACCGCGGAAGCGATGCGCGCCCGCTTGGAGCAGCGCGAGCACCTGATCCTGCGTGAGGGTCGGATCGGCCTGGAGCAGGAGCGCGACGACGCCCGCGACGACCGGGGCCGACATCGAGGTGCCGATCGCGATCCCGTGGCTGTCGTCGATCTGGAGGCAGCGGCTGTCCTCGGCGCCCGTCTTCGTCTTCGGACACGTGAAGCTCGTGAAGACGCTCCCCGGCGATCCCGGCTTCGCCGTGCGGCTCATCGCCGACACCACGAGCGCGCCCGGAGCGGAGATCTCGGGCTTCGGCACACCGAGCGCGGTCGGGCCCGTGCTCGAGAACCAGCACACCTCGCCGTCCGCGAGGTCTCGGTGCGTGGGGCTCGTCGCCTGCGCCGTCACCGCTTGGCGGATCGGCAGCCCGCCCTCGATGTCGAGGAGCGGGACCTTCAGCGAGACCTCCGCGCCGGCGATGCTCGACCAGCGCGGGCGGTTCACCGTGCATCCGACGCCGATGATCGCCGGGTGCGTCGCAGGGAGATTGACCGTTCCCTCGCGAACACCGTGCGCGAACGTCGCCGGTCGATCGCCGCTCAGGCTCGCGTCGCCGAGCCCCTGCATGTAGAGCTCCGCCATCCCGGAGCCCTCGAGCGTGATCGAATACGTGCCCGCGGGCCACTTGCCCTGCCAGACGACGACGGCGCCGCGAGAGCCCTCCGGGATCGGGCTGTTCGGGAGGTTCGATCCGTAGATGACGCCGGCGTTGTAGTCGGCCGTGTTCTTTCCGTTCTGCCGGCCTGCTTCCACCGGCGCGATCCATTCGCCGTCGGGCCCTTCGAGCCCGATCTTGAGATCGGCGCCGGGCCGGAGCGTCACCCAGACCTGGACGGACCCGTTCTCCGCTCCGTGCGTGCGGATCGGCACGCGCATCCGCGCGCCCGGCGTCACGCGCACGCTCTGGTGAATCGGCGTCTCGACGATCGACCCCGAGTTGCCGGCGGCCGCGACGATGATGTGGCCCGGATGCTCGTGTCCGACGTGTGCGGCGATCGCCTGCTCCCAGAGGAACGAGCCGTCGTGGGGCCCGAAGTCGCTGCCGAGCGAAAGGTTCACGACCATCGGTCGCCCCTCCGCCTTCGCGCGATCGAACATGAACTCGACGGCACGGACGAGGTCGTCGTTCTCGATCCCGTCGGAGACGCCGCGCGTCACGCGCACGAACACGATGTCCGCCTTCGGCGCGATGCCCGCGTACTTCGAGCCGTTCCCCGTGGAGGCCGCGATACCGGCGACGTGCGTCCCGTGCCCGATCTCGTCGGAGGGCGCGCATTTGAGCCCGCGGCGTTCGTCGCACTTGCCGGTCCGGATGTCCTCGAGGAGCTTGTCGATGTCGGCCTTCGAGAAGACGTGGCCCGCGACGACCTTCCCGTCGTCGTCCTTGATCCCGAACCGCTGCTCGAGCTCCTTGTGCCTCCCTCCAGGCTTGAGCGAGAGATCCAGCATCCACGCGACGCGTGAGCGGCCGTCCGCGTCGAGCATCTCCGGGTGCGTGACGTCGAGGCCGGTGTCGGCGATGCCGATCAACACCCCATTGCCGTCCGCGCCGCGAACGGTCCGCGCGATGCCGGCGAGCACCCACTCGCCGGCTCGATCCAGCAGCGGACGGAGCGGCGGCGCGACCTCGATCCGGAGATCGGGATGAGCGTCGGCGAAGGCCTCGACCCGCTTCAGGCTCCCACGCAATCGGCCGATCCCGGGAGCGACGGGCTCGAGCCCGTAGTCTTCGGCGCGCGCGTCCTTCGGGATCGCCACGAGCGCACCGACGAGCCCGCTCGTGGGCGCGAGCAGCTCGGTGGCCCTCGGCCCGAGGGCCTTGAGGAAGCTACGGCCGATCGGCGATCCGCGGACGACCTCCACCGAGGCCGAGCTCGAGACAGGTTCTCGCTCCTGCGAGCGAGCGAAGGGAGCGTCGAGGGAGAGCGCTGCGAGGAGGGAGCAAGCTATGGCCGCCGCCTTGGAGCGGGTTCTGACGCGCTGTCTCATCTGTCCGGGTTACCTGCGGTCGACGGGCGGACGGCGAGCAAAACGTTCGCCAAGCTTCGACCTTCAGATTACTACGCGGATGAGACGATGTGGTTGGGCCAGGCGCCGACGTCCCTGCTCAAGGGTCGGCCTCGTCCTCGTCCTCGTCGGGATCCTCGCCCTCCGGCTCGACGCGACGCTCGCGGATGCGGTCACCGCCGACGACCTCGTCCCACTCGGCGGTGTACCCCTCGTAGTGGACCAGCCAACGGTCGGGGCCGCGCTTCTCGAGCACGACCGCGGGGTACCAGGTCCCGCGCCACTCGACCTCGACCTCGTCCTGGGGGTTCCACCGGCTCGGCGCCTCGGCCACCGGGGGCTCCGACCCCACGCCCACCTCGCCGCCGGAGACGCCCTCGACGAGGATCACCGTCGGAGCGAGCACCGGAGCGCTCCGCGCACAACCGAGAGGGGCGACCAGAGCGAAGCCCACGGCGACGGCGCGCAGGACCATGACTCAAGTCTGGCAGCTCACTCCATCCGCGCCAGCTCGGCAGTCTTCAGCTCGACAGTCCTCGGTCCTCGGTCCTCGGTCCTCAGCTCGCGCTGTCCTCGATTCACCGACCGCTCGAGCTCACCCGCGGAGCAGCTTGGCGCCCGAGAGCAGACGCTCGAGCGAGCTCAGGCCGACCGGCGCACCAGTGGCGAGCAGCGTCAGGAGCCGCTCGCCTGACGCATGGAGGCCCACGCCGAGGACTGAGGACGCGGGCCGCAGGCCCACGTCCTAGAACGTCCCTCCGATGCCGAGAGCGCCGACGCCCACGAGCGGCCGGATGCGGAGCGACGACGTTCCGCTTTCGACCGGAAACGCGCGCTCCTTCTTCCAGAGTTCGGCGAGCCGCTCCTCCTCGCTACGCAGCACGAGGTTGGTGAGGCCGGTGAGCCCCCATGCGGCGCCTGCGGCCATCCCGACGCGTCCCCACGTCCGGACGGTGTCCGAGGTGTCGACGACCTCGACCACGGCTCCAGCTCCGATCACCAGCGCGCCGAGCGCGATCGATCCGATGCCCATGATGGTGCGCTGCCGGCGCTGCGCCTCCGCGCGCGCGAGCAGCTCCGCCTCTGCGTCGCGCACGGCGAGCTCGAAGGCCTCGGGGCGCGCGCGCAACGCCGCCACGTATGCATCACGACGAGCCTCGAGCTCGCTCCTCGTGAGCAACTGGCTCGCGCCGACGCCCACGAAGGCCACGCCGATGCCGAGCAAGCCGGCCCCCGTCGTCTTCCCGAAGTCCGGATCTTTCCACAAGCCATCGGGCGCGGCGAGCAAGGCCGCGCCCGTTCCCGCCAGGAGGACGCCGCCGGCCAAGCTCCCGAGGCCGACTTGTAGCCTCCGGTCGCGTTGCGTCTCCGCGGCGGAGTCGAGCAGGCGCCGCATGCGCTCACGATCCTCGCTCGAGACGCCGTAGACCTCCTCTTCCTGCCCCTCCGGCGGCAGCGCCGCGACGGCGCGCGGCCCGAAAGCCATCGAGAAGAGCAGATCGAACGGCCTGGCGCCCGAACGCGCCGCGTGGCCCGAAGGCACCCCGTCGTTGCGCGCGACCGGCATGCCCTCGGAGAGCTCCACGGCCGTACGGCGCTCCGGCGCTTGGTTCGTGCGCTCGACGAGCGTGAACCCATCGCCCGCCGAAGGCGGCAGCCAGAGGGTCGGACCGAAGCCCGCCTCCAGTCGAACGTCGACGAGCGGGACCTCGTTCGGGTCGAGCACGGTCACGCGCCGCTCGGCGCCCGCCTCGAGCGCGAGCTTGCGCGACGCACCCGCCGCACGCGGCTCGAAGATGACCTCGTCGTCGCGCCCGCCCGGTCCACGAGCGTAGATGCGCGGACGGAACCGCGGGTTCGGGATCCCCGCGCTCGCGACGCGAACGAACGCGCGGAGCTCGCCGTACGTGATGCGGCCGTCGCCATCGAGATCCGCAGCGCCCGCGAGGCCGGAGCGGACCGCGTGCGAGAACACGCCGCTCTCGATCTGCGACCACTCGTAGACCTGCGCGTCCGCGCTCGTCGAGAGGAACGTCCCGACGTGAGCGAGCCGCGCGCGCATCGAGCGCTCGACGTCCTCCGGAGTCGCGAAGCGCGTACCTCCCGGCTTGCGCGCAGCGAGCATGTAGACCGAGTTGCATGCGTCGAGCACGACGTGCGCGCGCGCGGCCGGGATGCGCAAGAGGAGCGCCTCCAGATCCTCGCGGAAGAACCGGCCGTCCTCGAGCTCGAGGAATCCTCGTCCGTCCTCGACGTCACCGTGCCCCGCGAAGACGAACGTGAACACCACCCGCTCGCCTCGCCTCTTCGCGGCGTCGGCGCGCGCGACGATGCGCGCGACGGCGGCATCGAGCGCCGCGCGCGTGGGCGGAGTCGCGATGCGCGCCTGGGCAGGAAACATCCGCGCCGAGTCGGCATCCATGCGCGTGAGCAGCTCGACGTCGCCCTCGCCGGCTGTTCCGCCGAGGAGCGCGGCGTACTTCGCGGCGTCGTCGTCCGCGTAGCGCAGCTCGGCCCGCCCGAGAGTCCGGCTCCCGTTGTTGCCGATCACGATCGCCAGATTGGCCGCGAGCGCAGACGTCGGAGCTGCGATGAACAAGACGACGATCGCCAGACGAAGCAACGAGCGCGAGACACGAAGCATGTCAGCGAACCTCCACGACGATCCTGGTGACGCTGATGAGCGCGTCGGGGTACCGCGCGGCGAGTCGCTCCCGCGTCAGCTCGCTCGCAGGAGCTTGCTCGACGAAGTCGACGCTCTCCGCGTGACGGAGGACGATCGCGACGAGCTGGGCGGGGCCCGGCGCCGGATCTTCGAGCCGTACCATCGTGCCGAGGACGCGTGGCGACGCCGTACGCGGCAGGGCCGACGCGACCGGCCGCGGAGCCCCCACCTCCCAGGCCGGATAGAGCCAGTGGCGCTCTCCCGCGGCGTCGACGACGAAGGCCAGCAGGTAGCGCTGCGCTCCCTCGGTGGCGCCGACCTCGCCGACGAGGATGTCGTCGGCCCGAACGTGCGCGCCGTCGAGGATCGGCTCGAACACGCCGTCTCTCACGCGCCCGAACCGGACGAGCGTGCGGCGCGGATCGTCGTCCGGCGCGGAGAGCGACGCCGCGCCCCTCGCCGAGAACTCCGCGTCGGCGGCGCGCCGGCTCGTCGCCCTCCACCCGACGCCCACGGCCAAGGCGACGCATGCCGCCGCGGCGAGGAACGGCGCCGCCCGACCGAGAAGAGCCGATCGCCGCTCCGACGATCGCGCCGGCCGAGACGCGAGCCTCGCGAGGACCTCGTCGGCGAACGCCTCGGGCGATTGGCCGAGCGCATCCGGGACCGGAGCACGCAGGTCGGCCACGAGCGCTTCGAGCTCGCCGAGCGCGGCACGACAACGGGCGCAGGACTCGACGTGTGCTCGGACGGCACGCGCACGGGTCTCCGCGAGCTCGCCGTCGATCAGAGAAACGAGCGTGTCATGCGCGGGGCACGGGCTGGTCACGGGGCCTCCTTTCCGAGGCGAGCCTTCAGGCGCGCGAGGGCATGGTGGACGCGCGAACGCAGGGTCGAGGACTTCGCGCGGAGGACGGTCTCCATCTCCTCGTACGAGAGCTCCTCGACGAACCGGAGGACGACGGCCTCGCGCAGGTCGTCGGGGAGATCCCGGAGGGCCTCGAACAAGCGGTTGCGCCTCTCGCGTTCGAGCAGACGCTCGATCTCGTCCGCGCTGCTCGTCGGCACCAGATCGGCGTCGAGCGGCGCCGCGGAGAAGACGGCGGCACGCCGGCGCCGCGACCGCGCATGATTCCGCGCTCGCGAGAACGCCACCGTGTAGAGATACGAGGCGAAGCGCGTCCGCGGCTCCCAGCGCGCGCGCGCGTCCCAGACGGCGAGCCAGACGTCCTGCGCAATCTCACGAGCGGCCGCTCGGTCCCCGCTGATCCGCGCACAGAACGACACGACCTTCGCCGCGTGCCGAACGACGAGCACACGAAAGGCCGCCTTCGATCCGCCCCGGACGAGCGCCATGAGCTCTTCGTCCGACCGCACGGCGAGCGCCCCACCCGACTCCGCAGCGGTGTCGGCCGGACGCGGCTCGCGTGAGAAGGGCAGAAGCTCTCCCATCGCCCCTCCCGTTAACACCGCTCCGCGCGCCGTGTTGACGAGAGTCCGTCCTCAGTCCTCAGTCCTCAGCTCTTCCTTTCTGGACTTCCGCAGCCTTCGGGCGCGCAACGGCATCCGAGAGGCGCGCTTCCTAGCGCTCCCCCCGATCGGAGCGCACGTCGCGGGCAGCGTCGCGTGCCGCTCGCTCGACGGCATGGCGGCCGAAGCCGAGGACCGAGGACCGAGGACCGTGAGGCTCGAGGCCCCAGGCCTCGAGCCTCACACGGGCGGCACGATGTGCTTCTTCGGCGCGGCCCACGCGACCTCGCGCTTGTCGGCGTAGCGCGCGAAGCGGGTGGCGAGCTCCTTCCGCAGGCGGTCGCCGGGGATGACGGCGTCGACGACCATCTCGGAGGCGAGCTTCATGAGGTCGATGTCCGCGCGGTACTCCTCGCGCAGCTTCGCGACGTACGCGTCTCGCTCCGGCCCCTCGGGCACCTCCTGGATCTTGTTGTAGTAGACCGCGTTCACGGCGGCCTGCGGGCCCATGACCGCGATCGATGCGGTGCCGAGGGCCAGGCAGGCGTCCGGCTCGAACGCCGGGCCGCACATCGCGTAGAGGCCGGCGCCGTACGCCTTGCGGACGATGACGCTGATCTTCGGGACGCTCGCCTCGCTCACCGCCGCGATCATCTTCGCGCCGGCGCGGATGATGCCCTGACGCTCGACCTTGGTCCCGATCATGAAGCCCGGGACGTCGGCGAGGTAGAGCAGCGGGATGTTGAACGCGTCGCACAGCCAGATGAAGCGCGCGGCCTTGTCCGCCGAGTCGACGAAGAGGACGCCGCCCAGCCACTTCGGCTGATTGGCGACGATGCCGACGACGCGCCCTTCGATGCGGGCGAAGCCGGTGAGGATCTCGCGCGCGAAGAGCGCCTTGATCTCGCACCACGAGCCTTCGTCGATGATCTCGTTGATGACGGCCATCATGTCGAAGGCCTTGTTCTCGTCCGCGGGGACGATCTCCTCGATGGCCTTGCCGCTCGACTTCGGCGGCCGCGGCTCGACGAGCGGCGGCGCCTCGCCCGCCCGAACGGGCAGGTAGCTCAGATAGCGACGCGCCCACGCGATCGCCTCCTCCTCCGACTTGCAGAGGACGTCGCCGCAGCCGGAGACGGAGCAGTGCATCTTGGCCCCGCCCATCTCCTCGAGCGTCACCTTCTCGCCGATGACCATCTCGGCCATGCGCGGCGAGCCGAGGTACATGCTCGCGTTGCCCTCGACCATGACGACGACGTCGCAGAACGCCGGGATGTACGCGCCGCCCGCGGCGCTCGGGCCGAAGAGCAGGCAGATCTGCGGGATGTACCCGGAGAGCTGCACCTGGTTGTAGAAGATGCGGCCCGCGCCACGCCGACCCGGGAACATCTCGATCTGGTCGGTGATGCGCGCGCCCGCCGAGTCGACGAGATAGAAGAGCGGCACGCGCAGGTCGCGCGCGGTCTCCTGGATGCGGAGGATCTTCTCCACGGTGCGGCGGCCCCACGACCCGGCCTTCACCGTCGAGTCGTTCGCCATGATGCACACGACGCGTCCGTCGATCGCCGCGGTGCCCGTCACGACGCCGTCCGCCGGCAGCTCCGGATCCAGGTTGTTCGCGAGCGCCGCGTCCTCGACGAACGATCCGGGGTCGACGAGCTTCGCGATGCGATCGCGAGCGAAGAGCTTCCCCTGCTCGGCGTTCTTCTGGTGGTACTTCTGTGCGCCGCCTTTCTCGACGCGCTCCAGGGTCTCTTTGAGCTGACTGTCCCGAGGCACGGCGCAGTTCTAAGGGCCTCGCCCACCGGTATCAAGCGGAACCGGTCCACCGCGCCGCGTCGGACGCAGCGGACCGCCGCCGAGATCGGCCGAAACGAGACGCACGCGCGCCGAAGCGAGCCCGGAGGCATCGCGCACGCGAGCGGCGCTCCTCGACGCGCACGTCGAGGAGCTCGACGCGACGTCAGCGACCGACGAAGCGAGGCTTTCGCTTCTCCGCGAAGGCCGCCAGCGCCTCGCGGCGATCCTCGCTGACGAGGACCTTGTCGTAGCTCACCTTCTCGAGCTCGAGACCGAGCTCCAACGTGGTGTCGAACGAGCGATCGATCGCCTCGAGCGCCGCAGCCTGCGCGATGGGCGCGCCGTTCGCGATCGGCTCGATCCAGGCGAGGGTGTCTTCCACCACGTTCGTGCCCGGCGGGGTGACGCGGTTGACGAGCCCCCACGCGAGCGCCTCCTCCGCGCCGATGCGGCGTCCGAGCAAGATGAGCTCCTTCGCGCGCGCCTCGCCCACGACGCGCGGCAGGCGCTGCGTGCCGCCCGCGCCGGGGATGATGCCGAGCGTCGTCTCGGGCAACGCGAGCTGGGCGTGCGCGGCGGCGACGCGCAGGTCGCAGACGAGCGCGAGCTCGAGCCCGCCGCCGAACGCGACGCCGTTGATCGCGGCGATCACGGGCTTCGGCGATCGATCGAGCGGTCCGAGCTCGGAGCGATAGAGCTCCACCTGCGCCCGGATGTCGTTCTCGCTCATGCCCTGGCGCTCCTTCAGATCGGCGCCGGCGCAGAAGGCCTTGTCGCCCTTGCCCGTGATGACGATGGCGCGGATGGACGGGTTGCTGATGGCCTCGCGCGTGAGCTTCCCGAACGCGAGGAGCGTCGCGCGCGAGAGACTGTTCATGCGCGGCTCGCGATCGATCGTCCAGATGACGACGCTCCCGCGCTGCTCCACCTCGATCGGAAATGCTTCGTCGGCCATGCCGGCCGACTAACACTTCTTCGTCAGGGGATGAAGAGCTCCGCCTCGGACGCCTTCTTCGCGGGCTTCTTCTTGGCGCCCGCCTTGGCGGCCGCCGGCTTCGCGGCCGGCGCCGGCTTCGCGGCGGCCGGCGGCGCCTCCTCGTCGATCTCGATCTCCGCCTCCGCCGCGGCCTCGTCCTTCTTCTCGTCCGCCGCGGTGTCCGCGTTCTCCTCCGCGTTCGCGCCGGGCACGATCAGGGCCGGATCGATCCGAGACCTCGACGTGCTGCGCTTGGGCTTCACGTCGTCCGTGAGCTCGGCCACGGTGATGACGGCGAACAGGAAAAGCGCCACGGCGCCGGCGGTGAACGCCGTCGCCCATGCGATCGTCTTCCAGGGCAGCCGTCGGAGGACGGCACGGAGGTCGGCGCCGAACGCGACGAGGGGCACGCGGCAGACATCCATGAACCGCGGCCGCGGCTTCGATGCACGCACCCACGACCCGAACGCGCGCAACACTGCGAGCGCGGACCGGCCCACGTCACGCCAGCCCGGCGGCTTGGTCGCCGCGATGTGCGCCATCGACATGCGCGACCGCCGCACGTCGTCGAGCTCCGAGACCGTGTACATGCTGTAGGTCAGCGGGCGCGCCGGGTCGTCGTCGAAGGTCGGCGGCGCCGCGAAGCTCGAGCGGACGCCCGAGTCCGGCGCGCGCTCGTCGCCCTCCGCGCCCGCCTTCCACTTCGGGAGCGCCAATTCGGCGTGCGAGACGAAGCGGTCGTCGAGCTCACCGCGGGCGGCCTTCTCGGCGAGCCGCTTCGCGAGCTCCTTCTCCATGTTGCGCCACGGCACGAGGTTCCGAACGGTCGGCGCCGCATCGTCGACGTCGGTCGGATGCCGGTACGGCGGCTCGTACGATGGACGACCGCGTCGGCGTTCTCCGCCACCCGCTCCTGCCTTGTAGCCTGCAGGTCGTCCCATCCCGCAATCGTCGGAGAAGCAGTAGGTGGGCCAGCCATTTACCGTCGGGATAGCCTCTCCGTCGACCGCAGTTTTTCAGCCCTGACGGCTCGGTGCGGGGGAGGGCACACCACAGCGCATGGACAGCGGGCGATCCAGAGTGATGTCTCCGCCCCTCAGTCCTGTTTGTTCAGGTCGAGGAATCTCGTGGGATCCGCTCGGCTCTTCCCCTGCCCCTCGTCCCCTCGTCGGAAATCCTTCGTGAGCTCTTTGCAAGATGCGGGCGCGTCGTGGAACGCCCGCGGTGAAATGGGACGTCGCGATCCTACCCGCGCCGGCCCTTCGACTTCGGCTTCGGCGGCGGGCTCGTCTTCGGCTTCTCCTCGGTCCCTGCGGGCGCCTCTGCGCCGGGCGCCGGCCCGGGCTCTCCCGGCTCCTTTTCGCTCGGCGCCTCTTCGCGCTTCTCGCCCCGTGTCTTCCGTCCCTTGGCCGGCTTGTCTTCGGGTTTGTCGCCACCGTCGACGCGCTCGGTCTCGGCGGCGAGCTTCGCCTCGAGCTTCGCGAGCCGCGCGCGCAGCTCGCGCTGCTCGTTCTCGAGGCGCTCGACGGTCTCCTTCAGCTCCTCGTTCTTCTGCCGCTCGCTGCCGAGATCGCGCAAGGCTTCTCGGATGCGCCTGCGGACGCGCGGGTCGAGGTCGAGCTCGAGGCGAGCGCGCAAGGCGGCGCGCGAGCGGGCGTCGCCGAGATCCGCGAGCGCACGGACGACGTCGAGGCGGACGATCGGATCGGGATCGTCGAGCAGGTCCTCGAGGTGCTCGCGCGCGCGGCGGTCGGTCGCGAGCTTCGGGATGGCGAGCGCCGCCGCGCGGCGTACGCGCGAGGGATGGCCGTAGCGCGTGCGCGAGTAGAGATGCGGCAGGGCGCGGTCGTCGCGGAGCGCGGAGAGCCCGTCGATCGCGCCCGAGCACACGACGTCCGCCCACGACGGTCGCGCGAGGAGATCGAGGAGCACCTCGAACGCCGCCGTCTGCCTCGTCCTGCCGAGCGCGCGCGCGGCCTCGGCCTCGACGAGGTAGCTCTCGTCGCGAAGCGCCTTCGGCTTGAGCGCCTCGACGGCGGCGGTCGTCCGATACCGCCCGAGCGCCTCGACGACGGCTCGGCGCACCTTCGGGTGGGCGACGTCACGCGCACGCACGAGCACGTCGAACGCCTCGCGCGCGCGGATCCGCCCGAGCGCGTCGGCGCACTCGGCGCGCACCATCCAGAGCTCGCCGTCGTCGAGCAGGCGGGTGCCGAGAGCCTGGATCGTGGGCGGGTCGTCGATCTTGGCGAGGCACTGCGCGGCGAGCCATCGGGCCCGGCCGGTCTTTCCCTCGGCGAGCTGGAGCCGCAGCATGTCCGGCGGAGCCTTCACGACGACGTCGCCGAGGATCCGCATCTCGGGATCGACCACGACGAACCGCGGGCGGACGGGACACGGGATCGCGAACGTGTCGGAGCGCGTCGTGAGCCAGAGCCGCTCTCGCCGCTCCTGGCGCGTCTCGCCGTCGACGATGGAGAGGACGATGGGCACCTCGAACGCGGAGGGAACGCCGTCGGCGGTGCTCTGCGTCTGCTTCGCCGCGCAGCGCAGCACGCCGTCCTCCCACGAGAGCGCGATCTCCACCTCCGGATGACCGGGCCGGTAGACGAGCTCCTCGAAGCGCCGGCCCAGACTGCGCCCGCTCACCTCCTCGAGCGCGCGGAGCAGGTCGCGCGTCTCGACGACGCCGCGCGCGTGACGCTGGAGGTACGTGCTCACCCCGCGCCAGAAGAGCGTGTCGCCGAGCTCCGTGCGCAGCACGTGGAGGACGAGGCCGCCCTTCTCGTAGAGGTGCCGATCGAACAGATCCTGCGGCGCGTCGTAGTCCTGACAGACGATGGGGCGGCGATACCGCCCGGACGACTCGTGGAGGTAGCTCGCGAGGTCGTTCCGGATGCCGTACTCGTACTCGTCGCGCCCGAGGTGGTGCTCGCGCCAGACGTGCTCCATGAACGTGGCGAAGCCCTCGTTGAGCCAGCCCTCGGACCAGTCGCGACACGTCACGAGATCGCCGAACCACTGATGCGCGAGCTCGTGCGCGATGAGATCGTCGCTCGTGACGTCGATCGCCGCGCGCTCGTCGAGCAGGATGTGCTCGTACATCGTCGTGGCCGTCGTGTTCTCCATCCCTCCGAAGAGGAAGTCGCTCACGACGACCTGCGTGTACTTGTTCCACGGGTACGGGACCCCGAGCAGCTCCGAGAAGTACGTGATCATCTCGGGCGTGCGCGCGAACGTGCGCTTGCCGTCCTCCTCGCGTCCCTTCGGCACGAGATACGAGAGCGGCACGTCGCGGCCCTCCCAGCGGACGGTGCGCTCGAGATCGGGGACCTCGCCGTTCACCTTCGCGACCGCTTGGAGCTCGGAGAACTCGCCGGCGACGATCGTGACGAGGTAGCTCGCGTGCGGCTCGTCCATCTTCCAATGGAAGACCTCGGTCTTCCCGACGGTCTCGCGGCTGACGAGCGCACCGTTGGACAGGACGTAGAAGCCGGCCGGGACGCGGATGCGCGCCTCCGTCGTCATCTTCACGTGGGGCTTGTCGTGGCACGGGAAGACGTGACGCGCGTTCTCCTCCTGGAGCAGCGTCCATGCCTGCCTCGGCCGGTTCGGGACGTGCTCGTCCGGCTCGAGGAAGTAGAGCCCCATGCGAGGCGTCGCCGAGTAGATGACGACGAGCGTCGCGCGCTCCACGCCGGGGGCGATCGGTACGACGAGGCGCGCCCCGTCGTACGTGTACTTCGTCTCTTTGCCGCCGATCGCGACGGCGGTGATCGTGAAGCCGACCGCATCGAGCTCGACCGCCTTCGCCTCCGGATCGATCCGCCGGAGGTGGAGGGTGGCCGACCCGCGCACGCTCTTGTCGTCGAAGTCGAGAGCGAGATCGAGCGCGAGGTGCTCGACGGTGAACGGCCGTGACCGCTCGAAATGACGAGGACTCGACGCGAACGCGAACGGCCTTCCCCCGAAGCCTCCGTGCTCGCGCTCCGAGCCCGAAAGACCGGCCGTCGCGAGACCGGCGCAGCGCGTGTGGAGACGATGCTCGATGCCCATGAAGGGCCGCAGGATACGACGACTTTCGCGTCGTGGGGCGGAACGCGTGATCAGGCGGACGGCTGGGACGACGTCCCGGCTTCGGGCGCGGGGGCGTGCGCCGGCGCGTCCTTGCCGGCCTCTCCGCTCCGCACGAGCGCGACGCGGTAGATCGCCGGCGCCACGATCTCGTTGATGGCCACGACGCCGAGCGTGAGCGCGCCCGCCTCGTCGCCGAACTCGGGGAAGAGCTTCGCGAACAGCATCGCGAGGGCGAGCGCGAGCCCGGCCTGAGGGAGCAGGCCGAAGCCCGCGTAGCGCTGCACCGACTCGGGTGCGCCGGCGATCTTCGCGGCGATGCGCGTCCCGAAGAGGAGCCCGCCGCCGCGCGCGAGCACGATCACGACCGCCGGGATCCCGACCTTGGCGAGGACGTCGAGGTGGATCGTCGCGCCGGCGACCGCGAAGAAGATGACGTAGACGGGAAGCGACGAGGCCTCGATCTCGTGGTGGAGGACGTCGCCCACGGAGCTGACGTTGCGGATGAAGACACCCGCCGCGAGCGCGACGAGCAGCGGATCGAGGTGGAGGCGCCTGCCGACCTCCGCGACGACGAGGCACGTCGTGAGCACGAAGAGCCCGGCGCCGGCCTTGACGCGCTTCAGGTAGATGGCGAGCACCATCCCCACGATCACGCCGATGACGAGCGAGCCGAGGAGCTCCCATGCGAGCGCCTTCGCGGTCTCCTCGAAGCCGGCGCTCGCGCCGAACGTCGATCGCGCGAGCATCGACGCGACGGCGAAGAGGAGGATGACGACGAGATCGCCGATCACGACGACGCCGAGGACCGTGGACGTCACGGGCCCGGCCGAGGCCGTCTCCTTGCGGAGGGCGACGACCACGGCCGGCGACTGCGCGACCGTGACGACGCCGAGGACCCATGCCACCGCGAGCGACTGCCCGACGGACATCTGCTGCATGAACGGCAAGAGCGGTCGCAAGAGGAGCACGATCGCGGAGAGCAAGAAGACCGTGCCGCCGATCGCGATCAGCGTGATCCACCCGATCGAGCGCAACAGCGGGCGCATCGAGCGAAACTCGAGCTCCGTGCCGGCGGTGAGCGCGATCAGCGCGACGGCGACGCCGGTGGAGAGCTGGAGATTGTCCACCGCGGCGTGCGGCACGAGGTCGAGGACGTTCGGTCCGGCGACGACGCCCACCGCGAGGTAACCCGTCAGGCGCGGGAGCCTGAGCTGCTTGAAGAGCGTCCCGACGAAGAACGCCGTCAGGAGCAGGTACCCGAAGGACATCGCCGTCCCCGAGCTCGTGCCGTCGCCGGCCGAGAACGACCTCGCGAAGTGCATCAGGCCGCCGAGCGCGACCACGAGGACGACCAGGAGGATCACGCCGCACCCTCCCCGCTCGAAGCCGGGCGCGGACCGTCGCCGTTCTCTCGGGCCGTCGCGCGCGTCAGCGCATGGATGAGCAGCTCGGTCACGACCGCGCCGCCGAGGATGGGCGTGACGATGCTGGTCGAGCCGCTCGGGTAGAGGACCCTCGCGTTGATCACGACGGCGATCGACAGCGCGCCGATGGGCGCGACCACGAGCGCGCGGCGCCCGTCGGGCCGGAGCGCGACGCCGCCGGACGCGGCGCCGAGCCGAGTCCCGATCGCCTTGCCGAAGAGACGAGCCACGACGAATGCCACCATCAGCCCCCACCCGAGACCGTCCTCGATGCGCCAGAGCGCACCGACGACGACGAGGAACAGGTGGTACACCGGGCGTTCGAGCCGCTCGAGCGTCTCGCCGAGGCGCGCCTTGTACTCGCCCGGGAAGTTCGCGAGGAGCAGCCCCGCGACGAAGCACACGACGACGGGCGACATGCGAAGGTTCGCGGCGAGCCCCGAGGCGAACGCGACCGAGCCGAGGATGAGGACGAGGGACTCCGCGTTCGTCTTCACGCTCTGGAGCAAGATCGCGTAGACGACGAGACCGACGGCGACGCCGGCGCCGAGCGTCAGGACGAGCCAACCGGTCGCGGGGAGCTGCCACGAGACGCCGGCCCCGTGCGGACGGAAGTAGGCGGCGATGACGAGCAGCGCGAAGACGCCGGCGATCTCCTCGAGACACAGCACCTTCTGGACGAGCGAGACCGACTCCGGGTGCCCGCCGCGCTTCTCGAGCAGGCTCGGCGTCGTGCGCGAGGTGAGCAGCCCGGCCGTGGCGAGGATCACGCCGTCGCGCAGGAGCATCGGATCCGACCACGGCCACGCGGGCAGCGCGCCCACCAGACGCAAGACCACGATCGACACGGAGGCGATGGCCAGGAACGTGACGAGCGCGCGCACGGACACGAGCGTGCCCATGCCCTTGGGCAGATTGGCGAGCATCCGCGCGTCGAACCGGAAGCCGACGACGAACCCGATCCAGCCGAGCCCGACACGCAAGAGCGGCCCCAACGCGGCGAGCACGGAGTCGGTGAGGATCCCGACGCTCGGCGCGCGTGCGACGAGCCCCAGCGCGACGAACGGGAAGCCCGCCGTGACGAGCTGGGCGACGCCCAGCTTGCGCTCCCACTGCTGCACGCGAGGGTGCCCGCCGACGTAGGCGAGCGCGAGCAGGCCGAGCAGGCCGAGGATCGTCTTGATGACGAACGCCGGTCGCTCGGTGGGCTCGACCGTGGGAGGCTTCGCGATCGGAACGTCTTCGAGCGCGGGAGCGGCCGGATCGTCCGAAGGAGGCGGCTCCGTGCTCGAGGCCGGCGTCGGCTCGACCTCGTCGGTACCCGCGTCGACCTCGGCGCCGGCGTCCTCGAGCTCCTCCGCGACGGAGTCGTCCTCGTCCGTGGGCTCGTCCGTCGCGTCCGCGCCCGCATCGATCGGCGCTTGGGCCGCGGCGTCCTCGGACGTCGTGCTCGCGGGGACGGGCTCCGCGTCACCCGCCGACGCGTCCAGCACATCGTGCTCGTCCGGCGCGAGCGTACCGGCATCGTCCGCACGCGCGACGGTGCTCCCTGCGAGCAGGAGCCCGATCAGGACGACCATCGAGGTCCACCGCGGGGCGATCATCGGTCCGCCATGCTTCGGAGGGCGGGATGATACACGCAGGAGCGTGCGAGCGCGCCCGCTCCACAGCTCACGCTCGGTTGACCGAACGGCTGCGATGGGAGACCGTGGACGCGTGGGCTACCGCGACGACAGAGAGGCGCTCCACAACCGGATCGCGCAGCTCGAAGCCGAGCTCGAGCAAGCGCGTCGCGAAGGGGAAGAAAAAGGACGCTCGGAGGTCGACCATCGTGCGGCCGTCCTCGAGAAGCACGTCCGCGAGATCCGTGCAGAGCTCACGCGGATCGAGCGCGAGCTCGTCGCATTGCGCGGCGGCGCACCACTAGCAAACGAGAGGCGGACGAAGATCGCCGCCGCCGTCGCCGCGCTGGTCGCCATGGCCATCGGAGGGATCACGTTCATCGGTCTCGGGCAGAGGAACCGATCGGCCCCGGCACAGACGGCGGAGGCCGAGCCCACGGTGAAGGCGCCGATGCCGCCGGCGCCGACGCCGGCGGATACCAATCCTCCCTCCGAGCCCACCCCGCCTCCCCAGACCGGGCAGGGCGTCCGCTCGGCACACCCGCTCTGGATGGCGAAGGTCAAGCGAGCAGAAGGCGTCTCGCTCGCGGATGGCAAAAACTGCAGAATCGAGGCGGACATCACGACCGTCGACGTCGCTGCGAGGGTGTCCCGGGTCGGCGTCTACTGCGGAGGCCTGAAGCTCTATCGAAGCACCGACGCCCTCTCGGGGATCTCGCAGTCTTCCGCGACCGTCCGCGAAGTGCTCGGCCCGAACGACGACCTGGGGACCTTCACGCTCGTCTATCGCGACATCGGACCGCGATCGGGCGAGCGATCGCAGATCGACATCGACACCATGCGACGCCAGGCAGTCGTCTCCCGCGAGACCATCCCGCGCTTCGAGGTCGAGCTCGAGGTCGAGCCCGAGAGCATCCCGGGGCCCCCGCTGGCCGACTTCGAGCACCGGCTCCGGCGCGCGGGCAAGGTCATCGAGACGACCGGTGCTTCCCCGGTGAAGACCGGCGCGAGCTGCGTGCTCCGGGCCATGGCGACCGGCGAAGAGGCCAACTGCACGGCCGAGATCCGATGCGGCAGCACGATCCTCTGGCCGAAGACCGCGCCCGTCACGTGCGGGTACGAGGCGTCGCGACCGGCCAGCGTCCTCGCGGACGGGCTGATGCTCGACGACACCAGGCTGTCGGTGACGACGGACAAGTTCGGCGCGACGATCGCGCTCGACCCGCCCTGACCGCCTTCCCCCGAACCGAGAGCGGCTACCGCCCGAGCGGCTGGTGTCGTCGGCAGTCCGGACGGGATCCGGGATGATTTTCCGGCTCCCGTCCGGAGACGTGCCGGCGCCCGTCAACGGCGCGGCGACACGCTACCGCCTGGCCGGACGCTCGGCCTCCGCGGCGGCCGCTCGCTGATGTACCGCGGCGGACGATCGCTGGCGGCGACGTGAACGGGGGCTCCAGCGCGAATTGCCTCCATCCATTCGTCGAACAGCTCGACGCGGTAATCGAGATCCAGCCGGACCTCGGTCTCCACGGTCGCGTAATCCGAGCTGTCGGCGGTGACGGAGAAGAGCATCGCCGCGTCGTCGGAGTGTCCTTCGTCGCGAGGACCGTGCCTGTCGAAGAAGCCCATGTCGACGTCCGGGAACGCCTTGCGCGCCATCTTCGCGAGCACGGGGAAGCTGGGCGGGATCGTCGCCTCCGCCGAAGCGAGGACCGCGCAGGCCACGGCGAACGTACGCCGCTCGACGACCTCATGGAGATGGTCGTTGATGCGACGAATGGAAGGGAGCGTTCGCTGAGCTTCGGCGGCGCGCGCCGAGACGCCGATCGACGCGAGCATCCTCAAGTAGAGGCTCGGATGCGCCTCCGCGAGATTCCCGCGGCCCATCTCTTCGTAGATGTTGTCCATCAAGGCAAATCGGCTTCGGAGATCCGGTGCACGTCCGCCGAGCGTGCAGAGCAGGCCAGTGAACGGCGACACGATCTTGTAGAAGCTCGTGAGAATGAACGCGACGACTTCGGGAGATGGCGTCGTGTCGTCCAGCACCGTCATGAACGGATGCGAGAAGAAACGATGTGCCTTCGCGCGAATGATCGTGTCGTGGAAGAACGCTCGATTCTCGACGGCGCGCGAGCTGACGAAGTCGGACGGACGGTACGGACTCTCGAAGTGTTCCATCAATGCCCCCCTGGAATGTTGAGGACCACCAACCGAAAAGAGCGAATTTGCTCTCTCTAACTTTGACTCGATCGCGCGGCGCTGATGCACACGAGTTCCGCAAAGCATCGAAATCAGTGGTCCCGAGTGAGGCATTTGACCACGTTTTCACGAGCGGCGACGTTTCGACGTTTTCCTCGGCTATCGCGCGCACTTGGAAGAAAGACGCACGAGGGGCGTCCTTTGTCGTGGCGCGCCACCGAAGTTGTGGGTATAGGCCCCGCACTCGGGCGACACGCCTGATTCGAAAGGGGGGCCTTCGATGCAAGCAGAGTCGACCGATCCGTCGAGCGCCGATCCCGTACGTGCGCTCTCGATCGTAGCCGAGCGTGGATACGCCAACGCCGACGAAGCGGCGCGAGCGGTGCTCGGGCTCATCCACGAGCTGATCGGTTTCCGAATTTGCGTAGTCACGCGCGTCGACCTCGACGCGAACGAGCTCACGGTGGTGGCGGCGCTCGACGCGGCGAGCGCCGGCATTCACGCCGGGATGGTCGTTCCCGCCAACGAGCTGCCGTGCGACTTCGTCGTGCGCTCGGCGACGCCGCTCCGCGTCTACGACCTCGAGGAACATCCCCTCTTCCGCAAGCTGTCCTTGCGCGCGAGGCTCGGGCTCCGTTCGTACATCGGCGTCCCGCTCAAACGCAGCGACGGCACGGTCTGGGGCACGCTCGCCGCGACCGATCGCGATCTCCACGACACGACAGAGTCCGATCTGCAGACGCTGACGGTCCTCGGGCGTCTGCTCGTGCTCGAGTTCGAGCTGGAAGAGCAGCGCACGCAGCTCGCCGCCCACGCGAGGATGCTCTCCGAGCGTCTGGCGATGGCGGAGATGCTCGAGAAGGAACGGCTGCGGACGGTGCGTCTCCAGACGGTGCTCGAAGCGGCCGCGACGGTGAGCCACGAGATCAACAACCCGCTGACGGTGCTGCTGCTCCGGTTGGGTCGCCTCCTGAAGCGATGCCCCGCGGAGGACGCGGAGTCACGCGACGACATCGAGGCCGCGCTCCAGGCGGCCGAGGAGATCCAGAACGTCACGGTCACGCTGCGCAGCGTCGTGCAGCCGGTCAGCACCCACTATCTCAGGGGCAAGACGCGCATGCTCGACCTCGCCGCCTCGGTCAAATCGAACGGCGTCCTCCCGCCCGGCTCCGGAGAGCGCCTCTCGTGTCACGACGAGCGCGGACGAAGCCCGGAAGCGTACGTGCCCCGTCGCGCCACGGGCACCGGGTCCTCCTGAACGACGAAGCCCCTCCGTACCCGAGGGAACGGAGGGGCCGAGAAGGATCCCGGGGGCGGGCGTTCAGCGGCCCAGCGCCTCGGCTCGGTTCACGATACGCGGCGTGATGAAGATGACGAGCTCGTTCCGCGTATCGCTCGCACGGCGGCGCTGGAAGAGGACGCCGAGGATCGGGATGTCACCGAAGAACGGGACCTGATCGAGGTTGCGGCCGGTGTTGCGCGTGAAGATTCCGCCGATGACCGCCGTGTGACCGTCCATGACGAGGAGGTCGGTCTCGGCCTCGCGCTTGAGGATCGTGGGGTCGCCTCGCGGCGAGGTCTGGTTGAAGTCGGGCTCGTCGCGGTTGATCTTCACGTGCATCGCGATCGAGCCGTCGGCCGTGACGTGCGGACGGACCAGGAGCTGCAGCTTCGCCTCCTGGAAGGTCGTCTGGACGCCCTGCGCGCTGATCTGCGCGAACGGGATGAGCGTGCCCTGGCTGATGCGCGCGTCGCGGTTGTCGAGCGTGAGGATGCGCGGGCTCGACACGATGCGGAGCAGACCGCTCGCCTCCGCCGCGGAGAGACGGAGGCCGATGTTCAGGTTGTTGTCGATCGATCCGAGCGAAAATCCGATCGCACCGCCCTGCCCGGTACCGGTCGCGGCCGGGAGGTTCACGGCGAAGTTCGGCTGCGGGATGTTCTGCGCGAACGGCGAGAGACCACGCGAGTTCGTGTTCTGGTCGTAGTTGCCGCCGGCAGCGGTGACGCGCGAGGGGAACGCGAGGCCCGTCGGATTGCCCGTCGCCGAAGAGAACGTGACGTCGCCGCCCCACTGGATACCGACGTCGCGGAGGTAGCGGCTCGTGGCCTCGACGATGCGCGCCTCGACGAGCACCTGCGGAGTCTGCGTGTCGAGGGAGCGAACGAGCTCCTCGATGTTGTTCAGGTTGCCGGAGACGTCGCGCGCGATGAGGACGTTCGTGCGCTCGTCGACGGCGATCGAGCCGCGCGGGGAGAGCAGGTCCTTCGCGCGCGCCTGGAGCTCCTCGGCCTGCGCGTAGCTCACGGGAATGAGGCGCGTCTCGAGCGGCGTGAGCTCGTACTCCTGCTTGGCCGCCGCCAGACGCAGCTCCCGCTCCTTCTGGAGCGTCGCGAGCGGCGCGACGCGAATGAGGTTGCCGGAGCGGACCATGCCGAGGCCCTTCGCCTGCAGCACGACGTCGAGCGCCTGGTCCCAAGGGACGTTGCGCATGCGGATCGTCACGTTGCCGGACACGTCGTCGGCGGTGACGATGTTCACGCGCCCGACGTCCGCGAGCAGGCGCAGGATGTTGTGGATGTCGGCGTCCTTGAGGTCGAGGTCGATGCGCCGGCCCGTGTAGCCGCGCGCCTGCGCGTTGAGCGTCGCGGTGAACCCGGCGGTCTCGCTGCCGCTGGACACCTCGACCTTCGGATCGTCGCCGAGGATCGACGTCTCGATCTTGGGCCCGACGCCGCCGTCGAACTCGCGCGCGACCGTGATGGACTTGCGCCCGCCCGCCTTCGCGACGCGACCGTCGAACGACCAGACGATGTCCTTGCCTTCGACCGAGATGGTGCCCTGCCCGGCCGATGCGTCGCGCTCGATCTCGACGAACGTCGCGTCCGCCTGGTCGTCGTAGAAGGTCGTCACGCTCTTGACGACCCCCTGCCCTTGCGAGACGTCGAGCGTCTTCGCGAGCGCCCGCGACAGGTGCGTCTTCTTGAGCTCGAGCCGCACGCGTCCGTTCGGCGCGGTCGAGAGCGAGTAGGCAGGGACGTCGGTGGTGGAGACGATGACGCGGTCGCAGTTCCTCGAGCAGGGCGCCTTCGCGCGCTCGTAGCGCACGTCGACGAGCTCCGGCGCCTCGCCCTTCGCGGCCTCGATGCTCGTCGGGAGGGTGCCCGACGCCGGACCGGTCGTGGCCGCAGGCGTCAGCGTCAGCTTCAGGGTGTTCCCCTCCGTGCGGACGCGGTAGCTCGCGTTCTTGAGGAGGCTGATCGACAGGCGCGTCATCCGTCCCGCGTCCGTCTTGAACGCCTGGGTCATGATGCCGCCGACGACGCCCACGGCGTTCGTGATGGCCTCCTTCGCGCCGTCGACGTCGGCGTTGGCGAGGTCCATGACGAGGCGCCTGCCTCCGCTCTCGACGCGCATGTTGTAGACCGGCGCCGACGTACCGACGACCTCGATCTCGGCCGCGCCCTGCGCGTCGATCGTCCGGACCTTCACGTCGCGGACGAGGTTCGCTGTCGTCTGCGGGCTCGCGTCGGCAAAGCTCGGCGTCGCCAGAAGCAAGATGGCTTGTGCGCCGATGAGCTGAAGAATTCTCCTGGTCAACGAGCCCCTCTTCCGCCGCTGCATGGCTCTCTTGGCTCCCTCGCGGTCTAGGCCTTCATGCACGAACGCATGAAGCCCCTGTAAGGCCGGCCTCGCGCACGATGCCGCGAAAGCAAACGTAGAACGCGCGGATCGGAACATCCCAATTTGCTGCAGATGTTTGTGCGGCCCGCTACCTCGCCGGCCTTGGCCGGGCCCTTTCGAGCCGGGCGCGCCCGGGTCAGTCCTCGGAAATCAGTCCTCAGTCCTCAGTCCTCAG
>CALFEQ010000087.1 GCA_937949945.1 uncultured Myxococcales bacterium
CCAGGCGCCTGCGGTCACGCCTTCTCCTGCTGAGGACTGAGGACTGAGGACTGAGGACTCCCTTCCTGGAGCCTGGAGCCTGGAGCCTGGAGCCTCATGTCTGCTAAGAGCCCCCCGCGATGAGTCAGCTCACCGAACGCTTCCTCGCGCGCGCCGCCGACGAGCGCACGGCCGTCCTCGACGACGCGGGCTCGCACTCCCATGCGGCGATCGTCCGCGGAGCCAAGGCGATCGCGGGCGCGCTGCGCGGCATTCGCCCCGGTGAGCGCGTCGCGCTCCTCGTCCACCCGTCCGCGGAGTTCGTCTCCGCGTTCCACGGCGTGCTGCTCGCGGGCGGCTGCGTCGTCGTGCTGTCACCGCTCCATCCGCCGCCGGAGTCGCGCTACTTCTGCTCCGACGGAGGCGTGCGGACCGTCCTCGTCTCCGCGCCGCACGCCGAGCTCGCGCGGGCCATCGCGTCGGAGGGAAGCCTCGAGGTCCGCGACGTGGCGACGTTGCTCGAGACCGCGCCGGCGACCGACCTCGAGGACGTCCCCGAGTCGGCGCACGCGCTGCAGCTCTACACGAGCGGCACGACCGGCAAGCCGAAGGGCGCCGTGCTCACGCACGCCAACATCGGCATCCAGCAGCGGCTCGTCGGCGAGGCCTGGGGGTTCTCGGAGCGCGACGTGCTCCTGCACGCCCTGCCCCTCCATCACATGCACGGGCTCGTGATCGCGCTCCTCACGGCGATCGGAGCGGGCGCGACGGTGCGCATGCGCTCGTTCGACGCCGTCGCCATCTGGGACGAGATGGCGAAGGCGACCGTCTTCATGGGCGTGCCCGCGATGTACCACCGCCTCTTCCTCGCCTTCGATGCGGCGACCGACGCCGAGCGCGCGCGCTGGTCGGCGAACGCGAAGCAGCTCCGGCTGGCGACGAGCGGCAGCGCGGCCCTGCCGGTCACGCTCGCGGAGCGATGGAAGGCGCTCACGGGGACGATCCCGCTCGAGCGGTACGGCATGACCGAGATCGGCGTCGGCATCACCAACGCGCTCGAAGGGCCTCGCTTCGCAGGCTGCGTCGGGCTCCCGCTGCCCACCGTGGAGGCGCGCATCGTGGGCGACGACGGTCAGGACGCAGAGGTCGGCGAGCTCTGGATCCGCGGGCCGAGCGTCTTCGTCGGCTATCACGGGCGCGAGGAGGAGACGAACAAGGCGTTCGTCCCCGCGCCCGGCGGCGCGTGGTTCCGCACGGGCGACACGGTGACGCGCGACGCGTCGCTGCCCGGCAATCCGTTCCGCATCCTCGGCCGGACGAGCGTCGACATCCTCAAGAGCGGCGGCTACAAGCTGAGCGCCCTCGAGATCGAGGAGGTCCTCCGCGAGCACCCCGCCGTCGCGGAAGTCGCCGTCGTCGGCGTCCCGGACGAGGCGTGGGGAGAGCGCGTCGTCGCGTGCGTCGTGCGGCGGAGCGGCGCCGCGTGCGAGGCCGCGGACCTCCGCGCCTTCGTCCGCGAGCGGCTCGCGCCGTACAAGGTCCCGAAGGACGTGCTCTTCATGTCCGAGCTCCCGAAGAACGCGCTCGGCAAGGTCGTCAAACCCGACCTGGTCCGCTCCTGCTCGCAGGCGCTCGGGGGCTGAGGCGCCCTCGTCGACTGGCGCGGAAAAATTTCGAGCTCGTCGTTTGCACGGCGTTCCGGTTGCGCTACGGTCCGCGCCCGATGAGCTCTCCTCGCGCGCGATGTCTGGCGCCAATGGCAATCATTCTCACCGCTTGCGCCACGAGCGAGCGCGTTGCCTTCGACGAGGAGGTCGCTCCCGCGTCGCCGGAAGAGGGGGAAGGAGCCAAAGCGCCCGAGGCCCCCGAGCCTCCGAGCGGCACGTTCGGCAACGATCCTCCGCCTCCGGCGCCGGAGCCCGAAGAGGTCCACGAGGTCTACGGACACAGCGCGAAGACGCTCTACAAGCTCGAGCCGAAGACGAAGGCCGTCACCGTCGTCGGCAACTTCAAGGACTGCGAAGACATCATCGACATCGCGCTCGACGAAAAATCGCGGCTCTTCGGGGTCTCGTACAAGACGCTCTACGAGATCGACAAGGAGACGGCGACCTGCACCAAGCTCCACTCGGGCACGTTCCCGAACTCGCTCTCGTTCATCCCCAAGGGGATCCTCGATCCGAACGAGGAGGTGCTCGTCGGCTACGACAAGGCCGACTACGTCCGCATCGACCTCGCCACGGGCGCCCGCAAGGTCATCGGCAACCTGTCCGCGGGAAAAGGCATCGAGTCGAGCGGCGACATCGTCTCGGTCAAGGGCGGCAAGACGTTCCTCACGGTCAAAGGCGGGAGCTGCTCGCAGACGGACTGCCTCTACGAGGTCGACCCCGCGACCGGGAAGAAGATCCACGACTGGGGCTCGATCGAGCACAAGAAGGTCTTCGGGCTGTCGTTCTGGGGCGGCAAGCTCTATGGCTTCGACGAGGCGGGCAACCTCTTCGAGGTGACGTTCGGCTCGACGCGGATCGTGACGACGACGATCCCGATCCCGCAGAAGCCTGCGAACCTCAGCTTCTGGGGCGCCGGCTCGTCGACGTCCGCGCCGCTCGTCTTCGACCCCGAGTGAGCGGGGCGCGCTCCTCGGCTCCTCAGATCCAGCGCGCCCAGCCGTTCGGGTGCGCCGCCTTGTAGCGCCGATACCACGCGCACGCCGGGTAGAGCGCCACGAGGACGCCGAGCGCGCCGAGGTACGCGGAGCCGACCCCGAGGCGCCCCTCGAGCCCCGTGCTCCACGCCGCGAGCTTGAGCACGTGGATGTGGAGCAGGTAGTAGAAGAGCGCGGTCTGCCCCAAGAGGCGGAGCGGCTCGAGCGCGCGAAGCGCACGTGATCCCCACCGGAAGAGCGCCGCGAGGATCAGCGCGGCGATCCCGAGCTCGAGGCCGACGTACGTGGCGCTCGGCGGGTACTTGCTGACGTGCAGCCACTGGACGAGCCCGCCACTTTCGCGCAAGAGGCGCATGTTGCCGAACCCGTTCGCGGCACGCAGCGCGACGAAGAGCGAGAGGCCGATCGCGCCGGCGATCACGAGCAGGCGCGAGGCCTCGGCCGCCTCGTCCTTGCCCTCGGCACGCCACTTCACCATCCGCCTGCCGAAGGCCCAACCGAGGCACATCATCCCCAGCCACGGCAAGAGCGGGTACGCGATGACGAGCTTGCCCCCGAAGAACCACCCGCCGGTCGAGAGCAGCGCCGTCGGGATCCGGTCGACGAGGCCCGCGGCCATGAAGGCGCCGATCACGACCTCCGATCCGAGCGCGAGCGCGAGGCCGACGGCGACCATGGCGCGATCGCCGAGGCGCCGGAGCAGCGGCATGCACACGAGCGACGCGCCGATCGCGTAGAGCACCTGGAAGAGGAAGCGGCCCCACGCGTCCATCATCGCCCACGACATCCAGAGGACCTCGAAGACGACGAGCAAGAGACCGCGGACGAGGACGTGTCGATCGATCTCCCACGGCGACTCGCCCCTGCTCTTCCGCGCCTCCACCGACATCGCGAGCGCGGCGCCCGCGAGCGCGACGAACGTGGGCGCGCAGAGATGGGTGATCCAGCGCGTCATGAACTGGTCGAACGGCAGCTCCGTCCCCGGCCGATACATCCGGACGCCGTCGGTCATGAGCCGGCCGCGGTTGAACGCCTCCGACGCGTGATCGATCGACATCAGGACCATGACGAAGCCGCGCATCACGTCGATCGCGGCGACGCGGGGCCTCTTCTTCGATTCGTCCGCCTCGTGCCGGGTCACTTGCGCTTCGGATTCGGGGGCGCGACGCCCTTCTTCGGCGGCCGCGGGCCGGCGGGCGGCCCGGGCGGCGGGAGCTTCTTCGCGGCGAACGGGCGGCGGCTCGCGGGCGCGCCGGACGACAGCCCGCCGACCTTCCACCGGCCATGCTCGAAACGGAGCACGAGCTCGCGCGTCTCGAAGCTCGCGAGCCGGATGCGGTACTTGACCTCGTCGGGGCTCGTCGATGCGGGATCGACGTCCTCGCACGTCTCGAGCGCGCTCGGTCCGCCCCCGACGGCGAGCTGGGCGCGGACCTTCACGAGCGTGGCGATGCGCATCGCGCGAACGGAGTCGGCGTTCCAGAGCTGCTCGAAGCCCTCCTCTTCGCTCAGCGCCGCGGCGGCGTTCAGCCCTTCCACGCCGACGAGGTGATTCGAGATCATCTGCTCGAGCACCGGCATGCGCGGCTCCGGAGCGCCGAGCTCCGCGAGGAATCCGAGACAAGCGAGCCGCGCGGCGCGCCGTCGGTTCGGCTCGGACGCGTGACGCGCCTCGACGGTCGAAGCGACACGGATCGTGTCGAGGACGTACTGCGACGGGACCGCGAGCCCGACGGCCTCGCGCCCCATCACCTTGAGCGTGTTCACGCCGAGGACCTTGCCCGTCTCGTCCGTGAGCGGCCCGCCGCTCGAGCCGGGATCGATCGGCGCGGTGTGCTGGACGTACGTGATCGGCCTCGACGAGCCGTCGTCGAGCAAGAAGCTCTGGTTCGACACGTAGCCCCGCGTGGTCTGGTACGACGGCCGCCCGACGATGCCCGGGAAGCCCGTGGCGATCACGGTCTGCTGATCCTTCGCCGGAGACGAAGCCACCGCGAACCCTTCCTCGACGTCGATCTTTCCGGTCGGCCGGAGCACGGCGAGGTCGAAGGTGGGGCTCGCGTAGATCACGTCGGCGGACCCGAGCGACGTCCCGTCCGCGAGCCTCAGGGCGGCGCGGTCGCCGAGCTCGACGACGTGGCGGTTCGTGATGACGAGGACCTCGTTGCCCTTGTCGGTCTTCCTGACGAGGAGGAACCCGCTCCCGAACGCGCCCTCCGCGCGCGCTCGGTAGAAGGCGCGCTCGTCCTCGTCCTTGGACGAGCGCGCGAGCGAGAGCAGCGATCGCTCGACGCCCGCGGGCGGCTTCACGTGCAGCAGCACCGTCAGCCGCCGCGGATCGGGGTGCTCGGCGGCGACGAGCGGCGACGGCGGGGGCGCCTCGCCCTTGCACGCGTCGACGAGCCCGTCCATCGCCGCGGCGAGCTCCTTCTGCACGGTCACCCAGCGCTTCGGCATCGACGCGGCCGCCTCGGCGCGCGCCCGCATCGCCGCCTGCACCGCCTTGCTCGCCGCGACCGCGCGATCGCGCGACCTCGCCAAGGCCTTCGACCGGAGCTCGAGGCCGACGAGGTCCTGGACGGCGCGCTCGTGCTGCGCGGCGGTCTCGGCCTCGTCGAAGCGCGCGATCGCCTTCCGGATGCCGCCGCAGTCGGGAGGCGTCCTCCTCCCCTCGCACGCCGCGCGGAGCGCGCTCCAGGCCTGCCGCGTCTCCTGCGCCAGCGGGGCGATCTCGCGGGCGTGCTTCTCGACGGCGGTCCGCTCGTCGTGCGCGAATCGCGCGGACGACTGGAGCGCTTCGCGCGCGGCCTTCAGCCGTCGCTCGAGCTCGGGCTTCGACGGTCGAATCGCGGCGAGCTCCGCGTCCAAGTCTTCGGCGGCGCCTTCGAACGACAAGAGGAGCTCGAGGAGACCGGCGTACGTGACCAGACGAGCCTTCGCGTCGATCGAGCTCGACTCGAGGACGTCGCCGAAGCTCGCGAGGTGCGTGGTCACCGCCGCGCACGCCGACGCGCTCGGCGGCGGCGCAGGCGCCGCCGGCGCCTTGCCCGGACCACACCCGAGCAGGGCGCACGCGAGGCCGGCGATCGTCGCGAGCTCGAAGCGCATGCGGCCTGGATGGTACTCCGCGCCCGAGCTTCGTGCTCGACGAGTCAGAGGCCGCGCATGTGGCGGCGGATCTCATCGCTTTTCGCGAGGCCCGTGTGCTTCCACACGAGGCGCCCTTCGCGATCGAGGAGGACGAGCGTGGGCACCGCCGGGATCTCCCCGAACGGGCCGCCGGCCTTCGTCACCGAGGGATCGCCGAGCGCGACGGGGAACTCGACGCCGAGCGTCCTACAGTACGCCTCCACGAGGACGATCTCCTTGCGGGGGTGGAGAGCGACCATCGCGTAGTTGACGCGATCGCCGTCGGACTTCGCCATGTGCACGAGGTAGCTGACCTGCGCCTGCCCGACGATGTCGCCCGTGCTGACGAAGACGATGACGGTCGGCTTGCCGCGCATCGCCTCCGACGAGACGGGACGCTCGTCGAGCGAGTCGAACTCGTAGACCGCCGCCTTCTCCGGAATCGGAAGGGGCTCGGCGCCCTTCGTCGAGACGCCCACCGGCGGCCCGGGATCCGCCTTCGGTCCACAGCCGGCGAGCACGCACGACAGGGCCGTCGCGGCCGCGAGGCCGATCGTACGCCGCCGCCCGTTGCCTCCGATCTCCCCGCGCATGGCCCCCGATCAGCCGTCGCCGCGCTGCCCCACGAAGTGATCTTCCTTGTTGGCGAAGAGGATGTTGAAGGTCGTCAGCGATCCGTAGCAGCCGGTGACGTACTGCTGCATCTGGACCTTCTCCTCGGCCGTGAGCTTGGTGTTCGAGTTGATCTTCTGCTCGAGCACGCGAAGCCGGTCGCGGATCATCACGATCTTCGAGAAGAAGACCTCGAGCGGGATGCGCTTCTCCTGCGTCCCTTCCTTGCCCGGCTTGAGGATCACCTCCCCGCCCTGCCAGCGGCCGCCGAGCTCGACGTCGGAGACGCCCAGCTCGTCACGGATCACCTCGCGGAGGACGGCGCGGAACTCGTCAGCATTCATGTCCAGAAGCTCCTCGGGTAGCTCGAATTCGAAAGGTACACGCGGCTCGCCCGGACGCGCTCCGGGGCGCGGAGCACGCGGCGAAGACCGTCGCTTGGGCTCGGGCTTGCCGGTGAAGGTGCCGCGTTTGACGTACTGCGAGCAGGTGTTGTGCTCGTAGAGCGGCGGCGGCCAGACCGAGAGGAGGCACTCGCCCTTGCGCTTGACCTCTCCGTTCTCGTCGATCGTCTCGACGACGCGGACGAAGCGCGCGCAGCTTCCGCATCGCTTGTCGAGGTCGGGACGGTCCATGCTCATTCTCGTGAGGGTCGCTCCTCCCTGCGTTCGGCCTCGTCGTCCCGAGCGGGAGGCGCGAGGTCCGGCGCGAACAAGTCGATGTAGCGCATCAAAGACGGCGGCGCCGCACGTCCCGCACGCCGATCGGCGACCACCGCATGGGCGAGCTCTTCCACCAGCTCGGCGAGCCTTGCTTCGTGCATCGGCACGCCGACGTCCGAAGCGTGCTTGGAGACGTCGCTCGCGTGCACGAGCGACTCGTGCCACGCCTCGCGGATGCCAACGTCGGGGTCGTACCGGCAGAAGAGGACCTCGACGAAGTCGAGGTAGAGGGGCGTGACGAGGAGACAGACGCGGTCCGTTGCCTTCCTCCCGACCAGCGCATACGGCGGTGCGCACTTGCCCGCGGCCTCGACGACGTTGCGCGAGATGCGGGCACGGCGCTCCTCGTCGTCGTCCTCGATGCCGAGCAGAGGTGCATAGAGGGCGACCCTGGGAACGCCGACGTGCGGCGCGTCCTGCTCGAGCGCGTCGAGCCACGCATCGCGTCCGTCGGGACCGAGCGACTCGTACGCGAGCGCCGCCGCGGCCACCGCGTCGGGATCCTTGGCGAGCGCGGCGAGCCAGGTGCGCCACGCGGCGTGCGCACGGGGATCGACCGAGCTCGCACGCTCGCTCGCGGCGATCCGAACGGACGTGACGTGCTCTTCGTTCGGCTTCTGAGGCTCGGTCATACGAGGAGGAGGTCGCGAGAGGATCGGACGGCGAACCGGACCGTAGCATCACGGCGGCGGACCGGAAGACACGACGAGCGACTTTGCATCGTCGCGACGTCGCGTCCACCGGCGAAGGCACCGAACGCTCACGACCGGACGCGCTCGTTTTCGTTCGGACGGTCTTGACGGGGGCATCGACCGCGCGGATCGTGAAAAGCCGTGGGGCAGCAACAGCCGTCCGGTCCCCGAGCGCCGGCCGATCCGCCGGAGGTCCTCGCACGCATCGAGGAGGGGCTCGAGCTCGTGAGGATCCTGGCGCGCAGCATGCGCCGGCAGCTCGGTCCGGACGTGACGGTCGAAGACCTCACGTCCTCGGGTCACGAGGCGCTCCTCGCCGCAGCGCGCTCGTACGATCCCGATCGCGGCGTCCCGTTCCGGAAGTGGGCGGCGCTCCGGATCCGCGGCGCGATGATCGACAGCGCGCGACAGAACGGCAACCTCCCGAAGCGCGTCTATCGAAGGCTCCGCGCGCTCCAGGCCGCCGACCTCGTGCACGACGCGGCGAACGAGGAGCAAGCCGCGGCGCCGCCTCGCTCGGCGGAGGAGGCGGACGCGCAGCTCGGCGATCGGCTCGCGGCGGCCGCGATGGCCGCTGCGATCGGCTTCCTCGCGATGCGCAACAGCGAGGCGCTCGAGCGGGCGCGCGATCCGAACCACAGCCCCGAGTCCGACGTCGGCCATGCGGAGCTGCTCGAGCGCGTCAAGCGCGCCATCGCCGAGCGCCCGGAACAGGAGAGGCGGCTCATCGAGCGGCACTACTTCGACGACGTCAACTTCGACGAGGCGGCGAAGGAGCTCGGGCTCTCCAAGTCCTGGGCGAGCCGCCTCCACGCCCGCGCGATCGAAGGCATCGTCCGCTCCCTCAAGCGCGCGCGCGTCGCTCCCTGAGCGCCTTCGAGACGGAGAAGACGTGCGGAACCGCGGCCTTTCCGCGCCCTTCCGGGCGCGCCATTTTCCACGCAACTCGGGCGCGAGACGGCCGACGTCGGGGACATGCGAGTCGGTGATGGCGGCTTCCGCGACGGCAAGATCGTCACGGAGCCCTGGTCGAAGAAGGAGAAGCCCGCCGCCGGGAGCGAGCGCCGCGCGCCCGAGCGGCCGAAGGACGCGGAGGGCCCGAGCCCGTTTGCACGGATCCTGCGAGGCCTCGGGCGCGAGGTCGATCGCGGCGAGACGCTCGTGCAGCGGGCGCTCGGGGGCGCGAGCGCTGGGAAGGAGATCGGGAACCTCGAGCTGCTCGCGCTCCAGGCGGGCGTGTACCGCTACAGCGAGGCGGTGGACCTCTCGGCGAAGCTGATCGACCGCGCGACGAACGGCGTGAAGACGGTGCTCCAAGGCCAGTGATGCGCTAAGAAGCGTCGCGATGCCCAAGGAGCGTGTGCTCATCGCGATGAGCGGCGGAGTCGACTCTGCCGTGGCCGCGGCGCGCCTCGTCGACGAGGGGCTCGACGTCGTCGGCGTCACGCTCCACCTCTGGGACTACCCGGACGAGGGCCCGGGCGCCCACGGCCGGTGCTGCGCGCCGGAGGACCAGTACGACGCGCGCCGCACCGCCGACGCGCTCGGCATCCCGCACTTCACGTTCGACCGCCGGGAGCTCTTCCAGAAGCTCGTCGTCGATCCGTTCGTCGAGGCCTACCTCGCCGGCGAGACGCCGAGCCCGTGCGCGGCCTGCAACCGCGGGGTGAAGATCGCGGAGCTCACCGCCCTCGCCGATCGCCTCGGCGCGGCGAAGATCGCGACCGGCCACTACGCGCGGATCGGTCGATCTCCCGAGGGCACGCCGTACATCCGCGAAGGCAAGGACACCGCGAAGGACCAGAGCTACTTCCTCTACGCGACGAACCGCGAGCAGCTCGAGCGGCTCGTGTTCCCGCTCGGCGAGAGCACGAAGGCCGAGGTCCGCGCCGAGGCCGTGGCGCGGAAGATCCCCGGCGCGACGAAGGGAGAGAGCCAGGAGCTCTGCTTCGTCGGGTCGGGAGCGCATGCATACACCGCCTTCGTCGAGCAGCGGGCGCGCGATCGGTTGCGGCCCGGACCGATCGTGGACGCCGACGGTCGCGTCGTCGGTCGCCACGAGGGCGTGCATCGATTCACCATCGGACAGCGCAAGGGCCTCGGGGTCGCGCTCGGCAAGCCCGCCTTCGTGACGGCGATCGATCCGAAGACCGGGACCGTCCACCTCGGCGGCGAGGAAGATCTCGCCTCGATGGAGGCACGCGTGGAGGACGTGGTGCTCGCGCCCGACGTCGAGCTGCCCGTCCGCGCGCGCGTGCGCGTCCGCTACCGCCACGACGGGGCGCTCGGTCGCGTGGAGCCGGACGCCTCCGGCGATCGCAGGGCGACGATCCGCTTCGACGCCCCCGTCCGCGCGGTGAGCCGCGGACAGATCGCCGTCTTCTACGACGGCGACCGCGTCCTCGGCGGTGGTCGCATCTGCTAGGCTCGCCGCCGTGAGGTCGAGCAAGCCGCGCCGCGGTCGCCTCACGAAGGCGATCTGCTCGCTGTGCGCCGCGACGGCGCTCGGCGTGATCGCGCCCGCATGCTCGCAAGGCGAAGGCGAAGGCCGCATCGCCGGCACGCTGAACGTCCCGAACTGCTGGACCGGCAGCTTCGAGCTCGTGTCCGATTTCTTCGCCGCCGTCCCTTACCGCGAGGGCATGCTCCTTCGCATCCAGAGCGGCAGCGACTTCCAGAGCTTCTCGGACGGGCTGACGATCCTCATCAACGACATCACGAAGGTTCGCCCCGACCCGGCGAAGCAGTTCCCGGGACGCTACGGCGAGCCGCTCCGCGTCGATCTCCCGCCGGCCGTGACGCCGCCCGGCACGCCGGTCCAGCCCGACCCCGACCCTCCGCTCGTGAGCATGGCGCTCTACCTGCAGCGGAGCTGCCAGACCCAGGTGGTCACGCTGCACGCCGTCGACGAGGTCACGCTCCCGTCCGACGGTACGTGCACGGTACCGGCGATGTTGGGCGCCGATCCGACGCAAGGCTGCGCGCCCGACAAGGAGGCGCCGGCGGGTGTCGGCACCGGCAAGAGCCTCATCACCTTCACCAGCGTGGCGAACGGCAAGCTCGACGAAGAGACCGCCGCCGAACGCCTGAACGCCGGCTGCTTCGACGTCTACTTCGCCGACCCGCGCGAATCCGAGCCCGGCGGCCAAGGCCCGCCCCCACCCTGCCGCGCCCACATCCGCGGGCACTTCTCGTTCTTCTTCGAACGCGGTCGGCCGAGTCAGCCATTCCCCTGAAGGGAGTCCTCAGTCCTCAGCAGGGGCATCCCGCTCGCCTCCACGCGGCGTCCGTCCGGTCACGTCTCGACGCCTGCTCGAAGGGCCGAGCACCTGATGCGTCCGCTCGTCGGGAGACGAGCCATCCGCGAATTTCCGCCGATCAAGGAAGCGCCCGAATGGCGAGACGCCCGGCGGTGCTTGCCCGACGCCCGGCAGAAAACCCCCGCTGAGGACTGAG
>CALFEQ010000088.1 GCA_937949945.1 uncultured Myxococcales bacterium
CGCCGTCGTTCGCGTCGGGGGCCTCGCCGTCGTTCGCGTCGGGGGCCTCGCCGTCTTTCGCGTCGTCGGCCGGAGACTGCCCACCGTCGACCGAAGGAATGGTGCCGCCGTCGAAGCCGAAGTCGGGCGGAGCGGCTTCGCTCCCGCAGGCGAAGAGGAGTGTCATCAGCGCGGCCAGCCCGAGCGCGGCGCGCGCCCTCGACTCGTTGAGCCCGGACATCGAGCTCTACTGGTCGCGTACTCTCCCGATCGAGTCGAGAGGCTGTCTGGTTCCTCATCGCCGCTGCGACGGCATGTCGATTGCGACTTGGTGGCTCCATCGAAGGAGAAGGACCATGAGCAATCAGGCGAACCGTGGCGAAGGCATCGCCGAGCAGATCGGCGGCAAGATCAAAGAGGGCATCGGCAAGCTCACCGGCGACGAGCAGAAGGTGGCCGAGGGCGAGGCCAAGGAGGCTCACGGCGAGCAGAAGCAAGAGGAGGCCAAGAGCAGCGAGCGCGCGCAGGGCAAGCTCGACGAGATCGCCGGCGCGGCGAAGAACCGAGTCGGGGCCATCATCGACGACGCGAAGATGCAGGCCGAGGGCAAAGCCCGCGAGATCGCAGGCGAGCAGCGCCAGAAGACCAACCAGTGAAAGGAAAGTGAGGTGAGGGCGGGTCGTCCCGTCCGCGATCCGTTGCCTGCCGCAGAGCGTCACGACCGCCCGAGGCCCCTCGGGGGCGGAGATGAGACTCGCTCGAGGACCTGCGGAGCGGCTAGGGAGGCCGCCCATGAAGCTCGCCTCCGTCGCAAGCATCCTCGGGCTCGCCCTCGCCGCGTGCTCCTCTTCGACCCCGGAGCCGGTCGTGGCCTCGTCCACGACGCTGACGTCCGCCGATGCGCGCGAGGCGCAGCCGAAGGCGAAGACGGCGGCGGAGGACTGGGCCGAGAAGAAGGTCGCCGCGGAGCTCGCCAACGAGCCGATCGCGCCGTCGCGTGACGGGGCGGATCCGCTCGCGATCGACAGCGAGCTCGAGGAGTCGTCGATCCCCCACATGGAGATCACGCCCGCGGGCCAGGTGCGAAAGAAGAGCCCGGGCGAGCTGAACCGGGCGATCGGCCTCGTGAAGTCGGCGAGCACGCTCGAGGGCGCGGTCAAGAAGCTGACGCAGCGGCTCGGCAAGCCGAGCTGGACCGAGGCGCCGAAGTCCTCGCCGAACGCGAAGCGCCGCGTCTGGGTCGCTCCCGCCGGCAACCAGTGCCACCGCCTCGTCCTCGAGGCGGACGGTGCCGTTCAGGTCGAGACGGCGTCGAAGAGCGAGTGGCGCATGCTCACGGCCTCGGCGCGCCAGAACCCGTGCACGGGCGAGATCAAGCGCGGCATCTCGCACGACTGATCGCTCGCGCGAGGCCGAAACGGGAGTAGGGTGGAGCGTCCCATGAGGCGCTCCATCACGGCTTACTGGCTCGGCCGCATCGGCTACGGTCCTGCGCATCGCCTGCAGGAACAGCTCGTCGCGGCGCGCATCGCAGGCCGCATCGGCGACGTCTTGCTCCTGCTCGAGCACGACGCGGTCATCACGCTCGGGCGCAGCGCGAAGGCCGAGAACGTCATCGCCGGCGAGGACGAGCGTTCCGCGAAGGGCGTCGAGCTCGTCGAGACGGGCAGGGGCGGGGACGTCACGTTCCACGGCCCCGGACAGCTCGTCGCCTATCCGATCGTCGATCTGAAGCCCGATCGGTGCGACGTGCGGAGGTACATCCGCGATCTGTCCGAGGTGATGATCCGTCTCGCCGCGGACAGCGGCATCGCGGCCGGCGTCGTGCCGGGCGACTCGAAGCTCGTCGGTGTGTGGGTCGACGAGGCGGCGCCGACGGAGTGGGACGAGGACCGCGCGCGCGATGCGGCCATCGGCGTCCCGAACGGCATGCGCCTCGCGAAGATCGGCGCGATCGGCGTGCGCCTCTCCCGCTGGGTGACGATGCACGGCTTCGCGTTCAACGTCACGACGGATCTTTCAGGCTTCCAGCTCATCGTCCCGTGCGGGATCCGCGAGCTCGACGTGACGTCGCTCGCGCGCCTCGGCGTCACGCCGCCCCCGCTCGAGGAGGTCGCGCGTGCGTCGACGAAGCACTTCGCGACCATCCTCGAGGCGGACGTCGTCATGGGCGATCCGCGCGAGCTCTCGGCCCTCGGCCTTCAGGCCTCTGCGTGAGAGGCCTCGGGCCTCGGGCCTCGGGCATCACTGACACATCGCGGCCCTGTAGCCCGTGTCGGCCACCCGCTGCGGGTTCGTGCCCTTGAGCGTTCCGTTGCGGTTGTTGCCCGAGGCATCGACGATGGTCGTCGTCGAGTCGGGCTCGTCCATGTGCCAGAGGAGGTAGGTGTTCGCGTCGCTCGTGAGCCGGCGCGGCGGCACGAAGCTCGACGTGTATCGATTGCCGATCGAGATCCGAAGCTCGTCGACGATCCCGCTCACTCCGCGAGGGTCGAACTCGGGGCCTCCGACGAAGATCTTCGCGCCGGCGGAGCCCACCCCGGCGTCGTCCATCGAGTATTCCGTGATGAACTCGCCGTCCACGAAGACGCGATGGGTCACGGTCGTGCCATCGACCTCACGGCAGGCGGCGAAGTGATGGAACGTACCGTCTGCGCAGTTCTCCTCTGCGATCACGCCCCAGCCATCGTACATGTCCGACTGCGACCAGAACTGCAGCACGCCGTAGGCGTAGCAGCTGAAGCGGAACATCACGTCCTCGCTGCTCGACGCCGCGACCACCAGCTCCGAGTCCCCGTCGAGTCGTGCCCACAGCTCGACACACATCGATCCTCGCAGAGCCTCCGTCGCCACGGGACCCTCGATGTACGAGGCTCCTCCCGCGTCCGCGTGCGTGAGCCTCACGGCGCGGCGGAGCTCGCACGACTCGCAGCCGTCACACTTCGCGGCGTTGCCGTCGTCGCATTGCTCGTGTGGCTCGACGACGCCGTCACCGCACTTGCTCACGTTGATGAGGGTGATGTCCGGCGGATCCATGCCGTCGTACTTCGCGTCGGCGCTCGTCGCGGGGCCGATCACGAGGGAGTACTGGACGTCGGGATCGATGACGCCGTCGTCCTTGCCCGTGACGGTGACGGTCTTGGGCGTGCTCCAGTCGTCCGGCGTGAACGTGATCGAGCTCGTGCTGACCGACGCCTCCGCAGGGTTCGAAATCGAGAGCGGGAAGGTGACGTCGGCGGTCGGCCGCGTCGCGAGGCGGAACGAGAGCGAGACCGAGTCACCGTTCTCGCTCGTGCGAGCGCTCGGCGTCGGCCCGGTCGTCTCGAACCCGGCCTCGTCGTCGTCCACGTTGACGAACGTGAGGTCGTCCGGCTTCACCCCGGCGTAGCGAAGATCGTCGGACTCCGCCGGGGCGAAGACGATGGCATAGGTCTGATCGTCGTCGTCCACGTCGTCGTCCTGTCCGGTCACGGTCACCGTCTTCTCGACGTTCCAGTCGGCCGCGTCGAAGGTGAGGGACGTGACCGATGGAGTTCCCTCGGACGGAACGCTCGACGAGATTCCGATCGTGACGGGCGCCGTCGGCTCGGCCGTCAGGCGCACGGTGAAGGTCGCGGTGCCGCCGGCTTCGGTCGTCTGGTTGCTCGGACCGGGCGTGACGAGGATCTTCGTGCCGTCGACGTCGAGGTTCCTCATGGGCACGCTCGGCACGGTGAGCCCTGCGTACGCGGGATCGTCGCTCGTGACGGGTCCGAGCTCGATCTCGTAGTCCTGGTCGCCGTCCACGACGCCGTCGGGCTGGCCGGTGACGGTGACGGTCTGCGGGACGTCGTAGTCGTCCGGCGTGAAGGTCAGAGACGTGACGGACGTCGTGCCTTCGGTCGGTCGCGTCGACGCGAGCGGGATGACGACGTTGCTCGTCGGCCGAGCGCGCAGCGCGACGGTGAAGGTCGCGGTGCCGCCGTACTCGGTCGTCGTGAGCGGCGGCGGGGACGCGGTCGTGATCGTGACGAGAGGCCCAGGATCGGACGCATCGCCGTCGGACGCATCGTCGTCGGCGGCAGCGTCGGACGCATCGGCTTCGGACGCGTCGTCCGTCCCGCCGGCGTCGGACGCGTCGTTGGTCGTTGCATCGAGGCGCCCCGCATCGAGCTTGGGAGTCTCGAGCGGGCCGGGGGGGACGACGGGTTCCGGCTCTTCCGCACAAGCGAAGAGAAGTGTCAGTAGCGCGGCCAGTCCGAGCGCGCCGCGCGCCATCGACGTCTGGTACCGGAGCATGCGGCGCTTGTCGCGCGACATCCCGACTGTGTCAAGACGCCGCATTGCGTACGACGAGCCGGTCGCGCCCGAGCCAGCGCTCGAGGCCCGAGGCCTCGCTCAGAGAGGAATCACCGCCGCCACCGGCCGATGGTCGGAGGCCGTCGTCTTCGGCACCCACGCGTGCGCGGTCTTGCCGAACGCCTTGCCGCGGAAGATGAAGTCGATGCGCTTCGTGGGGAGCTTCGCCGGCGCGGTGAAGCCGAAGAAGCGGTGCTTCTCCTTGTACGCGTCGACCATGCCGGCGCCGGTGAGCGCGTCGCCGATCGTCTTGCCGGGCGTCTCGTTGAAGTCGCCGGCGACGATCGCGCGCGACACCCCCGGCCCGAGCGCCGCGAGGAGCGCGCGCGCGTTGTCGTCGCGCTCCGACTCGTGGAGGCTCGCGTGGACGCTGACGAAGGTGAGGCGCTTGCCCTTCGCCGCGACGTCGGCGGCGACGGCGATGCGCGGCTCGTAGCCGTTCGCGCGCTTCGTGTGACTGTCGAGGCGGATGACGCGCGTGTTCGACAGCGGGTACTTCGAGAGGATCGCCTGGCCGTACTGGCCGCCGTCGAAGTCGAAGCTCGCGCCGAAGAAGTAGTGGCGCATCCCCGTGAGGGCGGCGAGCTCGGACGTCTCCTTCTTGCCTCCGCTCCGCCGCGTGCCCTCGTCGACCTCTTGGAGCGCGAGGACGTCGGGGTTCGACTCCTTGATCACCGCGGCGATCTTCGAGAGGTCGAGCCCGGACTCGGCGCCGTACTTGATGTTGTACGTCATGACGCGCAGGCTCGACGCGCTCACCGCGGACGCGTCGCTCGCGACGACCTCCTCGGGATCCTCCTCGTCGTCGACGTCGGCGGCGATGTCCGCAGCGCATCCCGCCGCGAACAGGGCGAGCAGCGAGCCGAGGAGGAGGCGACCCAACGAGCGCATGCCCGCCGAGGAGCAACTGTCGGACCAGGTAGGATACGGGTCGAGCCCCCGTGGTTTCGAGGGGTTGGACGGCCCGCGCCTGGATCGGTGGTCGTGCACCCGCGGTCCGCGACGTCCAAGCGACGCGCGCACGGATGCGCACGACCCTGCGCAATGTCTCCCCGCCCTCGCGGGCTACGAGCCGGTCGGCGCCGGAGGCATCTTCGACTGGCGCGTGCGCTCGAGCATGCGGAGGTACATCTTCGCCTGCGAGTTCTCGGGCTCGATCGAGGTGACCTGCTTCCACTGCTCCTCGGCGCCTGCGGGATCGCCGAGGGCGAGCAGGACGACGCCGAGCTGGAGGCGCGCGGGCACGTAGTTCGGCTTCGCCTGGAGCGCGGCCTCGTAGCGCGCGCGTGCGCCCGCCAGATCGTTGATCTCGCGGAGGAGAGAGCCGAGCTTCGTCTGCAGATCGGCGAAGTGGGGGCAGAGCGCCGTCGCCTTCTCGTACTCGGCGATCGCCTCCCGGATGAGGCCGGCGTCGTGATACGCCTGCCCGACGTCGGCGTGCATGTTCGCGATCTTGCCGCGCGCGAACGGATCGAGGCCTTGCGACGAGCCGTAGGGACCGACCTTGATGCGGCTGTATACCTCACGCGCCTTCTCGTACTTGCCCCGGTCGTTGTACGTGACGGCCAGGTTCAGCGCCGCTTCGGTGTATGCCGGGTTGATCTCGAGGGCGCGCTCGAAGTGGCGCTCGGCGACGAGGAAGTTGCCGCGCGAGTGGGCGATGACGCCGAGCATGTCGTGGACGTCGGCGTACCGGTCCTCTTCCTCGAGGACCATGCGAAGCATCTGCTCGGCCTTCTCGAACTCGCGCTTGGCATAGTGCTCGCGGCCGAGGACGAGGAGCTGCTTCACACGCTCGTTCAATGCTCTTCTCCTTCAGCAAGGCCTGGAGGAGGCCACGATTGCAAGTACGGCGCACGGGCTCCACCCCCGCGCAAGAATGAACATTACTAGCCTTTTTGTCGTACGGAAAACATGTTGTTCCCACCCACGCCCGTTCGCTCCGTCGACGAGGCGCACGCTTCGGTGCCGAAAAAGTCCCGTCAGGTTGCATCGACCCGCTTTGGGGGCTATGGACCGCGCGCTTCCTTCCCCGAGACTTGGAGCTCCAACCAACGGCCGGCGCGGGCATCGATCCAAACCGAGACGTCACGATGGAAGAGACCTCTTCATCCAAGCCTCTCGAGGAGGCGCCCGACCTCGAGGCCGTGACCGGGGCGATGCTCGGCGCGGAGCGGGCCTCTGGGGAGGTCGACGACGCGGACGAGCCGGAGGCGCTCGTCGAGGAAGCATCGAGCCAGCCGGAGGTCACGGCGGCGAGCCGCCCCGAGCGTGATCGGAGCCGGGTCGTCGTCCTCGGCGCGATGGGCGCCCTCGTCGCGCTCGGCATCGGGCTCATGATCGCGTCGCCGCGCAAGGACACGTCGTTGCCGGCGCTCGCGCTGACGAGCGCCGAGCTCGCGACGAAGGGCGACGAGTCGGCGAAGGACGAGTCCTCCGCGAGCGTGCCGATCGTGAAGGCCGCGGCACGGCCGGCGCCGGCGTGGCGCGTCGCCAGCTTGAAGTCGGACCCGAACCTCGAGGTCACGGAAGGCACCTTCGCGAAGGGCGGCCTCGTCCAGACGCTCACGCGCGCGAACGTCCCGCGCTCCGAGATCCGGCGCATCGTGCAGGCGTTCGAGGGCGTGCACCGGATCAATCGTCCGTCGGCGAACGACGCGTTCGTCGTCGCCAAGGACAAGACCAACGGCGCGGTCGTCGCGTTCGAGTACGTGGAGAGCCCGCTCGACGTCTGGCAGGCGCGCGCCGAAGGCCCCGACGGCGCGTTGGTCGCCAAGAAGCTCGATCTCTGGGTCGAGCACAAGCGCGTGGCCTCGAGCGTCGTCGTGACCGACGATCTCGCGAAGTCGATTCGCGCGGCGGGGCTCCGGCCCGAGATCGTCGAGCCCGTGGGCGAGGCGCTCGAGGTCCACGTCGAGCCCGGCAGCATCCGGTCGGGTGCGCGCATGCGCATCGTCACGACGGAGGACTGGGTCGAGGGCACGTTCGCGCGCGTGAAGGTCGAGGCGATCGAGTTCATCCCGAAGAACGGGTCGCCGCTGCGCGTCTACCACTACCAGCGAGGCCCCGAGGTCGACGCGTCTCCGCGCACCGCGCCTGCGCCCGGCTTCTACGACGCGAAGGGGAGGCAGCCGTTCCGGGGCGCGTTCCGTCCGCCGCTGGCGTTCCCGCGCGTGACGTCGCGCTTCAACCCGAAACGCATGCACCCGGTGCTCAAGGTCGTGAAGCCCCACCGGGGCGTCGACTACGGCGCCGCGACGGGCACGCCCGTCTACGCGTCGGCGGAAGGACGCGTGGTCCAGGCCGGCAACGGCGGCGCGTGCGGGAACATGGTGGAGATCGCGCACGCCGGCGGCATCAACACCATCTACTGCCACCTCAAAGGCTTCGCGCAGGGGCTCCACGCCGGGCAGAAGGTCGAGGCGAGGCAGCTCATCGGCTACGTCGGGCAGACCGGCCGCGTGACGGGCCCGCACCTGCACTTCGGCGTGAAGAAGAACGGTGTCTTCATCGACCCGCTCTCGCTGAAGATGGACGGCGTGCGCGTCCTGCCGCCGGCCGACCGCGAGGTGTTCGCGCGCAAGCGCGCCGATCTCGACGCCGTGCTCGACGGTGTCGCCATCCCGTCCGCGGCGAACGTCCCGGAAGAGAGCGAGGACAAGGACCTCGATCTCCACGAGGAGTGAGCGAAGAGCGCGCCGGGCGTGCCGAGCGGCGCGCCCGGCGCTCGGCCGTCACTTCTCGAGCGGCTTGCCGTGGCCCGGGCCGAGGATGTCGGCCATCTTCGCCTTCGGATCGAACTCGTGCACGTGCGGCGGGTGGTGGCACTCGATGCACGACTCCGGCGTCGGCTTCGCGATCGGGATCTTCACCTTGTCGGGATCGGCGGCGTGCAGCGAGCCCGGCCCGTGGCAGACCTCGCACTGCACGTTCTTGAGGTTCTCCACGTGCGTGACGGTGCTGCCGCCCGGCTTGTCGTAGCCGGTGACGTGGCAGCTCACGCAGTCGAGGTTCGCCTCCTTGAACTGCTTCTCGAGCGTCGCGTACGCGTGCGCGTGGCTCGTCGCGTCCCAGACCTTCTTCGCCTCTTCGTGGCAGTTCTCGCAGGTGTCGACGCCGGCGTAGCTCGGCTGACCCTTCGCCGCGGGGATCGGCTTCTTGTCCTTGAAGGCGATCTTGTTCGCCTCGTTCACCTGCTTGTAGAAGGCGTTCATCTTCGACTTGACCGCCTCGTCGCTGCCGAGCTCGTCACGGATCTCGCGCATCGAGAAGCGGTAGAAGCTCCCCTTCGCGGGCGGCGGCGCCTTGTCGAGAGCGTCGCGCTCGGCTTCGAGCCTGGCGACGTCGGCCTTGCGCGCCTCGACGTCCTTCCGGTCGACGGTCTTGTCCTTCTCCCAGCTCGCGATCTTCGCACGCAGCTCGTCGATGCGCGCGGTGAGCTCCGCGCGCTTGCGCATGCGCTCGAGGCCGGTGCCGTCGGCGAGCTTGACGAGGCCCGTGCTCGGGGCGTCGCGCAGGTGGATGTCGAGCACGCCGACGGTCTGGAGGTGGTTGCCCGTCTCGACGATCAGCACGTCGCCGACCTGCTCGGGCGGCGCCGGCTTCGTGTTCCCGTCGCCGCTCGCGCCCGTCGAGCCGACGAGGATCGCGAGCAGCTCCGGGTTGTCGTCCGCGATGCGCTTCGCCTCGCCGCGTCCGACGGCGGCGAGCACGACGATGACCTGCGCGCCTTCCTTCTTCAGCGCCTCGACGCTCTCCTTCACCGCGGGGACGGCCGCGGAGGACTCGACGCCTTCGAGCGAGCCCTTCGCCTTCTCGTTCTTGTCCGGCGCGGCCACGCCGATGACGCCGACCTTCACGTCGCCGACCTTGACGAGGACGTGCTTCTTCGGCGCGACGGAGCCCGCTTTCAGGTTCGCGGCGACGAACGCGCCTCCGCTCGCGTCGCGGAGCTTCGCGAGCATGTCGGCGCCCGCGGCGAACCCGTTTCGTCCCTCCGCGAACGCGGCGAGCTTGAGCTCCTTGAGGGCCGCGGCGATCGTCTCGGCCTTCGCGATCTCCTGGCTCCTCTTCTCCTCGGAGAGCTCCATGTCCATGAAGAACAGCGGCCCGGCCGCGAGCGTCGCGAACGCGGGCGCGGTCTTCTTCTCGGCGGCGACGAGGGCGCCGAGCTTGTCCATCCCTCCGAGCTGATCCTTGACGCACCCGCACGGCTCGAGCGCTCCGGCGAGATCGGAGACGAGGTACAGGCGCGCGGAAGGTGCGTCCGCCGTCCCCCCGTCCGGGCCGGCCGGCGTGGCCGGGGCCCGGCACCCCTCGCATGCGGATAGCGCGAGGAAGGAAGCCAGGCAGGTCGCGAAGAGGACGAGAAGAGCCCGGGCCGATTTCTGCAGCCAGGTCGCGAAGGCGCCCCTGGCGCACCCCCCGGCACGCGAAGAAGAGGGTCGAGGCGATATCACCGCGCGGAGCATATCACCCCACGATCGCTGCGGCGTGTACCACCCCCGAGCAACCGTGACACAGGACGCCGAAATCGCTACCCTTTCGGCTACGTGAGCCGCGCGCCTTATCGTTTCGGCCCGTTCTACCTCGATGCGCGAATCGCGGTCGGAGGGACGGCTGAGGTGTACCTCGCGCGACCCGCTCAGCCGATCCCCAACCTGCCCGATCGCCTCGTCGTCAAGCGCCTCTTGCCGCACTTCGCGTCGGACGCGGAGGGGCGGACGATGTTCGATCGCGAGGCCCGCCTGCATGCGGCGGTCAATCACGAGAACGTCGTCACCGTCTACCACGCCGGCAAAGACGATCGCGGCGAGCCGTACCTCGCGATGGAGTACATCGACGGGGTCGACGGCTATCGGCTGCTACGCAAGCTCCGGCAGGAGGGCGAGTTTCTCCCGATCGGCGTCGCCGTGTACATCGCGCGCGAGGTGCTCCGCGCGCTCGCGAGCGTCCACGCCGCGCAGGACCCCACGTCCGGCGGTGCGCTCAACATCGTCCATCGCGACGTCAGCCCGTCGAACATCTACCTGTCGAAGAACGGGACGGTGAAGCTCGGCGACTTCGGCATCGCGCGCTCGACGACGCGGCCGACGCTGCGCAGCGATCAGGGGCACGTCCTCAAGGGCAAGTTCGCCTATCTCGCCCCCGAGCAGGTCGCGGGAGAGCCGAGCGATCACCGCGCCGACCTGTTCAGCCTCGCGGCCGTGCTGGCCGAGATGCTCCTCAACCGGCCGCTCTTCCCCGGCGGCGGGCAGCTCGCGATCCTGCTCGCGATCCGCGACTGCAAGATCGACGCGCTCCACGAGATCAAGCCGCGCCTCCCTCCGGGCCTCTTCGAGGTCATGCAGAAGGCGCTCGCGCGCAACCCGAAGGATCGCTACGAGAGCGCGACGGCGTTCGCGACCGCGCTCGCGCCGTTCGAGGCCGACCCGCGTCTCGCGTCGAGGGAGATCGCCGCGCGCGTCCGCTGGGTTCAGGCGGCGTCGTCGACGGACAAGCTTGTCGCGCAGCGCGACAAGCCGGCGATCCGGCCTCCTCAGATACGCAAGGTATCGCAGCCCGCGGTGCCCGCGCCGGCCGCACCGTCCGGGTCGCCCGCGACGTCCGCGACGTCCGCGACGCCGGCCGTCTCCTCGGCGCCGGACGATCCGGTCGTCACGGTCGAGGTGGTGGAGGAGGAGGCGCCCGAGTCGGAGCCCGACGGGAAGACGACCGAGTTCGAGCCTCTCCCGTCGCGCGTCATCAAGAAGGACGGGACGCGGCTCGGTCCGTGGTCGTTCGCGCGCCTCATGGAGGCGCTCGCGACGGGGCAGATCGATCGCGACGACCAGGTGGACTTCGTCGGTCGCGGCTTCCGGCGCGCCGAGGACATCGACGAGTTCGCGCGCTTCTTCCCGTCCTCGACGGCGACGACGGGCCAGCTCGACGGCCCGGGCACGCCGGACTTCCACGAGGAGATCGGCCCGCAGACGATCCTGCGGGCGCTCATGATGGTGCTCGCGCAGAACGAGACGGGCGTCCTCTTCGCCGAGCGCAACGAGAGCGGCCTGCCCGGCACGGCGCCGCTCAGCGCGAGGAAGGAGCTCTACTTCGTCCAAGGCAAGCTCCATCACGTCGCCTCGAGCAACGCGCACGAGCTGCTCGGCGAGTACCTCGTGCGCAGGAAGATGCTCGCGCGCGACGAGCTCGATCTCGCGCTCGCCGTGCTCCCTCGCTACGGCGGCCGGATGGGCGACACGCTCATCTCGATGGGCCTCGTCAGCGCGGTCGACATCTTCCGGGCGATCCGCGATCAGGGGCGCGATCGCGTCGCCGACCTGTTCTTGTGGCGCGGCGGGACGCTCACGTTCTATCGCGGGCACACCGCGCAGCACGTCGAGTTCCCGCTCGATCTCGAGCTGCCGGCGCTCATGCTCGCGGGCCTCGAGACGGCGAAGCCGGGCGACTCGATCCTCGAAGAGTATCGGCCCCACCTCGATCGACCGCTCGGCCCCGCGGTCCCGCGCGACGATCTCTTCTCGTTCACGGGCGTCTCGTGGCCGAGGTCGGTCGAGATGGTCCAGGAGCTGGTCTTTAAGCCGACGACGCTCCGCGACGTGCTCACGAGCGTCGCGCGCTCGGGCGGCCTCTTGTCGACGGGCGACGTGCTGCGCGCGCTCGAGATCCTCCTGGCGGCGGGTCTCGTCGCGTGGAAGTAGGCGCGATGCCCAGCGTCCTCGACGATCTCGTTCGGCTCCTCGCGCTCGAGCGCATCGAGGAGAACCTCTTCCGCGGCCAGAGCCAGGATCTCGGATGGGGGACCGTGTTCGGAGGTCAGGTCCTCGGCCAAGCGCTCTCCGCCGCGGCGCAGACGGTTCCCTCCGAGCGGCGCGTGCACTCGATGCACGCGTACTTCCTCCGTCCCGGCGACGTCACGCGCCCGATCGTCTACGAGGTCGACCGCATCCGCGACGGCACGTCCTTCACCACGCGCCGCGTGGTCGCCGTCCAGAACGGCAAGGCGATCTTCAACCTCGCCGCCTCCTTCCAGAAGGAGGAGCCCGGCTTCGAGCACCAGGTGTCCGCGCCCGACGCGCCGGGCCCCGAGGGGCTCAGGACGGAGCGCGAGCGCTTCGCCGCCTTCGCCGATCGCCTCCCGCCCCACGCCATGGAGAGCGCGACCGCCGAGCGCCCGATCGAGCTACGTCGCGTCGAGCCGGACGACGATCTCTTCCATCCAGAGAAGCGTCCGCCGAACCGCATGGTGTGGCTCCGCGCGATCGCGCCCTTGCCGGACGATCCTGCGCTCCACGCCTATCTGCTCGCGTACGCCTCCGACTTCTCGTTCGTGACGACCGCGCTCCTCCCGCACGGCGTATCGTGGCTCACGCCCGGGATGCAGGTCGCGAGCCTCGATCACGTGATGTGGTTCCACCGGCCGATGCGCATCGACGATTGGCTGCTCTACGTCATGGACAGCCCGGCCGCGTACGGCGCGCGCGGCCTCGCGCGCGGCCTCATCTTCACGAAGGACGGGACGCTCGTCGCGTCCTGCGCCCAGGAAGGCCTCATTCGCAAGCGCCGCTGACGAGCACGCGCCTGCGCCTGCGCCTGCTCACGGCGCCCCGCCGTCGCGCGGAGCCGCGTTCAGAGACCGGCGTTCCTCCGGAACCACTCGAGGACGTCGGCGTCGATCCGTGTGAAGTGATCGAGGTTGCGGTCCGGGTCGGGCTGGCGCGCGACGCCGATCAGCTTGTGCGTCGGCTGGCCGTTCTCGACGAGGAACAGCCCGGCGCCCGAGTCGCCGCCTTTCGAGAAGAGCGGCGTGCCGAAGCCATGTAGGTATCCGTACCTCGTGGTCGAAGTGACGGACAGTCCATCGACCACCTTGAAGGGCGACTCGAACTCCTGCTCCTCGCGCACGATCGCGAGCGCCGTGACCTTCTCGCCCTTCTCGACCCGCGCCGTGATGTCCGTGAGCTGGGCGTAGGCGGGGAGCTCGATCGGATCGTCCAGCCGCAAGAACCCGATGTCCGGGTTCTCGACGGCCACGTAGTTCCGGCCCATCCACGTCGGGCTCGACGCGCTCACGCGGGGCTTGTCCTTCGCGAGCGGCGCCACGATCTCCCACGCGTAGAACGCCGACTCGTCGAGGCAGTGCGCGGCCGTGACCGCGATGTCCTTCGCGATCAGCGTGCCCGTGCACATGTAGTGCCCGCCGTTGTGGTGGTCCATGAAGACGTAGACCACTTCCTGGAGGAGCGCCTTCGCGTCCTTCGGCTGGCTGGCCGGAGGTGTGCCGGGTTGAGCCGGCCGTGACGGCGTTTGCGAGGTGGCGGGGAACGGATTGTACTCGGGCGACCCGTCGTCGACCTCGGGCGGATCGGGGTGATCGATGCACCCGACCAGAGCGAGCACGGTGAGGAGACCAGCGCCGAGACGCATCACAGGGAATATGGAGCAACAACCGCGCCTCTGCGAATCACGTCCCGCTGAGACGTGAATGCAACCGCGTGGGCTCGTCCTGGATCCGTCGATGTCCATCCGACCACGTCGAAGTCGCTCGATGATCGCGGCGCTTCTTCGAAAGCATAACCGATGGCGGGGCGGCGAGGGCCCCGTCGAGCCGTCGCGCAATTTGCGCGCGGCGAGCGCACACCGGATCGCCGAGGGTGGGGTGGTGTGCTGGAAGCTCATCGCCGGGCGGGGGAGTGTAACGACCGGTCACGAGCGTGCGTGAACGGCGTTCCTCGATGACGGGCGGCGCCCCGCCCGGCTGCGGCTCAGTCACGAGAGCAGTGCGGCCTGCGCGCGCACGGTCCCGTGGCCCAAGTTCGCGAGGAGGTCGCCCTTTCCGAGGAGCCGCTCGGCGCCGGGCTCGTCCAGGATGATGCGCGAGTTGACGGCGGACGCGACACGCAGCGCGATCTTGCCGCCGAGGTTCGCGCGGAGCAGGCCCGGGACGGTGTCCTTGTCCGGGCGCTGCGTCGCGAGGATGAGATGCACGCCGGCCGCGCGCGCCTTCGCGCCGAGGCGTTTGACGCCTTCGAAGAACGGCTTCGCGGTCGACTTCTCCGCCGTGAGGTCCTGGAACTCGTCGATGACGACCACTTTGCGTTCGATGCGGTCCTCGGGCGGGACGGTCTCGTTGTACTCGACGAGGTCGCTCACCTGCGCCTTCGTGAAGAGGGCGTAGCGCTCCTCCATCGTGTCGACGAGGCGCTCGATGATGGGCAGAGCGTCCTCGGCGTCGTAACCGATCGGGCTGTCGAGGTGCGCGCTGACGGCGGAGCTGAAGGTCGGAACGTTGAAGGTGACGCGCTTCGGATCGATGAGCACGAAGCGAATCGCCGACGGCGGGTGGTAGTGGACGAGGCTCGCCACGAGCGTGCGGAGGAGGAACGACTTCCCGCTGCCCGCCTGCCCGCCGATGAGCAGGTGAGGCGTGGACGAGTCGGACAGGTCCCCGAGGAGGATCTCGCCGTTCGGCTTTTGGCCTACGACGAACCGGCCCGGGCGCTCCGCGAGCCAGCTCTTCGCTTCCGCGAGCAGAGGGCCGAGGTAGACCTTGCGAGGCACGGATCGCCGCACGACGAAGAAGCGCTTGCCGCCGCGGTGCTCGTACTCCGCCTCGGTCCCGTCCTCGCTCGCAAGGCGGTGCTTCACGTCGGCGGCGGCCTGGTCGAGCGCGCGCACGGGGCCGCGTGGGCGCGTGACCTCGATCTCGAAGAGCGTCGGTCCGACGGTCGGCGGGCGCGGGCACGTCGCGTTCACGCCCTGCTTGCGGAGCTCGGCGAGGATCCGATCGCGGAGGCGCTCGGCCTCGCGCCGTCCGTCTTCGTCGCTCGTCGTGGGCTCCGCGTGTGCGCTCGTGACGGGCGCGCCGATGGCGCCGTGCGTGTCCGGGCGGGGGCGCGCGGCGCCGGCGGGCGGATCGTCGCGCGGGCCGATGCGCTCGGGATAGACCTCGTTGCACGCGGCGGCCATCGGGCAGGCGGGGCAGAGGTCGCGTCGATCGGTCGCCGGCGCGCCTTCGGGGTGCGCGGCCCAGTCGACCATGCCACGGAGCAGCGGATGGATCGTGCGTGCGACGAGATCGTCGGCCTCGGTCTCGGAGAGCGACGTCTCGCGCAGCATCGGCATGAACCGCAGCACGACCGGCTTCGCCGAGACGCCGGTCGAGCGCTTCAGCATGTGCCGGTAGAGCGCGACTTGTGCGCGGTCCAGCGCGTCGTTCGCCTCGTCCGTCAGCTTGTACTCGATCACCTCGAGCGATCCGTCGGGCTCCGCGTACAGGGCGTCGAGCGTCCCGCGAAGGAGGACGCCGTCCTCGACGACCGTCTCGATGGCGCGCTCGCTCTCACGGAGCAGCGCGCGGAGCGCGTCCGCCGGGCGGCCCTCGAAGCGTCGGAGCCTCGCCGCGAGATGGCGGGCGAGCTCCCGGAGCGCTTGCGCGAGGTCGTCCACCTCTCCGGGCATCGTCGAGAGCGTGGCGTCCGCGCGGAGCTCGTCGACGAGCAGATCGAGCAGCCAGTCACGCAGAGCCGCCTCGACGTCGTCGAGCGCGGCACCGCTCGGGAGCGCGGCGAAGTCCTCCGGAGGGACGTCGACGGTCTTCCCGAAGCGGTCGACCAGGCGATGGAACGACGCGCCGAGACACGACGATCCGATCGGGAACGCGACGGCAGCCCTTCTCAGCCTGCCGAGCGCGAAGATGCGTGGACAGCGGAGGGCGTTGCGCACCTCCGTGACGGAGAACGTCTCGCTCATGCGTGTTCCTCCGGCGTCGTGGGGGCTTGGCTCCGGCCTGCCTGCGCGGCGCGCGTCTTCGTGAATGCGAGGATCGAGCGACCGAACCACGTCACGTCGTCGGCCATCTGCTCGAGCGACGCGACGACCTCCGCGCGCGTCGCCGACGGACGAACGCGCACGACCTCGCGGACGAGCCGCTCGAGCGACGCGACCCTCAGGTTGGCGAGGCACGCGCGGATGATCGCGGCCGTCGCGCCCCCGATGTCGCCCTTTGCGGCGTCCGAGCTCTTCGCGGCGCCGGCGTCCTGCCCGGCGTCGCGCGCGTTCTGCTCCTGGGCGCCGTCGGACGACGGCGCGCCGCTCTCGACGAGTGCGTCCTCTCCGTCGGGGCGCGCGCCTGCACCGACGATCGCGCGGAGGGGCGGCCAGCTCTTCACCGCGAGCTCCTGCCGGATCCAGCTCATCACGTCGACCTCGTCGATGACGTGTCCCTGCGCGTCCTCGATGTCGTGCGAGCGCGCGGCGGCGACGAAGCTCTCGAGCGCGAGCAGGTTCACCGCCTCGTCGCGCTCGAGCCACTCCCAGCGCGCGCCCTGACGGATGATCGCCTCTTGCTTCGCTAGCGTCTGCTTCCAGGTCGGCGGGAACTCGAGCGCACGCTCGCGCACGACGACCACGGAGCGGGCCTTCGGTCCGGTCATCGCGTCGGCGATCTTGTCGAGGACCGCTACGGTCGAGCGGGGGTGCGCTTGGTGAAGAATGCATATGCCTCGCCGCGATCCGTCCGCCCCGTCGACCTCGACGTGAATCGGACCGCGTGCGTCCATGCGCCCGACCTTCGCCCCGTCGGCGAAGCGGAGGGCGCACGCGATTCCGCCGATGAGGCGCGCTGGATCGGCGCCCCGGCGGTCGGCGTCGGCTTCGTCGAGCGCCTTCCGCGCAAGCTCGACGTGCTCGCGCCACGCGTCGACGAGCGCGTCGCGCCGTGCCTCGATCTCGTCGATCCAAGGTCGCCCGCGCTCCGTCGGAGGCGCGGCCTCCACGGCGTCGGTGGTCGGCTCTTCAGGATCGTCGCCGGGGCCTTCGGCGAGCGCCTGCTTGCAGGCGATCATCAGCATGCGCGGCGTCATGCCCGGTGTCTCGCACCAGCGCTTCACGCGCCGGTCGCCGAAAGGCCACGGGAAGGGCTCCGGTCGATCCGGGATCTGCTCGGTCCAGAGCCGGAGGAGCTCACGCGCCTCGTCCGGTTTCGGCAGCGCGATGAGCTCCGTCTGCGCCGCCATTCGTGTTCGTTGCGACAGGGGCAGCGCGGGCTCGATCGCCGCCTTCCACTCGGTGTCGAGCGCCATCTGCACGAGGACGAACCCGCGCATCGTGTCGAACAGCTCGGAGACGAGGTTCGCGTACGCGCGTACGCGGGCGGGAGTGCCCTCGGGATCGACGAGATTCTCGAGCTGATCGAAGACGAGGACGATGGGAGCGCCGGGCGCGGCGAAGATGCCGAGCGTCTGGAGCGCACGGACGATGCGCTCTTCGCGCAGCGGCTCCGTCACGCCGAGGCGGCTCATCTGCGCCTCCTCGAGCTCGCGTCCGGCGAGCCACGCGAGCGCAGCGCGCTGCGTGGGTCTCGGCATGAACGGCGTCCGCAGGAGGCGGGCGAGGTACGTCTCGTCGAGGTCGGGGTACCGATCGAGGAGCTTCTCGAGCGCGTCGTCGAGGAGCTTCGCACGCTTCACTTCGTCTTTCTGGGCACACTCGTCGAGAAAGACGCGCGGCATGTTCGGCGGGTAGCCGTCGAGGTGGGCGAGCGACGCTCCGACGAGCGTGTCGAGCTGCCGGAACGGGACGCCGTTCGGCGTGACGGAGTCCTTGTTGAGGTGCGCGATGATCTCGCCGAGCACGTACCGCGGCGTCATCTCGGTGCCGATGAGCGGCCGGATGAGAACGAACACGGCCCGCGGTCCGAGCCTGCGGCGTATGCGCGCGAACAGGTGCGTCTTCCCTGCGCCGGCGGAGCCGAGGATGAGCAGGCTCTTGCTCCGTAGCTCCGTGTCGCCCTGACGCGCCGCCGTCGTCACGGACTCGATCGCGCCCACGATCGCGTCCGACGCGCGCTGGTTGAGCGTCGGCAGATCGACGAAGTGCGTCGCCCAGGGATCGGCGTGGTTGTGCTCGAACGGCGCCGTGCCGGCGCGTGCAGGCTGGCTCGTCATCGCGCGATCTCCTCCATGGCTCCCGACTCGGTCGACGTCCTCATGGCCCCACCCGACGTACCCACGACAGCCGCGAGCCCTGCGGGCCGGGGACGCAGAGATCGAGGTCTTCCGCCGAGAGGCGTCCGAGCCCGCTCTCGGGCCGGAGCTCGAAGATGCCCGAGCGCGCACCTCGCAGTAGCTCGGCGTGCACGACGTCCCGAGCGCGCGCGCCGCCGAGCGCCCGCACGATCGTCGGAACGAAGGTGAGGCCGCTCGCGTCGCGATGGCGTTCGACGAGCTTGGCGATCTGGTCGCTCGATGGGACGTCCGCCGCCGGAGGCGGCGTGCCGACGTCGCTCGCCGCGGGCGGGCCGGCGACGTTCGTCGCGGGCATGTCGGGGGCGCTCGAGGCCGCGCGCGTCACGGCGCCGTTCGTGCCGGTGTCCGGTCGGCGTGCCGTCACGAAACGTGACACCGCTTGCTCCACGTCCGAGCGGAGGAGGGACGCGTGCTTCTTGCGGGCGAGCTTCGTCGCCTTCAGGAGGGAGTCGAGCGCGCGTTCGATGGCCTCGAGCTCGGGGCCCGCGACGACGTCGGCGCGGGCGCCGACGAGGACGAGCTCCTTCGTGCGCAACACGAGTCTCGCTTCCCCTGCTTCGACGAGCGCGGCCACGGCCTTGGTGACCTCGGCCTTCGTCGCGCCCGAGACGGCAGCGGCCGCAGACTTGGTGGAGAGGGCCGAGCCCGTCGCGAGCAGCGCGAGGATCTGCTCGCGGACGGGCACGCGCACGGACTTGGCCGTCACCTCGAGCCCCTGGCGGGCGAGCTCCTCGAGCGCCTCGTTCAATCGCTTCTTGGGGACCCCGAGCCGCACGAGCGCCGTCCGCGCGATCGCGCCGTCGCGGCGGACGGCTTCGACGGCGGTGGCGATCGCCGGACCGAGCGACTCGGGCGCCGCACCCCCTGCCTCGTCGGCCTTTGCACCCTTCCTTCCCATGATGCGGCGAACGTACGCCAACGGGGGAGGCGAGAAAACACACAACGCACCCGGTCGAATCAGCTTCTTCGTGGCGTTCCTTCACCGGGTGGCTGGTCGTCACTCGAACGCGCGTGCGGAAGGACGGAGCGGGCGCCGCGCGATCCTCGAAATGTCGTCTCGAGTCGGCATGGTGCGGAGGCGGCGCGGCGGCGCACGCCCGTGCATCCCCTCGGACCAGCTGATGCACGAGCGGAGGTCCCATGGAGCGTTTGCATCGATGGATCGCGGGGCTCGTCGCGTTCGCCGCGGTGACGATCTTCCTTTCCTGCTCGAAGAAGACTTCTTCGAGTTCGGGTCGAGAGGGCGACTGCCGCACGCAGCAGCCTCTCCAGGCGGAGGGGCTCCGCGGGGCGAGGATGCAGCCGAAGCAGATCGCGCTGACGTTCGACGACGGCCCCGGCCCGCGCACGAAGGCGCTCTCCGCGTTCCTGAAGAACGAGGGCATCCAGGCCGCGTTCTTCGTGAACGGTCGCTCGCTCGGTGAGAACGCTGCGGAGATCCTCCAGCAGCTCGTCGACGACGGTCACATCATCGGCAACCACACGGAGACGCATCGCTCGCTCACGGGAGTGACGACGCAGACGCCGCGACCGACGGACGCCGAGATCATCCAGGAGCTCGCCGAGACGGACGCGAAGATCGCTCCGTTCGTGAAGGGCGATCGCTTCCTCTTCCGGCCGCCGTTCGGCGACTACGACGAGCAGACGTTCGAGACGCTCGCGACCTCTCCGATGAACAAGTACGTCGGCCCGGTCCTCTGGGACGTCGGCGACAGGATGGACGAGGCCGCCGGCGAGGTCGCCGACTGGGATTGCTGGCAGGACGGCACCGACGGCAAGCGCCTCACGGTGCAGGAGTGCGGCGACCTCTACATCACGGCGATCAAGCGCGCCGGCTGGGGCATCGTCCTCCTCCACGATCCCTACTTCAACGAGGACGACCCGATGCAGGAAGGGACCGTCGAGATGGTCATGTACATGGTCCCGATTCTGAAGCAGGAGGGCTTCTCGTTCGTGCGCGTCGATCAGGTCCCCGAGATCGCCGCGCTCCTTCCGCCGCTGCCGCCGGATCGGCCGGCGGACCCCGGTGTCGTGCCGGTCGAGCCGGCGGACGGGCCGGCGCCGAGCGAGCTGGAAGATCCCTGCAAGTGAGAAGACGCAAGTAGGTAGACCGGACGTCGGTACCTCGGCCGACGCCGGCGTTCGCTCGAGCGTCGTTGCTCGAGCGTCGTGCTCGCCGTTGCTCGAGCGTCGTGCTCGCCGCTGCTCGAGCGTGCGCGGCGTTGGCCCGCGGGATGCTCGTGACGCGCGTCCATGAGACGCGTCGTCTTCGTCTCGAGCTTGGTCTCTGGCTTGGTGCTCGCGTGCTCGTACGGCTGCGTCGCCGCGGGGGAGCCGGGCGGCAGAGGCGGTCACGAGCCGACGGGACAGCCGCTCGAGGAAAGCACGAGCACCGGCCATTTCCTCGTCACGCGACGCGACGTCCGGAGGTGCGCGGCGCCGTTCTGCGGCGGGTGGTTCGTGAAGCTCGTCAATCGCGACGAGACGCCCTGCGCGGACGGATCGTCGAAGCCCGAGTGCTACGTCTCCGAGATCGACCTCGAGCGGCTGAATCTGTCCGAGCGCGAGGTGAAGGAGGTCACGTCGGCGGCCGAATCCGGGCGCGTGATCGTCGAGGGGCGGATGATCGCGATGCCGGTCGAGGACGTCGTCCTCGGCAAGCTCGTCGCCACGAGCGCGTGGATGGGGGTGAGCGGCTCGAAGCCGACGGGCACCTTCTACCGTGCGGCGGACAACGGGCTCCGCTGCGTCCGAGCGCCGTGCCCTTCGACGACGGCGTGGGCGCTCAACATGGACGAGAGCCGTGACGTCACCGACGTGATCATCACGCGCACCGAGGTCTCACCGGATCCGTGGAAGCTGAGGCACGTCCAGGCGGCGCTCACCACGGAGGAGGGAGCGCTCGTCGCGGGGACGATCACGGAAGAGGCGTGCGAGACGAGCCCGTGCCGGGTGGCCCTCGTCGCCTCGGAGGCCTATCTGCGGGTCGTCCCGCGCGACGGGAAGCCCGCCTCCGCGATCGGAGCGGACCGCGATGCGCGCGAATAGCTCGTCGCCGTCCGGACGGCTCTTCGCGTGGGGCGTGCTCGCGTGCCTGCTCGTGCTCGTCGGCGGCTGCGGGCAATCGTGGGTGCAGCGCGAAGCCCGCGCGATGGAGGTGCCGCCCTTCGTCGAAGGCCCGGCGCTCGTCGTCCTGCCGCGGACGTGCGTGGTCGATCGCGACGCGTATGGCCCGATCACCTCGAAGCGCATGAGCGGCCCCGGCGCACGAACGAGCCGCGAGCTCCGGCGTACGGTCGACGCCATGGTGGCCGGCGTGCAGTCACCGGCCCTCCCCGCCGACCTGTGCCCACCGTCGTCGTCGCCGTCACTGCCGGAGCGGCCGACGGCCGTGGACCGAATCTCGGAGCTTCGCGCGTCGGATCACCTGCTCGGAATGATGCGCGAGCGCGGTGTGCAGCATGCGGTGGTGATCGAGATCGAGACGACGCTGGTGTGCGCCGAGCCGATGGGGAGCGGTCTCTACGCCGGCGCCGGGATCGGCCTCACCCCGCACGTCGTGCGAGACGACTGCGACGAGGACGACATCCGTCTCTCCGCCATCGTCTTCGCGGCCGACGGCTCCGCCGTGTGGGCCGGAAGCCGTGCGATCGAGCCGGGCGCCTCGGCCGAGCGCGCGGTCGAGCGTCTGCTCCGGCGCGTGCCCGTGCCCATCCCGCTGCGTGCACGCGGGTGAGGCCCGCTGGGCGTGCCGGAGAGCGATCTCGCGGCCGCCGTCACGCTCAGCCGTGTGCGCCTCCTCGTCGCGCCGGCGCTCGCGCTCGGGCGCGCAGAAGTTGTGGAGGCGCGCGCCGCATGGCATGGGAACGACATGCCTCGACCTGCCCCTGCCAGGCTCTCGCGACGTGCCGTGCTCGAAGGCAGCCTCGCCGCGTTCGCCGCGAGCATCGCTGCGCGCTCGTGGTTGGGCTGCGCGGACTCCGCTTCGACGGAGGGCGCAGCTCCTGGCGTGGGCGACGCCGGGACCGGCGGCCTCGGTGGCGAGGCCGTGGCGGACGCGGCCGTGGAGTTCCCGTACACGCCGATCGAGCGACCGAAGCTCGTGTCGAAGATCGCGGACATCGGTCCGTTGCTCGAGCCGGACGCGAACGGTGTTCGCGTCGCGGACGGCTTCACCGCGCGCATCGTCGCCTCTTCGAACGAGCGGGTCGGCCAGAGCGGCTACGAGTGGCACCCGATGCCGGACGGCGGCGCGACGTTCCCCACGCCCGACGGCGGCTGGGTGTACGTCTCGAACTCGGAGGTGCCGATCGCGGGCGGAGTCGGCGCGCTCCGCTTCGATGCGTCGGGCACGCTCGTCGACGCCTATCCGATCCTCGAGCGCACGAACGTCAACTGCGCGGGCGGTCCGACGCCGTACAACACGTGGCTGTCGTGCGAGGAGATCGACCGAGGCCGCGTCCACGAGTGCGATCCGCTCGGACAGCGCCCCGCCGTCGTGCGTCCCGCGCTCGGGGTCTTCAAGCACGAGGCGGCCGCGGTCGATCCCGTCCGCCATCACGTCTACCTCACGGAGGACGAGCCCGACGGCTGCTTCTATCGCTTCGTCCCCGATCGCCTCGGCTCGCACGGCTTCGCGAGCCTGGACGCAGGCCGTCTCGAGGTCGCGGAGGTCGCGCCCGACGGACGCGTCACCTGGCATCCCGTGCCCGATCCCGCCTTCGAGGGCGAGACGCCGACCCGCCACCAGGTCGCCGCGGCGACGCACTTCGACGGCGGCGAGGGCATCTGGTGGCACGGCGGCGTCGTCTACTTCTCGACGAAGGGCGACAATCGCATTCGGGCCTACGACACGGCGACGGAGACGATGACCGTCCTCTACGACAAGGCCACGGCCCCCGATCCCATCCTCTCGGGCGTCGACAACATCACCGTCTCCGCGTCCGGCGACGTCCTCGTCGCGGAGGACGGCGGCGACATGCAGATCGTCGCCATTCTCCCGTCGGGCGAGCTCAAGCCGCTCGTCCAGCTCGTCGGTTACGACGAGAGCGAGATCACGGGCCCGGCGTTCGATCCGTCCGGCACCCGCCTCTACTTCAGCTCCCAGCGCGGCATCAAAGGCGGGACGACCTTCGAGATCACGGGCCCGTTCCACGCGCCGGCGTGAGCTTCGTGCCTCGCGTACGGGCGGCGTCGGTCGAGACGTCGGGTTCGGGACCTTCGAGTCCCGTGATGGTAGTCTCGTCGCGCTCCATGACGCTCGTGACTCCGTCTTCTTCCCGAGGATGCCTTCCCACGTGGCTCCGCACCTGCGTGCGCTCGGCCATGCTCGCGGCCATCCTCGTCGGTGCCGCGGAAGCTCGCGCCGACCAGAAGCCGATCTCCGTGTCCGAGGCGGCGATGGCGGACGGGCGAGCGCGCTTCGAGGAGGGCTTGAAGCTCGCCGAGGCCGGCCAGCACGACGCCGCCAGGCTCAAGTTCAGCCAAGCGTGGTCGGTCCTGAAAGCGCCGGCGGTCCTCTACAACCTCGCGCGAGCCGAGCAGCTCTCGGGTCATCTGGTCGACGCGCTCCATCACTTCCGCGAGTTCGCGAGGATGACCGACCCGAAGATCGACGACAAACAGCGCCAAGCTGCGGCCGACAACATCGCCGAGCTCTCGAAGCGCGTCAGCCAGATCGACATCCAAGCCCCGCCGCACGCGCGCGTCTCGATCGACGGCAGACCGGTCGACTCGGACCTGAGCGATCCGGTCCCCGTCCTCCCGGGCACGCACGTCGTCGAGGCGATCGCCGGCGGAAAGGTGAAGCGCGTCACCGTCGAGTGCGAGGCCGGCCTCGTCGCGCAGGCGAAGCTCGTCGACGACACGCTCGCGCCCTCCACGAACGGCGCAAGCGGCCCCGTCCCGTCGCCGGACCGCCCCGCCGACGCGAGCGCTTCCTCTTCGAGCTCGAGGAGCGCCGCCGGCTGGGCGGTCCCGATCGGCCTCGGCGCGCTCGGCGTCATCGGCGTCGCCACGGGCGTCGGCTTCGCGTCGGCCTCGCAGAGCGCGAAGGACGAGTCCGAGTCCATCCGCCGCCAGAACCCGGGCCTGTGCGCGAACCCACCCACCCCCGCGTGCGCGTCGTACGACGACAAGCGCTCCACCGCGGAGTCGCAGGCGACGATCGCGTGGATCGGCTACGCGGCCGGCGGCGTCTTCCTCGCGGGCGCGATCGCGACCTGGCTCCTCTGGCCGACGGACGACAAGGGCTCGACGAGCGCGCGTGCCGTCCGCGTCGTGCCCGCCCTCGGCCCGCGCGCGGGCGGCGCCTCGCTGCACCTGTCGTTCTGACGTCCCGGGCCAGGGTCACGCGAGGACCGGGAGCGCCTCACGAAGCGCGACGTCGATGGGCGGAGGCGTTCCCGCCCATCGCTCCTCGAGGAGCGCGAGGACGCGGCGGACGTCGGCGTCCTTGAATCCCAGACCACGAAGCGCGCCGCGCGCCGTCTCGCGATCGTACCCGCGCTGGCGCGGGTGCATCTTCTTCTCGTTCCTCTTGCTCTCGACGTAGTCGCGGCCGAAGTCCTTCTCCGCGGCGAGCGCGTTGTGAGCGCGACAGCGGACGCGAAGGTTCTCGGCATCGTCGGTCCCTCCGAGCGCCCGAGCCGTCCGGTGGTCGAGCTCGAGGAACGTCCGTGCCTGGCAGCGGCGCCCCCGTTCGTCGACGTAGGTACATTGCTCGCCGTCGCGCTCGAACACCTCGCGGCGCACGGCGCGCGGCACGTATCCCGGTCGCGTGCTCTTGCGCGCGTTCTGCGGGCGGGGCGGCCGCGTGGCCTTTCCGAGGCGTTGCTTCTCCAGCTTCTGGAGCAAGAGATCGATCGCGCGCTCGACGACGGCGGACAAATCGCCGCTCGGGTTCGCGTGGCGCATCAGGTCGGCAGCGCGCTCGAGCTTCCGTCGGAGCTCGGCGCTGGCCGTGAATTGCACCTTGTACCGCTCCGGCGCGAGGGGCTCGACGCGAGAGCGCGGGGGAGGGGAGGGCGTCGTCGGTGGAGACGCTGAAGGTGACGCCGCTGCGGCGGGAGGAGTGTCCGTCGTCGGCGTCGAGAGGGGAAGGATCTGCGTGGGCGCGTCCGGTCGTGGGAAGCGTGCGGCGATGAGGTGCTGCACTTCGGCTTTGGTCGCGCCTTTTGCGGCGGAGAGGAGCTCTTCGTGATTGTCCTCGGTCAAGTAGTCGCGCAGGAGCAAGAGCGCCGTGAGGTGGATCTCTCCACGCTCGATCATGCCGAGCGCGACGGGAAACCGGCGAACGAGGCGCGCAGCGGCGACCCGGCGGCATGCCTCGTCCTCGCTCATCCCGAGCCGTCGAACGCAGAAGTCGTAGAGCGACGAGCAGGCCGACTCGAGATCGAGACGCCGCTCCTCGACCTCTCCGAGATACGCGAGGAGCCGCGCGAGGACCATGCGGCCTTGGCCGACCAGCTGGTGAAGATTCGAGAGCAGCTCTTCGTTGGATAGAGAGGCGAGATTCATCATCGCCTTTTACCATGGCGATTTTCGTGCCTCGTATTTGGCTTTGGAGGGTCGATTGATGGGCATTTCGACGCGCGAGGCCTTTCGCGCGAGAACGGGGCGTATTCGGGCGCCGAGCGCGTGTGCGGGGCATGTTGTTGGCGAGGATGCGATTTTGCCGCGAAGTTGCGCGAGGATCTGTCAAGAGTTTTCTTGTTTTGTTGGGACGAATTCGTGCGCGCGGATAGATATTGCCTTTGCGCTCGCATCGAAGCGAGCCGGCGCTCAGGCGTCTTGCGTGACGTCGGGTGCTGCGGTTGGCGTCAGGGGCGGGGAGCCGCGACGATCTGGCCCTCGAGACCGGGCGGTCCGTCGTTCACTCCCGGCGCCCCGCCGCGGCCGGGCTCGCCCTTCTTGCCATGTATGAGCGTCGAGCCCTCGTTGATTGGGGGGACGTTCTTGTAGAGCACCGCTGCGGACACCCCGCCCGCGCCGCCGGCGCCGGCGCCGCCGTTGCCGCCTCTGCCGCCGTAATTGCCCGAACATCCAGACCGGTGGCCGTTTCCTCCGGCGCCGCCCTCGCTGCCGTCGCCTCCGGGCTTGCCAGCACCGCCGTTCCCAGCGTCCGCGGAAGTCAGCGTCGACGAAACGAGTCTCACCGGCGACGAA
>CALFEQ010000089.1 GCA_937949945.1 uncultured Myxococcales bacterium
GAGGCCTTCGGAGAGGACGAGGACGCCGCGGAGGCCCGGGCGAGCGGCGAGCTTCCGGGCGAGCGCCTGACCGGTGGAGAAGGAGTCGCCCGGTCCGGCCACATCCATCGACGTCAGCGCGAGGTCGGTCTTCTCGAACCGCGTGACGGTCACGGAGATCGATCGGTCACGGACGGTCGTGCCGTGGATCTCTCCCGCGCTCGAGCAGCCCATCACGACCGAACGCGGGTACGCCTTCGCGAGCTGCGCGATCGGATCGGCGTTGCCGAGGACCTCGGGGGCACCGAATGCGAGGACGAGCGTCCGCGGCGAGTCGAGGTCCGGGAACGAGCTCACGGACCATGCGCCGCTGTCGAGATCGTACGCGAAGGACGAGACCACCATCCCTCGAGCCGGCGACGCGGGCTTTGCCGGCGGCCCCGCGGCGGGGGCACCTCGACTCATGTGTGCGCCTCCGGAAGCAGCCGCGGCGTCCAGCGCGCGCCGGATCGCGGGCGCCACGTCTCGCTGCGTGGACTCGTCGTCTCCCCGATACTTCGCGAGAGGCGTAGGCGACTCGCTGAAGACGGTGAGCGTCATCGTCTGGTTGTGGAGGTCGCAGTGGCCCGTCGCGTAGGGGCTGATCTCGCCGTAGGAGTAGAAGCCGGTGATGTGGCTCTGCTGCTCCTTGGGGAGCGCATCGAGGACGGCCTCGACCTCCTCCTCGATGCGGTCGCCGAGGACGAGGCGGCGACCGACGCAGGAGATGGCGACGACGAGCGAGTCCTTGCCGACGGGAGCACCGGTCTCCTTGGCCATCGCGCCGGCGAGCGACGCACCGCCGATGAGGCGGTCGAAGTCGGCCTTCATGAGCTGGGCGAGGTAGCCCTTGGGGATGTCGCCGGCGAAGGTGAGGGAGTTCTTCTGGTGGTCGACGGCGAGGAGCGTGCGGACGAGGAACTTGTCGTCCTTGGAAGAGGCGCGGAGCGAGAGGGGGAAGAGGAGGCCGGAGGCGGGTAGCTCCTTGGCCTTCTCGCCGAGGTACTCCTTGTAGAGAGCGAGAGCGGGCTTTCCGTCGAGCTCGTAGAGGACGTTGCCCTCGCTGCGGGTGACGACGCGCTCGGGGCCGAACTTGTCCCAGCCGCCCTTGGAGCCGTGGCCGATCTGGATGTGGTCGCCGTAGAAGCCGACGGCGGCGACGATGTTGCTCTTCACCTTGGAGCCGACGGCGACCCAGGTCTGCTTGAAGCGCGAGCCGTCGCCGGACAGGCCTCCGGAGACGACGACGGACTCGTCGAGGACGGAGTTGAGGCCGCGTACGAGCTCGGAGCCGTTGACGTTGAGGCCTTCGGAGAGGACGAGGACGCCGCGGAGGCCCGGGCGAGCGGCGAGCTTCTTCGCGATCGCCTGACCGGTCGAGAAGGAGTCGCCCGGTCCTGCGACGTCCATCGACGTGAGCATCAGATCGGTCTTCTCGAACCGCGTGACGGTCACGGAGATCGACCGGTCGCGGACCGTCGTGCCGTGGATCTCCCCCGCGCTCGAGCAGCCCATCACGACCGAACGCGGGTACGCCTTCGCGAGCTGTGCAAGCGCCTCGCCGTGCTGCAGGACCTCGGGGGCACCGAACGCGAGCACGAGCGTCCGGGGCGAGTCGGCGTTGGGCAGCGACGGGACGGACCACGCCTTCGTGTCGAGATCGTAGCCGAACGCATGAACCTGCATGGAGAACTCCTGATGCGCTTACTTGATCGAGGCGACGACCAAGGTCATGTCGTCGTTCTGGGACCCGGGCTTCTTGAACGAGGTGATGGCTTCCACCACCGCGTCGCGGACCGCGCGCGCGCCGCCGGACGCCGTGCGCTGGCAGACGGCGCGCAGCTTCCTCTCGCTGAACTGCTCGCCGCGATCGTTCTCGCATTCGATGATCCCGTCCGTGTACCAGACGAAGACGTCGTTCGCGGAGAACGGGACCGTCGTGGATTCGTAGGTCGAGCCGGACGATGCTCCGAGCGGTTGACCGTGCACCATGATCGGGCGGAGCTGCCCGTCGTGCACGTGATAGGGGAAGTGATGGCCGGCGTTCGCGATGGTGAGCGTCTTCGACTGGGGGTCGAACACGCTCGCGACGCACGTCATCATGATCTGCCGCCGTGCGGTCTCGTGGATCGCGGAGTTCATCATCGTCAGCAGATCGCTCGGTGAGAGCCGACGCTGCGTGACGTTGCACGCGAGATCGCAGGCGGCCTTCGCTGCGCCCGTGATGATCGCCGACGAGATTCCGTGCCCCGTCGCGTCTCCGATGATCGTGAGCACGCGACCTCCGAGCAGGTCGTAGACGCCCCACCAGTCGCCGCCGCACTCGCTCGCGGGTTGGAAGTGACCTGCGATGCGCAGGTACGGCCGCTCCATCACGTCCTCGGTGGGGACGAGGAGGTTCTGGACGGCGCGCGCGACCTCGAGCTCCTTCTTCACCGAGGCCCGTTCGGCCGTCTCGGAGAGCAGGCGAATGAGCTGATCTGCGAGCCGTACGATGTTCGTGCGGATGCCGGAGATCTGTTGGCTGTCGGAGCCCTCGTCGGCGAACACTTCGGCGATGCGCTGGCGGAACTCGTCCTTGGCGTATTCGAGGCCCGTCGCGACGCTGCTCGCGTCCTGTTCGTTCTGCACGATGCCGCCGAACAGACCGAGCGCCTCGGCGATGGCATCGAGCATCGCGCTGAGTTGATCCCGCTGCGCCTCGACACGTCGACGGAGCTCCTCCATCTCGCTCGTCGACAGCTCCATCGATCGCGTGAGGAGCGCGCGATCCTCGTTCAGGTGGCGATAGTGATCGTTGACCGCAGCAAGAAACTTCGACCAGACGGCGGCCGATGGGACGCTGGTCGGGTCGGGTAGCCCGGCCTTCTTCAGTTGCCGAACGAGAACGGGATCGAGCTTCGTCGCTCCGCTACTCATCGCCTATCCCTCTCGCAACTCTTGAGTGAAGCGTGTTCGGGCGGGACACCGCAAACGCTATTCGTGCGGTGTCGATGTAGGAGCCTGTCTCTGGGCAACGGCTCCGCTGCGAGCACAACCGTGCGCGCAATCTCACCACGCCTCATTCGGTTCGTCGGAAAGGACGTCGCTTACTTCGTCTTTCCGGTGCGCGATGGTGATCGGCCTCAAGCGAGTGTCGCGCGCGAGCGACGATCGGCCGGCGAAAAAGGCGTTTTCGCACGTCGTCGCTCGGACTTCCGCAGCGCCCGAGGGAGCGGCTCGTGTTCGACGGCGTGCGTTAGACGCCGTGCTTCTTGATGAGCCGATAGAGATAGGTGCGCTCGAGACCCGCCTCGCGCGATGCGACCGAGCTCGAGCGGTTCGTGCGGAGCATGAGGCGGCGCAGGTATTCGCGCTCGCCGAGATCGATCCACCGCTCGCGGAACTCCTTGAAGCCGATCAAGAACCACGGCTCGAGCGCGATGGGGAGCATCCGGCCGATCTCCGCCGCCGGAGGCTCGCGCTCGAACGCCGAGCCCTCGGGCTCGCCGTCGGTGAGCCGCACGCGACGATGATCGTCGGAGTCGGCGGCGTCGAGCGCCGCCGTCGCGACCGCGCGCACGCGATCGCCGGAGCGCAATCGCTCCGCGTACTGGTGAAGCTCGCGCACGTTGCCCATCCACGGCAGGCGCTCGAGGTCGGCGAGGAGCTGCGGAGTGGCGAGGTGCCTCTGGTCACCCAGGAAGCGGTGCAGCAGCGGAACGAGGTCGGCCGTGCGCTGCCGCAGCGGCGGGACGCGGACCGTGGCGCCGGCGAGCCGGAAGTACAGGTTCTCGCGGAACGCGCCCTGGTTCACGAGCCGGCGCAGATCGCGCTGCGTCGTCACGATCACGCGGAAGGCCTTCGCGTCGAGCGGCGGCGTGAGCTCGCGCTGGACGGCGAGCGAGAGCTCCGCTGGAGCGTCGAGGACGAGCGTGCCTCCCTCCGCGCTGGCGAGCGTCTCTTCGAGCGTCTCGGCGAGCTGATGAGGATCCTTCGGCAAGCCTGCGCACTCGACGATCACGAACGGGCTCCCGGCGCGTGGTGACGCATCGTGGACGGCACGCGCGAGCGCCTTCTTCCCCGTGCCGGTCTCGCCCTCGATGATGATCGACGTGTCGGTCTTCGCGAGCGCCGAGAGCGTGGCGAACACCTCGCGCATCGCGGCGGAGTACCCCTCGACCTCGCCGAAGGACGTGATCGCGTCCGTCGGCTCCGACGGCGGCTCGGGGTTGTTGTAGGCGACGGTCATGTCGGTCGTCCCGACGCGGATCACGGTGCCCGCCGGCACGCGCGCCTCGGTGACCTTGACCCCGTTCACGTAGGTGCCGTTGCGACTGCCGAGGTCGCGGACCCAGAGCCCGTCCGGGAGCGGATCGAGCTCGAAGTGGATGCGCGAGACCGCCTTGTCCGCGATGACGAGCTCGCAGAAGGCGGCCGATCCGGCCGTCCGCGTCTCGCGCAGCTCGAGCGCGTGGCTCCCGGCCGCGTCCGTCCACGTGAGCTGCGGCCGGCTGCGTGGCGTCCTCGGCTCGAGCTCGTAGGACGTCTCTGCGGGCGAAGCGCCGGACGTCACGTTCGAAGCCCGATCCTCGGTCGCTCCACTCAAGGGACTCCGGGATCCTTCGGGGGAACGAGGAACAGCACCGCCCGCCGGTCGAGCTGGACGCCCGGCGTGCCGACGACGTCGACGAGAGCGTTGTGCGACTGCTGCTCGTGATCGGGGGTCACGGTGGTGTTCTGGCCGGGATCGAGTCGAAGCATACATGCCTTGCGAGCCCGGCGGGGGAGAACTCGAGGCATCAGGTCGCGGGGGTCGAACTGGAGTCTCCAGGCCTCACCTGGTCAGTCCTCGGTCCTCAGCAGTTCCGGACTGCCGCGCCGTCGCGAATCGCAGCGTGGCTGCGCGCCCATCGAGGCCCGCGGTCGTGGCTCGCCCCCAAGACTGAGGACTGAGGACTGAGGACTGAGGTCTTTCCGCTCGGCATGCCGCGTTCGAGCCGTGTTTCCACGCGATTTTCCCGCTTCCCTGCGTCGAGATCGCCCGCGGGGAGGGGCGAGCGGGGGCGCGACCGCGGATCTCTCGAAAAATCATGCGGATCGCCACGCTGCCCAAAGGCCTCTGGCGTGGTAAGGGAGGACGCGCAATGGCTCAGAACGAAGCCCTCAGCGACGCGGCTGTCTCCATCGATCGTGCGCTCACGAAGCTCCGTGAAGGATTCATGGAGCGTTTCCGCGCCGCGGGGACGGAGCAGGCGCTCCGAGAGGAGTATGCGAAGGTCCTCGGCAAGAAGGGGGAGCTGACCGCGATCCTGAAGGAGCTCGGGAAGACGCCGGCGAGCGAGCGGAAGGCCATCGGCGAGCGCGTCAACGCTCTCAAGCAGGAGGTGGAGCGCGGCTTCGAGCAGTGCTTGAGCGATCTTCGCAAGAAGGAGCGCCTCGCCGAGCTCGAGGCGCCGCCGTTCGACCTCACGCTCCCGGGGCGGCTGCCGGTCTCCGACGGCGGGCATCGCCATCCCATCTCGCGCGTGCGCGAGGACGTCGTGAGCGTGTTCCGCCAGCTCGGCTTCGCCGTCTTCGACGGACCCGAGGTCGATCACGAGGAGAACAACTTCGGCCTGCTCGGCTACCCGCCGGACCACCCGGCGACCGACATGCAGGACACGTTCTGGACGGACAAGAAGGTCCTCCTCCGGTCGCACACGAGCAACATCCAGATCCGCGCGATGAAGTCGGTGAAGCCGCCGATGGCGTTCATCGCGCCGGGCACGGTCTACCGCCGCGACGACGACGCGACGCACTCGCCGATGTTCCACCAGATCGAGGCGTTCCTCGTCGACCGGAACGTCACGCTCGCGCACCTGAAGGGCGTGCTCGCCGAGTTCGCCGAGCGCATCTACGGCCCGGGTACGCCGGTGCGCCTGCGGCCGAGCTACTTCCCGTTCGTCGAGCCGGGCGCCGAGGTCGACGTCGGATGTGTATTCTGCAAGAAACCCGACGGCACGCGACCCGGCTGCAGTCTCTGCAAGCACACCGGTTGGATCGAGATCCTCGGCTGCGGAATGATCCATCCCGTCGTCCTCGAGAACTGCGGGATCGATCCCGAGGAGTGGTCCGGATTCGCGCTCGGCATGGGCCTCGAGCGCATCGCGCTCCTCCGCTACGGCATCCCGAACATCAAGCTGCTGTTCGAGAACGACCCGCGCTTCCTCGCTCAATTCTAGAAGGCACGATCATGAAAGCGTCTTACCGCTGGCTCAAAGAGCTCCTCCCCGCGTTGAATGCGTCTGCCGCGGAGGTCGCCGCGCGCTTCACGCACGCGGGTCTCGAGGTCGAGGGCACGACGGAGTACGGCGCGGGCACCGAGTCGTGCCTCGTCGTGCGCGTCACCGGCGTCCGCCAGCACCCGACGAAGAGCGGCCTCCGGCTCGTGACGGTCGATCGCGGTGGAGGGCAGACGCAGGAGGTCGTGTGCGGCGCGCCGAACGTGCCCGATCCCGGCGGCCTCGTCGTGCTCGCGCCGCTCGGCACGCACCTGCCGGCGAAGAACCTGACGATCGCGCCGCGCAACATCGGCGGCGTGACGAGCGAAGGAATGCTCTGCAGCGAGTCGGAGCTCGGGCTCTCCGACGACCACGGCGGCATCATCGTGCTCCCGATGGGCACGGCGGAGCCCGGGACGCCATTGTCCCAGGCCGTCCCGAACGTGCGCGACACGATCTTCGAGATCGGCCTCACGCCGAACCGCCCCGACGGGCTCGGCCACGTCGGCCTCGCGCGCGAGCTCGCGGCGCTCCTCGACATCCCGTTCGCGCTACCCGCCACGGGCGAGATCGCGAAGACCGCCGACATCGAGACGAAGTCGCTCTGCTCGATCATCGTCGAGGACGCGGAGCGCTGCCCGCACTACGGCGCGGCCGGCGCGGTGGACGTCACGATCGGTCCGTCGCCGCTCTGGCTCAAGTACCGCCTCCAGGCGCTCGGCGTCCGATCGATCTCGAACGTCGTCGACATCACGAACATCGTGATGCTCGAGTACGGGCACCCGATGCACGCGTTCGACCTGGATCTGCTGCGTCCGGCGAACGCGCCCCGCATCCTCGTGCGCCGCGCGAAGGAAGGGGAGACCATCGTGACGCTCGACGGCGTCACGCGCACGCTCGTGGCCGACGATCTCCTCATCTGCGACGGCGAGGGACCGGTCGCCCTCGCGGGCGTGATGGGCGGAGAGTCGAGCGAGATCCGGAGCACCACCAAGCGCGTGCTCTTCGAGTGCGCCTGGTTCGATCCGCGCGGCGTCCGCCGCACGGCGCGCCGTCACGCGATGCACACCGAGTCGAGCCACCGCTTCGAGCGTGGGGTCGACCCGGGCGACGTCGCGCGCGTGCTCGATCGCGCCGTCGCGCTCACCACGACGCTCGCGGGCGGCGCCGCCACGCGCGGCCGCGTGCACGTCCAGGGAACGCGCGTCGCCGCGGAGCCCGAGCCGCCGGCGCGCAAGAAGGTGCGCTTCCGCGGGCGGCGCGTCCACGACCTCACCGGCGTCGACGTCCCGTTCGCGGAGTCGGCCGCGATCCTGAAGCGTCTCGGCTGCGAGATCGTCACGCCCGACGCGTCGAAGGACGAGCACGAGGTCCTCGTCCCGACGCACCGCCCGGACATCGGCCGCGAGGCCGACCTCGTCGAGGAGGTCATCCGCGTGCACGGCATGGACTCCGTCCCCGCCGAGCTGCCGAGGATCCGCGCGTCGCGCGACGTCGGCGGTCGCGAGGAGCTCGCGCGCCGCGCGAAGGAGATCTGCGCCTCGGTCGGCCTCTCCGAGGCGATCACGTTCAGCTTCACGTCGGGCCGTGTCCTCGAGGTGCTCGGCGCGCCGCCGCCGGCGGTGCGGCTCGAGAACCCGATGGCGGAGCACCAGAGCGTGCTCAGGACGACGCTGCTCGTCGGTCTGCTCGACGCGGTGAAGAACGCGCGGCGGCACGGCGAGCGTGACGTCCGCGAGTACACCGTCGGGCCCGTGTTCCTCGCGCCGAAGGATCCGAACGACCCGCTTCCGGACGAGCGCCTGCGCGTCGCGTTCGCGATCGCCGGCGATCGCCCCGCGTGGCTCGAGAAGCCGAAGCCTTTCGACGTCTGGGATGCGAAAGGCTACGCGACCGAGATCGCGCGCCGAATCTCCGGAAGGCCCGTCGAGGTCGTGCAGGCGAGCCGGCAGGAGGCGCCGCCGCACCTGCATCCGCGCGGGGCCGCCTTCGTGCACGTCGGTGGGGAGCGCGTCGGTGCGTTCGGGCCGCTGCACCCGGACGTCGTCGATGCGCTCGAGCTCGACGGCGAGGTGCTCGTCTTCGAGATGGAGCTCGATCCGTTCGTGGGCGGCGCGGCGACCCCGAAGTTCACTCCGATCCCGCGCTTCCCGGCGAGCACGCGCGACATCGCGCTCGTCGTGAAGGACAGCGTGCGTGCGGGCGACGTCGAGGCCGCCGTCCGCGAGGCGGCAGGTCCGCTCGCCGAGGCGGTGCGGCTCTTCGATCGCTTCGTGGGAGGCCAGGTGCCGCCGGGGCACACGAGCCTCGCGTTCCGCGTGGTGTACCGCTCGCCCGAGCGCACGCTCACGGACGCGGAGGTGGACGCGGCGCACGCGAACGTCGTCGCGGTCGCGCAGTCGAAGTTCGGCGCCACGCTCCGGGCATGAGCTCGGGGGCGCCGGTGGTAGGATGAGGCCGTGACGGCGGCGCTCACGCCTGCGAAGCACGACGAGCTCGTCGGCGCGATCCTCTCTCGGAAATATCCGCTGAAGCGCGTGATCGGCTCCGGCGGCATGGGGGCGGTCTACGAGTCGACCAGCCCCGACGACGGGCGACCGGTCGCGGTGAAGATCCTCAGCGTCGACTACCGCGACGATCCGGCGGTGAAGAACCGGTTCCTGGAGGAAGGGCGCACGTGCCAGCGCCTCATCCATCCGAACATCGTGCGCGTCTTCGACGTGGCCGAGGCCGAGGACGGCAGCCCGTACATCGTGATGGAGCTGCTCGACGGCGTACCGCTCAGCTCGTACACGCGCTCGGGTGTCCGCATTCCGCTCTTCCAGGCCGCGACGATCCTCCAAGGCATCCTCGCGGGGCTCGGCGCCGCGCACGCGCAGGGGATCATCCATCGCGATCTGAAGCCCGACAACGTCGTGCTCGCGCGCGAGCCGAGCGGGAGCTACACGGCCAAGATCCTCGACTTCGGCATCGCGAAGGTGATGGACGCGGCGGGCGGCATGGGATCGAGGACGAGGACCGGCGTGCTCCTCGGGACGCCCGCGTACATGAGCCCGGAGCAGATCCGGAACGCGAAGGACGTCGACGCCCGCTCCGACCTCTGGAGCGCGGGCGTCATCCTCTACGAGATGCTCACCGGGCGCGTCGCCTTTCCGGCGCCGACCGAGTACGCGCGCCTGAACGCGGTGCTCAACACGAACCCGGTGCCGCTCGAGCAGATCGATCCGCAGCTCGCGCGGCTCGCGCCGATCGTGCAGACGGCGCTGCAGAAGGATCGCGCCCAGCGATACCAGACCGCGCTCGAGATGGCGCGCGCGCTCGCCGCCGCGATGGGCGCGGACGCGAACGCGGCCGGCGCGATGCCGATCAGCCGCCTGCCCGAGGTGCCCAGCCTGTGGATGCCGATGCAGCCGTCGCCGGGGACGGTGGCGCCGAGCACGTCGCCGCCGGCGGCGCCTTCGACCGCTGCCGCGCAGGCCACGCTGGCCGTGGTCGCGGGCGGGAAGGGGCCGGGCGGAACGCTCGCGAGCCCTCTCGGCCGGCCGGTGTCCGATCCGCCGCCTCAGGTCGCGATCGTCTCCACGCAAGGCACGCTGCCGTCCGAGAACCTCCCGATGTTGAGCACGCGCGCGGCGAACCGTCGCGGCGTGGCTCCGTGGGTGGTCGTCGTCCTCGTCGTGAGCGCGCTGGTCGTCGGCTTCCTCCTCGGGCTCGCGACGTCACGCCTGTGAGCGGCTCGACGGGGAGCCTGGAGCCGGGCCCGTGATTCCGCTAGCCTCGTCGTCCGCATGACGACCAACGACACGGCAGCTCTCGCCCGTTTTCTCGACGTCTTCCCGTCTTGGCTGCGCACGCTCGGAGAGGACGCCGCCGCGCTCGCGCAGATCGTCGATGGGCAGCCCGGCGAGGACGTCGCACGTTACGTCGTGGCCGGCCTCAACTACATCTTCAAGTCCCTCGATCTCATCCCGGACGGCATCGACGACCTCGGGTTCTGCGACGATGCGTTCGTGCTTCGCGTCGCGTCGGCGCTCGCGTGCGAAGCGGGCGGCGCGAAGGAAGGCGTCCTCGGCCGTCTCGCGGACGATGCGAGGCAGGTCGAGGAGTTCCTCGGCGAGGACTACGCGAAGCTCGTCGCGTACGTGCAGGACCTCCGCAAGGGCGCCGCGCGCGGTCGCACCGTCGACGAGATCATGGCCGACCCCGCCGTTCGCTCCACGTTCCTCCAAGAGGTCGCCGCGTGGGCGAAGGAGTACCAGGTGCCGTCGTTTTCGCGCGACGTGAAGACGCTCATCAAGCTGAAGGCGTTCTTGAGCGCGAAGCTCGGTTGATCGGCGTCACTGACGTCGCGCCACGTAGGCCTTGGCGCTCGGGCCGGCGCCGACCGTCACGTAGAGCTCGCAGCCGTCGGCGGAGATGGAGCGCGCGCGGATCGGCGATGAGCCGTGTCGAATCTCGATCTCGCGTGCCTCGGCGAGCGACAACTCACTCTCGCGCGTCTTTCGCTCCGCGAAGTAGGTCTTGCCCCCGAGCGTGTAGAGCAGGCCCAATCCGTCCGGGGTGATCGCGGGGTAGGTCAAGCCTGGCGGCACGTTGGAGCCGACGCTCGTCGGGTTGGTGAAGTCGCCACCTGCCGTGCGCATCGCCTGCACGAGCATGCGACGTTCGCCGTTCTCTTCGCGTTCGACGCGGAGAAACAGGAGCAGAGTGCCGTCGGAAGTGAGGGATGGGTAGCGGTCGTTCCTTCGTAGAGAGGCTCCAATGCCGGATACGTCGCTCGGTGTCTGCCAGCTCGTCCCGCTCTTCCTCGTCACACGCAGCCGTGTCGTGGGGGGATCCCCGAAGAAGACCTCATCGGGATGGAACCCCGCCGGTGTGATCTCGGCTGTATCCGCCCCGAGCACCGGCACGGTCTCGACCGAAAAGGGACCGTTCGGGAGCGAACGCTGTCCAACGATCAACGAGCGCGTCTCGTCGACGAGCCGTTCGCCGAAGAAGGAGTTTCCCAGGACGAAGGGATTGACGACGGCGCTCGAGACGCCTTGGAATTCGAGCGGCGTCAGATCGCCGAACACGAGGCGACCCTCGAGGCAGTTCGTCTTCCCGCCGTCTCCGTCGCTCGCGCCGTCGTGCGTGTTTCCTCCTTCGGCTCCGTCGGTTCCTCCCTGCGCCGATCCGTCCGCGCTCACGCCGTCCGTCGGGGGCGCACCCGCATCGATGTCCGCGAGCCCGAGCTGCTTGCCGCAGCCGGCGATCGCATGGGGGCCGCTCGCCGCGAAGAGGCTGAGGGCGAGCGCAAGCTCGCCCCGCCGCCGTCGGTGCTCCGACCTGCGCGATCCCCCCCAGAGCTGCACGATGGTGTCTCCTACAAGTTCGGGCCGCGGCTCTCCGGGCCGGCTTGGTTGTTCTTCGCGTTCGGGCTGCCCGCGTGGATGTTCGCCATGAGCTCCTGCAAGAGATCGCGGGCCTCGGGCTTCTGTTTGAGGTGGTTCAGGAGAAGCGTCGTGACTTCGCTGAACGCCTTCTCGAATGCTAGCCCCTCGCGTGTGCGCGACGCGACCTTTTCCCGGCCGGCGGCGAGGTCCTCCTCGAGCGCCTCGGCGTAGCGCGCGAGCTGCGCGCGGAGCTCGTCGATTTGACGTCGCAGGTCGCGGGCCTGCTGGTCCTTCACGCGAGCCTTCTCTTCGCGCTCGCGGAGGGCTTCACGCCGCGCTTCGAGCAACGCTGCCGCAGCACCGGCGCGCTCGTAGATCGCACGCAGCGTCGTCGGCGAGCCGCCCTGCTGCGCGGCCTGATCGGCCTGGGCCTTCGCCGTCGCGGCGGCGCGCTCGGCGACCTGCACGAGCTCGCGAAGCTTCGCCGCCTCCTGCTGCTCGGCGGCCGCCTCGCGCAGCGCGCGCGACTCCTCGTGCGCGAGCTCCTCGACCTTTCGTCCGATCTCCGCACGGAGCGCGCGTCCGCGACGCTCGAGCGACTCGAGCTTGCGCGTGTGGCTCGCGACCTCGCCCTCGAGGCGCGTCGCACGCGAGGCGAGATCCCATGCTTGCGCGAGCCCCGTCTGCACCTCGGGCGGGACGTTGCCCGACGGATAGACGCGGCTCACCATGCGCGAGAAGAGCGCGGCGCGGTTCGCCCACTCGATGACACCCGGCGACTGCGGCGGAGGAGGAGGCGGCGGCGCGACGTTGATCGGATCGGCCTGCACCTCCCACGGCGTGGAGGGCAGCGATCGCTGCAGCGCCTTGAGCTCCTCGTGCAGGTGGTGCGCGTCCTGATAGCGCTTGCGCCGCTCCTTCTCGAGGAGCTTGAGGACGATCGCCTCGGCCTGCGGAAGGATGTCCGGCTTGATCGCGCTCGGCTTCGGCGGCGGCGCGCTCCGCTGCATCTCGAGCAGCGTGTCGCGATCGTTCGAGCGGAAGGGGAGCTGCCCCGTCAGCATCTCGAAGAAGAGGACGCCGAGCGCGTAGAGATCGCTCGGCGGGCCTGCCTCTTCGCCGCGCGCCTGCTCCGGCGACATGTACTCGGGCGTTCCGAACACCGCGCCCTTCGGGGCGAGCCTCGGGTCCATCGCGAGGTGCGCGAGACCGAAGTCGAGGATCTTGACGAAGTCCTTCCGTCCGCCGCGCGTGGAGAGAAGGATGTTGTCGCTCTTGAGATCGCGGTGCACGACCCCGAGGTCGTGGGCGCGCGCGAGCGCCGCGCACATCTGCTCGAGGATGTCGACGGCGCGGGCGAGGCTCATCGGGCCCTTCGCGAGCTCGCTCGAGAGCGACGTCCCGACGAGGTACTCCATGACGAGGTAGAGCTCGCCCTCCTCCGTCTCGCCGATGTCGTGGATGTCGATGATGTGTGCGTGATCGACGCGGTTCGCCGCGCGGGCCTCACGCAACATCCACGCGCGGAGGTGGGTCTCCCCGCGGAGGTCCGGCCGAATCAGCTTCAACGCGACGACACGGTCGATGAGCACGTGGCGTGCGCGATAAACGACGCCCATGCCTCCTTCGCCGGCGCGCGCCTCGAGGCGATATCGTCCGGCGACGACGCGCCCGAGCATGGGATCCTGCGGCTTCGCTGCGCTGCGCGGAGTGTTCATTCGCTTTCTTGGCTTGCCTTCGTAGGGACCGGCGCTACGCGTCGGAGAAGGGCCGCCGCCGCCGCGCGATCGACTCTCACTGGCGAGATTACAGTGCCTTTCGGCGGAAAGGAACAGGACGAAAGGGCGCGTCGCGCGACCGGTGGTCGAGCTTCGACGATACCGCGCGCCTCGTATCGGCGCACGCGCCCTCGGTCAGAAGGTGACGCGCACGACCGGGAAGCGCAGCTCGCTCCCACGGTCGGCGACTCCCATGCGCGTGCGCTCCGCGCTGCCGACGATCGGACGGACCTCCGGCAACGGGACACCCACCGCGAACGCGCCGTCGCGCAAGTTGAGCAACGAGGTCTGAGGGGCGCGCGCGGGCGCCTGCGTGCCCGTACCGCCGCCTCCTCCACTCTCCCCACCGCCTTCGCCCTCCTTGGGCGCGGGAGCCTCCGGCGAGGCAGGCGGGGTGGGACCCGACGGAGTCGTCGGTGTCGTGGCGCTGCCCGGGCCCGGTGTGGTCGCCGGCGGGGTCTCGGGCTCTGCACCGACGACGCTGCTGCCGCCCGGTCTGCCCGGATCCGACGGAGGCAGGTCGACCGGCTTGTCCTCGCGCGCGCCTTCCGTCGGCATGTATCGGGTGGCGTCGAGCGACACGACGATGGCCGGGATGAGGAGCGCGAGGCCTCCGGCGAGCATGTAGGCCGGGACGCGCCCGTCGTCGACGGACTGCTCGACGAGGTAGCCGCCCACGCCGCCGGCGGCGGCGCCGAGGCCGGCGCCGATGAGGTAAGCCGCGGTCGAGCGCACGCCGAAGATCGCCTCTCCGAAGACGACGAGCTCGCCTCCGAGCAGGGCGCCGCCGGCGATGCCTTTCGCCGTCGGACTGACCGGCTCGGCCCGCGCAGTGCTCGGGCTCGTGAGGGCTCCCGCCGCCGTGAGCGCCGCGAGGGTCAACGCGCGAAGCCGCTTCTTTCGGTCGATCGTCATAAGCTCGTCCGGTTGAGTAGGGGGAGCTCCCGGTTCCTTGGTGCCCGAAGCTAACACGACGTTCAGGCCGGCCGGAAGGCTCCGTCTGTCCGGCTCGTCCCACGTTGTGTTTGTCGAGCGCCGAGCGTCGTCGGGTGTAGATTCCACGCGCTCACCGGGCAGTCGACGATGTCCCATCCCACGACGACATCGAGCGAGGCGCTCGCTTGATCGACGCTCTGCGCTCTTTCCTCGCGTGGCGGCGCCGGGATCCGCTCGCGCCGGCGGCGGCGGCGGCGGTGCTCGTCGCGACGGGGCTCATTTTGATCGCAGCGCTCGTCGGGGCGACGGTTCGTCTCCTGCCTTGGGCGCTCGACCCGGCGATCACGTGGAGCACGCTCGGCCCCTTCGCCAAGAGCCTCCTCGCGGTTGCCTTCGAGGCCGCGCTCATGACCGGGTGGCCCGTGGGTTGGGCGCTCGCCACGCAACGGCTCGTCGAGCGTGGCGAGGCGCGCGTCCTCGCGTCTCTGGGCGAGCCGCCGGCGAGAACGATCGCCCGCCTCGTCCCGCAGGCGCTCGTGCTCGGGACGGCGCTCGTCCTCTCGTCGGTCGCGCTCGGCCGTGACGCCGTCGCTCCGGGCCGGGTGGTGAACGAGCTCCTCGAGCAAGGTCGCGCCGCTTGCGTGCCGGGCGCGGCCCACGGTGTTCCTTTCGTCTCCGTCACGTGGCTCTGCTCACCGACGGGAGAGAGGCCGCGCCTCGCGGGGCGTGCGCCCATCGGAGCCGTCGTGTTCACGGCAGAGGACGCACGGGTGAGCGACGATCTCCGTCGCATCGAGCTCGACAAGGCGCGCCTCGCGCTTCCGGCGAGCACGACCCGCGTGCGCGTGAGCGTGGATACGCTCGTCCTGCGCGGATTTTCGCCGTGGGCGCGGGCCTCGTCCCTGCCGCCCGCGTTCCGGGCCGGGATCGTCACCGCTTCCGCGCTGTTGGCGGCATGCATCGCCTCCGCTGCGATCCTCCGCGCGCGCCGGAGACGGATCGGCGGGGTCTTCGCTGCCGCCATCGGCGCGGCCGGGCCGCTCGCCGCGCTCGCGACGCTGCGGGCGCTCGAGCTCCGGGTCCCCGAGACGCCCGGGCTCTGGCTCCTGCTCTTCCTCGCGGTGCCCGTAACGGCGGCCCTCGCGGTGATCGCCGCGGCCGCGCTCGTCACGGCCTTGCCCGAGTCACGCGGCGCTGATAGCAAATGAAGAGGGCTCGGCGTCGATGCGACGAGGGCGCCGGAGAGGACAAACATGCTGGGTGGACTCGGAGCACCGGAGCTGATCGTCATCGCGCTGATCGCGCTCCTTCTCTTCGGTGCCGGCCGCATCGCCGACATCGGTAAGGGCCTTGGCCAGGGCATCAAGAACTTCAAGCAGGGCTTGAGGGAGGCCTCCGAGCTCGACGACGACTCGAAGGACGCCAAGGCCGAGAAGAAGGCCGAGAAGTCGGAGAAGGCGAAGAAGAAGGAAGAGGCGACCGAGGAGGCTTGAGAGCAGGCTCCAGGCTCCAGGGAGCGGCCTTCGAGCGAACCGTCGCCTCGCGCCCGCGACTGCACCGTCCTCACGACGTGCTGACGATGGAGGTTGGCGTGCGCGAGCCGTCGATTCGGCTCGGTCCGGTCACCTGCTCGTCGGCGCGCGCTCGTCGACGCGCAAATGCGTCCGAGCCCGTTCAGAGCACCGATCTGGAGCCTGGAGCCTGGCTGGAGCCTGGAGCCTGGAGCCCGGAGCCTCTCAAACCCCGTGCTTCTTGAACCACGCGAGCATCTTCCCCCACGCGTCCTCGGCGGCCTCCTTCGAGTAGCTCGGACGGTAGTCCGCGTTGAAGCCGTGCTGGGCGTCCGGGTAGACGACGATCTCCGAGGTGCCGTTCGCCTTCGCGATCTCGCGGCGCATCAGCTCGACGTGTGAGACCGGGATGCCGGAGTCCTTGCCGGCGTAGAGGCCGAGGACGGGCGCCTTCAGCTTCGACGCCACGTCGAGCGCCGTCGTCGTCTGGTTCGCGTTGATCGGGTTCGACAGGCGGCCGTACCACGCGGCGCCGGCCTTCACGCCGCCGCGCGCCGCGTAGAGCCACGTGATGCGTCCGCCCCAGCAGAAGCCCGAGACGGCGACCCGCGCGTCGTCCACCTTCCCCGTCTTCTTCGCCCAAGCGACCGTCGCGTCGAGGTCGCGCATCACCTGCTCGTCGGGTGCCTTGCTCGCGACGGCGATGACCTCCTCGATCTTCTGGAGCTTCGATACGTCGCCCTGCCGGGCGAACAGCTCGGGGGCGACGGCCATGTAGCCGGCCTTCGCGAGGCGGCGGCACAGATCCTTGATGTGCTCGTGGACACCGAAGATCTCGTGCACGACGAGGACGAGCGGGAACGGGCCTTTGCCTTCCGGCATCGCTCGGTATGCCGGCATCGCGCCGATCTTCACCTCCCCGGCGACGAGGCCCGTCGTGTCGGTGGTGATCGTCTGGGCGGACACCGGACGGACGGCGAGCGCGAAGCCGGTCGCGAGGGAGGTGACGACGAAGGCGCGGCGAGAGAGATCGACCATGACCCCCATATACTGCGAGACGGCGAGTCGCCGTTCGCGTTTGGGGGCCGGAGACGTCGATGTGTCGCGAGGGAGCGAATCGCCGAGCCTCGGCGATGCTCACTTCTTGGGATCGACGAGCCGTCCCGCGAAGAGGATCGCGCCGCGCGTCGTGTCGACGATGAAGAAGAGGAAGGGGTGGTCGGCGCGGAACTCCTCGGGGGTGCCGGTCTCGAGGCTCGTCGTGCGCATCACCGCGCCCGTCGCGGCCGCGGCCTCGGTACCGAGCTCGTCGACCGCGATCCACGTCTGGTGGAAGACGTCGCTGAGGAACAGCGGCTCGCCGCGCAGCTCGGCGATGCCCGAGAAGTCGGCCTTGTCCGTGAAGGCGATCTTCATCCCGCGATCCTTCAGCGCGCCGCTCATCGTTCCTCCCGAGCGGAACGTGAAGCGGGGGAACGTGACGTTCACGCGCTTGCGCGCGAGGGCGTTCATCCACTGCTCGAGCGTCTCGGCCGTGAGGCTCGACTCGATGCGTGCGAGACCTTGCACGTCGTCGGGCAGCACGACGAGCATCGCGAGCTGGCTGTCGCCGTAGGGCATCTCGAGGAGCTTCGCGCCGGAGACCGCGGCGAAGCGGAACGTGTCCGTGAGGTGCATCATCGGCACCGTCACGCTCTTCGTCCCGAGCTTGAACGGCTCGTCCTTCGTCGCTTCCTTCGGGAACTGGAGCGCCCAGCTTCCTTTGAACCAGATCGCGTTCGTCACGACGAGGCGCGTCTGCGGGTCGACGGAGCCCTGGGGCAACAGCTCCTTGATCTTGTCGTTCGTCTTCTTGGCGACCCACGCGTTGATCGTGCTGCGTGCCTCCTCGGGCTTCGCGTAGCGGACGGTCTCGGGCGCGGCGCCGAACGCCTCCGCCGTCTTCACGTAGTCGGGGCGGAGCGTGAAGCCGTCGTCGACCCACAGGCGGCTCGCGACGAGCAGGTCGGTGCTGCCACGTGCCTTCTGCCAAGCCGCGAGCTCCGCGCGGGCGAGGCTCGCCGCCTGCTCGGGCGAGGAGGCGAGGCCGAGCGCCGTCGACATCTCGCGCGCCGTCTCGCCGCGCGCGCCGATGTACGTCGCCCCGAGCGCGTGGCGCAGGCTCGTGCCGGACACGAGCGCGCTCTCGCCGGGCTTCATGCGAGCGAGCATCTGAAGCGAGAAGGCGTTCGCGGCGCGGACGTCGCGTGCGAGCTCGGCTTCGTTCGGCGACGACGGGTTCATGGCACCTCCTCCTTCCGCGGTGGGCGCCCGTGCGGGCGCGTCGTTCCTCGGCGTCGTGGGCACGTCGGCGGGCGCGGCCGTGACGGGTGACGTCTCCGCCGCGCTCCGCGGCGTTGCGGATGGCGACGACTGACACGCCAGGACGGACAACGGGATCGCGAACCAGGGAAGTGCGCGCGAAAGACTCATTCTCGACACCTATCGCCGCTGAGGCGAGCGTCAAGCCGAGCCTCGTGATCGCGTTCGTTTCAGCGCGACCATCGCGCCGTGCGCTTTCGTCGCGTGTGGCGCTCGGCCACGGAGAGCTCGCTCCCGAACGGGTCTGGTCGCGACGCTTCGAGCCGAGTAGGCTACCGGCCGTGTCACTCTCTCTCGCTCGCCGTCTCGACGCCGTTCAACCCAGTGTGACCCTCGCCATGAACGCGCGCGCCGCGGAGCTCCGCGCCAAAGGCGTGGACGTCTTCGCGTTCGGCGTGGGCGAGCCAGACTTCGAGCCGCCGTCGTTCGTCTTCGACGCCGTGCGCGCCGCGCTCGAGAAGGGCGTCTCGAAGTACACCGCGGTCACGGGCATCCCGGCGCTCAAGCAGGCCATCTGCACGCGCACGGCGGACATCCGCGGCTGGTCGCCGAAGCCGTCCCAGGTGACGGTGAGCGTCGGCGCGAAGCACGCGCTCTTCAACCTCGCGCTGGCGCTCTACGAGCCCGGCGACGAGGTCGTCATCCCCGCGCCGTATTGGGTCAGCTATCCGGAGCAGGTGAAGATGTGCGGCGCGAGCCCCGTCTTCGTCGAGACGACGGAGGAGACGGGCTTCAAGATGACGCCGCAGGCCTTCGAGAAGGCGCTCTCCCCGCGCACGAAGGCGGTCATCCTCTGTACGCCGTCGAACCCGACGGGCTCCGCGTACACCGAAAGCGAGCTCCGCGCGCTGCTCGACGTCTGGAAGAAGAGCGAATCGTTCCTCGTCGTCGACGAGATCTACGCCGACCTCGTCTACGACGGCTTCAAGCACGTCTCCGCGGCGAAGCTCGCCGCCGAGATGGGCGGGGGGCTCGCCGATCGCGTCATCATCGTCGACGGCGTCTCCAAGACGTACGCGATGACCGGCTGGCGCATCGGCTGGAGCATCGCGCCCGAGCGCGTCGCGAAGGCGCTCGACACGGTCCAGGGACAGAGCACCACGAACGCGACCGCCATCGCTCAGCACGCGGCCATCGCCGCGCTCACCGGCCCGCAAGGCGAGGTCGAGAAGATGCGCGCCGCGTTCGAGAAGCGCCGCGACGTGATGGTCTCGGAGCTCCGCTCGATCCCCGGCGTCAAGTGTCGCGTGCCCGAGGGCGCCTTCTACGCGTTCGCCGACTGCCGCGCGCTCTACGGCGTCCCGTTCAAGGGCAAGCCGATCGCGAGCGACGAGGACGTCGCCTTCTTCATGCTCGAGGAGGCGCACGTCGCGGCCGTCCCCGGCGGCGCGTTCGGCGCGCCCGGCTACGTACGGTTCAGCTACGCCACGAACGAGGATCGGATCCGGGGCGGCATCGCGTCGATCAAGGCCGCGCTCGCTCGCGCGGGACGGTGAAGCGGCGAACCGCCCCACGGCATGACGCCGCGATCAGGCGAGTGTCGTGGCTGCACCACAGCGACGCGTCTTACGCACCTCTTTACGTGCGGAGATCATTGACCGCGGTCGACCCGACGGTGCTTCCGCGGTGCGGCCCTGAACGTGCCTTACGGTCCGCTCGGTTCGGGCCCCCGAATCCGACGGCGTGACGTCGTCAGCCGTCGCTCGGGGATCGAGCCACGCTGACGGCTCCGTTCGGCGCCGTCATGGAAGGGCATGCTTCCTTGGAGGTGTTGGGTCGAGCGGACGTGTCGACATGAAACCTTGGACGCTCGTCCGTGATTGCGGACGAATCCATGACATCGCTGTCATGGTCTGGCGTCAGGGAAAACCCTGTCGTCACCTTCGTTCAGTCAGGACGTAGACGACCGCTTGGAAGCGGAATCCCGATCGGGACGGTTTTCGTTCGTTCGTTCTTCTTTGCGGCTGGCACTTTGATGTAAGGTGCCGCGCGGCCCTGGTCCTGCCTGGGCTGACACAGGAGGAAACGGGGGCGCGACCGAAGATCGATCTGCCTTGGATTCAACGACGGTCAACTCCGTCAATCGTCAGTCGGGGCGTCCTGGGCATGGTCCAGAAGGACGTCACCGTTGGAGAAGGAGAGCTTCGCATGTTGTCAAAACGCTTCTACGGCGCCGGTTTGATCGCCGCGATCCTGATTCCCGCGACCCTCCAGGGTTGTGGTGAAGACAACGTCCTGTGCTGCAACGAGTTCGAGGTCGGAGCGACCATCGACGCGAACATCGGTGGAAGCGCGCAGAGCCAGGTCGCCGTTCAGGCCGTCGCGGACTTCGCTGGTATCGCGTCGGCGGCAATCGATGATCTCACGACGGCGTGCCGTAGCATGGCGGAGGACCTCGACGCTCCGCAGGCCGACCGCGATGCGGCCGAGGCGAACACGGACAAGAAGGCCAAGATGCAGGCCTACTGCCAGCTCGCCATCTCGGCGATCGGCAAGGCCAAGGCCTCTGCCGGCGGCTCGCTCACCGTCGTCGCGAAGGCGCCGGAGTGCAAGGCGTCCGTCAGCGCGAAGGCGAACTGCCAGGCCAAGTGCTCGGGCGGCGCGAAGTGCGATCTCAAGGCGAACCCGCCCACCTGCGAGGGTGGCCGCCTCGAGGTTTCGTGCAAGGGCTCCTGCAAGGCCAAGGCTGGCGCGAAGCTGACCTGCGAGGGCAAGTGCACGGGCAGCTGCTCGGGCTCCTGCACCGCCGAGGGCGGCGTCCGCTGCCAGGGCAAGTGCGAGGGCACGTGCGAGGCGAGCGGCGAGGCCGGCGAGAACGGCATCCAGGCCGACGGCACCTGCAAGGGCGTCTGCAAGGGCACCTGCGAGGTCACCGCGCCGGGCGTGACGTGCGAGGGCTCGTGCAAGGGCGAGTGCGACGCTTCGTGCGAGGCGTCGGGTGAGGCGTCCGTCAAGTGCGACGGCGAGTGCAGCGGCGAGTTCGAGCCCCTCAAGTGCGAGGGCGGTGAGCTCAAGGGCGGCTGCCAGGTCGACGCTCAGTGCGACGCGAACTGCGACGCGAGCGTGAAGGCGAAGGCCGAGTGCACGCCGCCGTCGATCGAGGTGCAGCTCAGCGGCACGGCGAACGCCGAGGTCGCGGGCAAGCTCGTCTCCACCCTCAAGGCGAACCTGGGCGTGGTCCTCGCGTTCAAGTCGCGTCTCGAGGGCATGGGCAAGCTCGCGGCCACGATCGGTGGCAACGCGACCGCGGTGGCCGACATCAAGGCTGCGTGCATCCCGGCGGTCGCTGCGGCCGCGGCTCAGGCCGTCGCGGACGTCGAGGCGAGCGCGAAGGCGACGGTCGACATCGCGGGCTCCGTCGGCGTCAACTGATCACGACGTAGCGCTCACGGCATGAACGGCGTGCGCCCTTCGGGGCGGCACGCCGTTCGTGCATTTGGAGTCGGGAAAGCGCGGAGCGACGCGTGCGCCGCTCCACGGGGAGGCGCTTCTACTTGCAGTACTCTTCGCAGGCTTCGGCGATGCAGCCGTCGCGCGCGTCCGACGCCGCCTTGCAGCGAGCGTCCGCCGCATAGCAAGCCTCGATGCAGGCGCAGTCGGTCCGGCTGCAGTTGAGCACGCATTCGTCGATCGACGCGGGACAGACGGGCTTGCGTGCGTCGGCTTGCTCGATGCAGGCGGCCGAGAACGCGGCGAGCTCGCTGCACTCGCACCGTGGCGAGACCACCGCGGCCTCGCAGATGTTGCACTGGTTGCCCGAACGGTTCCACTTCGCGCGGATCTCGCACGCGAGGCGCACGTCGTTCACGCCGTTGCCGCTCTTGGGCTCGTCGCTGCAGCCCACCCCACCGATCGCGACGAGGGTCACTACCGTCATCATGGACGGAGCAGCGCAGCGAACGCCGAAACGCGTCGCAGCTCTGCCGATGATTCCGAGGATCGTCATGGGTACCGCCTCTCGCTACACCTTCCCGATGCAAGAAGCGAGCGCCTTGTTCTCGGACGGGGAGACGGAGAGAAGGCGGGAGACGGACAGGGAGGGCGAGGGAGACAGGGTTCGACAAGGAGACGGTGAGACAGGGAGGGGCCGCCCCTCGTCTCCCTTTCTCTGGCCACCCGTTCGGGCGCTCACTCGCGAGAAGTGAGTCTCACTTCCAACCGACAACGCCTCGCGCACCCGCACCGATGATTCGACCTGTTGCCGTGAAGGAGAACAGTTGCGCGAACCGCTGCAGGTCGCCAGCGAGACTCCCTTTCCGAAGGAATGCGAAGCATTCCCTTCGGGCTCCCTGTCATCCTGTCTCCTTGTCGAACCCTGTCTCCCTCGCCCTCCCTGTCGCGCCGTCCTTCCGGCTCGGCCTCTCGACCGGCGAGTGAGCGGTCGTGCTCGTCGGCGCGTCGGTTCGCGCCGAGCGCGGTATGCTCGGCGGCGAGATGGCCGAGAACGACAACACGATCGCTCCAGCCGCGTTGCCGCCCGAGGCGGTGCGTCTTCCCGACGGTGCGCTGTACGTCGCCGGCGAGCGCATCGAGACGGGAGAGCTCTCGTGGGTGGAGGATCCGTGGACGGGCGAACGCCTCGGCTCCGTCGTGCTCGCGACGAAGGAGCAGGCCGATCGCGCGGCTCGCGCCGCGAGCGAGGCCTTCGAGACCACGCGGCGGATGTCGAGCTTCGCGCGGCGGAGGTTGCTGGAGGAGATCGCGAAGTGCATCAGCGACGCGCGTGACGAGCTCGCGAACCTCATCGTGCGCGAGGCCGGGAAGCCGAAGACCTTGGCGCGCTTCGAGGTCGACCGAGCGATCATGACGTTCGGGCTCGGCGCCGAAGAGGCGGTTCGGATCGGCGGAGAGGTCGTGCCGCTCGACGTCACCGAGGCGACGGCGACCGTCCGCGGTCACTACCGGCGCGTCCCGCGCGGGCCGGTGCTCGCGATCACGCCGTTCAACTTCCCCCTCAACCTCGTCGCTCACAAGGTCGCGCCCGCGCTCGCTTGCGGCGCGCCCGTCGTGCTCAAGCCCGCGCCGCAGACGCCGCTCACCGCGCTGCGTCTCGCCGAGATCGTGCGCGAGTGCGGCGCGCCTCCGAACGCGCTCCAGGTCGTGCCCTGCACGAACGAGGTCGCCGAGACGCTCGTCCGACACGATGCGTTCGCCGTGCTCTCCTTCACGGGAAGCGACAAGGTCGGCTGGCACCTCAAGTCGATCGCAGGACGCAAGCACGTCCTCCTCGAGCTCGGCGGCAACGCGGCGTGCATCGTCGAGGCGGACGCGTCGAACCTCCAGCAGCTCGCGGCGATGCTCTGCGCGAGCGCCTTCAACTACGCCGGTCAGGTCTGCATCAAGACGCAGCGGCTCTACGTCCACAAGACCATCGCCGATCGGTTGCTCGGCGAGCTCGTCCCGCGCGCGTCCGCGCACGAGCCGAGGGACCCGAAGCTGCCGACGTCGACGATCGCCTCGTTGATCGACGAGCGCGCTGCCGAGCGCGTCGAGCGATGGATCGAGGAGGCACGCGCGGCCGGCGCGCAGGCGCTCGTGCAAGGCGAGCGTACCGGCAATCGGCTTCCGGCCGCCGTCCTTCGGTTCGACGGTGACGGTCGCGGCCTCGCGGTCGTCGACGAGGAGGTCTTCGGCCCCGTCCTCACCGTGCATCTCTACGACGACTTCGGCGACGCGGTCCGGATGGCGGGCGCCACACGCTACGGCTTGCAGGCAGGCATCTTCACCGACTCGCTCTCGCGCGTGAGGGAGGCGTACGACCGCCTCGAGGTCGGTGCGCTCGTCGTCAACGACGTCCCGAGTCTCCGCGTCGACGCCATGCCGTACGGCGGCCGGCGCGACTCGGGCATCGGTCGCGAAGGCGTGCGCTATGCGATCGAAGAGATGACCGATCGCAAGATGCTGATCGTCCGCGGGTGAGGTCGGAGCGTCGCTCCTCGCGTGTGGCGATCGAGCTCAGCCGCCGCGCCGGGTTTGCGGCTCCGCGCCGCGAGCTCATGCGCCGTGTGCCGGGAGGGAGAGCAACGCGTGCGCGGCGGCCGGCGGCTCGGCGCTCGAGTTGGGGCCCGCAGCGTAAATGCCGGTTCACGCGTGGTGTAACCGGAGTCGACACGGCCGTGAGAGGCCCCAATCGCCACCACGCGCCGCGAGGCATCGGAGAAACCGCGCGATCCGAACCACTTCGCGGCGTGGCATCGGAAGTGCTACGCAGCCTCCCGTTCGGGGCCGGTGTCGGATCCACCGTCGGAGGCTCGACTCGGGTGCATCATAAAAGCTCCGAACGATGTTCTCGCGGAGGTAGCTCGATGCGTGCTCGTTCCCTTTGCGGTGCAGCGCTTCTCGCGGTCGTCGCGTGCGGCTGCGGCGGCTACGAGGACGCGTATTGGCCGGGTGACAACGAGATCGTCTTCGGGATCAGCCAGCGCACGGTGGCGACGGCCGAAGGCGAGAAGAAGGAGGTCGTCGCCGGCTACGAGTACCTCCGGCTCGCTCACAAGGGCGGCTGGGGACCGTGGGTGTTCCGCGACGGAGACGGCGAAGGCACCTGCTACTTCGAGCGCTTCGACCAGCGACTCGGCAAGCCGCACGTCGAGAGCGGCGCGGCCTCCTTCACCGGCGGAAGGCTTCCCACGCCCGGCGGGCTCCAGATCCTGGCCAACCAGCCCGACGTCTCGAAGCACGACGGGCTCGGCTGGGAGCATGGCGACGTGCTCCACTTCGACGTTTCGGGCTTCGCCCTGCCGCCCATCCCGCGGGCGACGATGTTCGCTCCGGCCACCCATCTCGAGATCGAGTCGGTCTCCCCGGCACCCGCCGAGGGGGCGAGGGAGCTCACGATCCGGTCGACCGACTCGGTCGCCGTCACCTGGAAGCCGGTGAGGGAGAAGCCGTTCGGGCGCGTGATGGTCTCGCTCGAAACGGAGGACGACAGCGGCCGCGGCGCCCAGGTCCGCTGCTTCGGCACGAACCACTCGGGCAGCGCCGTCATCCCTGCCCACTGGGTCGCCCGCCTCTTCTCGACCGTCGATCCGAACGCGCCCATCAAGGGCCGCCTCGACGTCGCCGCCCACCGGCAGGTCACCATCTACGCGCGCGGGGGATGGATCGTGTACGTGGTCGCGACTTCGATGGCGGAGGGGTTCGAGTTCACGGGAACGCGATGAGGCGCGAAGGTTCGGCTCACCGAACCTTCGCGCAGGCTCCAGGCTCCAGGCTCCAGAGGCGCTGCTCGGAAGGCTCATGCAGGGGCTTCGAAGCCCAGCTCAGCGTGAGACTGCGAGCGAGCCTCGCAGTCCGAAGCATGACGCCTCACGAGCCGAGGAGCACGGGCTGACATTGGGCCAGAATCCTCGCTGATACGCCGTGGCGCCGCGCCCCTGGAGCCTTCCGCCCGGAGCCTGGAGCCTCCTCACGCATTTGACTGCGCCCCCCACTCGGCCTACGTGCTCGGCGCCATGTCCGAGAGCACGAGCACCACTTCGACGACGACGAACCCGGTACCCAAGAGCCGGACGGCAGGGCCCGACGATCCGGTGCCCGGCGTTGCGCACGTCGTGCTCGTGATGAGCGGAAAGGGTGGCGTCGGGAAGAGCACGGTCGCGACGAACCTCGCGCTCGCGCTCGCTCGGTCCGGTCATCGGACGGGGTTGCTCGACGCGGACATCTACGGGCCGTCGATTCCGACGATGCTCGGCGTCAGCGGGCGTCCCATCTCGACCGACGGCAAGACGATCGAGCCGCTCGAGCGCTTCGGGCTCAAGATGATGAGCATCGGGTTCTTGCTCGACGACCCGAAGGCCGCGGTCATCTGGCGCGGGCCGATGCTGCACGGTGCGCTCCAGCAGTTCCTGAGGGACGTCAATTGGGGAGCGCTCGACTTCCTCGTCCTCGACCTCCCGCCGGGAACCGGCGACGTCGCGCTCACGCTCTCGCAGCGCGTCGGCGTGAGCGGCGCGGTGATGGTGACGACGCCGCAGTCGGTCGCGACCGACGACGTCTACAAGGCCGTGTCGATGTGCCGGAAGGTGAACATCCCCGTGCTCGGCGTCGTCGAGAACATGAGCTGGTTCATCGACAGCGCCGGCGTGAAACACGAGCTCTTCGGGAAGGGCGGCGGACAAGCCGTCGCCGACTACGCCGAGGCGCCGCTCCTCGCGCAGATCCCGATCGACCAGAGCGTCCGCGAGTGGGGAGACAAGGGAACGCCGGTCGTGCAGGCCGCGCCGGACAGCTCGATCGCGCGGTCGTTCGGCGAGCTCGCCGAGGCGCTCGTCGGCGTCGTCAACGCGCGCGCCGACGAGCTCGGTGGTGATGCCGGTCCCGTGATCGATCGAAGCGGCGGTACCGGTGGGCGCCGGCGCTTGCCCGTCACGAAGTGAAGACGCGTCGACTGCGGGCGAGGACGTGCCGCGAGGGGCGCGCCGCGGTCGGCTCCGCGTAGCAAAAACGTCTCGAATGCGTTGCGACGAGCGCGCAAAGATGCGCCCGCGCGCGCATCGATCGTCCGCTCGGGTCGCCGGTGCGTCCGCCGGCGGAGGGCGGGCGACCGCGAATTTCCGGCGATAAGCGCGTGTCCCGTGACGAGGGCACGCTCATCCCACCTCGACGCCACACTTATCGATGTGACCGTTGCAGGACAGCGACGTCATGGTGGATCGGATGCCGTCCATCTGACGACCTGCGACGCCTATGCTTTACTCGTCCATGCTGCAGCCTTCGGAGCCGAGGTCGGTCTCGGAGAGCTCGCGACGCGTCTCCTTCAACTGGTCGGTGGAACGATGAGTCTCTCCTCGCGGAACATCCTCTTCTCGATCCTTTCGTGTGGGTCCGTTGCCGCGATCATCATCGCGTGCGGATCCGAAGGCAGTAAGTTCCAAGACCCCGGGCCGGTGATCGGCACCTTCAACGACGGCAGCTTCAACGACGACGCGGGCTCCGGCGGTCCGAATCTGTACGAGGACGATCCGCCGCCTCAGTGGTGTGGTCCCGAGGGCGAGGAGCCCCCGCCGATCGGGGGGACCAAGGAGTGCCCGGACGACAAGAACCTGCCGGGCTGCTCCTGCAAGACCGTCGGCGAGGAGGCGCCGTGCTGGACGGGGCTGCGCAAGCACCGCAACCTCGGTCGGTGCAAGGACGGCGTCACCAAGTGCGTCGCGAAGAACGAGACGGAGAACGTCTGGGGAGACTGCGTGGGCCAGGTGCTCCCGGAGCCGAACGCAAAAGGGGCTGCCGCGTGCAACTGCTTCTCGGTCGGCATCTGGAACATCGCGAACACGTCGCCGTGCCTCCGCGAGAAGGGCGGCAACTACTGGGCGCACTCGACGGTGCAGATCGGGGATACCGCCGGCGGTTGCGACATCGCGAACGAGATCCCGGCCGGGCAGGCGCCGGCGGGGATCTGGTCGAAGAACACGCTCACGGTCGACTGCGCCGGCGCGTACAAGCTCTGCTTCCGGATCCGCGCGGGCGAATACGAGAACCCGAAACCGGACGACTGCATCCTCGGCGAGGTCTGCACGGACGTCGACTACAAGGAGGCGAACGTCGAGCAGGAGCTGCCGGATCTGCCGACCTGGGCGGGCAAGGACAACGCCTGCGCCAAGAAGTGGGAGTTCGAGACGCCCGAGGACAAGAGCCCCGGCTACGGCGAGATGATCGTCTACGGCAAGACGGTGCGTTGCGACGAGGTCGGCGACAAGGACCTCGGGTACGTCTTCCACCGGGTGAAGTACTGCCCGCGCATCTGCCGGCAGAGCCACCCGAACTACGACCCGAACCACCCGGAGTGCAAGGACTGCCAGCTCAAGGGCTCCGGCAAGTTCGAGTGATCGCGGCGCGCCGGGCCTGCGGGCTCGGCGCGTCGGTCAGTTCCGCCAGCCGCCGCTCTTCTTCGCCTGCAAGAACGTCTCGACGTCCTGCTCCTTCTTGAGCAGGACGCCGAGGAACGGCAGCTCGCGGACGAAACGCTCGGTGCCGACGTTCGCGTTGCGCAGGACCGTGATCCAGTCGATGAGCTCGCTCGTCGACGGGCGCTTGCGCAGCTTCGGCAGCTCGCGCAGTCGGTAGAACGCGACGACGGCCTGATCGACGAGATCCCGATCGATCGTCGGGTGATGCACGGCCACGATGCGCCGCATGAGCTCCGGGTCGGGGAAGTCGATGAAGTGGAAGACGCACCGCCGGAGGAACGCGTCGGGCAGCTCCTTTTCGTTGTTCGACGTGATGACGACGACCGGGCGCTCCTTGGCGACGATCTCGTCGCCCGTCTCGGTGATCACGAAGCGCATACGGTCGAGCTCGTGGAGCAGGTCGTTCGGGAACTCGAGATCGGCCTTGTCGACCTCGTCGATGAGGAGCACGACGCGGCGATCGGCGCTGAACGCGCGTCCGAGCGGGCCGAGCTTGATGTAACGGCGGATGTCCTTCACGTCGCCGTCGCCGAAGCGCGAGTCGTAGAGGCGCTGCACGGTGTCGTAGACGTACAGGCCGTCCTGCGCGCGGGTCGTCGACTTCACGGGCCAGTGGATGAGCTCCGTCCCCAGCGACTCCGCGATCGCCTCGGCGAGCAGCGTCTTGCCCGTGCCGGGCTCGCCGCGAACGAGCAGCGGCCGCTCGAGCGCCAGCGCCGCGTTCACCGCGGCTTCGAGCGCGTCGTTCGTGAGATAGGTCGGCGTCCCCTTGAAGCGGAAGAAGTCGGTCACGCTCGTTCGATAGAGGACTCTCGGGTGCTCCGCAAGGGAGGCTCTGTTCTCGTGCTCGAGCCTGGTCAGAGCTCGATGTTCATCCCGAGGCCGACGACGCCCGAGAACTGGAGGACCGACGCGCCCGCCCCCGCGCTCGTGCCGTTCGTCTCGAACGTCCGGCGGCCGCCGAGCGTGACGCCGAGCTCGGGACCGGCGCGCATGAAGAACGTCTCGCTGAAGCGGTACACGAGCGACAGATCGAGATCGAGGATCACTGCGCGGAAGGTCTCGCGCGTCGGGGCGCCGCCGGTCGAGAGGAAGCTCACGGACTCGACGCGACTCCAACCGACGCCGGCGCGCGGCCAGAGGCCGATGCGATCGGTGAACGCGACGTAGAAGCCGATGCGCGGGAGGAAGGTCATCGACGTCGTGCCGGGCAGCTCCAGTCGACGGCCTTCGTTCTCGATGGCGCCCCACGTGTGGGTGACCTCGATGAGCCCGCCGAGCGAGAGATGATCGGTCACGAAGACGTCCGCCGACGGCGCGAGCCACAGGCTGGTCGTGCTCGTCTCGCTCGGGGGACCGCCGGGCGTCAGGGAGTCGGCCCGGTCGGAGCGGAACGCGATCCCTGCGGGGCCGGCGTACGACATGCCGCTCGCGGGGGCGATGCGGAGTCCCGAGAGCTGATCGAGCACGAGGTGGCCGCCCTCGTGGAACGGGACGATGAGCTCGCGCTCGGCGCGGGCCGTCGACGCGGAGAGCACGACGAGGAGGGGCACGACGAGCGCGAAAAGGCAACGGGGGAAGGAGCTCTTGCGGGCCGACATGGGTGAACGCCAGGTCGGCCGCTCCGTGCGGCGGTTGCGCAGAAAATGAGGCTCGCCGGACGATCCCGAAGTCGGTGCGGTCTTTGCCGCGGCTGGTGCTAGAAACCGGGCATGCTCATCGCGCCACCGGAGGTTCGCATCCCGACGCGGGACGCCGTGGAGAGGGCTCTCTGCGAGCTCGACCGGCGCCTCGGCCCGTCCCGGGTGGACACCTCCGACGCAGGTCGTGAGGCTTACGGCCGCGACGAGAGCGAGGTCATCGGGCGCTTGCCGGACGCCGTCGTGCTCGCGTCGAACCGCGAGGAGGTCGCTCTGACGCTCGCCATCTGCGAGGCGCACGGCGTGCCGGTCACGCCGCGCGCCGGGGGCACCGGCCGCACCGGCGGAGCGGTTCCGGTCGCGGGAGGCGTCGTGCTCGCGACGCACGGGATGTCGAGCATCGTCGAGATCGACCGCAACGACCTCGTCGCGACGGTGCAGCCGGGCGTGATCACGGCGGACCTCCATGCCGCGGTCGAGGCCGAAGGGCTCTTCTACCCGCCGGACCCGAACTCGCTGAAGAGCTGCATGATCGGCGGCAACGTCGCCGAGAACGCGGGCGGTCCGCGCGCCTTCAAGTACGGCGTCACGCGCGAGTACGTGCTCGGCCTCGAGACGTGCCTGATGGGCGGGCGCGTGCTCCGGACGGGCCGGCGCACGGTGAAGGGCGTGACCGGCTACGACGTCACGTCACTGCTCGTCGGCAGCGAGGGCACGCTCGGCGTCTTCACCGAGGTGACGCTCCGCCTCGTGCACGCGCCCACGGAGATCGCGACCGTGCTCGCGCTCTATCCGGACGTCCGCGCCGCCGCGGCCGCCGTCCAGCGCGTCATCGCGCGGGGCGTCGTCCCGCGGTGCCTCGAGCTGCTCGACGCGGCGACGCTCGAGGCCGTCCGGCGCCAGGGGGTGGCGATCGACGAGCGCGCGAACGGGATGCTGCTCGTCGAGGTCGACGCGCGACACGCGCCGCTCGATCCGACCATCGAGGTCCTCGGCGAGACGTTGTCGAGCGGCAAGGACACCGACGGGACGCGCGCCGCCGACGCCATCGACGTCGTCGCCGCTCAGGACCCCGCGCAGCGGGCCCGCCTCTGGGAGGCGCGGCGCATGCTGTCGGTCGCGACGCGCAAGCTTGCGAAGTACAAATTGTCCGAGGACGTCGTCGTGCCGCGATCGCGCCTGCTCGCGCTCGTCGACGAGGCGAGCGCCATCTGCAGCAAGGAGGGCGTGCGTCACGTGACCTACGGGCACGCGGGCGACGGCAACCTCCACGTCAACTTCCTCTGGGACGACGAGAGCGAGCGGCCCGCCGTCGATCGCGCCATCGACGGCCTGATGCGCGCGACGATCTCGCTCGGAGGGACGCTCTCCGGCGAGCACGGGATCGGCGCGTCGAAGGCGGCCTATCTGCCCCTCGAGCAGTCGAGGGAGCTCATCGCGCTCCAGCAGGATCTGAAGCGGGTGTTCGATCCGAGCGGGCTGCTCAACCCCGGGAAGATCTTTCCGACGGGCCACACCGCCTGCTGATGACGCGGCGGGTCGAGCGCGGAAGTCTTCGACATCGCGATGCTTCCGGGACGTCACGCCGGGCCGCCGGGCGTGACGGACGGGGGGCTTGCGCCCCGGGCGAGTTGCGACGATAGGGCAGCCGTGGACACGTCGATGACGAACGGCGCTCGCGCCGACGGCGCGGCTGGGGTGAGCGGCGCGGTCGCGCCGAAGAGCGGGGGTTCGACGCGTGGAGCGGCGCGCGGCGCGCAGGTGACGCGTGAGCGAGAGCTGCTCGACTTCGAGGGGCTGCTCTCGCCGATCGAGCGGCGGCAGATCGCCTTCGTTCGACGCACCTTCGAGCCGGGCGTCTTCGACCGGGTCATCCGCGTCGCCCAGCGGTACGTCGGCTCGAACTGGATCGAGCAGTGCACGAAGAACATCCGCCACGTGCACGGCCTCGAGCGGCTGCCGAAGTTCGATCCGAAGAAGAGCTACCTCGTCGTCGCGAACCACCGGAGCTTCTTCGACCTGTACGTCGTCACCGCGTACCTCGTGAATCGCGGCATGCCGCACCGGCTCCTGTTCCCGGTGCGCTCGAAGTTCTTCTACGACGAGCCGCTCGGCCTGTTCGTGAACGGGGTGATGAGCTTCTTCGCGATGTACCCGCCCGTCTTCCGCGAGCGGCATCGCGCGGCGCTCAACCTCGCGAGCCTCGACGAGACCATCCGCCTGCTCCGTCGCGGCGGCATGTTCGTCGGCCTGCATCCGGAGGGCACCCGCAACAAGGGCGACGACCCGTACGCGCTGTTGCCTGCCCAGGGCGGCGTCGGCCGTGTCATCCAGGCCGCGCGCGTGGACGTGATCCCCGTGTTCGTGAACGGCCTCGGCAACGATCTCGGCAAGCAGATCGCCGGCAACTTCACGCGGAAGGGACCGCCCATCATCGTGAACTTCGGCGAGCCGATCGATTTCCAGGGCATGCTCGACGAGCCTCCGAGCCCGAGGCTCCACCGGCGCATCTCGGAGCACGCCCTCGAGCAGATCCGCATCCTCGGCGAGGAAGAGCGCGCGATCCGCGCCAGGCTGCGCTAGCCTTCTCCGTCACAGTTCCTCGCCGGTGTCGATCCGGCGAGCTCATCCGGGAAATGCCATGAGCCGACTCGCACTCGGAGCTTTCGTCGTCGTCCTCCTCACCGCTTGCAACAAGGAGCCGCCGCCGGCCAGTCAGAGCACCCCCACGAGCGGGACGCAGGCCGTGGCGACGCAGGCCGCGCCGGCGCAAGGGGCGGAGACGCAGGCCGCGCCTTCCGCCGCGCCCGCGACCGCGGCGGTCGTCGAGAGCGGTGCTCGGGCCGAGGTCGGCAAGCCGGCGCCCGACTTCACGCTGAAGGATCTCGACGGCAAGGAGGTCCGGCTCTCGTCGTTCAAGGGCAAGACGGTCGTCCTCGAGTGGTTCAACCCGGGCTGCCCGTTCGTGCAGCGCTCGCACACGAAGGGTTCCCTCGTCGACGCCGCGAAGAGGCACGCGAAGAACGGCGTCGTCTGGCTCGCGGTGAACTCGAGCGCGCCGGGCAAGCAGGGGCACGGCGTCGAGACGAACCGAGAGGCCGCCAAGAAGTTCGGGATGGAGCACCCGATCCTCGTCGACGAGACGGGCGAGGTCGGGAAGGCCTACGGCGCGACGAACACGCCGCACATGTACGTGATCGATGCGTCGGGCGTCCTCGTCTACAAGGGTGCGATCGACAACTCCCCCGACGGCGAGGGACAGAGCGCGCCCGACGGCAAGCTCGTCTCGTACGTCGACGAGGCGCTCGCGGCGATCGCGGCCGGCAAGCCCGTGGCCACCGCCGAGACGAAGGCCTACGGCTGCACGGTGAAGTACGCCAACTGAGGCGGAGACCACCCCCGTCGACGCGAGCACGCTGCCGCGCGGCACCGAGCCATCACCCGACCGCATCGCGCGGAGGGTGGTGGCTCCGTCGTGTCGGCTCGGGTAATGTTCGGGCCCATGAGCAAGGAAGCGCTCGTCTCCGCGGTCAAGGCGATCGTGGCGAAGTCCCGCGCCGGCGATCTCGAGGGGGCGTACGAGGGGTACGCGAAGCTGTACTCCTCACCGGAGTTCGCCGCGAACAAGCCCGAGGATCAGCGCCAGGCGCTGAAGCTCCTCATCCTGGCGAAGCGCTACGGGCAGCCGAGCGAGAAGCTGATCGAAGCTCACCGCGCCGCCATCCCCGCCCTGACCGAGCTCGTGTCCACGCTGAACGAGCCGGAGGACTACGAGATGCTCGGCCTCTGCCATCAGATGATCGGCAACGAAGAGGCCGCGTCGAACATGTTCCGTCAGGGCCTCAACCTCGAGCGCGCGAGGAATCCGGCGTCGGATCTGTGCGGGCGCTTGATGTCGCGGGTTGCTTCGATCTGAAGCTGCGGCCTCCTTTTCCGCAACTGCGACCGTCTTCCGACCTGCGGGCCTTCACGGAGGGGGCTTCGGCAGAGTGTCGACCGCCTTCGCTCGGCGAGGCACGTCTTGCTCGTGGTCCAGGGCGTCCGGCCTCGGCCTCGCATCTCGGGTTCGATTCGAGGCTCCATTCGAGGTAGGTCGACTCGAGATCGATTCGAGGTCGATTCGAGTTTCGATGGCTCGCGAAGGACGATTCGTCGTGTCCAAGGTCCATACGTGATCGCCGACCGATGCCGCAGGCATGCGGACGGAATGGAGCGGTCATGATGCCTCGGGGGCTGATGACGTTCGGCCTCTGCCGCGGTGAATGGCGAGTCGTCTCCACGATCTGGTGGTGAGGTCGATTCGACTCCGCGTTCGAGGGCTACGTTCCGCTGTCGTCGTTTTCGGGTTCCTTCTCTGGAACGCGTTCGCGTGGCGAGCTAAGCCGAACGAGCATGAAGTACCGCCTGGTCCATCTCCTCTCGACGGCTCTTGGCGCGATCGTCCTCGCGACCTCGGCGTGTGGAAGCGAGGCCCCGAGCAGCTCGTTCGTGGAGGGAAGGGATCCGACGAACCCGGACACGACACAGCCTGGCTCGTTTCCGCCCGCGAACCGCGGTGGCTGCAAGAACCTCGAATGCAAGCAGGTCGACTGCGGGCCCGGCGCGGTCACGAGCGTGAGCGGTGTCGTCACGGCGCCGAACGGCACGCTGCCGCTCTACAACGTCATCGTCTACATCCCCAACGCGCCGCTCGAGCCGCTCGCCGACGGCGCGTCGTGTGACCGATGCGGGAGCGTCTCGGGCGAGCCGCTCGTCTCGACCATCACCGACGTCGAAGGAAAGTTCAGGCTCGAGAACGTCCCCGCCGGCGACGACATCCCGCTCGTCATCCAGATCGGCAAGTGGCGCAGGCAGGTCACGCTGCCTCGCGTCGAAGAGTGCGTCGACAACCCGATCACCGACCCGAACCTCACGCGTCTGCCGCGCAACCGGACCGAGGGTGACATCCCGCGCATCGCGGTCACGACGGGCCGTTGCGATCAGCTCGCTTGCCTCCTGCCCAAGCTCGGGCTCGACGCCTCCGAGTTCACTCCGAGCGACCAGGACGGTCGCTTGCACCTCTACCGAGGCGCCGCGCACCCCGCGGGCGCGCCGATCCCCGCGCCCGCCCCCGCCGGGACGCGCGACGCGGAGCAGCTCTGGAGCGACACCGCCTCGCTCATGCGTTACGACATGGTGCTCCTCTCCTGCGAGTGCGACGAGCACGAGGAGACGAAGCCTCCGGCGGCGAAGGAAGCGCTCTACGAGTACGCGGCGCGAGGCGGTCGCGTCTTCGCCTCGCACTTCCACTACACGTGGGCGGAGACGGGCCCGCTGGCGACGACCGCCGAGTGGATGGGCAGCCCGACCAACCCCGAGAACCAGCCCGGCCCGTACTTCGTCGACACCTCGTTCGCGAAGGGAGAGGCGTTCGCCCAGTGGCTCGTCAACGTGGGCGCCTCGTCCAAGCTCGGCGAGATCCCGATCAGCCAGCCGCGCGAGAACGTCGGCGCCGTGGTCGCGCCCACGCAGCGCTGGGTCTACCGAAAGACGCCGAACCCGGCGATCCCGGAGGCGACGAAGTACCTGACCGTGAACACGCCCGTCGGCGAGCCCATCGCCGAGCAGTGCGGGAAGTTCGTCTTCGCCGACATGCACCTCTACGGCGGCGACGTGCAGGATCCCGCCACGGCCTTGCCGGACGACGCCTTCCCCACGAGCTGCAGCACGACGCTGACGCCGGAGGAGAAGGCGCTCGTCTTCCTGTTCTTCGAGCTCTCCTCGTGCGTGCAGGACGACACGAAGCCGCCTGCGCCGCCGGTGAAGTGACCGCGCCCTGCTGCTGGGCGCGGTCCGCCCTGCGCCGTCAGTTGTCGTAGGCGCAGCGGAAGCCGATGGCGTAGTAGCCGTTCGGCTCGCCGGGCCACGACGTCTGCCAGTTCTGATCTTTGACGGCGTTGCGGGAGTCGTCGTGCCCCTCCCAGGAGTACGTCCAGATGAAGCGGTACGCGGCGTCGTTCGTCCACTCGAGGAGGTTGCCCGCAATGTCCTGCGCTCCCACGGAATTCGCGCCCGAGGGGAAGCGGCCCGGAGGGGCGACGAAGACGGCGATGTCGGCGACGTAGGGGGCGCCGTTCTTGTCGAGGCGCGTGCGACGGTTCGGCTTGAACGGGAAGTTGTAGTTGAACAGGTGCGAGAGCCGGCTGTTGTCGAAACTGTTGCCCCAAGGATAGGCCGTGGCGGTGACGTTCTTGTACGCGGCCCGGATCTCGGCGGTCGTCGGCAGGCGGCCGCCCTCGTACGCGCAGAAGGCGCGCGCGAGGTGCCAGCCGACGCAGTTGAGCGCCTTCACGTCGAGCTCGTCCTTCGTGTAGTCGCTCGGCGTCTCGCCCGGGTTGTTCGTCCAGTACGTGTGGCCGCCCGACCAATCCGCGTCGCACGAGCGCTTCGACTGCGCGCCGTCTGCGTCGTTCGGCGCGCCGGTCCAGTATGCGCCGAGCTGGATGTCGGCCTCCTGGATGCTGTTGGGGACGAGCGCGTTCCAGCCGTCCGGCCAACCCGGGACGTTGGCCTTCGCCCAGTCACGGATCTTGCCCTGCTGCTGCAGGACGAACTGACGCATGCGTCCTGCCGTGACCTGGTACTTGTCCATCCGCTTGCCGGCATGGCCTGGGATCGGGACGCGCACGCAGCAGCTCTCGTGAGTGGCGGCGGGCTCGTTGTTCACGACCTCGCCCGGGCCGCAGGTCCGGCCGCCGAGCTTCTGCGTGCACGTACGCCCGACCGCGCACCGCCCGCGATCGTCGCAGCCCAGTGACTCGCAGTCCGAGTGCGTCTTGCACATCTGATCGGCGGCGCAGCGCTTCGCGTTCGTCGGCGCTCCGCCTCCGCAGTCGACGTCCGTCTCCGTGCCGTTCTTGATGCCGTCGTTCGGGCTCGGCGGATCGCACGTGTGCGTGGTCGGGTTGCACCGGACCGCGTCGCAGTCGCTCGTCTCGACGCATGCCTGACCGACGGCGCACCGCTTCGCCGAGCCCGGCCCTCCGCAGTCGACGTCGGTCTCGCCGAGGTTCTTGATGCCGTCGTCGTGCGAAGCCGGCAGGCACTTGCCGCTCCCGTCTACGTCGCACTTGAGGGCGTCGCAGTCGGCGTCGGAGAGGCAGCCCTGGCCCTCGCCGCAGCGAGGCGTCGACTCCGTCGGGCCTCCGCAGTCGACGCCGGTCTCGTCGCCGTTCTTCACGCCGTCGTTCGGGCTCGGAGGCTGGCAGATCTCGTCCTTGCAGACGCCGCTCTTGCAGTCCTCGCCGACGAGGCAGTGCTTTCCGTCGTCGCACGCGGGCGCCGACTCGCCACCGCAATCGACGTCGGTCTCGTCGTGATTCTGCTCGTTGTCGGCGGCAAAGGCGATCCGGCAGACGCCCCTGCGGCACACGCCGGTCACGCAGTCGGGCGCGCCCTCGCACGCCTGTCCGACCGCGCAGGGGTTGGTCTCGCGCCCGCAGCGCCTCGGTGTGGCATCGTCCGATTGGTCGGGGTCCGGCTGGCCCTCGGGATCCGTGCTCGTGCACGCAGCGGTGAGTGCGACGGCGGCAGCGAGCAGTGCAGCGGCACGAGGAAAATGCATCCTGCCTGTAAGTTAGCTCAATCCTCTGCGCACGCCCGTCCATTCTCGTGTGGATCCGCGTAGATCCACGCGTCGTCGCGAGAGGAAGCGCGCTCGGATCGATGGCGATCCACGCTCCGTCCGACAGGTAACTCAGTCCGCCTGCTCCACCTCGCGCTCGAGCACGTCGAGCGGCAGCGGTCCGGAGCGGAGGACGGCGTCGTGGAACGCCTTGAGATCGAAGCGTGCTCCGAGGGCGGCGGCGCGCTTCTTCCGCAGCTCTTTGATGCGAAGCTCGCCGATCTTGTACGCGAGCGCCTGGCCGGGCCACGCGATGTACCGGTCGACCTCGTTGACGATGTCGAGCTCCGACTTCGGGACGTTCTCCATGAAGAAGTCGATGGCCCGCTGCCGGTCCCACTTCAGGTGGTGGATGCCCGTGTCGACGACGAGACGGACCGCGCGCCACATCTCGTACGTGAGCTGTCCGAGCTTCGCGTACGGATCGTCGTAGACGCCCATCTCCTCGCCGAGGCTCTCGGCGTAGAGGGCCCAGCCCTCGACGAACGCATCGTAGGACGTGTGCCGCCGGAACATCGGGAGGTTCTCCTGCTCCATCGCGAGCGCGATCTGCAGGTGGTGTCCGGGCACGGCCTCGTGGAGCGTGAGCGCGACCATCTCCCATTTCGGACGTGCCTCCGGCTTGTACAGGTTCACGAAGTACGTGCCGGCGCGAGAGCCGTCGGCGGCGGGCGGGCGGTAGTACGCCGTCGTCGTGTCCGGCGCGACGTGGTCCGGGATTGGCGCGACGCCGTACGGCGTGCGCGGCAGACGGCGGAAGACCTTCACGAGGAGCGGATCGATGCGCTTCGCGAGGTCGCGATACGCGGTGAGCAGCTCCTCGCCGCTCGCGTAGAAGAAGCGCGACTCGCTGCGGAGCGCCTCGAACAGTTGCTGCAGCGTCCCCTTGAAGCCGGCGCGCGCCTTGGTCGCTTCCATCTCGCCGCGGATGCGCGCGACCTCGCGCAGGCCGATCGCGTGCACCTCGTCGGGAGTGAGCTTCGTCGTCGTGTGCGCGCGGACGAGGTACGCGTAGAGCTCGCGTCCGTTCGGGAGCTGCCACGCGCCGACGTCGTCCTTGCACGCCGGGAGGTACGTGCCGTTCCAGAAGTCGCGCAGCTTCACGAACGAAGGGACGACGTGCTCCGCGATCGCGCGCTTCGCGATGCTCGCGAGCCGTTCTCGCTCGGCGGGCGGCAACGGCGAGTGCGTCTTCTGGTACGGCGCGAAGAACGGGCTCTTCGTCGGATCGTCGACGATCTGCTTCTCGATCTGCGCCGACACGCGGCTCATCACGATCTTCGGATGCGTGATGCCCGTGCGCACGCCCTCGGCGAGCAGCTCGATCGTTTGGTCCATGTACCGCGGGAACGCCATCAGACGCGCGTTCCACTGCTCGTAGTGCTCACGCGTCGTGAACGGCAGCGCGTCCGCCACCTCGTCGGCCGTCTGGATGCCGCCGCGCTGGTTGATCGGCAAGAGGTACAGACGGAACGGGTGGCCCTCGACGGCGAGCTCGTACTTGTAGCGGAACAGGTCGTAGCTGAGCGCGTCCTCCTTCGAGAGCTCCGCGCGTGGGATGGTCGCGAGCTTCGCGAGCACCTCGCGGTCGTGGTCGTGCCGGCGCGCGTGGGCGGCGAGGCTCACGTCGTCCCAGCTGTCCGCGAAGCGCATGTCGCCGAGCTCCGACGCCCATACGGGGAACTCGCGCATGTCGTGCTCCCACTCCTCGGCGAAGAGGGCGTGGAGCCGCCGCGTCGCGTCGTCGACGGACGCGGCGGTCGCGGCCCCGCGCCCCGTCCCGCACCCGGCGGCGGCGCAGGCGACGAAGGCGGCCATCGCGATGACCCTGACGAACGACGAGAAGCCCATTTTTCCGGGGCGCAGGATGCCCCGGAACCATGCTGGCCGAAAGGGAAGAAGGTGCTAAAGCTGGGCCGCTCCGGCCGCGGGCGATGGGGCCGAGCCGCCGGAGCAGCAAGGGGATCTCCAGATGTCCGACGTACTCGCTTCTCCCCGCTTCCTCGTCATGGGCTGCGGCGCCATCGGCGGCATCGTCACGGCTGCGCTCGCGGAGACCGGGCAGGACGTGACGGCGGTGACGACGAACCCGACCATCCATGCGGCGGTGACGGAGCGCGGGCTCAAGGTCGTCGGCGAGGGCGCTCCCCGCGTCGTCCGCGCGAACGTCTCGCTCGGCGTCCCGACGAACGGAGAGAAGTTCGACTACGTCCTGCTCGCGACGCAGCCTCCGCAGGTCGAGGAAGCGGCGCGCTCCGCGCTCCCCGCGCTCGCGGACGACGGCGTCATGGTCTGCCTCCAGAACGGCCTCTGCGAGCAGCGGGTCGCCAAGATCGCGGGAGAGGACCGCGTCCTCGGCGCCGTCGTCGGCTGGGGCGCGACGATGCCGGAGCCTGGGCTCTACGAGAAGACGGCCTCCGGCGGCTTCACGATCGGGTATCCGAGCGGCGACCCGCTCGGCCCGGAGACGGACGACCTCATCAGTGCGCTCGAGGCGGTCGGCCCGGTCGAGACGACGCAGAACCTCCGCGGCAAGCGGTGGAGCAAGCTCGCGATCAACTGCGCGATCTCCTCGCTCGGCACGATCGGCGGTGACCGGCTCGGGGCGCTGCTCCAGCATCGGTTCGTCCGGCGGCTCGCGCTCGAGGTCATGACCGAGGTCGTCATGGTCGCGCGCAAGGAAGGCGTCCGGCTCGAGAAGGTCTCGGGCACGCTCGACCTCTCGTGGATCGCCCTGACCGAGGAAGAGATGCGCTCCGCCGGCTCGCCGAGCCTCGTCGCCAAGCACGGCCTCTTGCTCGCCGTCGGCTTCCGGTTCCGCAGAATGAAGAGCTCGATGCTGTCCGCGATCGAGCGCGGCCGTACGCCTGCGGTCGACTTCCTCAACGGAGAGGTCGTGGATCGGGCTCGGCAGCACGGTCTCCGGGTCCCCGTGAACGCCTACGTGCGTGATACGGTTTGGGCGATCGCGAAGGGAAAGAAGCGGCCCGGACTGGATCTGCTTCGCGAGGTGTACGAGGCCACCGGGCCGCACGGTTCGTGAGCCCATGCGCTGTGCTCTCTGCAGGTCCGAGATGGTCTGGGTGCACGGCCATGCCCAGTGCGCCCGAAGCGGCTGTCCGATGTACGGCGTGAACCAAGCCGAGTGCTGCACCGGCGAGACGGCGGAGACCGGTCCGCTCACGGCGGAGGTCGCGGCCGTCAACCCGCCGCCCGTCGGCGATGCCGGAAGAAGCCCGAGCGCGCCGCGCGAGCCGAAGAAGGACGAAAGCGGCTGAGCCTTCGATCCTGCCGGCGCGCTAGATCCACGTCGTGATCCACGAACCTCCATCGCACGCGAGGCGAGCTCGCGGAGCGTCCGAGGGCGACGCTTCGCCATGACCGTCTGGACCGAGCTCTTCGTCATCGTCGCTCTGGCGATCGCGAACGGCCTGTTCGCGGCCGCGGAAATCGCGGTCATCTCGATACGGAAGAGCCGACTCAAGGAGCTCGTGGCCGAAGGCAACGCGGCCGCCATCCGCGTCGATCGCCTCCGGCGTCAGCCCGAGCGCTTCCTCGCGACGGTCCAGATCGGAATCACCGTGATCGGCGCGACCGCGGCCGCCTTCGGCGGTGCGACGCTCGCGGCTCCGGCGAGCGCGCTGCTCCAGCGAGCCGGGCTCGGCCCGCGGGTCGCCTCGGAGGTGGCGCTCGCGTGCGTCGTCCTCTTTGTCTCGTACGTGTCGCTCGTGCTCGGCGAGCTCGTGCCGAAGTCGCTCGCGCTCCGCGGCGCGGAGCGGTACTCGATGCTCGTCTCGCGGCCGCTGCTCGCCCTCGCCACGATCGCACGACCCGTCGTGTGGTTCCTCACGGCGAGCTCGAACGTGATCCTGAGGCTCTTCCGCGACCGGACGACGTTCACCGAGGCACGCCTCTCGCCGGCCGAGCTGCAGACGCTGGTCGAGGAGGCCGCGCAGGAGGGCGTGATCGCTCCGAGCGCCGGAGAGATCGCGTCGCGCGCCCTCGACTTCGGACGGCTCCGCGTGGCGCAGGTCATGGTGCCGCGCACGGAGGTTCGCCCGCTCGACGCGACGTTGACGGTCGACGCGGTGCGGGAGCGCTTCGTCGACGAGCTCGCCGAGCGGCAGCCGATCTACGAAGGTACCCAGGACGACATCACGGGTTACGTGACCCTTCGCGACGTCCTGCTCGCGCCCGGCGACCGTACCCTGAAGGAGCTCGCGCGCACGTCCGTGTTCGTGCCGGAGTCCGTGCCCGCCGTCGACGTGCTCCGCGAGATGCAGCGGCGCCAGGTGCAGCTCGCGATGGTCGTGGACGAGACCGGCTCCGTCGTCGGCGTCGTGACCCTCGAAGAGCTGGTCGAGGAGCTCGTGGGCGACATCCTCGCCGAGCACGAGAAGCCGGCAGCCGGCGTTCGGCGCGAGGCCGACGGCAGCGTCGTCCTCCCGGGGAGCACCCCGATCCACGAGGTGAATCGCATGCTCGACCTGGACCTCCCCGAGAGCGCCGCGTGGACGACGCTCGCGGGGCTCATCATCGCGGAGCTCGGGACCATCCCGGAGCCCGGCGCGAAGACGCGCGTCAACGACGTCGACCTGGAGGTCGTCGACGCCACGCGGAGGCGGATCCAGACCGTCCGCCTGCGCCTCGCGCACGCCGAGGCGACGCACGAGGCGCTGCCCCAGCCGGCGTGACTCGGTCCATCTCCCGAGCCGACCGTCGGCACCCGCCGACGGCCGCGTGACGTCGCGACGTGCTATGACCGAAGATCCGCATGCCTCGACGTCGCGTCCTGATCGGGTTCGGTTCGCTCGCGGTGGTCTCGCTCGTTCTGGGAGGCGTGGCGCGCCGCGAGCTGCGTGCGCGAGGGCTGTCGCTCGTCGATTTCGCGAACGAGCTGCGCCAGGGCGACGAGCTCCGCTTCGAGTGGCGCTCGATCGACGGCAAGCACTGGCAGATCGTCGCTCCGACCTCCGGCGAGGCCCCCGCCGTCGGCGACATCGATCTGTCGAAGCACCCAGGGTGCCCCGACGGGATGGTCCGTGTGACGGGAGCCTTCCGCTGGGAGGGCCGAGGCTCGGTGACCGGTGAGGTGGAGCGCATCCAGGACGCCGCGTGCGTCGACTGGATCAGCCGTGAGTTCCCCGCGCGGTGCCGCGTCTTCGATCGAGAGAAGCTCGCGAAGGACATCGAGCGGATCCCGACCCAGCCGATGGACTATTGCATCGACCGGTTCGAGTACCCGAACGTCGCCGGCGAGTACCCCGTCATCGTCGCGACGTATCGGGAGGCCGCGGCGCTCTGCAAGAAGGAGGGGAAGCGGCTCTGCACGGAGAACGAGTGGACCTTCGCCTGCGAAGGCGAGGAGGCTCGCCCGTACCCCTACGGCTGGGAGCGCGACGACACGGCGTGCGTCGTCGACCGCCCGTGGCGCGCGTTCACCGAGGGTGCGCTGCAGCCGCGCAACGGCGACCGGGCGCGACGCGAGCTCGATCGCTTGTGGCAGGGCGAGCCGTCGGGATCGCGGCCGGCATGCCGTAGCCCCTTCGGCGTCTACGACATGACCGGCAACGTCGACGAGTGGACGACCAGCGTGAACAAGACCGGCTACGTCTCGATCCTCAAGGGAGGCTACTGGGGACCGGTGCGCGCGCGCTGCCGGCCGTCGACCCGCGCGCACGGCGAGGACTTCGTCGCCTACCAGCAGAGCTTCCGCTGCTGCGCCGACCCGAGCCCCACCGGCGAGGGAGAGGAGGAGGGAGAGGACGCCGGCGTTCGGGACGCGCCGGAGATCGCGCCGGCGGCCGAGGCGCTGGACGCCGACGCGTCGTCCGCCGTCGCGCAAGCGCCGGAAGTGAGCCTGCAGTCGCCGGAGGAGGACGACGACGAGCTCGAGGCGATCGCGCGCGAGCGTGCGTCGGGCTGCTCCGCCGCTCCCGGCGGCGCCGCGGGCGGAGGCTTCGGCATCGCGCTCGTCGCCGCGGCGCTGGCCGCCTCTCGGCGCGCGCGTCGTTCCTGATCGACCGTCGCGATCAACCGCGCAGCACGAGGGCCTTCGGCAGCACCTCGACCTCGAGGGGCAGGCCGCCCATCGGCTCGCCGTCCACGTCGAGGAGGAAGACGTCCTTCGCGTCGGCGTTCACGAGCTCGAGCCGCACCTTCTGGGCGCGGAGGTGCACCGTCCCCGGCTGGCGGATGTGTCCGCCGCTGTAGATGCTGCCCGACGTGAGCGCGAAGCCGATCTTCGACGTCGCGCCGAGCGCGACGATCTCGAAGGTGCCGTCGTCGATCTCGGCCATCGGCGCGACCTTCATGCCGCCGCCGAAGTACCTGCCGTTGCAGATGGCGATCATGAACGAGCGGACGAGATGCTCTTCCGTCTTGCCGTCGTTCGTGACGGTGCACCGGACCGTCCCGAGGCGTGCGGCGAGCAGCGCCTTGAGCGACGCCCCGAAGTACGCTGCCTTCCCGCCGAAGAGGCGCGACGCGTCCGCGACGTAGCGATCGACGAGGCCGCCCATCCCCGCGGAGAGGATGTTCACGAAGTAGTGCCCGGACCTGCCGCCGCCGGTGAACTTCCCGACGTCGAGCGCGCGCTCTCTTCCGCTCGCGATCGCCTCGACGTAGCGATCGAGCCGGTGCTCGATGCCGAGCGTCTTGCGGAGGTCTCCGCCCGTGCCCTGTCCGATGATCCCGAGCCGAACGTCGGCGGCCTTCGCCCCGTCGGCGCTCGAACGCGCCTGGAGCAGGCCGTTCACGACCTCGTGGATCGTCCCGTCGCCGCCGACCGCGACGACGAGCGGGTGCCCCGCGATGGCGCCCTCGCGGGCGAGGTCGATCGCGTGCCCGGGTCGCTCGGTCATCGCGACCTCGACGGGCCCGAGCGTGCGCTCGACGGTCGCGCGCAGCGCCGAGAACGTGCGTCCCGTCGCGCCGCCTCCGGAGCGCGGGTTGACGACGAGGAGCGGCCGGCTCACGCCTCGTCCTGCACGCTGATGACCCGCCGCCGGAGCGACGCGAGGAACGAGCCGCCCGCGGCGGGCCAGACGACGCCGCGCTCTTCGAGGTCGCGTACCGTGTCGACCAGCGTCTCGACCGGATCGCGCGGCGACCAGCCGAGCTCGTTCTCGGCGAGCGTCGCGTCGAGGTACCAGTAGAAGTGGGCCATGTCGATGCTCACGGGATCGATCGCGGCCGGGATCCCGAAGCGCGTCGTCAGGCGCTCGAGCATCTCGGCGCCCGTGCGCGCGATGTCCCGCGCTTGTCGCGGCATCGGCACGACGGGGCCGCGTACGCCCGAGACCCTCTCGAGGCGGGCGAAGAACTCCTTGATGGTGAGGTTGCACGCTCCGATGAGGTAGCGGCGCCCTCCGATGCCGCGCTCCATCGCGAGGACCATCGCCTGCGCTGCGTCGCGCGCGTCCACGTACGAGAGGCCGCCGGGCGGGATCACGGGGATCTTCCGCTCGAGGAAGAGCCGGACGTCCTCGGTCGACGAGCCGTTCACGTCGCCCGGGCCGAGGAGCAGCGCGGGATTGACGCACACGACCTCGAGCGTGCCCGAGCCGTCCGCGAGCGGAGCGCCGTGGCGCTCGAGCGCGGCCTTCTCGGCGAAGAACTTGGAGCGGTAGTAGGGCCAACGGTTGATGAGCCCGATCGGCGCGACGTCGTCCTCCGTCGCGATGTGATCCGGATCGTCGCTGACCGCGATCGTCCCGCTCGTGGAGGCGACGACGACGCGACGTACCCCGCGCGCGATGCACGCGTCGAGCACGTTCTTCGTTCCCTCGACGTGGAGCTTGTAGAGCGCCTCGGCGTCTTCGGGTCTGCGCGACACCTTGCCGGCGCAGTGGAAGACGCCGTCGCAGGGGCCGAGCGCCTTCTCGATGCTCGCTCGATCGCGCACGTCGCCTTCGACGCGCGTGACCTCCGGCGGAAGCTCACCGGCGCGCCCCGTTCTCTCGTGGACGAGCGCGACGACCTCGTGCCCCTTGTCGAGGAGCGCGCGGACGAGGTGGCGCCCGAGAAAGCCCGTTGCTCCAGTGACGAACCAGCGACTCACGCGGCGATTCGTAGTCTCGACCCCGTTCGCCAGCAAGGCTATCGTGGTCGGTGGGCGATGCCGCGGCGCTTCTCCTATTACGAGCGGCTTTCGGCCAAGGACCGGGCCACCTATCGCCGGAGCGACGCGGTCACGCACATCCCGCTGCCCGACCCCGCCGCCCTGAGGCCGCTCGTGGCTCGCTTGGAGGAGGAGCTCGCCGGTGGGAAGCGAGCGCGCGTGGCCGCGGCGGTCACGGCGCTATCGGACGCGCTCCTCGCCCAGCTCGGCGTCCCGCCGGTGGACGTCCGCGTCCGTCAGGTGAGGCCGACGCTCGACGACGGCGAGCTCCACGGCCTCTACACCTATGCCCGGGACGGCAAGCCGCCGAAGCTCGAGGTCTGGATGCGCACGGCAGCCCGGGCGAAGGTCGTCCGCTTCCGGACCTTCCTCCGGACGCTGGTGCACGAGCTCGTCCACCACCTCGACATCATGCTCCTCGGGCTCGACGACAGCTTCCACACCGAAGGCTTCTTCCGTCGCGAGTCGAGCCTCGTCCGGCAGCTCCTCCCGCCTTCGCGACGAAGGACCGAGCCGAAGGGGGACGAACGCCGCGCGGAGCAGCTCACGCTCTTCTGAGCGGGAGGATCAGGGCGACACTTCGACCTTCTTCCAGTCTCGCGTGAGCACCTCCTTCGATCTTGCGTGCGTGTACACGGCCGTGCGCGCGAGGAGGAACTCCTCCCGGATCGGGTAGCTCCGGTACTCGTCTTGGAACTTGCCCGATGCGAGGAAGCTCGCCACGACGTCGGTGGTCCGCGTGTCACGGGTGAGCGACGCGACGAAGGAGTGGCTGCGGCAGGAGATGACGAGGTCGGGCTTCGTCGCGAGCGAGTAGGCGGGGTCGAGCTTGCCGTGACCGACCATCGACCCGGGGAAGGGCGTGAGGCGCGCGACGTACTTGTCGTTCTTGCCGAGGACGTCGACGGCCTTCATCCGCGTGAAGTAAGGGACGATGCCGGCGGGGATGACGGCGATGGTGCTGTCGGGCCGCGCGTTCTTCTTCAAGAGCATCGCGACCTGGAGCTGCTCGTGCGGATCGCCGTTCGTGTCGAGGACGACGAGCGTGCGCATCGGTCGCACGAGCGGGAACGACACCACGAACAGGACGACGCTCCACACGAGGGATCCCAGCTTGCCGTGGGCGACGGTCACGATCCCCGCCGTGGCGAACACGAACACGATCGGCATGACGTGCGCGAAGAAGCGGAAGTTGCCGAACATGTCGCCGCCCGTCGTGACGGCGTACGAGAGCGTGCCGACGACCACGACGAACGGGGCGATGCCGCGCCGGTCGTTTCGCGCGATGGCGAGCGCGCTGCCGGCGGCGAGCGTCAGCGGCACCGCATAGCGGAGGAGGAAGTTGCGCGCGTACGTCGCTCCTCGCGCGTACCGGCCGTCGAGCAGGTAGACCTTGAGGAAGTACGTGTTCGGCAGCCACTCGCCGTAGTAGCTGCGCCGGAACGCGAGGTGCGCGCACGCGGGCACGAGGGCGAGCGCGAGCCAGAGCATCGTGCGCGCGCGCGACTTCGAGAGGAGGAGCGCCACGAGGGCGTCGGCGGCGAAGATGTGGAGCCCGTCGCCGCGCGTGAGCGGGACGAGCGAGAGCGCGGCGAAGCCGATCGGCAGCCAGCGTTGCTCGAAGACGCAGACGAGGAAGACCAGCTCGAGGAAGGTCAGGAGCGACGTCTCGAAGCCCCAGACGGACCAGTGCAGCACATCGGCGCAGGTCACGAGGCACACGAGCAAGAGGGGCGTCGCGAGGAGCGAGCGCGGCGCGAACAGACGGAGCATCCGCACCGAGAGCCAGAGCGAGCTCGCGAGGAGCACGAAGCCGACCCCTTTGACGGCGAGCGAGATCGTGGGCTCCGGCACGCGCAGGAGGTGGACGCCCGCCATCACCATCGTCCAGAGGAAGTTCGTGTAGCCCTCGACGCGCTCTCCGGGGTTCCACACGAGGCCGTGCCCCTCGACGAGGTTCCTCGCGTAGCGCATCGAGATCATCATGTCGTCGTCGAGGACGAACCATCGTGTCCCGTCGATGACGCGGCTCGCGAGCAGTGCGTTCCGCCAGAACAGGAAGGCGAGGACGACGACGGCGAGCGCCAGCATCGTGCGGTCCCAGCGCCGAATCGGCGGGCTCGTCCAGCGGAGATGCGATCGGAACGCCATCGGAGGGCGGCATCCTACTACGCGCCGGGGCGTATTCCTTCGACGGCGATGTCGCCCAAGCTCCGCCAATTCCGGGCTGAAAAGTTCGTTCCCGCTCCGGCCGTTCGTAATGGTGGCGTTAGTCTGCGAACTACGATGCGGGGTGCTTTCACTTTCTCGTTCGGGGGTCTCGTCGCGCTCGTCGCGACGTCTGCTGTCGTGAGCTGCTCCAGTCCGGAGCCCGTCGAGGAGGTGCCCGCGGCATCCAGCGAGATCAACGCGAAGGACGAGGGGATCGAGGTCGGGCCCTCGGGCGGGGGCGTGCGCGATCCGAGCGGCGTGCTCAGCGTCGTCGTCTTTCCGGGAGCGCTCGACGAGACCGTGCGGATCGCGATCGGTCGCGTGAGCGACGACGGCGCGCGGGGTACGCCTCGCTATCGCGTCACGATGTCTCCGCCGAGAGGTCTCGCCATCCCCGCGCACGTGATCTTCGATCTGGAAAAGTCGACCGGCTCGACGTCGATCGATCCGACGGACCTTCGCCTCGCGATCAGCGACGATCCCGACGCCGCCCCCACGACGCCGCTCGCTGCGGCCCGTCGCGCGGACGTGTCACCGCTCGAGATCGTGGGCAGCGCGAGCGTGCTCGACCGCACCTTCGGTCTCGTCGAGGCTGCCAAGATCGACTGCGGCGGGGAGACGTGCAGCACGTGCTGCCTCGACGAGGGGCAGCTCTCGTGCAACGCAACGTGCGGGAGCAAGCCAGCAGAGATCGTCGTCGAGTGCCTGCGGGACAGCGACTGCGGCTCCGGGTTGAAATGCTGCGCCCCGACCACTCAGCGCGGCGGAGGCGTCCTGCGCGTCGACGACAACCGCATCACGTGCAAGGCCGATTGCGGTGGAGAGAACCTGCACGTCTGCGACCTGAACGATCCCGATCGGTGCTCGACGTGCACGCCGGCGAAGGCGGGTTGCTCGCGCGGCTACTGCGGGGAGGGCGCCAAGACGCCCACGCAGCTCCTCTGCCCGTGACGCCGACGGGAGCGTCTCCGGACGTCACGGCAGCCACTGCTCGCCCGTCTCGCAGTCGACGTGCTTCATCGTCAGGCGTCCGTCTTTCACCTCCATGACGCCGAAGACGATCGGGAGGTGGAAGCGGCGAGGCCCGATCGACCCGGGGTTGAAGATGGTGAGGCCACGATCGCGACCGATGAACGGGACGTGAGAGTGGCCGCAGACGACGACGGAGGCCCGCGCCGTCTGGGCCCGTCGCGCTGCGTCCGCGCGGAGCTTCGGGCCGTACACGGCGATGTGGAGAAGGAGCAGGCGCAATAGCTTCGCCGTCGGGTCGGGCGTGCCCGAGCCGGCGAGGAGATCGATCGCGAGCTCGTCGGGCAGCTCGTTCGCGTGCACGTCGATGTTGCCGCGCACGGCGAGCGTCGGCGCGATCTCCGAGAGCGCGTCGACGACGGAGAGGTCGCCGATGTCTCCCGCATGCAGGATCGCGTCGGGCTTCTCCGCTGCGATCCACGAAAGAGCTTTCGGGTGCGGCTCGCTGTGCGTGTCGGCCACGACCACGAGTCGGAGCGCGCCGTCCCGCAGAGACAGGGCCGCGCTCTTCGCGACGTGCTTCGGGCTTCGCTTCGAGGTCGCGCGCATCGCGCAGGGGCGTACCACGACCCCTGGCGACGCGCGACCCTCGAGGTTCGTCGGCCCTCGGGCGGTCGAGGTCCGACCTCAGATGTTCTCACGCCACAGGCCGATGCACGTGTACGAGTAGAGCTCGCCGTCCCGCTCGACGTCGACGAAGCCGAACGAGCGATGGGGCGAGGGAGGGACCTCCTCTCCCGAGTACTCGGGCCCGGTCTCGAGCAGCGCTCGATCGATGCGGATCGAGGCGCCGACGAGGAGCTCGTCCTCCGGGCGGATCGGCTCCGCGGGCTCCAGCGTGCTCGCGCTGACGTGCTCGAACCGTTCGAACACGACCTGGTCGTCGGAGGCGTCGGCGCGCACCCCGACGAAGTTGGAGGTGTTCGCCGTCGACAGCATGCTCGTGCCGAAGAAGGTCCGCACGTGGAGCGAGTCCTCGCCGGTCACGTAATAGGCGCGGAAATCCATGAGGCCCGGGACACGGCACGCCTCGTCGTCGCAGGTGCACTCGAACGCGATGTCCTGAGCCTGCGTCGATGCCTGCGAGCTCGAGTCGACCGGGTCGCCGGCAGACGTCGTACAACCGAAGCCGGCGAGGGCGAGCGGGAGGGTGAGAGCGAAGCGATGGAGATGGTTCACGTTCGAGCTCCTGCCACTCCGCCGCGCGCCTCTACTGACACACGGTCCCCGGGCGTGCAAGGTCGATCGCCGGCGGGTTGTCGAGCTCGGACCGTGCTCGACGTCGCGCGAATTGCGCACGCGTGCGCAATCGGATCGCCCGCTCTGCTTGCGGTGACCGTCCGAGCGTACGACGGTCTGGGAGGTGTTCGACCTCACGTCCTTCTCGCTCGGCGACATGTATCGATGTTCGGCGGCGCTCCGACGCGTCCGAGACATCGCTCGCGACGAAGACGACGCCGCGGAGCGCGTGGTCGATTACCTGTTCCAGGAGCTCGCGAGCTCCGAGACGCGCCAACGGCAGTGCGCGCTCGTCCGCATCTTCCGGACTCGGCCGTTCTCTTCCTCCGTCGCCGTTGGGCTCGGTCCGTCGAATGGGGTGCCTCTTCCGCCGTCCGCGCCGTGCCTCGTGCTCTGGGCTACGCGTGGAATCGAGCCGCAGTGGAACAGACCGGACGAATCGCGACGACACCGGCTGTTCCCGCTCGACTCGAAGGGCGCCGGAGCGAGCTTCCCGATGGTCGCGGCCCTGCTCGAGCAACTCCGGCTCCCCGCCGGTCTCGTCTCGGGGAAGGAGCTCGGCCGAACGGAGGTTTCGAGGCTGTTCGACGTCTTCCACGTCGAGGAGGCCGAGGGCTCGCCGCTCGTCCCCGACCAGGCGGGGTTCGTCGATCGCTACGGCGTTCGGTCGGCGCTCGGGTTCGGGGGCGTGCTGTCTCCGTCGAGCATCTTCGTCGTCGTGTTGTTCTCCACCGTGAGGATCCCGAAGGAGACGGCCGAGCTCTTCCGGACGCTCGCGCCCAGCGTCGGCGTCGGGCTCCTCCGCCATGAGCGCGGTGAGCACGCTCGATGGTGCACGCGGGCCTACGAGCAGATCGTCCACCATCACGAGGCCATCGCGCTCGAGTGCCTCGCCGAGCGCCGGCGCGCCGACGATGAGCGCGATCGGCTCCTCGAGGAGGCTCGCGCGGCGAAGACGGAGGCGCAGCTCGCGAGTCGTGCGAAGGACGACTTCTTGGCGCTGCTCGGTCACGAGCTCCGCAATCCGCTGTCGCCGATCCTGACCGCTCTCGAGCTCATGAAGCTGCGCGGCGAGTCGTCGCGCGAGCTCCAAGTCATCGAGCGTCAGTCGGTGCACCTCGCCCGTCTCGTCGACGACCTGCTCGACGTCTCGCGGATTGCACGCGGCGAGATGGAGGTCCACCGCGAGCCGATCGAGCTCGATGTCGCCGTCGAGCAGGCGGTCCAGATGACACGGCCGGTGATCGAGCAGCGGAGCCAGCGGCTCGTGCTGTCGCGACCGCCCGAGGAGCTCTGGGTCGACGCGGACCTCGTCCGGTTGGCGCAGGTGTTCGCGAACCTGCTCGACAACGCGTCGAAGTACAGCCCGATCGGCTCGACCATCGACGTCCGCGTGGAGCACGAGGATTCGGTGGTGCGGCTTCGGGTCCGCGACGAAGGGAAGGGGATCCCGGAGACGATGCTGACCCGCATCTTCGAGTCCTTCGTCCAGTATCGCGAACGAGGTCAGATCCGCGCCTCCTTCACCGGCCTCGGGCTGGGGCTGACGATCGTGCGCAGCCTCGTGGAGCTCCATGGCGGATCGGTGCGCGCGTACAGCGCGGGACCGGGCAAAGGCAGCGAGTTCGTCGTCGAGCTCCCGCTCTTGGCACGCGTCGCCACGAGCGCCGCTCTGGCGTCGCCGGAGACGGTGTGCGCGAGCGCTCCCCGCATCGGCAAGCGCATCCTCCTCGTCGACGACAACGAGGACGCCGCGTGCCTGCTCGCGGAGGCCTTGCGCGAGGGAGGCCACGACGTCCTCGTCGCGAACGACGGCCCGGCGGCCCTCGCGGTCGCGGAGAGCTTCAATCCGGACGTGGCGCTGCTCGACATCGGCCTGCCGGAGATGAACGGCTACGAGCTCGCCCGACGCCTGCGCCTGCTCCCGAAGCTCTCGAAGAACGTTCGCTTCGTCGCCGTCACCGGCTACGGGCAGGACTCCGATCGCCGCCGTTCGGCGGACGCGGGCTTCGTGGCGCACCTCGTCAAGCCGATCACCCTCGACCGGCTGATGGAGATCGTCAGCGCCGCGTGAGCGACCTCACGCGAGCGCGAAGACCTTCTGGAACGTCATCAAGAGACCGATGTCGTTCGACTTGATCGCTCCGGAGAGGAACTCGCTCGGCGACGGCACGTACGCGTCGCGGACGATCTTCGTGAAGAGCTCCGGGGTCGTCTTCAGCACGCAGTCGGCCGTGCCGCCGGCCGGCTTGCCGGGCTTCACCTCGCAGCTCTCCTTCGAGACGATGACGGTCCACTTGGCCTTCTCGTCGTTGCCGAGCGTGAAATAGAAGGAGACGGGCTTGTCGACCGCGTCCTTCTGGAACTTGCCTTGGAGCTCGGCGAAGAGCGTCACGAGCGGGTGCTCCTTCGGTTCGTCCTCGGCGAGGCTCTCGAGGCGGGACGCGTCGAGGATCGTGCCCTCCTTGAGCGCCAGCACGGCCCGCCGCGCGAGCTTCGCGACCTCGCGCGCGGCGTCGCCCGGGGACAGGCCCTTCGTCAGCCGCCGCATGTCCGCGACGGTGATCGGCGGACCGATGCGCGCCTCGATGTCGCGGCTCGTCGGGAACTTCGAGCCCTTCGGCATCGATTTGTGCGTGCCCGCGAGATAGAGCGGCAGGATGTCGACGCCGTAGGTCAGCGCGAGGTGGCCGAGCAGCGGCTTGAACTCGTGGACCTCACCGTCCGTCGAGCGCGTGCCCTCCGGGAAGATGAGCATGGTCTTGCCGCGCGTGAGGATCTCGGCGGCTTGACGCTCGCTCGCGCGGAGGCCTCCACGGCGATCGACGGCCTTGAGGTTCGTGAGGTTCTCGAAGAACGCGCGCTGCAGCGTGTTCTTCTCGAAGAAGTAGTCCTGCGCGGCGAGCGTGACGATGTCCTCGCCGTACTTGCCGAGCGCGTGGCGCACGAACCCCATGTCGAGGTGGCTCGCGTGGTTGGCCACGACGATCGTGTTGCGGTTGTGCGGGATGAACGCGCGGCCGACGACCTTCGACCGCATCACCTCGCCGTAGAAGAGGTCCTGGAACTTGCCGATGATCCGCTTGCCCTGCTCCTGGATCGGCTCGGGAAGGACGAGCGGCTTCTTCGCCGTCGACCCGTTCTCGCGGCGGCCCTCGATGGCGTAGCGCGAGCGCGTGGGCGGCTGCGGGCGCAGCGACGCACGCTCGGTGCCGACGAGGTTCTCGACGTCGGCCACGGTCCGGCAGGCCTGGAGCGCCTTCGGATCGATCGGGCCGTACTTCGCCTCCAGCGCGACGAGCAGCTCCGTCAGCGCGAGCGAGTCGAAGCCGAGCTCGTCGCCGATCGTCATGTCGCCGTGGATCTCGGACGCCTTCTTGCCCTTCACCGCGGCGATCGCGACGCGGACGGGGCTCGTCGGCGCGTCGACGCCCTCCGGGCGGGCCGTCGCGTGCATCAAGCGCTCGAGGATCGCCCGCGCCTCGTTGCGCTTCACCTTCCGCGTGGCGGTGCGCGGCAGCGGCGCGTCGTAGAGGTGGATGATCGTCGGCTGGCGCCCGTAGGGCAGCTTCGAGATCGCCGCGCGGAGAGACGCCTGCGCGCGCTCGAGGCGCTTCGCCCGGTCGATCGTGTCGTCCGGCTCGGGGACGGCGATGCAGCCGACGCGCTCGCCGCCGCTCCGGCCCGTCACGCCGACGATGGCGAGCTCGGAGATGTGCGGGACCTTCCCGAGCATGCGCTCGATGTCGTCCGGGTACACGTTCTCGCCGGTCGACGTGACGATGACGTCCTTGACGCGTCCGACGATGACGAGCCGGCCGTCTCGATCGAGCTTGCCGAGGTCGCCCGTGTGGAGCCAACCCTCGTCGTCGATGACGAGCTTCGTCTGCTCGGCGTCGGTGTAGCCCGCCATGACGTTCGGGCCGCGCGCGAGCACCTCGCCGACGCCGTTCTCGTCGGGCGAGTCGATCTTGATCTCGACGCCCGGGATCGGCTTGCCGACCTGACCCGCGGGGGATCCGGGCTTCGCCACGGTGAGCACCGGCGCGGCCTCGGTGAGCCCGTAGCCCTCCGTGAGCTTCAGGCCGAGGCCGGCGAAGAGCTGCTGCGTCTCCTTCGGCAGCGCGGCGCCGCCCGAGATGAGGTACCGGATGTTGCCGCCGAGCGCCTCGTGCACCGGTCCGAAGAGGACCTTGCCGAGATCGATGCCGGTGTTCATCGAGAGCTGCCGGTTGAGCTCGGCGGCGATCTCGAATGCCTTCTCGACGACCGGCCCCTTCGCGTGGACCTGCGAGAGGATGCGCCGCTCGAGCAGCTGCCACACCGCGGGGACGCCGACCATCGCCGTGACGCGCGCCTCCTTGAGCGCGGCGGAGATGCGATCGCCCTTGAGCTCGTCGAGGTAGACGACGCGCGCGCCGCGCGAGAAGGGCAGGAGCATGCCGCACGTGAACTCGAACGTGTGGTGGAGCGGCAGCACGCTCAGCACGCGGTCGCCCGTCCCGAGCGGGAAGAGCGGCGCGAGCGCCGCGATGAGCGACGTGAAGTTCGCGTGCGTGAGCATCACGCCCTTCGGCTTGCCCGTGGTGCCGCTCGTGTAGATGAGGCTCGCGATGTCGTCGTCGTCGACCTCGACCCCCGGCTGAACGAGCGAGGGATCCGCGAGCGTCACGTCGGCGAGCCGCCGCGTGACGAACGGCGAGCCCTTCTCCTCGCCGAGTCGCGCGACGGCGGCGGCGCAGGTCTCTTCGACCTTCTCGTCCCAGAGGATGACGCGCGCCTCGCTCTCGCGGACGACGTTGACGAACTGATCGGGCTCGAACGCGGGATCGATCGGCACGGCCGTCGCGCCCGCGCGGACGATGCCGAAGAACGCGATCGGCCAGTCCGGGTGGTTGTACCCGCTGAGCACGACGCGGTCGCCCTTCTTCACGCCGAGCTCGGCGAGGCGGGCCGCCGTCGCGTTGGCCCTCGCCTGGACGTCGAGGTACGTCGTGCGCGCGATGCCGTCGTTCTCGAGGCGGCCGAACGCGAGCGCGTGCTCGTGCCGCTCCGCCATCTGATCGACGAGCGTCGCCAGCGTGTCGTGCGCCTTGAGCGGCTTGAGCTCCTTCTTGTAGCGCTGCTCGAGCCACGGAATGACGCGCTTTTCCATGGCCGGCATGTGCTGGTTCATCCAGTAGTCGGCCCAGTCGATCTTCTCGGGCGCCCAGTCGATCTTCTCGCGGTCCTCGGGCGAGAGGCGGGCGTAGGCCGCGCGCGTGTTCGCACAGGAGAACGGGCCCTTCTGCTCCCACGTGAACGGGATGAAGAGCCGGATGATGTGATCGATCTTCTCCTCGCGCCGCGCCGCGCTCTCGAGCGCGGCCGCCGCCGGGCGCGCGATCGAGGCCGCCGGTCCGGGCGCCTTCTTCAACATCGACGACATCGTCCGAGCGGCGCGAGCGATCGCGCCCGGCCCGAACCTGTCGTAGCGATCGATCGAGACGATCGCCGGCTCGAAGTGCTGCTGGAGGAAGTTGATGAACGGGTTCCCCTTGCCGACGCGCTGGTAGTACTTGCGCTTGTAGAGCGAGATGAGCTCGCCGAACCGCTCGCTCGTGCCGGGGTTCACGTCGCTCGCGCCGTACTGGTAGACCGGCTTCGCGGTGCCCTCGAGCAGCTCCGCGAGCGTGAGGATCATGCCCGCGCAGACCATGTCGGCCGGGATGAAGTCGAGGATCACGTCGCGGCCGACGATCTGGTGGTGCCCCTTCATCGCGAGGAAGATGATGGGCGCCGACGTGCCGATGCCCTCGTTCCAACCCGGGAACGGGAATCGGATCGTGCTCTCGCAGCACGCGGGGCGGGCGATCGTGAAGGGCAGGCCGGAGCGCGCGATGATCTGCTCGCCGATGCTCTTCGTGTACGTGTAGATGTTGGGCCAACCCCAGTGCGTGGCACGCTCGAGGCCCGCCTCGACGAGGCGATCCGAAACGTACTTGCGCTTCACGCTCTTGAGCTCGTCCTCGAGCGGCTTGCCCGTCGTCGGCTCGCCGCGGGCGACGAGGTTCTTCTTCGCGCGCTCGAGGAAGTCGCTCTGGCGGAACGCGTCCTCGCACCGGCTCTTCGCCTGGGCGATGAGGTCGAGGCAGTCGGCGATCTCGCGCTCGGGATCCCACAGCTCACGCCCGAGCTCGTCGGCGCGCGGGAACGGGTAGCGCTCGCCGGGCATCTCCTCGAGGATGAGTCCCTCGCGGTTGCCGACGACGTAGCACGTCGACGTGTGCATCAACGGGACGTTGCCGAGCGCCTTCGCCAGCGCGACGAGGTTCTGTGCCCCGAACGCATTCGTGTCGAGCGCCTCGTCGAGCGGCGGGTTGAAGTCGACCACGCCGGCGACGTTCACGACGGCGTCGACGGAGCCCTTCAGGCTCTCGACGTCGATCCCGCAGAGCGGCAGACCGACGTCGCCGTCGACGGGCGTGATCTTCTCCCGCAAGAACTCTTCGAAGCGATCCTGGTGGACCTCGCGGAGCGGCTGGAGCGCATCGCTCGTGGCGATCTCCTTCCAGAAGCGCTCTTCGCTCGTGTACCGGTCGTTCTTGCGGACGAGCAGGTAGATCTTCGCGACCTCCGGATAGCGATGGAGCAGGAGGATCCAGAAGATCTTCCCGAGGAACCCGGTCCCACCGAGCACGAGGAGCCGCTTGCCCTCGAGCTGAGCGCGGACGTCGAGGGTGGGAATGGGCGTCGCCGGAGCGCCGCTGCCGTTCGTCTGCTTCCCGTTGGCTTCCGGATTCTTGGGGTGCTGCATGGGCGCGTGCGTCCTACCGCACGGCCCGGTACGCGGCAACGACGGCGTGACCCTGGAATTTCACGCGATTACGCCGGGCACCGGCGCCCTGACCCCCTCCGCCGGGTGGGAGGCGGGCAGGCGGGAAGGGTTTGATTTGATTGAACGTTCTGCCCCCTCCGGTCGTCCTGCCTCGCCACTCCCCGTGGCTGGGGCGCGCGTCACTGGGCGCAGACGAAGGCGATGATCAGCGATGCGCCGCCAGAGCACTTCCCGTTCGTGCACGAGCCGCTCTTGCACTGGTCGTTGTTCGTGCACGGCTGGCCGGCGGCGACGTACGCGGTGCACTTTTTGGTCTCGGCGTCGCAGTAGTGATCATCCCCGCACTCGCCGAAGCGGCCCGTGCAGTCCTGCCCAGCGCCCTTGCGCGCGACGCACGTGCTGGTGGTCGTGTCGCAGTATGCGGAGTCGACGCACGAGGCGTGGCTGAACGGGTCGCACGCGCCGCCGACGTCCTGGATCTTCGCGCACTTTTTCGTCTTCGAATCGCAGAACAGGCCTTCGGAGGTGTAGCAGACCGCGACGCGCTCCGGTGGCGGTCCCTCCGAGATGGACGACACGGATGCCCCGTCCTCGGTCATCTCGCCGACGCACTCGTCGCCTTCCTTGCCGTGCAGGAGGACCTGGCAACGGCGTGTCGTCGTGCCTTCCGCGAAGGACGTGGCGCAGTGCGCTTCACCCTCGGGGCTGCTCGCGCACTCCGAGTCGGACTCGCAAGCCTCGCCGGGCTGCTTCGTCCCCGTCGAAGGTCCCGACGCGAAGACGCCTTCGCAAGTCGTCTCGGTCGCTTCGGAGAGCTCGCCTCCGCAGTGCGCCGTACCGGTCGCCTCCCCGCGCACGGCGTCGAGGCATGCCTGACCCTTGGCGGGATCGTATGTTGCGCCTGCCGTCAGCGCGGTGAAGAACGCCCGGCACTTCGCCTCGTCGTAGGGCTTGTTCACCTCTGCGCAGCACGGCCGGAAGATCTCGCAGTACTGGGCGATGAACGCGTCGATCGAGCCCACGGGGCCACCGCTGCTCGCGCCGTCGCCCGAACCCCCGCTGCCCCCGCCGCCCGTGCAGGCGACGACGAGAGCCGCCGTCCCCATGAGGACGCCAACGAACCGCCTCTTCGACATGACCTTCCCTCCTCGTCTTCGGCGGGCGCGAGAGGACGACTGGCTCGCCCGTGAAGCGCCACGATATCAAGACGGACCGGCGCCGCCGACGATGCACGAATTGCGCAGACGACGCGGGAGATGGACAAGCGAGCGACCGATCCGCGGACCACCGCACCCCCAGGCGTCGCACGCCGGCCCGCGAAACGCCCGTGATTTCCATCGGGTGTACATGTGGGGCGGAGGTATACATGCTGCATTGCGCGCAGGCATGGGGCGGTGGGCTACGGCGGTGTTCGGAGCGATCCTGGCTCTGGCCTCGATCGCGAACGGAGGTTGCCTCGCCGAGAGCGACGAGGTCGTCGGCGAGGAGGTCCAGGAGGTCTTGTCGGGGCGATGCGCCGGCACGATGGCGCGTACGACGGCGACCGTGAAGGTCATGACGATCAACCTCCGTCACGACTCCGATGAGTGGAAGCGGAGGTTTCCGCTCATCGCCGACGAGATCGCGCGCCTCGATCCCGATCTCATCGGCCTGCAGGAGGTCGAGATCGCGGACGACCAAGCCGACAGGCTCAACGATCTCCTCGCGAAGCGCGGGCACGCGAAGTACCACGTCTACGCGAAGCGCAAGTCGGGCATCGCCGGCTTCTTCAGCGGCGAAGGCATCGCCGTCATGAGCCGCTGGCCGATCGTCGAGAAGCACCACGAGGACACCGGCAAGATGCGTGTCAGCATCCTGGCGCGCGTGAAGCATCCGTCCGGCGGCTTCATCGACATGGTGAACACGCACCTCGATCACAAGGGCGGCGCCGAGGGTGACGCCACGCGCGACGACCAGGCGAGGCAGACGCTCGATCTCATCGATCGCAACGACGACTGCTTCCCGACGTTCCTCACCGGCGACATGAACGCGACGGAGAACTCGCCCGCGCTGAAACGCTTCGAGTCCGCCGGCTTCGTCGACTCGTACCGCGACGTCCACGGCGCCCGGACGCCCGAGACCGGCAACACCTCGCCGATCGTCCTACGCGACGGCGCGTTCGAGCAGAACCCGAAGCGGCGCATCGACTTCGTCCTCGGCCGCTCCGCCGGCGGCCGAACGGTGAAGGCGGTCGATTCGATCGTGTGCTTCAAGAACCACGATGCGAAGGGGTTCTATCCGTCCGATCACCTGGGGGTGATGACGACGTACGAGGTCGGGCTGTGAGCGGGCTCCGGGCTCCGGGCTCCAGGCTCCAGGGAGGGTGACCGACGGGCTCGGAGTCCGACGGGCTGATGTCGATTCTTTGCACCGGTCATCGACGCTTCCAAACCGAGGATCGGGCTCGTTCCGGACGCACCGCGGGAACTGCGAGCGACCGTTCGGCAGCTCGTGCGCAACAGATCGGAGAGCCGCGATCTCGTTCGACCACGTTCCTTCGAGCACGCATGAAGCCTTGCGGGTATGACGCTGGCGCAAGTGCACAAGGTGTCGGCAACCGCCGAGGCGCTCTCGTCACGGTCATCCGCGAAGGAACGCGCGTCGGGCGTCGACGTCAGGCCTCGAAAGTCGTCGCGGCCTGGCGTGCAGCGAGCGACGCGCTCGGCGCAAGAGCGACTGGCGCGACGCCCCCCTGCCGACCTGCCAGCCCCCTGGAGCCTTCCGCCCGGAGCCTGGAGCCTCTTTTCAGGCCGTCACTTCCGCCATCACGATCGGCGGAATGTGCATGAGCACGATCTCCGGGCTCGGCGGCGCCGTGTCCTTCGCCATCTCGAGCGCTTCGGCCATCGAGCGCGCCGTCTCCCAGCCCATCAGCTTCGGGATGTACTCGTTGTCGGCGCCGACGACGATGACGCGGCCCGTGTGCTGGCGGCCGGCCTCGCCCCAGTACCACATGAAGAAGGGATGGGCCGGGTGGTACGCGTGCCCCGTGCGGTACGCCTGGATGTAGGCCGGGTTCGACGCGAACTTCGCCTCGTAGCGCTTGTGCAGCTCGAGGGCGTCGCGCGTCTCGGGCAGGAGGCCGTGGACGAACTCGATGTACGGGGCGTGATGCTCCTTGTCGAAGTAGTCCGTGCAAGGATGCGTGACGATCATCGTCCCGCCCTTCTTCAGGAGCGGCTCGCCCTTGTACATGTTGAACAGGTAGCCGTTCACCATCACCTGCACGAGCAGCGGGTTGAGGAACGACCCGACGTTGTACGGGCTGATGTACGGCACGCCGCACACGAGGATGTCGGCCTGGCCCTTGATGGGCACGAGGTACTGCTCGTAGCAGCGGGCGAGCGTGTGCTTGTGCGTCTCTTCGGTCTCGCCGGCGAAGACGCCCGTGACCTCGTAGGGCGAGGGGACCTTCTGGAAGATGGCCTGGCGCGCGGGCTGCGGGACCTTCGAGAGCGTGACCGTGAGCGCCTTGAGGGCGGCCTTCTCCATGCTCGACAGGTCGTCCTCGTTCTTGTGCAAGAACTCGAGCGGCTTGTCGAACATGCGGTTGTTGATGGTCGTCTCGATGTGGAAGACGTCGAGCTTCTTGTTCACGAGACGGCCCATGCGCTCGACGCTCGTGGCGAGCGCGGACCGCGACGGATCCATGTACGAGTGGCAGTCGCGCATCACCTTCGGGTTGTGGTGTGCGCGCAGGCTCTTGTAGCCGCAGAGCCCGACGGTCACGGACTTGTGCCCGCCGTCCATCGGGACGAGGTTCAGGTTGACGTAGATGAGGAGGTCCGCCTCGACGGCCTTGCGATTCAGCTCGACGACCTCGCCCTCGTCGGTCGTCCCGATCTCCACCATGTTGCGGAGATCTTCGGCGTCGTGGTTGTAGAGCCGATCGGGGTAGTACTGGTTGAAGATCCGGTCGCCGACCATGTGCCGGATCTCGTCGGCCGTCATGCGGCGATGGACGCTCGTCGCGATGATCATCTCGACGTCCTCGACGCCGTGATCGGCCAGCGTCTGAAGCACGACCGTCAGCACGCGCTCGCGCACGTCCGGTCGCCGCATCGGCGGGAGCGGGAGGGAGATGTCGTCGATGCCGATGACGACCTTCATCCCGGGGCGGAGCTTCGCGTGCAGCGGATCCGAGTTGTACGGATGGTTGATCGCGTACCGGATCGCGGCCTCGACGTCCTTCAGCGGGGCGAGCGGCTGCTTCGGGTAGATGACCCGCGTGCCCGGAGGCAGGTCCACCTCGATCAGGCGATCGCCGGAAAAGATGGTTCGCGGAGCGCTCTTTCGGTCGAGGGTGACGACGAGGGGATGCGACATGGCGAGGGCAGCCTCCGTACCACGCGTCGTGCCGAAAAGGCCAGGGGCCGCGCACCTCGCCGCGGCGCGACGACGACGATGCGCAGCCGATTTCGCAGCTCGCGGAGATCGCTCGCAGGTCTCACGCGTATGGCGGGTTTCGGGTGTTACGCTCGCACGTCTTCTTCGGAGGGGTCATGGTCGAGCTCGATGTCCGGGCGCCTCGCGCCTCGAGGGCGTTCCTTCGTGCGCTGGCTCTCGCTGCGATCCTGAGTGTCGCCCTGCTGCTCGCCCGGACGGCGCGCGCGGACGGGCCGATGGACCCCAAGACCGTGCCGGAGCCGCTCCGGCCATGGACGGCGTGGGCCCTGCACGGCAAGACCGACGCTCTCTGTCCCTCGCTGCACGGGCTCGGCAGCGTCCAGTGCGCGTGGCCCGCACGGCTCGACCTGGTGCTCGACGAGAAGAGGGGGACGTTCCGCCAGTCGTGGCACGTGGACGCACGGCAATGGGTGCCGCTGCCCGGCGACGACAAGCGCTGGCCTCTCGACGTGACCGTCGACGGGAAGCGTACGGTGGTCATCCCGCGCGAAGGCGTCCCGAGCGTCGAGCTCGAGCCGGGCGACCACGTCGTCGCTGGCGCGTTCGCGTGGGACTCGCTCCCCGAATCACTGCAGATCCCGCCGCAGACCGCGCTGCTCGGGCTCGTGCTGCGCGGCAAGACGGTCGACCATCCCAACCGCGACGCCAAGGGGACGCTCTGGCTCCAGAAGACGCTCACCTCGGAGGAGGGCGAGAGGCTCGACTTCGTGGTCCACCGCCGCGTCGTCGACGACGTCCCGCTCCTCCTCACGACGCGCATCGTCCTCAACGTGGCCGGGCGCAACCGCGAGGTGCTGCTCGGCAAGACGCTTCCGCCCGGCTTCGTGCCGATGGCGCTCGACAGCCAGCTCCCCGCGCGCCTCGAGCCGGACACGCGGCTGCGCGTGCAGGCGCGACCCGGGACGTGGACGATCGAGCTCGTCGCGCGGAGCGAAGGGCCCGTGCAGGAGCTCCGGCGGCCCGACCCCGACGGTCCGTGGCGCGAAGGCGAAGAGGTGTGGGTCTTCGATGCGCGCACGAACCTGCGTCTCGTCGAGGTAGAGGGCGTGCCCGCGATCGATCCGCAGCAGACCTCGCTCCCCGAGGAGTGGAAGAAGCTTCCGGCGTACCCGCTCGGGCTGCGCGACTCGCTGCGGCTCGTCGAGAAGCGGCGAGGTGACGCCGAGCCGCCTCCGGATCACCTCACGTTGCAGCGCACGCTCTGGCTCGACTTCGACGGGCGCGGTTTCACCGCGAGCGACACGCTCACGGGCAACCTCCGTCGTGCGTCGCGCCTCGAGATGCTCCCGCCGAGCGTGCTCGGTCGCGTGTCGATCGGGGGAAGGGACCAGTTCATCACGCATCTCGAAGGTGACGCGGCGAAGACGGGCGTCGAGGTCCGGCAGGGCGAGCTCCGCGTCAGTGCCGACAGCCGGATCCTCGCCGACCCGAGCGATCTGCCTGCCGTCGGCTGGAATCACGATTTCCACGCGGTCACCGCGACGCTGCACCTTCCGCCGGGGTTTCGGCTGCTCCACGCGACGGGCGTCGACGACGTACCGAGCACGTGGATCAAGCACTGGTCGCTCCTCGAGCTCTTCCTCGTCCTCGTTCTGTCCATCGCCGTCTGGCGGCTCTGGGGGCGAGCCTGGGGAGCGCTCTCGCTCGTCACGTTCGTCCTCACGTTCCCCGAGTCGGGCGCGCCCCGCTGGGTCTTCGTCTTCGTGCTCGTCGTCGAGGCGCTCGTGCGCGCGCTCGACCGCGCGTCGAAGAAGGCGGGCGAGGCTCCGGGACGCGGTCTCGTGATCTCGCGCAAGGTGGCGGGAGGCGCACGCGCCGCGGCCGTCACGCTGCTCGTCCTCGTCACCGTGCCGTTCCTGATCGAGCACGTGCGTGCAGGCCTCTTCCCGGCGCTGTCCGCGAGCGGCCACGTCGAGCGCAGCGTCTTCGAGGACATCGACGGCGCCTCGCCGGTGGGCGGTCTGGCGAGGAAGGAGCCGGCGGCGCCTCCGCCTCCCGTCGAGCCCGCTCCGGAGGCTCCTCCGATCGCGGACGACGAGGGCAGGGCCGGCGCGACGAACGCGCCGGAGTCGAAGCCGACGGGCGGTGGTCAGGCGGAGCTGCCGAAGAGCCGAGCGCCGTTCGTGGGTTTCCAGGGCGCGGCGTCGAGCTCCGCGAGCAGCGCCACCTCGTACGTACAGTTCAACGCGCACGTGTACGACCCGGCCTCGATGGTGCAGACCGGGCCCGGCCTTCCGCGATGGACCTTCACGCAGGTGCCGCTCCGATGGAGCGGACCGGTCGAGCGCGGGCAGCGTCTCCACCTCTACCTGCTCTCCCCCGCGATGAACGCGCTCCTCGCGATCGTGCGCGCGGCGTTGCTCGTCGCGCTGGTGCTCCGGCTGTCGCCCGTGCGGCCGCGTATCGAGCGCGACGGCGGCGGCAAGCGCACCCTCGGGTTCGCGGCCGCCACGCTCGCGTGCCTGGCCATCTTGCTCCTGCCGCGCGCCGCCGAGGCGCAGGTGCCTCCGAAGGAGGTCCTCGACGAGCTCGCGTCGCGCATGCTCGAGAAGCCCGCGTGCAGTCCGACGTGCGCCTCGAGCTCGCGCATGCTCCTCGAGGCGAGGCCCGGCGTGCTCCGGTTGCGGCTCGAGATCGAGGCGGCCGCGTCGACCGCCGTTCCGCTGCCGACGAGCGCGCAGTGGTCGCCCGAGACGGTGCTCCTCGACGGCAAGCCCGCCAAGAGCCTCCTCCGGACGGAGGACGGCAAGGTGTGGCTCGCCGTCGAGAAGGGCTGGCACCAGGCCGTCGTGGAAGGCCCGCTCCCCGAGCGCGAGCTCGTGCACCTCGGTCTCCCGCTGAAGCCGCACCGCGTGGAGGCGCAGGCCGAGGGCTGGCGTGTCGAAGGCATCCACGAGGACGGCCTCGCGGACGACAACTTGCAGCTTACACGTATTCGCGGCGCTGCCGATGCCGGAGCCGTGATGGAGCCGGGCGTCCTTCCGCCGTTCGTGCGCGTCGAGCGGACGCTGCTCCTCGGGCTCGACTGGCAGGTGTCGACGCGCGTCGTCCGTCTCTCTCCGGTCGGGAGCGCGATCGTCCTCGAGGTGCCTCTCCTCGACGGCGAGTCGGTGACGACGGCGGACGTCCGCGTGTCCGGCGGAAAGGTGCTGCTCAACATCCCGCCGCAAGCCCGCGAGGTGAGCTGGCGCTCGGTGCTCGATCAGCGCTCGCCCATCGTGCTCACCGCGCCGAAGGAAGTCGGGTGGACCGAGCTCTGGCGGCTCGACATGAGCCCGATCTGGCACGCCGAGCTGTCCGGCATCCCCGTCGTTCACGCCGAGCCGGGCGCGACCATCCCCGAGTTCCGGCCGTGGCCCGGAGAGTCGGCGACGGTGCACGTCAGTCGGCCCGCCGGCGTCGCAGGCAGCACGCTGACGATCGACGAGAGCACGTACGCCCTCCGGCCGGGCCTCCGCGTGACGGACGCGACGCTGACGCTCTCGATCCGGTCGAGCCGCGGCGCGCAGCACACGATCACGCTCCCCGAAGGGGCCGCGCTCGAGTCCGTGGCGATCGGCGGCACGAGCGCGCCGATCCGCCAGGAGGGGCGCAAGGTCACGATCCCGGTCTCTCCCGGCTCGCAGACCGTCGAGCTACGCTGGCGCATGCCCGCGGCGATCGGCTTCTTCTTCCGCGCCCCGCCGATCGATCTCGGCGCGCCGAGCGTGAACGCGACGACGACGATCGCGATGCCGAGCGGGCGCTGGATCCTCGCGCTCCACGGTCCGCGTCTCGGGCCTGTCGTCCTCTTCTGGAGCCTTCTGCTCGTCGTGCTCGCCGTCGCCGCTGCGCTCGGCGCCATGCGGCGGACGCCGCTCGCGACCTGGCAGTGGCTCCTTCTCGCGATCGGGCTCTCGCAGGTGCACGTCGTCGCCGCGGCGTTCGTCGTCGTGTGGCTGCACTTGCTCGCGTGGCGCGAGCGGACCGACCTCGGTCGCATCGCGTTCAACCTGCGGCAGCTGGCGATCGTGCTCACGACGCTGATCGCGTGCATCGTGTTGATCGTGGCCGTGCACCAGGGGCTGCTCGGTCATCCGGACATGCAGATCCGCGGGAACATGTCGTATGCGGGCGAGCTGCGCTGGTTCACGGACCGGAGCGAGCCCGCGCTGCCGAGCCCGCTCGTCGTGAGCGCGCCGATGTTCGTCTATCGCGCGGCCATGCTCGCGTGGGCGCTCTGGCTCGCGCTCTCGATCGTGCGCTGGCTCCGCTGGGGCTTCGGCGCCTTCTCCGCAGGAGGCTTCTGGAAGCGGCGACCGCCGCCGCCTCCGGCGCCTCCGATGCCTCCGCATCGCGTCCCCGTGCCGCCTCCGTACCCTCCGCAAGGGCCGATCGGCGGAGCACCTCCTCCCGCGCCGTGAGCCTGCCGGGGTTCGGCCGGGCTCGCCGATGCCGTGGCGCGATCGCGGGCGCCGCGTCGATGCGCCCGTTCGCGTCGTACGCCCGTCGTCCGGTACTCTAAAGGACGTGCAGGACTCGCCCTGGACGGTGAGAGCAGGCCCCAAGAAAGGGGATCTCATCGCCCGCAAGTTCGTGATCGAGGAGCGCCTGGGCGAGGGTGCGACGGGCGTCGTCGTCGCGGCGCGCGATCCGTCCTCCGGCAAGCGGGTCGCCATCAAGATCGCGCGGACCCCCGATCGCGAGAGCTCGTCGCGGTTCCAGCGGCACGCGCGCATGATGGCGCGCCTGAAAGGTCCGCACACCGTCCGCGTCGAGGACGTCGGAGAGACCCCCGAGGGCCTCCCGTTCATGGTGATGGAGCTGCTCGAAGGCCGGAGCCTCGGGGCGGTGCTCGCCTCGCTGGGGCCGCTGGCGCCCGACGACGCCCTCCGCTGGATGGCGGAGGCGTGCGACGCGATCGCGGAAGCGCACGACCTCGGGATCGTCCATCGCGACATCCGGCCCGAGAACCTGTTCCTCCAGCGCAAGCCGAACGGCGAGGAGATCATCCGCGTGCTCGACTTCGGGCTCGCTCCGCCGATCCCGCGCATCGACGAGTCCGAGGCGCGTCTCACGAAGGTCGGCGGGATCCCCGGCACGTCGCACTACATGGCGCCGGAGCAGGTCAAAGGCCTGAGGATCGACGCTCGCACGGACGTCTGGGGCGTGGGCGCTTGCCTCTACCGCCTCCTCACCGGGCGCTTCCCCTTCGACGGCATGACGCTCGCGCAGGTGATGAAGGCGATCGCCGACGACGAGCCCGCGGGGCTGCGCCCGGGACGGACGGAGCGAGGGATCACGCCGGCGGTTCAGGCCATCCTCCGCCGATGCCTCGCGAAGGTGCCGCGCGATCGATTCCCGAACCTTCGCGAGGTGGCCTCCGCGCTGCGCGCGGCGCGCGAGGAGCTGCCCCGGATACCGAGCGCCGCTCCGAGCAGGCCGCCCGCAGCGGCCCGATTCGAGACGGATCGCATCTCCGCGGTGCCGACGGCGCCGACGCCCGAGCTCCTCGCGCCGCGCGTTCCACGCATCGGGCTGCCCTCCGAGCGGAGCAAGGTCGCCGATGCGACCGACGAAGAGCCGAGCGGGGTCGGGCCGCCGCCCACCGAACTCGTGCCGACCCCCCGCGTGGACGCGGCCGCGCGGGGCCCGATGGATACGGATCCCGAGGCGGCGGGGCCCACGATCCGCGAGCCGCCGGTCGGCGAGCCGCCGCCGACCACGGCGGTGCGCGAGTGGGCCGAGACGGCGATCGATCCGGCCGAGGTCGACGAGAGGCTCACGCGTCCGGAGCTCGTGCCGCCGACGGATCGAGCCACGATCGTGGAGGAGGTCCCCGCGGAGCTCGTCGCGGCGAGCCGACCGACGATGCTCGGCGAGGCGCCGCCGGTCTCCTCGCGCGGGACCCTGCCGATGATCGACCAGCCTTGGACCGCGAGCCCGGAGCCCGCCGCTCCGGCGACCGCGGGCGCGCCGGTGCCGCCGACGATGGCCGTCGCGGCGACGCCGCCGAGGCCGGCGGCCGCGCCGGTGCCGCCGACGATGGCCGTCGCGACGGCGCCGCCGACGATGGCCGTCGCGACGGCGCCGCCGACGACGGCGGTCGCGCCCGCGCCGCCGCCGATGACGAGCGCGCCCGACGGCGCGCCTGCGTCGACTCCAGCCCCCGCCTCGTCGTCCGGCGCGCCGTCGTCGTTCCTGGCATCGAGCGACGTCATCGCGGCGCCGCCTTCGTCGTCCGGCGCGCCGTCGTCGTTCGCGGCGTCGAGCGACGTCATCGCGGCGCCCGCGTCGTCACCCGTCGCCGCGCCGCAGGCCGGCGAGCCGCGGCCCTCACCGCCTTCGCCGTT
>CALFEQ010000090.1 GCA_937949945.1 uncultured Myxococcales bacterium
TCATGGGGCCACCACCGTGGTCTGGTACGTGGTGTGGAGCCAGTCGAGGAACGCTTCCCGCAGGCTCGTCTTGTTCGCGAGCGCCGAGAACCGCGCGGTGTCCCCCGGAGCCACGAGATGATCGAACGGAGCCACCGTTCTCGGATCAACCTCCTTCTCGTCTGGCCGATCACGATTTGGTCGTGCGAGGCCAACCTGCGCACCATTCGGATAGCTGCGGTTCAACCAGAGAACACACGGCACGAACGATCCGTCGGCAAGCGGAAGTGCTTTCACGATCAGCGGGCTAGCGAGGCGATCATAAGTCTTGTTAGCCGCAGTCCAGCGCAGCTCGAAGCCCTCGGGCTCGGTGCCGTAGTTCGGGTGGTCTTCAGGCAGCTCGTTCCAGCGCATCTCGTCGGGTCTGCCGTTCCGCTTGCGCGTCGGATGCTTCTTGCGACTCCTGCTCTGGAACTGACCGATGATCGGAAGTCCGAAGCCCGCGCGCGGCCACACAGGCGTTTGGTTGTGCCTCGGCGTGTGAGCCCAACGAAGTCTTCCCTGTGGAGTAGAGAGCCGTCGAACCTTGTCCGCCTCGGGCCAGTTCGAGATCGATGGGCGCTGGGTGTTGCCGTTCGGCCCGGGCTCGCGGGCCCGCCGGCCCGCTTCGCCCTTGTAGCCTTGACGGAACTCCTTCAGCCAGTTTAGCGCCGTCGTCCATGCCGTCTGGGCCTCGCGCCCCGCGCTGCCAATGTGGATGGACGCTCCGCCGAGCCACGGCACATCTCCTGGCGTCCTGGTCGGCGCTGCGAAGATGTCAAAACCAAAGAGCTTCTTGATTGCTTCGCGAGTGGCAGCAGTCGGCAGCCAGTCGCTGACGTTATCAATGACCGTCAGGCTCCCAAGCCCACGTCGTGTGCGCCCACCGTAGCCTCCGAAGAGAATCCAGGCGCGCAGGGCATTCTTGACCTCAATCTCGTACTCTTCCGTACCGGCGATCTTCAGCGTGAGCTGGAACTTTGTGCCCGGTTGACGACGAGGTGCAGTCGGCATTCTCGTCCTCGTCTCTGCTCGCGCAGGCCATAGCGCATAGGCGCCCGGTGTCTCCTGCTGGTTTTTTCTGGGGTACAGTATGATCTCGTTGTCGTCTCGGTGCCCCCTGTGCTCGATGCTGACACGGATCTCTACGGCCGAGCGCCCGCCCTCATCGCTTGCTGCGCGACCCCAGAGCGCGCTCTCGCGCTGGTACAGCTCATTGGTGTTGGCGAACTGCGCCGCGTACAGAGCTCGCCACCAGAACCGCAGGTGTCCGCGCACGGACGGGGCTCGGATCACGTCGACGTCATCAATCGCGCGCGTCTGATGGCTGCCACCGAGGATCGGCGTAAGGACCTCGAGTCGAACGCGTACCTCACGCAGCTCGGGGCCGCCTCGCGCGACGCGGGGCTTGGCGGGAGGCAGGTTGGCGTATGCGGGTGCTTTCGTCATGGGTTTCTTCCGAGTCGTCATCCGCCCACCACCTCGCTCTTGCCACTCCGAATCTCGTCATAGATCCGCTTCACGAGGAGCCGGAACGCGAGATCCTGAAACTGAGCGTCGTTCAGGTACCGGGTGACGATCTCTTGGTTCTGATCCATGCGGTCGACCATGAGCTCCTCGACCTTGCCCTTCATCGCGAGGGCGAAGTTGTCGAGCGGGTTGGCCTTTGCGCGCTGCACGACCTCGTCGTCGAGCTTCGCGGCGGCCACGAACTGGTCGAAGAGAAGTTGGTCGGCAGCGGTGAACTCGGTGCCGAAGCGCTCGTTCAGTACCTCGATGATCTCCGAGAGCTGGGCCTCGTCGTCTTTGGCCTTCCTGGTCCCCACCTCCGATGCGCCGTAGACGACGCCGGGCTCCGCGACGCGCAGGGTGATGGATCCCTCCGAGATCTTGTCGAGTCGGTAGTACTTGAGCGCGACATCGCCATCGAGCTGCAGCGGCGCCTTCTTCGGGTCCTGGGGCAGCTTGGTCTCGAAGAAGCGCGCGAAGGTGTAGAGCTTCTCGAGGTCGGGGTCGGTGAAGGGCATCACCTGGGAGAGGAACGCGTAGAGGCGAACGAAGGCGCCGAGCGCATTTCTGAACTCCTCGCGCGGCTTCTCCTCGAGCGCTTTGAAACGGTCGACGCCAGGATTGAGGTGGCGATTCATCTCGGCGTGGTCGTGGACCGTCTGCTTCTCTCGCGGCGAGAAGAACACCTTGCAGAGGGCCTCGACCTCCGACTTCCAGAACACCTGCGCCGCTTCGAGCTTGTGCGCGAGGTCGTAGAGCTGTTGCGGGTCCGCCGTGTCGGCGACCGTGGTTGCCTCGTAATAGGGCTGGAAGCTGCGCAGGATCTCTTCCGTGTCGTTCACGAAGTCGAGAACGAAGGTGTCCGTCTTGCCGGGCGCGGTACGGTTCAGGCGCGAGAGCGTCTGCACGGCCTGCACGCCGGAAAGCCGCTTGTCGACGTACATCGTGTGCAAGAGCGGCTGGTCGAAACCGGTCTGGTACTTGTTGGCGACCAAGAGGATCTGAAAGTCGTCGCCGTCGAACGCGCCGGGCAGGGTTGCCTCGCTGATGCTCTTGCCTGACTTGTCTCTGTTCATTCCGGGTTCGGTGAACTCGAGGCCCGTTTCCGGGTCCTTCACGGTGCCCGAGAACGCCACGAGCACGCCGACGTCGCGGTAGCCCTTTTCCTTGAGGTAGGCCTCGAAGGCCTGCTTGTAGCGGACCGCGTGGAGACGCGAGCTCGTCACGAGCATCGCCTTGGCGCGGCCACCGAGCTTGTGCCGAACCTTCGCGCGGAAGTGCTCGACCATCACCTCGGTCTTCTGCGCGATGTTGTGCGGGTGCAGGCTCATGAAGCGCGCGAGCTGCCGCGTCGCCTCCTTCTTCGGAACGCGCGGATCGTTCTCCGTCGCCTTCACCAGCCGATAATACGCCTTGTAGGTGGTGTAGTTCTTGAGGACGTCGAGGATGAACCCCTCCTCGATGGCCTGACGCATCGAGTAGAGGTGAAAGGGACGCGGCTTTCCCTCGGCGTCGCGCGTGCCGAAGAGCTCGAGCGTCTTCGCCTTCGGCGTCGCAGTGAACGCGAAGTACGAGAGATTCTTCTGGCGCCCGCGCGAGGCCATCACGGCTGCGAGCACCTTCTCGTGCGCGTCGTCCTCGTCTCCCTCGGCGTCTTGCTGCTCGGCGTCCTCCAGCGAGGCCGCAGCAAGCACCTGTTTCATCTTCCGCGCCGACTCACCCGTCTGCGAGCTATGCGCCTCATCAATGATCAGCGCGTAGCGCTTGCTCTTGGACTTGCCGATCTTGTCGACGATGACCGGGAACTTCTGCAGCGTCGTGACGATGATGGGCGTGCCGCTCTCGAGCGCCTTGGCGAGCTGGTCGGAGTGCTCGTCGATCTTCGCCACGACGCCTTGCTTGTGCTCGAACTGATAGATGTTGTCCTGGAGCTGCTTGTCGAGGACGCGGCGGTCCGTAACGACCACGACCGAGTCGAACACGCGCTCGTCCTTGGCGTCGTGCAGGCTCGAGAGCCGGTGCGCGAGCCAGGCGATGCTGTTCGACTTCCCCGAGCCTGCCGAGTGTTGAATCAGGTAGCTGTGCCCCGGGCCATCCACGCGGGCGGCTGCCTCGAGCTTCCGAACCACATCGAGCTGGTGGTAGCGCGGAAAGATGATCTTCTCCTCTTCCACCTTCTTGCCGCCACGGAGCTTCTCTTCCTTCGCGACGTGCAGGAACCTCCCGACGATGTCGAGGAACGAGTCGCGCGCGAGGACCTCCTCCCAGAGGTAGGCGGTGCGGTAACCGCTTGGATGCTCTGGGTTGCCGGCGCCACCGTTCGCTCCGCGGTTGAACGGCAGGAACGTGGTGGTCTCTCCGCGCAAGAACGTGGTCATGTAGACCAGATCCGGATCCACCGCGAAATGAACGAGCGCGCCGCGCTTGAACTGAAAGAGCCGATGGCGAGGATCGCGCGCCCGATACTGCGCGATAGCGTGCTGGACGGTCTGGTGCGTGAGCGGGTTCTTGAGCTCGAGCGTCGCGATGGGTAGGCCGTTCAGCGCTAGCACCATGTCGACGGACTGGTCCTCGTCCTTGTCGCCGGCGGGCGCGAAGCGCACCTGTCGGATTACGGCGAGTCGATTCTCGGCGTAGGCCGCAAGCACGTCGGGGTTCAGGCCGTGCGCGGGCTTGAAGACCGCGAGCTGGATGGTCTTTCCGTAGAACTTGAAGCCGTGTCGGAGCACGTCGAGCGTGCCGCGCGAAGCCTGCGACTTCGCCAGCGTGTCGAGCACCGCAGCTTCAAGGCCCGCGCCGTGCTGCGTGCGGAGCTCGTTCCAGAGCGCACTCTGCGTCGCCTCGATGAAGGCGAACACCTCGCTCGGGATGAGCGCGCGCTCGCGATCGAAGGCGGTGGGCGCAACCTTGTGCCATCCACCGGCCGTCAAGAGGTGGTGCTCGATTGCGTCCTCGAACGCGCGCTCGGTGTGCTTGGTGGTCATGTGGGGCGATTCCTTCCCTGCGTCCGCACGATTCGAACTTGTAAGAACGGCTTACGAGTTGCTACCGCGCCCGTCGGACACTGCTCGGTCATCGACTCCTCCTCAGATCGAACTGAACGCCCAGCCCCCGAAGCAGAGAAAACGTGTCCGTTCGCGGTACGCGGAAGTGGTCGCAGACGTCGGGCAAGAGCACTCGACTGCGTGACTCAGGACGGGGCTGCTCGTTCGTGACGACGGTCGTGCTGTGGACCATGGAGTACGCGACGAGCCAACCATCGGCTTCGGTGGCGAACTTGGCCTTCGCGCGGTCGAAGTACTGGCTGCTCCTGTTCACCCACAGTGCGACCTCCGCGTAAGCTTCGAGCACTTGCTTTGTCTGCGTGCTGTGGAAAAACGCTCCTGGAACTTGCTGCTTGATCCAAAGGACAAGGTCTTCTTTGGGCTGACCTGCGAGCAGCTCGGCTTTGACGCGGTCGATGCTGTGGACCCGATTTTGCCTGTGCGCGAGTAGAAGCGCTGCCCAGAAACCCGGACAGATGTCGAAGGCGTAGTAGGTGTTCTTCGCCGCGATGAAGACATCGGAGTCCAGGACGTAGACGACGGGCTTCTTCATGGCAGCGGCACTCCCAGTCGGCGCCCGTACTCCTGGAAGGCGCCGCCGCGCAGACCCGTCAGCGCGTAGGCCTCCTTGAAGCTGAGGCGACCTTCGAGCGCCGCGCGCATCACCGCGAGAGCGAAACTGACGCCGACTCGCGCATTCTGCGTACTGTAGAAGTCTCCTCCAGACGATCTCGGCTGGCTACGTTCGCGTTGCGTGTAGGCGTTGTAGAAGCTGAAAAATGCTTCACGGCTGACGAGCCTCAGATCCATCGCACGCCGCGCGGCGACGATGGGGCTGACTTTGAAGTAGCGCGCGATCCGCTCGAACGCGTCATCCTCGTGCTTGACCGATGGCCACTGCTTCTTCAGCTCGGCCGCTGGCACCAAGAACTCAGCGGCGGCGCGATCGCAGAACCTCTCAACGCGCTGGTCGCCAGGAAACAGCCCCTCGAAGCCGGATAGGCCCTGGCCCTCATTGCCGAGCCAGAGATGCGCCAGCTCGTGGGCCAACGTGAACATCTGAGCGGACTTCGCATCCGCACCGTTCACGAAAACGACTGGCGCATACGGATCGGTGAGGGCAAAGCCCCGAAACTCATTAACGTCGAGTTTGCGAGACGTGTTGTTTCCGACGATGCCGTTGATCACGGCAATGACGCCGAGCGCTTCGATGCGACGACGAAGTTCGCTCACCGCCTCGCTCCAGGTTCGCACCACCGAGGCCCAGCCGTCATCGAGACCGAGCAGCCGGCGCATCTCCCGGCCAATGGCTTCCGGCTCGTCTGTCAGCTTCGCGCTTCCCACGAAGTCGAGCGGCTCGCATCCGGCTTCGCGGCGCTCCTCGCGTAGCCAGTCTTGCCGACGCTGCATCGCGTAGATCGTGTCGAGCAGATCCGCGCTCGGGCGAGCTGGGCCAACGTGGAGTGTGCGAAAGTCCTGGATCGGCAGTTTCTCGATCGGCGGCTCGGGAAGAAAGAAGTAGCCGATCGGCGTGTGCGTCGCTCTCGCGAAGGCTTCGAGCTGCTTGAACGTGGGCTGGGCCGCACCCGTCAGCCACGCCTCGAACTTCGGAAAGCGTGTGGCGACCTCAAGCTCGTCCAGGCGCGCGCGTTCGCAAGCCCAGTACAGGAGTTTCGGTTTGACCTCCACCCGAGTCGTCATGTGCCAACGGCCTCTGCGTAGGGCTTGGGAGCGCTGGTCGCCGCTGCCCCCGACGTGACGTCGAGCTGCCCCGTGACGGCCGCGGTGATGAGCGCCTGGCGGTA
>CALFEQ010000091.1 GCA_937949945.1 uncultured Myxococcales bacterium
CTCGCGGCGGCTCCGGCGGCGTCGCCGCGGGCATCTTCGCTTGGCTCGCCGCTCGCGGCGGCTCCGGCGGCGTCGCCGCGGGCATCTTCGCTTGGCTCGCCGCTCGGGGCGGCTCCGGCGTCCGCGGTCCGGCCGGGGCCGCCGGAACGACCGCCGGCATGCGCGGCACGCTCGCGCCGCCCGGCTTCGGCACCGGCGGCGGAGGTGGCGCGAGACCGAGCTGCGTGACGGCCTTCTGTGTCGCGCTCGGTCGGAGCGGCGGCTCGCGCGGAGGCGCGGGCGGCTCCGCCACCGCCGCCGCGCGAGAGTCCTTCCGAACGAGCTCGAGGGCGGCGACGAGCCGTTCGCGCCCCTCGTCCGCCGGCACGACGGCACCGAGGACCGCGACCATCTCCTCGGCCGTGATCGTGCGGCGCTCCGCGCGTGGCTCGAGGGCTCGCTTCAGCGCCTCACGAACGTTCTTGTCGACGTCGGGGCGGAGCGTGTCGATCGACGGGAGCCGAGGCTCGGCCATCGCACGCAGCGCGTCGATCTCGGGCAGCGCCCCGCGCTGGAAGGCCTTCCGCTTCGTCAGGAGCTCCCAGAGGATGATCGCGGCCGCGTAGACGTCCGCGCGCGGGGTCACGTTCTCCCCTTTGACCTGCTCGGGCGCCATGTACCCGTAGGTCCCCTTGATCATCCCCGCGACGCTGTGGTGCTCGAGTCCCGTGACCTTCGCGACGCCGAAGTCGGCGAGCTTCACCTCCCCGTCCCACGGGACGAGCACGTTGGACGGGTTCACGTCCCGATGGATGACGGGCGCCGGGACGCCGCCGTCGTCGACCGTCGCATGCGCCGCCGCGAGCGCATCGAAGACGCGCGACATGACGAAGAAGGCCGCGCGATCGTCGAGATGCTTCCCGGCGGCCTTGAGCATCGACTTGAGGCGGCTCAGCGATGGGCCGTCGACGTGCTCGAGGACCATGACGAGCTGCCCCGCTCGGCTCTCGGGACGCGCGCCCTGCCCCGCCGGCGACGACGGGATCGCGAAGAAGTCGAACAGCCTCACGATCGCGGGATGGGCGAGCCGCGCATAGGCGGAGGCCTCGCGGGCGAACATGCGCGCGATCCCGTCGTCCTCTTGGAACTGCGACAGAAGGACCTTGAGGACGACCGTGCGCTCGAACCCGAGAGGCCCTTCGGCCTTCGCCAGCAAGACGTCGCTCGTCCCGCCGGTCGCGAGCCTGCGAACGACGCGGTAACCGCCGATCTTTTCTTCCGTTCCCTCCGCCTTCGTCACCGCGCGTCTACGAGGTTAGCGGACTCGGCAGCCGACCCCAACAGCGCCGTGCGAAGCGACGATCGAGGCGTGGCGAGCCTCAAGAAGAGGATTGCTTCTGCGCGGCGAGGTCCGCTTCGACCTCGTCGAGGAGCTGGTTCGCGCGCGTCTCGTCGATCCCGAGAGCCTCGGCGAAATCGTTGAGCGTCTCGTTCTCCTCGTCGGCGATGGCGTTGTCCGCGAACGCAATCGCTGCGGCGAGAACGAACGCCACCTCGGCGCGCGCCCGATCGTCGTGGAGCTCGGCCGCCACCTGCTTCAGGCGTGCTTCTCGCCCGTGCTCCAGCACGTTCTTGCCGGCGGAGTCGAGCATCGCATCCATGTGCGCGCCCCGGATCGTGTCGTCCGACAGATTGCGAAGGGCGCCCTTCAGCACCTCGCGCTCGTCGTCGCTGATCTTTCCGTCGGCGCTCATCATGAGGTACATCGCCTCGCAGAGCGGGCCGTACTCCGCGACGACGTTCATGCGCTCCACCTCCTCCGGAGGCATGGTCGGATCCGGCACGACCATCGAAGGACGCTGCCCGCGCTCCCTCAGCTGATCTCGGAGCCGCGAGAGGGTGGAGTTCGAGAGCCAGATCATCGCGGCGAGCCTACCCGGGCTGGCTCGACAGCGCCAACATGAAGAGCAGCCCCACGACGGCCAAGAGCCCTGCGACGACGAGGAACACGATGACCTGCCCTTTCGACAGTCGCCTGGAGAACGCAGGCACTTCGTCGACGGCGCCAGACGGACCGTTCTCCGGGGCGCCGAGCGGAGCCTGGGGCGAGGCCGTGAACGCCACCGGCGTCTCCATCACCGGGCTCGTCTCGTACGCTTGGAGCGACGACGGCGGCGGCGCGTCTTCGAGCGGCGATCGAAACGCCGGCGGCGGCGCCTGCCCGACGGCTGGAGACGCCATCGCCTGGCCATCGGCCGGCGGCGCGGTGGAATAGAGAACGGGGACCTTCCCGTCCGAAGGCGGCACCGGCGCAGGAGGCGGCGGTGACGGCACCGCCTCTTCCGGCAAGAGCGGCTGCGGCGCCAGCCTCGTCGGCTCCTCGGTCTCCTCCTCGGGCAACAAGCCTTCGGCGCGCAGCTTCGCGAGGAGGTCGGCGGGCATGGTGCCCACCCTGGTGGCCGCGCTGTACGCGTCGTCCTCGCCTGCGGGAGGCGGCACGGTCGCAGGCTGGTCGTCGCTCGCAGACATGGCCGTCCGCGAGATCATAACTGACCGGACCGCTTCGGGTGAATCTACGAGCACGAAAGCCGCTCGCGCCCGCCGTACAGGTCCGTCGAACGTTTTCGACGATTAGTTGTCGAGCCGGAAGAGCTCCTCGAGGTCGCTCTTCGTGAGCTTCTTCGTTCCGCCGACGTCCTCGGAGAGGACCGCGCCGACCAGCTCGCGCTTCTTGCTCCCGAGCTCGAGGATCTTCTCCTCGATCGTGCCCTTCGCGATGAGGCGGTAGGTGGTGACGACCTTCGTCTGACCGATGCGGTGCGCGCGGTCCGTCGCCTGGTCCTCGACGGCCGGGTTCCACCACGGGTCGAAGTGGATGACCGTGTCGGCCGCCGTGAGGTTGAGACCCGAGCCGCCCGCCTTGAGCGAGATGAGGAACACCGGCGGGCCGTCCTCGCGCTGGAAGTTGTTGACGCGGGCCTGGCGATCCTTGGTCGTGCCGTCGAGGTACTCGTACTGGACGCCGTCTTCGTCGAGCGCGCGCCGGATGATCTGGAGCATGCTGACGAACTGGCTGAAGACGAGCACGCGGTGGCCGCCCTCGATCGAGGTCTGGATGAGCTCGCGGAGCGCGACCAGCTTGCCCGAGTCCTCGTCCTTGAACTCGCGCGGCAGGCCGAGCAGGCGCGGATCGCACGCCGCCTGACGGAGGCGCGTGAGGCCCGCGAGGATCTGGATGTGGCTCTTCGCGAGGCCATGGCGCTCGACCTCGCCCATGACCTGCGCACGGACCTCCTTGAGCACGGCCGCGTAGAGCGCCGCCTGCTCGCCCGTGAGCTCGCAGAACTGATCGGTCTCGATCTTCTCGGGCAGGTCCTTCGCGACCTCCGCCTTCGTGCGGCGGAGGATGAACGGGTGGATCGTCGCGCGGAGGCGCGCGGCCGCCTTCTGATCGCCGTTGTCGATCGGGCGCGCGTAGCGCTCCTCGAACTTGTCGAGCGGGCCGAGCAGGCCCGGGCTGACGAAGTCGAAGATCGACCAGATCTCCGAGAGGCGATTTTCGATCGGCGTACCGGTGAGCGCGAGCCGGCGCTGCGCCTTGAGCCGCTTGGCGGCGCGCGCGGTGGCCGAGAGCGGGTTCTTGATGTTCTGCGCCTCGTCGAGGATGGCGTACGTGAGATCGAGCTTCGCGAGCAGCTCCTCGTCGCGGCGGAGCAGCGCGTAGCTCGTGATCACGACGTCGGCGTCCTCGAGCTCGTCGGTGCGCTCCTTCCGATCGCCGCCGTGCCACACCATGTGCCGCATCGACGGAGCGAACTTGTCGAGCTCGCGCTCCCAGTTCGTGACGACGCTCGTGGGCGCGACGATGAGCGCCTTGAACTTCTTCTTGCCGTCCGCCTTCGCGTCCTTCTCGACCGCGGATTTCACCGCGAGCAGGAGCGCGATCGCCTGGACGGTCTTACCGAGACCCATGTCGTCGGCGAGGATGCCGCCCGACCCGATCTCGTGGATGAACCAGAGCCACTGGAAGCCCGCCTCCTGATAGGGCCGGAGCTGCGCCTTCAGCGTGCGCGGCTTCTTGACGACCTTGATCTCGTCGACGTGCTGGAGCTTCTTGAAGAGCTCCTTGGCGCCGTCCGAGACGTGCGCCTTGCCGACCTGCTCGAGCAGCTCCTGGATGCGTCCCGCCTGCGAGAGCGGGAGCCTGCCGCCCTGCCCGCCGCTCGTCGCCAGGATCTCGGCCTGGCGGAGCAGGACCGCCTTCACCTTCTCGGGATCGAGCTTCGCGAACGACCCGTCGGACAGGCGGACGTAGCGACGGCCTTCGGCGAGGCAGCGCGCGAGCTCGTCCTGCGTGACCGGGATGCCGTCGGCCTCGAACGTCAGGCGGAGCGACAGCCAGTCGACGCCGCTCGACACGCGCGCGTTCGCGGTGAGCGCGCTCGAGCGGACCTGCACGTCGACGAGGTCCTCGGGGATGAACAGGTCCCAGTCCTCGGGGAGCGCGCCGACGGCCTCGGTCCAGAACTGGAGCGCGTCGTCGCCGTGCGCGATGAAGCCCTGCCCGTCTTCGTCCGCCTTGAGACCGAGCGCGCGGAGCTTGTTCGTCGCCTCCTGCTGCGCAGCGATGTCGCACCGGATGACCGTCGCGCGCTTGTCCGCGCGCACGCGGCGCGGGCCGCGCGTGAGCTCTTCTTCCTCCTCCGCCGGAGCGGTCGCCTTCGGCGGCTTCACGATCACCGGCGGAGTCATCCCGTCGGCGCGCACGTCGATCTCGACGTCCTCGTACGCGGCACGGAGCGAGACGCGGGCCTCGGTGAGCGTGCCGCCCGCGCGGAGGCGGAAGGTCGGCGGGATGTCGAGCACGTCGGCGACCTGCGAGAGGTCGGGCAAGTCGGCGCCCACTTCGAGCGACACCCGCGGCAGGCCTTGCGCAATCAGCGTCGGCAGGTTGTCGAGCGACTCGCTGATCGTCGGCGTCCGCATGAGGCGCCGGAGCGAAGCCGGCGAGACGCGCCGATCGATCGGCCGCGCCCACCCCTCCTGCGCGTCGACGTGCCAGCCCGGGCTGCCCTCGAACCAGCCGCCCTGGCTGAACGTGAACTTGCGGGGGTCGCCGACGCGCATGAACGAGGCCTTCACGAGCACCTGCTGCCCGTCTTGAGAAAGCTCGAGATCGAACCGCGGGCGGAGCGGCTCGTCGCCGAACCGGAGCTCCATCATTTGCGGCTCGATGATCACGCGCCGACCCTTGAGCAGCGGCAGGAGCTCGGCGGCGTCCTCGCCGCGCACCTCGATCCCGACGCGCCGCGGGCCCTCGGCCTCGAGGCGCGCGAGCAGGCGGAGCGCCTCGCGGTCCGCGGTCGGCTTCTGCGCCTGGAACGCGAGCAGCGTCGTCGCAGACAAAGGCGTGCGCGCGTCCGGGTCGAGCAGCGAGATCGTGAGCGCCCCGGACCGCACCTGCATGCGGTACTCGATCGTCTTCGGCGCCCCCGGCAGGGGGTCCGCCACCCAGGCCTCGATGCCGTTCGATGCCGGGCCGATCGTGAACCCCGGGCGTGCCGGGATGAGCCCCGCGGCAGCCATCGCGCGCTGGGCCGCGAGCTTGCGCGCTCGACGGCGAGCCCGTCGGCTCGTGCCGACGACCGGGATGTCGAGCGGGTCGGCACCTGTCGCCTGCGCGGGCACCGCCGCCGCCGCCGCGCCGTTCGGCTGCTGCTGCTGCTCCGGCCGCGGCTGCTTCGGCCGCACTTGATCACGACAGGCGATGAGTAGAGCTGCCACGTGCTTGCAGTGACCGTTGATCTTCGGGAACGCCGGGCAGGTGCACTCGGAGCTGAAGCCGTTGGGCGTCACCTGAAGCTTGACGGCATAAGGCTCCGGATCCGTTCCGCGGACCGACCCCCGGGCGGAGATTTCCTCCATTTGGACGTCGGAGACGGCCTGCCGCCGCACGTAGTCGTACCCGCGCAAGAACGCACGGGCGCCCAGCAACCTGCGCAGGGCGCGGTCGTTGAGCTGGCTCAGCGCTTCCGTGAACGGGGTCGTCGACAATCGCCTGGTCGCGCCTCTCAGAGGGGCGCGCCTTTCCTTCCGCAGACGTGCGGGGGCGTGGACTGGAACGGAGCCTCACGTCGCGCGGCGTCGAGCCGGCGAGCGTTACGAGGGCCCCACCGATGATGACGGGCGATTAGCATTCTGCGGCTCTCAGGGCAACTGGTCTTCGCACGAGCCGTCAAATGGCCCGGCCGCCCGGCAGGGGGCGGCCCCGAGCCGTCGGCTCAAGGCGGGCACTCGTACACCGAGGCGGGGACGTCGTTGCAGCCGGCCGGCGCCTCCTCCTCGAGGAGCTCGTCGCCGACATCCGCCTGCTCTGCCGTGAAGCGGATGGTCGCGGACACCGCGTTGCAGGCGAGCTTCGGGTTGCGCAGATCGAACGCGCTCGAGGCCATGATGTCGACCGTCTTGCAGACCGTCGGCACCACCCCGGCCACGAAGAGCGGCGACTTGCAGAGGTAGGAGCCGTCGCTTTCGAAGTTGCCGACCGCGCGGAGCAGCTCCCTCACCGGGATCCGCCCCGCGAGGACCCCGTCGAGCTTCCACTTGCCGTCCTCGAACGTCAAGCGGCCGGAGGCGATCGGCGAGCCGAACGTGAGCACGGTGCTGTTGAAGAAGATGTCGAGGTCGTTCTCCGAAGCGAACACGAGCTCGCCATTGCTGACGTAGCCCACGCCGCGGAACGTCGGCTCCTTCGTGCCCGGGCGCGCATGGGCCGGCGAGTAAGTCCACTTGTCGTACCCGCACCAGCCAGGGGGCGCCTTGTTGTTCTCCGGATCCGGCGTCGTCCCGCAGCCGGAGCCGTCGACGATGCCGTGGCTGATCATCGCCCCGACCTCGATTTGGAGGTCGTTGGGCTTGCCGTTGTACTTGGTGATGTAGAGGAGCAGCCCTCTCTCGCCTTTGGCGAGCGACCTGTTGGCCGACTCGTCCGGGTCCCAGCCCGACGGGGCGAACGTCTCGAAGAGCTTCGTCGCGGCGTTGTCGATGCCGCCGTTGGAGTCGCAGTCCGGGCCCTTCGGGACGCACGACGACTCGCCGTTGTGCGCCGTGCCCTCGCGCTTGTCGCAGGTGCACGTGCCGTCGAGGTCGAAGCCCTGGTACCGGTCGTTGGCGTCCGGCACCAGCTTGATGGTCCGGAGCGCCAAGTACAACGGCGGGATCTCCTCCATCGGAGCATCGTCGTTCTCGGGCGGCGCGGCCGGGCGCACGTGGGCGCACGGATCCGACGCGTCCGAGGTCGAGTCGCCCGAGTCTCCACCGTTCGACGCGTCCACGTTCGCGGCGCGTTGCTGCTTTTCGACGTGCTCGATGCCCGCCACGACCTGACACGCGGCGGCGGCGAGCCCGCCGAGCGCGATCCCGAGGGCGACCCTTCGCTTCGTGCCGATCACCATCGCACCCCCAGCGCGCCGCCCCCGCGAGAGGGCGCGACGAATGCGGTCGACGGCTTGCTCGTGGGGCCCGCGCTCAGCACGAGGTAGCCGCCGATCGCCGTCACGATGACGCCGATCGGAATGGCCACGTTCGCCATGTTGGCGAAGACGAGCGCGCGATCGGTCGCGGCGTCCGCCTCGGCGGCCTCCCTGCTTCCGGCGAAGCACGGCTGCGGGCACGCCTTCTCCGCGTCGCTGTCTCCCGCGATGGCGAGAACGCCGAAGACGGCGCCCGCCGCGAGCGCGCCGAGCCCGACGCCGCCGACGATGAGGCCCGTCGTCTTGCGCGAACGGTTCGCGTCGTACTGCGCGTCGATCGGGACGGTCGGAGGAGGCGGTGGCTCTTCGACGACCTCGTCCTCGAGCACCGGGATCGTCACCGGCAAGGTCGCCCCTTCCTGGTCGACGTTCACCTCCAGCGTCGCCGTCTTCTTCTTCGGGGCGCTCACCTCGATGGTGCGCGTCCCCGGATCGACCGCGAACCCCGTCCAGAGGGGCTCCGCCTTCTCCTCGCCGTCCACCTTCACGACGAGGCCCTCCACCTTCGCCTCCGGAGGCACGACGATCTTCAGCCGGGAGAGCCGCGGCTCGAGCTTCGCGGCGCGCTCGCGCGCCAGCTTCACGCGGTCCTCGCGATTGGCTGCCCGCGCCTGCTGCTCGACCGCACGGAACTCGCCCCACGCGGAGGCGATCTTGCCGATGTTCTCGTGGCAGATGGCGAGGTTGAGCAAGGTGCCCATCTGCGGATCGAGCCTCTCGCTCTCCTCGAGCAGCGGACACGCCTCGCTGTACTTGTTCTCCGCCATGAGCGCCTTCGCGCGGCGGAACAGATCCTCCGCGTCGGTGATCCTGTCGGCGCGCGCATCACCCGCGGCGAGCCCGCAGGCGACGGCGAGCGCACAGGCGACCCCTAGCGCCCATCGCGGCGACCTTCTTCGCCTCATCCAGCCGTCCCGCAACATCTCTCGGAGGCCTCGCCCGACAGGGTAACGGAAATTCAGTCCTCAGTCCTCAGTCCTCAGCGGAGCGAGGCTCCAGGCTCCAGGCTCCAGACCTCGGGCCCCCGCGCATGCGGGAACGTCCTCGCTGTCGTCGGGCACGCGACCGCGACGATAGAGGCTCCAGGCTCCAGGCTCCGGGCTCCAGGTCTTTGGGCGCCAAGGACGCGAAGCCTCGTCTTCGCTGTTGTCAGGTACGCGACGGCTCGCGCCTCTCACGAACCAACTGGAGACTCGAGTCTGGAGACGCGCGTCTGCCGTCCACCCCACTGGAGCCCGGAGCCTGGAGCCTCTCTCAATACCGATCGTTCGTCGGATCCACGACCACCGGCGCCGGCTTCGTCGTGCTCGAGCCGCTCGCGCTCGTCGCCGTCGACGCGGGCTTCGTCGCCGGCTTCTTCTTCGTCGTCGTCGCGGGCTTCGCGGTGGCGGCCGCGGCCTTCGGGGCGGTCGTCGCGGCCGGGGGCTCTTCGGTCGCCGACGGCTGTGGAGAAGGCGTCGTGGACGCCGCCGTCGTCGGCGGAGGAGCGACCGGCGCGGGGGTCGGCTCTACGGCGGGCACTCCGGTCGCAGCCGTCGCCGCGGCCGGCTCCGGCGCGCGCGCAGTGGTCACGCGGAGCTGGTAGATGCCGAAGGCGGCGAGGACGAGGGCCGCGACGCCGATGCCCACACCCACCGCAGCGAGCGTGCTGCCCCGCCGTACGGGCGCTTCCGCGGAGAGGTCCGTGCCGGTGTTGCCGAAGGTGTTGCCGAAGGGGATGCTGCCGGACGCGGACGCGTGCGGCGGGACGGGGATCACCGGGACGGACGAGATGCTCGGCGACGAGGCGTGCCCGAGGTTCGGCGACGAGATGCGCCCCAGGTTCGACGACGACGACGACGACGACGAGAGCGCGACGGTCTGCCCCGACTGCGCCGGCGGCGGCGGGGGCGTCCCCGGGAGCGGCGCCGGCAGCTTCGGGCCGGTCGTCACGGCGGCTTGCTGCGCCGGAACGGAGCGGTCGGCGAGCCGCGCGATGCGCTCGACCAGCGTGTGGGTCTCCACGCTCGGCGTCGCGAACGCGGCGAGGCGGATCGCGAAATCCGCGACCGTCTGCACGCGTTGATTCGGATCCTTCGCGAGCAGCTGGAGCAGGAGGTTCTCGAGCTCCTCGGGCAGGTCCGGGACGAACCCGCGCGGATAGAACGGCGGGTCGGCGACGATCGACGCGAGCAAGCCCGCGACGTTGTCGGCCGCGAACGGCAGCCGGCCCGTGACCATCTCGTAGAGGGCCACGCCGAGAGACCAGATGTCGCTCCGGTGATCGACGTGCTTCGCGCTCCGGATCTGCTCCGGCGACATGTACGTCGGCGATCCGAACACCGCTTGCGTCTCCGTGAGGGTCGGATCGACGACGCCGTCCGAGCCGATCGCCTTCGAGATGCCGAAGTCGAGGACCTTCACGAGCGTCGTGCCGTCGGCTCGCTGCGTGACGAAGAAGTTCGATGGCTTGAGATCGCGATGGATGACGCCGACGGCGTGCGCGCTCGCGACCGCCTCGCAGACCTGAAGCATGAGGTCCGCGGCGCGCTGCCAGTGGAGCGGCCCTTCCTTGCGGACGATCTGCGAGAGGTCGCGCCCGACGAGGTACTCCATCACGATGTACGGAGCGCCGCTCTCGAGCGTGCCTGCGTCGAGCACGCGCACCACGTGCTCGCTCTTGATCTTGATCATCGACCGCGCTTCGCGCGCGAAGCGCTCGGAGTGGATCTTGTCGCGCGCGGCCTTCGGTCGAAGCAGCTTGATCGCGACGAGCTCCTCGAGCGCCTCGTGCCGCGCCGCGAGGACGAGGCCCATTCCACCCGAGCCGATGATCCGGTCGACGACGTACTTGCCGATCCGATCACCGACGGTCGGCACCGCGTGGATCGCGGCGAGGTTCGCCGCCTTCGCGTCGGTCGTGCTCGGCCGTCCGCCCGGATTGATGATGTCCGTCTCGGCGGTGACACCACCCTCGGCTTTCTCCGAGACCGGAGACAGATCGCGCGAGTCGAGCTCTTGAGGAACCGCCGGCGGACGCGGTGGCTTCGGGGCTGGGGGGCGCGGCACCTTCGGGGCGATCGCGATCATCCCCTTTTTCCCCGAGTCCGCCACGCCGTGGATGATAGCGCCTCACGTTCGGCGTGGTCGAGCCTGCCGATTCTCGCCCGACGGGTTTCCTACATGCAGCGAGCGAGGGCGGTGACGTAGCGAAGGTACGCCGGATGGGGTGGGCTCGCGCACGTCGAGCGAGCGTATGATGCGAGGCATGCGCATCGTCGTCACCGGAGCCACGGGCCTGCTCGGCGGATGGCTCGTCTCCGAGCTCGCGAACGCCGGCGACGAAGTCATCGCCTTCGGCGGCCCGAGCCGCGGCAAAAATGGCCTCGACGTGACGGACGGCCCCGCCGTCACCGCCGCGATCGTCGCGGCGCGCCCCGACGCGGTGATCCACGCGGCCGCGCTCTCGGCGATGAGCGACTGCGCGCGCGCTCCGGACCTCGCGCGGCGGATCAACGTCGAGGGGACGGCGAACGTCGTGGCTGCCTGCCGCGAGGCCGGGGCCCGTCTCGTGCACGTCTCGACGGACCTCGTCTTCGACGGCGAGCACGCGCCTTACGACACGTCGTCGCCGACCGCGCCGACCTCCGTCTACGGCCGGACGAAGGCCGACGCCGAGCGCGAGGTCGCGCAGGTCGAGGGCGTCGTCGTCCGCGTGAGCCTCCTCTTCGGCCCGACACGCACGGCGCGGCGAGGCTTCTTCGATCAGCAGCTCGACATGCTCCGCCGAGGCGAGCGCCTGCGTCTCTTCCACGACGAGTGGCGCACTCCCCTCTCCCTCCGCGCCGCGGCCGAGGCGCTGTCGGCGATCGCTCGCTCGGACGTGAAGGGCGTATTGCACGTCGGCGGCCCCGAACGCCTCAGCCGCTGGGAGATGGGTCTCGCGCTCGCCGGTGTGCTCGGCCTGCCTCGGCACGTGGCGGAGTCGTCGATCGAGCGCGCGTCGCGCACGTCGATCGGAGGCGAGCCACGGCCGCGCGACGTCTCGCTCGACTCGACCGCGTTCCGCCGCGCCTTCCCGGGCATCGCGGTCGAGCCCTTCGCGAAGGAGTGCGCGCGCATGGGCGTCTCCAGCGAAGCGTGAAGCGACGCTCGTGCACGTGCCGTCATCGCCTCCTCGCGGGCGGTCGGCTCTCGGAGAACCACGGGACGAGCTCGCCGTCGATGCGGGACGCGATGTGCTTCATCGTGTCCTGCGCAGCGCTCCCCTCGTCGACGCGATAGAAGACCTCGCCGTCCGACGCGTCGAAGAAGCGCTGGCGTCGCCCATCGCCTCGCGCCTCCTCGACGAGCGAAGCGTTCGGATCGCCGGGAGCGTGGACCAGGCGCAGCTCGAGCTCGGGGATCGCCGGCCCGACGAGCGCCGGTCTGAGGTGCACGCCGCGGGCGCCCGACGGGTCCTTGCACACGAACAGCACGTGGCCCATCGCCCGTTGCAGCGGCGAGAGCTCCGCCGGGACGAAGCCGTGCTTCGCGAGCGGCGGTCCGAGCACCTCGATCGCGAGCTCGTGTGGAACGAACCCCCAAGCGCGCCGGTAGGCGCTCCACATGACGTCGAACAGCGCGATCTGGAGCGCCTCGACCTTCTCCGCCGCCGGCACCTGCTCGGGCGTCGGCGCCGTGACCAGGATCGCGTTGCGCTTCGTGCGAACCACGCGCAGGTCGGCGAGCCCCCGCTCCTTGCTCCCGGAGAGCGCCTCGATCCCGTCGAACGGAAGCACGCCGGCGTGCTTCGGGCCGAGCACGTGAATCCACGCGACGGGCTCGTCGAGCAGGGGAATCCTCGGGCCCATCATCCAGCCCCGGCCCACGAACGGGACGCTCCCGGACGCGACCTGCACGGTGTCGAGGAGCCGCGCGAGCCAGGCGACGTACTCGTCGGCGGACTTCGGATCCGCCCGGACCTCCGACCGGATCGAGACGCCGCTCGTGCCCTGGAGCGAGAGCGCGCACGTCTCGCTTCCGTCCTTCCGATAGATCTCGAGCGCGTGCGTCCGCTTCTTCGCGAGGACGGCCGCGGCCTCTGCGAGGCGGTCCTTCTTCGAGAACGAAGCGTGCGCGCCATGGTTGACCGCGTACGCGTCGAACGACAGCGACAGCGGCGGGCTCGTCACGAGCGCCCAGAGGTGCGGGAGGTTCTCCGGCCTGGCCAGTCCCTCGCCTCCGAGGTGGATCACGAGCGGCACGCCCTTCTCCTTCGGAGCGCGGAGGCGCTCCCAGGGCACCTCGACACGGGTGAGCGCCGGGAACGATGCGAGACGCGCCTCGAGCATCTCGATGTGGTCCTTGCTCCAGTCGCTCTCGAGCGACGTGTCGACGACGAGCTCCGTCAGATCGTCCGGACCGAGCCGTTCGAGCGCCTGATCGAGGTATCGCGCCGGCGGCAGACGCCGGTCCCGCTCGTTCGTCGCGAAGATGCGCGAAAATCGCCCTTTGTCGTCGCGGCGGGCGACGAGCGTCCAGAAGGGCCAATCGGGACGAGCGCGAAGGACGTTCCTCGCGCGGAGCTCGGACACCGCGAGGCCGTGCCGCTCGACGGCGCGTGCGAGCTCGCCGATCGGATGGCCCGTCTCGTCGATGCCGAGCCACTCGAGCTGCCTCACGAGCCTGCCGGACAAGAACGGCTCGAGCTTCTCGACGGACGCCGTCGCGATGGTGAGCCGCCGGAGGCTCGGGAACGCGTTCGTGGCGTCGGCGAGCTCCTTGCGTGCATCGCGCTCGTGCTCCTCGAGGTAGTGGTCGTAGAGGATCTCCATCTCCACGAGACGCGGGCGCGGCGCCTGTCGCGCGAGCGCGAACGCGGTGCGCTCTCGCACGCCGCGGAGCGCTCGCACCCACCGCATCGACGACAGCGACACGATCGCGTGCGCGAGCTCGTGCTGGTCGCCGAGGAACCAGAGATCGATCGTGTGGAACGTCGCCCATGCCGGAGAGGACAGGATCGCCGGCGGCGTCTCGGGACGGCCTTCCAGCTCGATAGAGCCCTCGGCCAAGAACCCGCGCTCGAACACGCGCCAGTGCGGGTGGAGCACGCGATCGAGCTCGCCCGCCCACGCCTTGCCGTGCTTGCGGAGGAGCGCCGACTCTCGCTTCTTCATCGCGTCCGTCGCCTCGCCCCGATGGCGCGCGAGCTGGAGCGTGATGAACTCGCCTCGTGGATCGCCGCGCTCGGTGAGCCAGTCGGCGTACACCGCGCGCGGGTCGTCGTCGTCGGGCGACTCGTAGATCGCGCGGAGCAGATCCGCCTCGGTCTTCGCGGCGCTCCGCTCGGACTTCACCTGCCCGGCGAACAGGCCCTCGATCTTCGCGAGCGCCGCCTCCTCCTCGGACGAGAGCGCCGGCGGTCCGTCCGGGAACGCGGCCTTCAGCGCCTTCACGGCGGCCGCGACCATCGGCCGGGTGCTCTTCTGCCAGTACGACGATTTCTCGCGCTCGAGATCGGCCTCGAGGATCGGCAGCGTGCGGAGATCGAGGATCTTGCCGAGCGCGCGGAGGAGCGGCCGGTAGAACTCGTGCGAGGTCCACGTGTCGTAGGGCGTCTCGTCGACGAGCTTCGCGAAGACGAGCGCGATCCGCGGATCGTCGGGGAAGCGAAGCAGCGGCGCGAGCACCTCGTTCCCGTCCTGCCACCTGCCGGGCCACGGCGTCGCGAGCAGGCGTCCGACGTCGGCCGGGTCCTTCTTCTTCGCCGTCGCGATCCACTTCGCCGTGCGCTCCTTCACGGTCTTCGCCGCGATGGGGCCGCGCGAGCTCGTGATCCGGGCGGAGACGCGATCGACGAGGTCCGCGATGCGCGGCACCCTCCGCTCGCGCCAGGCTTCGAGCAGCGCCGCGAGCGCCGCCTCGTCGTCGTTCCGTTGGATGTCCGCGTATGCCCTCTCGAGGTGCTTCGTCACGTCCCCCATGACGGCCGCGCCAGGTTACCGGCCTCCCCTTCGCTCGGGCGACCGCCTCGTCCGGCCCGCACGCGTCGCGGCGAGGTAGGCGCGCCCGCGCGGGGTGATCTCGTAGCCGACCTCGAAGCTCTGGGTGAGCCCGAGCTTCTTCAGCTTCCGGACGTCGACCTTGAACGGCAAGGTCTCACGACCGAGCTTCGCCGCGAGCTTCGAGGCCGCGACGCGCGGGTGCTTCTCGATGATCGCGAGCGTCTCCTTCGTCCACGGCCGCTCGCGATCGAGACGCGCCAGCTTCGCGCGGATCGCCTCCACGTCCGCCTCCGTGAGCCTGTCGTCGAGCGCGAGATCCACGCGATCGGCCTCGCCGCCGTGATGGAGCTCGACGCGATAGACCTCGGTGTCGTCGGTCAGCGGCTCGTCCTTCGCCGACGCGATGTACGCGAGGAGCTCCTCGCGCGAGGAAAAACCCGATCGCTTCGCGTCGCGCTCGGAGATGTCCGCGACCTTCACGCGGTCGACGCGGTCCACCTCGAGGACGCCGATCGGGTGGCAGCGGTAACGGCCGCCGACGCGTACGTGCGGCTTGTCCCAGCGACGGAACGTGACGGTCACGTCGCCGCGGACGAGACCTTCGTGGAAGCGCTTCTGGAAGAGCAGCACGGCCCCTGAACCGCTCGGAAGCGCGAGCCGGCTCAGCGCCGGCTCGGATCGAACCGACTGCGCATGCCCTCGAAGAGCTTGTGGAAGCCCTTGTCGAGCAGCGGCGTCTCGCGGGCCCATCGCGTCAGGCGGAACGGGAGGGCGGACTCGAACATGATCCAGAGCGACTCGTCCGGAATCCGGCGCGGGCCCTCGTGCTCCTCGTCGGGTGCGTCGAGCTCGGCGTCGTACGAGGTCCTCGAGAGGCCGTGCGCCGTGAGGAGCGGCGAGAGGAACGTGCAGCCGGGGGAGTAATCGCGGTCCTCGCGCGCGACGGAGATGACGCCGTTGATCTCCGAGGCCGTGTTGCGGTGCATGAACGGCGGCCGGAAGCTGTGCTCGGCGACGTCCCAGCGGCCGCGGAAGACGACGAAGTCGACGACGGATCGGCCTTGATCGTCGAGCGGCGCGGTGAGCACCGTGTGGATCGACGGGTCGACGTGATCCCACGTCACCGAGCCCATCGCGTTGAACAGCAAGAGGTCGTACGAGTACGGCACGTGCACGCCGTGCCAGGCGACGACGTCGAAGGGCGAGTGCTCCTGCGTCGCCGCCCAGAGCCGGCCGCCGAGCTTGTGGACGAGCTCGAAGCCGTTCGGGCACAGACGGTCTTCGTACGACGCCGTCGGCGCGAGGAAGTGGCGCGCGTCGGCGAGGCCGTTCGAGCCGATCGGGCCGCGCTCCGGCAGGCGGAGCCGCGGGCCGAAGACCTCGAGCATCCATCCTCGTGCGGCGCCGTCCGGCACGCCGACGGCGAACTTGATGCCGCGCGGGACGATGATGACCGTCCCCGGCGCGGCGCGCAGCCAGCCGAGCTCCGTGCGCACGTCGATGGCTCCGTGCTGCGGGACGATGAGCAGATCGCCGTCGGCCGACGAGAACGCGCGATCGATCATGTCGGCGTTCGCGGCGTAGAGGTTGACCGCATAGCCCGGGCCGCTCGTGGGGCCGTAGCCGCCGAGCGTGACGAGGCCGTCGAGGAAGTCGACACGACGAGGCGCCTCCGGGATCGGCAGCGGCGCCCACCGCATGCGGTTCGGCTCGATGTCACCGAGCTCGCCCGCGAAGTGCGTCGACGGCAGCGGCCGGAACCTCCCGTGCGAGAACGAAGGCCGGATGCGGTACATCCAGACGCGCGAGTTCCACGCGTTCTTCACGGTGAACGGCGTACCGCTCAGGAGCTCCGCATAGAGGCCGTACGGCGCGGGCCGCGGCATGTTCTGCGTCCGCGGCAGCGCGCCCGGGAGCGCCTCGGAGTCGTGCGTCGATCCGAAGCCCGGCTGCTGCGCGAGCGACGCGGGCGCGCGGACCGGCGGAGCCTCGCACGCGGCGGCGCCACGCGGACGCGCGGTCGCGCTCGCGAGCAGGGCCCCGAGGCTCTCGCGGTCGATCGCGCGCGGCGAAGGCGGCGGCGACGCGAGCACCGCGTCGACGACCTGCGGCGCCTTCTCCGCCGACAAACCGAGCGCCTCGAGGCTGCGAGGCACGCCCGTCGCGCGAGCGAGCGCGGCGAACGCCGAGACGGGATCGACCACGCCGAGCGCGCGCGCGATGGCGGCCATCGCGTCGGGCGCCTCGCTCGACATCCAGGCGACGACGTGCGGCAAGAGCGTCGCGTGCGTCGCCGCGTGCGGCAGCCCGAACGCGCCTCCGAGCACGTGGCAGAGCTTGTGATGCAGGCCGCTCCCCGCGTCCGCGAACGCGACGCCCGCGAGGTAGGCGCCCTCGAGGGCGTCTTCGCGCGCCGCGTCGTCGGCGCCGCCCGGGCTCGCGAGGCGGAGGACGCTCGTCGCGAGGAGGCGCAGCGCCTCCTCCGCCGTGACGCGGGTGGCGCGGTCGACGCCGGGAACCCAGAGCGCCTCGACCGCGTGCGCCATCGCGTTCCATGCGCTGGCCACGGCGACCTTCTGCGGGAGCTTGGCCGTGAGCGCGGGGTCGTAGACGACGAGGACGGGGCGCGCCCGCTCGTCCCTCCCCGTCCGCTTCTCGACGCCGCCGTGCGCCGACGGCTCGGTCACGCCGAAGATCGGCGTCACCTCCGAGCCCGAGTACGTCGTCGGGATCGCGACGATCGGGATGGTGCCGCGCGGAGGATCGACGGCCACGGCCTTCGCCAGGCCGATCGCCGAGCCGCCTCCGAACACGACGAGCGCGTCCGCCCCGGCCCGCTCGACGGCCGCTCGCGCCTCCCTCACCACCTCGATCGGCACGTGCTCCCGCGCGATCGGCAGCGTCCCCGCACACCGTGCGCCGAGCCTGTTCGCGATCGCGGCGGCGTCGTCCTTCCTCCCGGGCGTGGAGATGACGAGCACCTTCGTGGGAGCCGGGCCGAGCGCGTCGAGCTCGGCGCCGAGGCGTTCGACGCTCCCCGTGCCGAAGACGATGCGGGTGTTGGCGCGCCGTGTCGAAAAACTACGAGTCATTTGGCTGTGCTCCTGCTCCGCCCCACGCGTTCGATCCTCGGGTCTGCCCCTTGTGGCTCCTTGTCGGCGAGCCTACCCTGCGCTCTCGCCGAGTGCCGTGGGTCTTGCGTCGGCCCCACGGCGCATCCGATGACAGTACCCGCAGTGAACCAACTTTGCCGAGCTCCGACGGCAGAGTCGATGGGTCCACTGCACGACTGGAGGAATCCATGAAGCTCTATTTCAACCCCGTGTCCACCGCCTCGCGCCCCGTCGTGCTCTTCTGTGCCGAGGCGAACATCCAGTACGAGCCGGTCGTCGTCGATCTGATGTCGGGCGAGCACCTGAAGGAGCCCTTCATCAAGATGAACCCGAGCCACATGGTGCCGGTTCTCGAGGACGGCGACTTCGTGCTCACGGAGTCCTCCGCCATCCTGAAGTACCTCGCCGAGAAGGCCGACTCGCCCGCCTACCCGAAGGACCTCAAGAAGCGCGCGCGGGTCAACGAGCGCATGGACTGGTTCAACACGAACTTCTACCGCGAGCTCGGCTACCACCTCGTCTACCCGCAGGTCTTCCCGAACCACGTCCGGTCGCCCGAGGCCGCCCAGACCGCGACGGTGCAGTGGGGCAAGGAGAAGTCCGAGCACTGGCTCGAGATCCTCGACAAGAACATCATCGGGTCGAACAAGTACGTGTGCGGCGACGAGATCACGATCGCCGACTACTTCGGCGCGGAGATCATCGCGTGCGCCGACCTCATCGGGGCGACCTACCAGAAGTACCCGAACGTGGACCGCTGGATGAAGACGATGCGGGAGCTCCCGAACTGGAAGAAGGTCAACGAGGCCACCGACGGCTTCGCCGCGTCGCTCAAGGGCAAGCAGTTCGTCACGATCGGAGCGTGACGGTCTTCCCCGAGACCATCCCGGACATCCTGGAGTGGCGCGCGGGGCTCGCCGCTCCAGGATCGTCCCCGTGGCTTCGCTACGAGGGAGAGAGCTTCACGCTGGCGGACGTCACGAGCCAGGTCGATCGGCTCGCCGTCGGCCTCGCCGAGCGCGGTGTCGTCCGCGGCGACGTGGTCGCGATCCTCGCCGGCAACCGCCCCGAGACGATCTTCGCGTGGTTCGCGTCCAACCGCCTCGGCGCGATCGCGACGCCGCTCAACCCCGCGTACAAGGCCCCCGAGCTCGCGGGGGTGCTCGCCCTCACGAAGCCGCGCCTCGTCGTCGTGACCGACGAGCTCCGGGCGCTCGCCGCCGCGGCGGATGCCACGGCCGTCCTGGCGTCGCCCGACGAGCTCGCGCGCGGAGGCACGGGCAGTCCGCGCGCGGCGGTCGAGCCCGACGACGTCGCCGTCCTCCTCGCGACCTCCGGGACGACGGGCGCGCCGAAGGCCGTGATGCAGACGCATCGGACCTATGCGCTCACGGCCGAGGCGTTCCCGTGGTGGCTCGGGCTCGGCGAGTCCGATCGCCTGCTCTGCACGCTGCCCCTCTTCCACATCAACGCGCAGGCCTACTCGACGATGGGCGCCCTCGGATGCGGCGCGGGCCTCGCGCTCGTCCCGCGCTTCTCCGCATCGCGCTTCTGGAGCGACGTGCGCCGTCACGAGGCGACCGAGGTCAACGCCGTCGGCGCCATGATCCACATCCTGCTCTCGGCCGAGCCGAGCGCCGCCGATCGCGATCACCGCCTGCGCCTCTGCTACTCCGCGCTCGCGCTCCCGGAGGAGAAGCATCGCGCCTTCGAGGAGCGCTTCGGCACGAAGATGATCGTCGGGTACGGCCTCTCGGAGACGACGTTCGGCACGGTCTGGCCGCTGGATGCCCCGCCGCGCTACGGGACGATCGGCGTGCTCCGGCAGCATCCGCGGCTCGGCACGATCAACCGCGGGCGCGTCGTCCGCGACGACGGATCGGACGCCGGGCCCGACGAGGTCGGCGAGCTCTTGCTCTCGAACCCGGCGACGATGCGCGGCTACCTCGGAGACGCCGAGCAGACGCGCGCCGTGTTCGACGGCGAGTGGCTCCGCACCGGAGACCTCGTCCGCCGCGACGCGGAGGGCACGTACACGTTCGTCGCGCGCAAGAAGGAGATCCTCCGCCGGCGCGGCGAGAACGTGGCGGCCGCGGAGATCGAGCGGGCGCTCGCGGCGCACGCCGCCGTGCTCGAGGCCGCGGTCATCGGCGTGCCGTCGAGCTTGGGAGAGGACGACATCGTGGCGTTCGTCGTCCCGAGGCCGGGCGCCAGCATCGACGTCGAGGAGCTCCGCGCCTTCGTCCGGGAGCGCCTCGCCGACTTCAAGGTCCCGGCGCGGATCCACGTGCGGGACGCCCTCCCGCGGACCGCGACCGAGCGCATCGCGAAGCACCTCCTCCGCGAGACCTGATCGCGAGCCTCGGACCGATCGGTCACCCGCCGGGGCCTCGCCACGCGCAGGCCGGCGTGCGGTCGTGGTATAGAGGCGACCGATGCTCCGCGTTCGCCTCGCTCTGCTCGCCGCATGCGCGACGCTCGCGCTCGGGTGCACCGTCCCCGTCGCGGCGGCGCTCGACGAGCAGGACGCCAACCGCGTCGTGGTCGCACTCGACCAAGCCGGGATCGACGCCTCGAAGGAGCCCGATCCGACGGCCGAGGGGAAGTTCCGGGTCGTCGTCGCGCGCGACGACGTGGGCCGCGCGCTCGCGGCGATGCGCGAAGAAGAGCTGCCTCGCCCCAAGACGCGAGGCGTGCTCGACGCCGCGGACCGCGGTCAGCTCGTGCCGAGCCAGGCTGCGGAGCACGCCCAGCTCGTCGCCGGCCTCGCGGGCGAGCTCGAGAAGACGCTCGGGAACATCGAGGGCGTGCTGACGGCGCGCGTCCATCTGAACGTCCCGGCGCGCGAGCCGCTCCGCGACGGCCCGCCCCCGAAGGCGACCGCGAGCGTCCTCATCGAGCACCGCGGCACGACGCCACCGCTCGCAGCGGAGTCGATCCAACGCCTCGTCGCCGGCGGCGCGCCGGGCGTCGAGCCTCAGGACGTCGCGGTGATCTTCGTCCCTCGCACGGCGCGCGCGTCGGCGGGGCGAACCGACCTCGCCCACGTGGGGCCCATCACGGTGGCGCGCGGCTCGATGACGACGCTCAAGGTCGCATTCGCGGCGCTCGCCTCCATCGTCGTCGCCCTCGCGGCGGCGACGCTCGCGCTCTGGGCGAAGATGGCGCGCATGCGCCGAGAGCGCGAGGTCGAGCTCGCCGCCGCCGCCAGCCGCGCCCAGGCCGCGCCGCCGCGCTCCGCAGCGCAGCCATCGATGGGCGGGCCTCCACGCTGATTCGGCGCCGGACGCGCACGCGCGATGATCACGATCCACGACGTGTCGAAGGCCTTCCGTCCCGCCGGGGGCGGACCGCCGAACCGAGTCCTCCAAGGCGTCTCGCTGCACGTGCCGCGCAACTGCCTCTACGGCCTCATCGGCCCGGGCGCGTCGGGCAAGAGCGTCCTCCTCAAGATGATCGTCGGCCTGATGAAGCCCGACAGCGGCACCATCATCGTCGACGGCGTCGACGTCACCGCGGCGTCCGAGCTCGAGCTGCAGCGCATGCGGCTCAAGTTCGGGATGCTCTTCCAGAACAACGCGCTGTTCGATCACATGACCGTCGGCGACAACATCGCGTTCCCGCTGCGGCGCCTGACGAACCTGAGCGAGGCGGAGATCCGCGAGCGCGTCGCCGAGCGCCTCGCGTGCGTCGCGCTGAGCGGCTTCGAGAGCCGCATGCCTGCGGGGCTGTCCGGCGGCCAGAAGAAGCGCGTCGGGGTCGCCCGCGCGACGATCACGCAGGCGCCCATCGTGCTCTACGACGAGCCGGCCGCGGGCCTCGATCCCGTCACGTCGCAGAAGATCTTCGAGCTGTTGCGCGAGGAGCAGAGGGCCTCGGGCGCCACGGTCATCATGGTCTCGAGCGACCTCGACCGGCTTCTCACCGTCACGGACCGCGTCGGCATGATGTACAAGGGCCGGCTCATCTTCGACGGGACGACCGAGGAGGCGAAGACGAGCAGAGAGCCGCACGTACGGCAGTTCGTCCACGGCCTCACCGAGGGGCCGCTCTGATCGCCAGGACACGAACGCGAGGCTCCTTTGAGCGAAGGCGGCGGCGGCGGTGGTGTTCTTCTCCTCGTCCTGTCGTGGGCGATCACGACGGCGCTCACGTTCGCCGTCGTCATCGTCGACGAGCGCCGCATGAGCGCGGAGCGCCTCGAGCGCGCGTGGCCGCCCGCGAGCCGCGACGCCGCGATCGTCGCCTTCGGCGTGCTCGCCCTCCCCGTCCACTTCATGAGGACGCGCGGACACTGCGCGAGCGTCCGCGGCCTCGTCGGGCTCGTGCTCGGTCTGTTGATCGGCCTTCTGGCGCTCGTGCTCGTCGTCGTCGCGAGCAGCCTCGTCGTCGAGCTCGTCGCGTGGATCGCCGGCCTGCACACGGACTGAGCCTCTACGTCGATCCGCGCCGACGAGAGCGACGTCGGCCGCTTCGCAAGAGGCGGTCGTCCAGGAGAGGAGCTTGTCCAGCTCCTTGTAGCAGGCCTCCATGCCCTCACAGGTCTCGAGCGCGCCGTCGCGCGCCTCTTTCGAGGCGTACGTCTGCGTGATGCGCACGGTGGTGACGCCGCCCTCCTCGGAGAACTCGTGCTTCTCCACGAGCGAGCCGAGAAGCTGCCCCGTGCCCAGCGCCACCGTCTCGGTGTGGACGGCACGCTCGTGCGGGACCACCTCCGTGAACACGCCGCGGAGCAACATGGCCGGATCGGCCTCCGCGTTCTTCCACACCACGTCGAGCGCGCCGCCGACGCGCGCGTCGCATTCCAGCGTGCGAACGGTGAACCCGGGCGGCGGCATCATCCAGCGGCGCATCTTGTCCGGGGTGAACATCGCTTCCCACACGAGACGCGGGGCGCGTCGAACGCGCGCGTGAGGACGATGAATGGATGGGTGGCTCACGAGCGGCGCGTGCGCGGCTGCTCCTCGGACTTCATCTCCTCGAGGAGCGCGTCGGGCGTCTCGAAACGAGCCTCCCAGTGCTTGCGGAACTGCTCGGTCCAGGACGTCGCTTGCTCGAGCGGAGCCGCGGTGAGGCGGCAGAGGTGCTCCCGCCCCACGACGCGGCGACGGACGAGCTTGGCCCGTTCGAGCACGCGCACGTGCTTGGTGGCCGCGGGAAAGGACATCTTCAGCGGCGCGGCGAGCTCGCTCAGGTTGCGTTCCCCGTACGACAGTTGCCGAATCATCGCGCGCCGAGCGGGGTGGGCCAGCGCGTGGAAGACGCGGTCGAGCTGAGGGGAGGCATCTGCAACCATTTGGTTTAGTATACCAAATGGTTTAACAACGACGAGCTCGAAGCGCGGATCGCCGAACCTGACACCGCCGCGCCGTCCGTGTGTATAGTCTTCGCCGCCCGATCCGCGCCGGGAACGCTCCGGCGAGGATGTCCATCATCCATGGCAGCCCAGACGTCGACGCCCAGCCAGAGCGAGCCCTCCGCGCTCACCGCATTCCTCGGCACGCTCGGCGCCGGCTTCCTCTCGGCAGCGCAGACCGCCGGCGGCATGACGATCCTTTTCGTCCGCATCCTCGCGCGGCTGTTTCCGCCGCGCGTCGACGGACGCGAGCTGTGGAAGAACCTCTACAAGATGGCGGTGAAATCGCTCCCGATCGTCGCCGTCACCGCCCTCTTCACCGGCGCGATCATGGTCATCCAGGCCGCCACGATCGTGAAGCGCTACGGCGCCGAGGGGCTCCTCGGATGGGGCGCGGGGTTCGGCACGCTCCGCGAGATCGCCCCGCTGCTCACCGCGCTCATGATCTCGGGCCGCGTCGGCGCGAACAATACGGCAGAGCTCGGCACGATGGTCGTCACGGAGCAGCTCGACGCCCTACGCGTGCTCGCGATCGACCCGATCGCGTTCCTCATCGCGCCGCGCTTCATCGCGATGGTGAGCACGCTGTTCATGATGACCATCTTCGCCGACGGCCTCGCTCTCTTCGGCGCGGCCTACACCGGGCAGGCGCTGCTCGGCGTCGACCCGATGACGTTCTACAACGGCCTCACGGCCGGCCTCCTCGACTTCGGCGACGTCGCGAACGGCCTCTTCAAGAGCATCGTCTTCGGGCTCGTCATGGCGCTCGCGAGCTGCCACTTCGGGCTCGCGACGAAGGGCGGCGCTCCGGGCGTCGGACGCTCCGTCAACGCCACGGTCGTGACGAGCGCCGCGGGCGTGTTCGTCCTCGACTACCTCGTGAGCTTCGCGCTCGGCGGCTGAAGGCAGATGAGCAGCACCGGCGTCGCAGAGAACGAGAAGCACGAGGAGCTCGGCCCCGTCGGTCTGCTCGGCGCGGCCGCGATCGACCTTCTGATCGGCGGACGGGAGCTCTACTCCGTCTTCGTCCGCACGCTGTTCTACACGTTCCGTGGACGACGCGAGAAGGGCGCGGTCGTGCAGCAGATGTACGAGATGGGCAACCGCTCGCTCTTCTTCCTGTCCACCACGATGGGCTTCATCGGGATGATCCTCGTCTACCAGGCGGGGCTCCAGGCGAAGCGCATCGTGCCGGACTTCACGATGCTGGGCGCGACCTATCTCGAGCTGCTCGTGCGCGACTTCGCCGCGTCGATCGGTGCGCTCATGCTGGCCACGCGCGTGGGCGCCGGGATCGCCGCGGAGATCGGCTCGATGGTCGTGACCGAGCAGGTCGACGCGCTACGGATGTGCGCCGCCGATCCGATCGACTTTCTGATCGTGCCGCGGTTCCTCGCGAGCATGGTCATGACGCTGTGCCTGATCGTGTGGTCGGGCACCGTCGCCTTCGTCGCGGGCGCCATCACGGCCTACGTCGCGTTCGAGGTCCCCTTCCAGACGTTCTTCAACGCCCAGCTCGTCGACGTCGGCGACATGTCGATCGGCCTCGCGAAGTGCGTCGCGTACGGAGCCGCGATCCCCGTCGTGAGCGGCTACTGCGGCCTGTCCACCTTCGGCGGCTCCGAAGGCGTGGGCTGGGCGACGACGCGCGCGGTGGTCAACACCTCGCTCGCGATCATCATCCTCAACTTCTTCATCTCGGGCGCCGGGTTCCTGATCTTCCCGGGCTGAGCGGTCTCACTCGCCGGCCAACGGCGCCGCGAGCGCCGCGTCGTCGCTCGGACGCGCGGGCGCGGCAGTGTTGCCCTCCGGGGTCGCGGCCTGCCGTGGGAAGACGGCGTCGTTGCCCTCGGAGCCCGCCTTCGTCGCCGGCGCGACGCCGCTGCCCTCGGGTCCGGTCTCCGGCGCCGGAGCCGCGCCCTTGCCCTCCGGCTCCGTCTTCGGCGACGGCAGCGGGGGAGCGTTCTCCGGCTCCGTCTTCGGCGTAGGAGACGGGGCGTTGCCCTCCGGCGCGGGAGGGAGCGGCGGTGGAGGCGTGGGAGGCACCGGCGTCGGCGCGGCCGACTCGACGTGCTTCGCCGATGCCTTCATCAAACGCTCGAGGTCGTTGTCGTCGTTCTCGGCCGCGCCGCTCGGCGCCGCTGCGCCGCGCGTGCTCTTCGTCGCCTTCGGCTGGGCCTCCTGAGCTGCTCGTGAAGCCGTCTTCGTGCTCGACGGGGTCGACGCTCGACGTTTGCCGGTCGCAGGCGAGGCCGCGGTCGCCGGACGCGTCGTCGTCGCCGTGGTCGCCGTCTCCTGCCTGGCGTCGGGCGCCTCGGGCGCGGGCGCCGGCGCGCTCGGCGCAGCAGGTTGCGTCTCGGCAGGAGGCGCCTCCGCGACCCGAGCCGGCGCCGGGTCCGCGGGAGGTTGCGGCGGCTCCGATCGGCCGAACACGATCGCGCCCATCACGATCGCAGCCGCGCCCGCGACGATGCCGAATGCGATCTGGGTCGGCCGCCGCTCCGAGCCGCGCTCCGGGAGCGTCGCCAACAGCGGCTGGATGGGGCGGGTGAGCGGAGGAACGGGCGAGCTCCCGCCCTTCCGGCTTCCGTCCAACACCGTTCGGGCGGGGAAGAACACGGACTCGGTGGGCTGCTCGACCGGGGCGCTCCCCGTCAGCGCGACCGCGAAGGCGTCCGTGGCCTCTCGGACCGAGGCGAACCGATCCTCGGGGCGCTGCGCGCAAGCGCGCGCGAACCACTCGTCGAGGGCAGGCGGCAGCTCGGGGACGAGCTCCACGATGCTGGGGAGCGGGCCGTGGATGGCCATCGTGATCGCGCCGAGCGACGGGCCGTCGAACGGCTTCTTCCCCGTGAGCGCTTCGAACACGACGACGCCGAGCGACCAGATGTCCGAGCGCTCGTCGAGCTCCGCGCCGACGGTCTGCTCGGGGCTCATGTAATGAGGCGTCCCCATGATCTGACCGGGGACGGTGGTGCGCGTGCTCGAGAACCCGTCGCGCTTCGCGGTGCCGAAGTCGAGGAGCTTGACGAAGATCTGCCCGTCCTCGACGTCGCACAAGAAGATGTTGTCGGGCTTGATGTCGCGATGGATGATGCCCGCCTTGTGCGCCTTCGACAGGGCCTTGCCGATCTGGACGACGAGCGCGAGCACGTCCGCCGGTTCCATTCGCCCGTGCGCGGCGAGGTGCGCAGCGAGGTCCCTCCCCTCGAGCAGCTCCATCACCATGTACGGCACGCCGTCGGCCGTACGCCCGTGATCGAAGACCTGGACGACGTGAGGGCTCTTGATCGCAGCGCACGCGGCGGCCTCGCGCGCGAAGCGCTCGGCGCCGTCGGGACGCTCGGCCATCTCCTCGGCCATCAGCTTCACGACGACCTGCGTGTGCAGGCCGAGGTGCTCGGCGACCCAGACCCGCCCCATCCCGCCTTCGGCGAGCGGGCGGACGAGCCTGACGGTCGGCGTGATGAAGTCGCCCGGCTTCAACGTCGCTGTCCTCATAGGGCACCCGGTCCAAACCACTCTAACGACTCCGCCGAGTGAGGCCAGAAAAGCGCAGGAGTCCCGAGGGGCCGGTGCGATCCCGGAGCACGTCCCGCCGGATCGAGCGCGACCGTATCGGTCTCCCTAGGCAGTCCTCGGTCCTCAGTCCTCAGTCCTCAGCTTTCTTCCCGTCGAGGATCACCAGCCGTCGTGCTCGACTGCCGGCCGCCGCGCCTGGCTCTTCCCAAGCCCCGCCGGACTCGCGTGTGAGGGCTCGCAGCCGTCGAGGTTCCGTCCATCGTCGTCCGTCGAGCTGCCCGGCTGCCGATCCGTTCCGTCTTGGCGGCTGCGCGTGAGCCGGGGCGCCGAAGGTCGAGTGCCGAGGGTCGAGCTCGCACGCCGAATGAACGCTCCTTCGAACCCCATCCTTCCCTCCCCTTCCGCTCTTCCGTCCTTCCGTGAAATCCCCCGAACGACGAGCTCCTCGGAGCACGACGGAGCCGAGCTGCCTGCCCGACTGAAGCTTTCGGTCGAGAGCGAGCCCCAGCCTTTCTCTCGCCCCGCCTGAAGCTTTCGCCGGCGAGAGCCCGAGGTCGCGCGCGGTGAAGGGCTACAAGCGACGACGATCGCCTCGCTCGGGCTCGTCCTCTCGACGACCTCACGCTCTTCCGTCGAGCATCGGTCGAGCGGCTCGCTCTTCCTTTTCCCGACGGGCCGGGTTTCACCGAGCCGAGCGCAGACGAATCGGCTCTTCTTCGTCCGCGCACCCGCGCCGTCGCCCGAGGTCGGAAGGGCTCCGCTCCGCGCCGGGTCGCCCACGTCGCCGAGGGCATGTGCGTTGCTCGACCCGAGGCGACTCGGTCGGAGCGGGCAACGTCCTCGTGCAACCAAGCGCACGAGGATCACGGCCCGCCATTGTCAAGAACAAGGAGCGACTCTCATGAAACGCTATTTCGGTAACCGCACCTCGTTCAGCGCCGCGGTCCTCGGCGCCATCGCCGCCTCTTTCGCAGTTGGCTGCGCTGACGCACCTGCAGATGAGGAGGAGAACGTCGGGCAGCAGGAGACTGCGATCACCACGCGTGGCATCGCGGTCAGCGGCTGCACCGCGACGGCCATCTTCGACATCGTCAACACCGGCGCGTGGAACAACGCGATCGAATTCATCGCGATCGACAACTCCAACCTCGCGAACCTGCAGACCCAGCTCTTCGCGGTGAACAACAACATGCAGCAGCAGCTCGTCAGCGAGCAGATGACGCAGGTGAGCAATGCGATGCAGCAGATGTTCAACTCGCTGACGAACTACCAGAACGCCTACCAGCGCTCGCTCGCGCAGCAGGCGACGGCCATCAGCCAGGTCGCGGCGCAGACGACGACGACCACCGCCGTCCACGCGGACGCGGTGAACACGCTCACGGACACCGTGAGCAGCGTCGCGAGCGTGAACTCGGGCAGCACCTTCGCCCAGCAGAACGCCTACAACACGGCGTGGGGCAACAACCTCGCCGCGAGCACGTCGCGCGCGTACCAGGCGGCGGGGGCCTGGGAGCAGGCCAGCTTGCTGAACTCGGCGTTCGCCACCAACTCCGCGTTCATCGCGAACACGGGGATCGGCGGCTTCGCCGGCTTCGGTCTCGTCGGCATCGGCCCGGCGGCGTTCTTCTCGAACGTCGCCGCGAACATCGCCAGCACGGCGAACGTCGCCGCGACGAACACCGCTGCGTACCAGACGACGTTCGCCGACAACGCCGTCGTGAACTTCGCGCAGAGCGGGTTCCTCACGGCCGCGCAGTCGAACGCCGCCGAGGCCGCGAACTACTTCAACAGCGCGGCGCAGACGACGCGGGCGACGACGCAGCAGAGCGCCGCCAACTACGTCGCGAGCACGTCGACCGCGTCGAACTTCGACGCGCTCAACAGCCGGTCGACCGCGTACCAGGACAGCCTCGCCGCCCAGGCGTCGGCGAACCTGGCGCAGAACGCGGCGTGGTCGAACCAGTACTCGGCCGCGACGAACGCGATGGCCTACCAGAACCTGAGCCAGTACCACACGAACCAGTACGTGCTCCAGGCGACCTGGAACGCCACGCAGCAGAACCAGATCACGACGCTGTTCGCGGGCAACCGCGCCTTCACCACGGCCGCCAACTTCATGACGGCGTTCCCGGCGTGCGGCACGTTCGCCGCTGCCGCGCCGCTCGCGGCGGGCGTGGGCAAGGTCGGCCCGGTCGGCTTCATCGCGCCGTCGCCGATGGCCGAGGAGGTCGCCCCGTCCCTCGACATCGACCCGGCCGTCGTCGAGCGCCGCCGCGACTGACGCCAACCCGACGGAGACGACCACGTCGTCTCGCCCGTGAGGTGGAACGACCGACCGTACCGCAGGAGCTCGTGAGAGAGGGCGTCACGGCTCCTGCGGCGGTCCGACTCCCAGGCCGATCTGCTTCGCGGAGCGCTTCGCGTCGAGCCGTGCTCGGAGGGTCCCGGTCCTCCGGCGCGGCTCGATGTCGTCCTCACGATCACGGCTTCGTGTCGCCTTCGCTTTCGCTTCTTCGCCGCTTCTCTCTCCCGCCCGACGCCCCTTTCTGGATTGGAGCCTCATGAACCGCGTGCACGAGCGTGGCCTCTCACGGGCGCTTTCCGCGGCGCTCCTCGTGGCCCTCTGCTGTTCCATGTGGGCTCTCGGGTGTCGGCCGACGCAGCCCGAGCTGGACCAGCAGCTCGCAGCGAGCTCGAGGCACGAGCGCTGCGTCCTGACGGCGAAGGTCGCCTGCCCCCTGCAGTGCGCTCAGATCGACTTCGGCGCGCAATGCGCCGCCCAGTTCGGGACGGCCTGCGACAACCAGTGCGGCACCTCCGCGACCGCGAAGTGCATGGACGGATGCGAGGCCGACTGCGGCGTCGAGTGCAAAGCCAGTGCGGACGCCGAATGCACGGCGGCATGCGAGGCGCGTTGCGACGAGAACTGCGAGAAGATCTGCGCCGGCGCTCCGGAGCTCGAGTCCTGCACGAAGAGCTGCAGCGCTCAGTGCGATACGCGGTGCAGCGACTCCTGTGGCGCGCGCTCCGACTCTTCGTGCGACGGGAGATGCCACGCCGACTGCGAGGTGATGTGCTCGGTCGAGGCCAAGGTCGCCTGCCAGATTCGCTGCTCCGTCGACCTCATCACGACGTGCAAGGCGAGCCTCGTCGCGAGCTGCGTCTCCGAGTGCCAGAGCGAGATTCTGCTCACGTGCGACGACGGCGCGCCGACGATCGACGATCCCGTCGAGGATCCCGTCGAGCCGCCTGGCGCTCCTCCGATCGCGCCTCCGGCGTCGGCGGATCACGCGGAGGACGACGGCCCGGTTACCGAGATCGACGGCCCCGTCACGAGGCCGCTCTGTCCGGCCCCCGCCGACGCGCCGGTGCCGCAAGACGAAGCGCCGGCCCCCGCGGACGACGATCCGACCGAAGGCTGATCCCCGGAACCCTCTCAGGGAGCCTTCGAGCCGTACTTCGTCTTGTACTCGTTGCGGTAGGCGTCGTGGCACTCCTTGCAGGTCGCCTTCGCGCCCGCGAGGTCGCCGGCCGCAGCGGCCGCCTTGCCCTTGTCGGAGATCGCGTTCCAGTTGGAAAACTCGGGCTTGGACTTCGCCTTGGTCGCGTCGAACAGAGGCGCGAGCGCCTTGGCATCCCCGTTGAGGACCTGGGTGTTCATCTTCTTCATCACGTCCTTCAGCGTCGTATCGGCCGCGTTCGTGGGGATGACGGCGAGGACGGCCGCCGCGACGAGCGCCAGCGTGAGGGGGGTGAGGCTGCAGCTCCGGTGACGAGAGGGTCGCGTGCTCATGGGTCTCCTGTCGGAACGACGGGGGGCGCCGATCCCGTTGGACGGCGAAAGGACGGATTTGTTCTACTAGGGGGAGCCCCGAGGGCAAGTCGTCGTTTTTCGAGCAGAAAACGAGCTCGGCGTGATTCGGTTCAAGAACATCGTCAAGACCTTCGGAACCAAGACGGTCCTGAACGACGTGTCCTTCGACGTCCCGACCGGGTCGGTCTTCTTCATCATCGGCGCGTCCGGGGTCGGCAAGAGCGTGCTCATCAAGCACCTCGTGGGGCTCCTGTACCCCGACTCCGGCGAGATCTGGCTGGACGGAGAGGAGATCTCGAAGTTCGACGAGGAGCGCATGGGACCCATCCGCAAGAAGTGCGCGATGGTCTTCCAGCACTCGACGCTCTTCGACTCGATGACGTGCGCCGAGAACGTCGCCCTGCCCCTCCGCAAGCACAAGTCGCTCAGTTACAAGGAGGCGCTCGCAGAGGCGCGCCGGCGGCTCGAGATGGTGCACATGCAGGAGTTCGCCGACCGCTACCCGCCGGAGCTCGGCGACGGCATGCGCAAGCGCGTCGCCATCGCCCGCGCGCTGACGCTCGATCCGAGCTACGTGCTCTTCGACGAGCCCACGACGTCGCTCGATCCGGTGAGCGCCCGCCGCGTCGACGCGCTCATCCGCGAGCTGTCCGACAAGCTGGGCGTGACGTCGATCGTCGTGAGCCACGACCTCACGAGCATCTTCACGATCGCCGACCGCATCGTGATGCTGTACCGAGGCAAGGTGCTCCTCTACGGCACCCCCGACGACTTCCGGAACACGACGAACGGGATCGTCCAGCAGTTCATCAACGGCCGCGCGACGGGGCCCATGGAGCTCTGAGCGGGTCTGGGCAGGGATCCGGCCGAGCCTCGTCCCTACGGCTGACTCGAGGCCACGGACGAGCCTGATCCCGTACGGCTGACTCGTCGATCGACCTCCGCCGTCTCGTTTCGACCTCCACCGTCTCGCTCGAAGGAGAGCTCGAGCGACGGCTTTCGCGCATTCGTGCGCACGGCCGCCTCGCCAGGCTCTGGCGTTCGGCGGATTGTCCGGTGAACTCGGCTACATCGGAGACGAACGCCCCGCTGGCGCTCGAGGTCTCCGAAACGGTCTCGCTGATTCCTTCAGCGGTCCCGCTCACTTGGCCGGCCGAGCCTCGTTTCGCCGAGGTTCCGTGCAGTCGAGCTCGGACGCTGCTCTTCCGTTCGGACGAGCGCGGCCGGAGTCGAGCGCCGCGCGTCATCGCGCGCGCGAACGATCCGGCTCCGCGTTTTGGCGCGCTGGCGCCGAGGGCATGTGCGTTGCTCGACCCGACGCGACTCGGTTGAAGCGAGCCCCGGTCGCGTGCGCGTCCGTGCACGTCGATCGCGGCCAGCCCGTGCGAGCAACGATCGTCGCGCACCATGCGCGTCGACCGCGGCTCGCTGTTGCGAGCAACGATCGTCGCGCGCATGCGCGTCGACCGCGGCTCGCTGTCTGCGAACAACAAGGAGCGACTCTCATGAACAAGCATCTCCGCAACCGCACTTCGCTGAGCGCCGCGGTCCTCGGCGCGATGACCGCCTTCGCCGTCGGCTGCGCCGACACGACCGCCGAGGAGGAGAATCTCGGCGAGCAGGAGGCCGCGATCACCTCTCGCGGCATCACCGTGAGCGGCTGCTCCGCGTCGGCGATCTTCGACATCGTGTCGAACTCGACGAACAACCAGACGTTCAACTTCCTCGCGATCGACGACTCGGCGATGCAGAACCTGCAGACGCAGCTCTACACGCTGAACGAGAACAACCAGCTCGAGGCGATCCAGGAGGAGGCGGTCCAGGCCTCGGAGAGCCTGCAGCAGATGTTCAACTCGCTGACGAACTACCAGAACGCTCACCAGCGCTCGCTCGCTCAGCAGCACCAGGACATCCAGCAGATCGCTTCGACGACGACGTCGGTCGTGCAGACGCACCGGGACTCCATGGACACGCTGAGCGACAGCATCAGCTCGCAGTCCCGCCAGGTCTCGGGCAGCAGCGTCTCTTCTCAGAATGCGTTCAACACGGCCTGGGGTGAGAACCTCGCGGCCAACACGTCCCGGTCGAGCAGCCGCTCGGCGAGCTGGAACGCGGCGAACGCCAGCCAGTCGGCGTTCCAGGCGAACGCGTCCTTCATCGCGAACACTGCGGTCGGCGGCTTCGCCGGCTTCGGGCTCGTCGGCGTCGGCCCGGCGACGTTCCTCTCGAACGTCGCTTCGAACGTCGCCGCCTCGGCCACCAACGCGAGCCAGAGCTCGTTCGCGGCGCAGTCGGCCATGGCCGACAACGCGGTGGTCAACCTCGCCCGCAGCGGGTTCCTCACGAGCGCGCGCACGTCCTCGCACCAGGCGCAGAACTACTTCGACAGCGCCGCGAGCAGCACGCGCAACACGGTCCGCACGAGCGAGCAGAACTACACCTCGAGCGCGACGACCGCGTCGACCCTCGACAGCCTCCGGAGCTCCACGGACAGCCTCCAGGCGAGCGAGGCGAACCAGGCGTCCGCGCAGCTCGCGCAGAACGCCTCGCAGGCGGCGCAGTCCGCTCAGAGCCGCCGTGCCATCGCGTTCCAAAACCTGAGCCGGTTCAAGTCGAACCACCTCGTCCTGCAGATGTCGTGGAACGCGAACAGCCAGAAGCAGATCACGACGCTGTTCGCCGGTAACGACGCGTTCACGGTCCACCAGGACTTCCTCACGTCGTTCCCGAACTGCGTCGTGGCCGCCTCGGTCACGCCGCCGGCGAAGAACATCATCCCGCCCAAGAAGGGCGTCGGCGTGATGGCTCCGTCGCCGGTCGTCGAGGTGGGTCCGGCGATCGTGGAGCGCCGTCACTGACGGTGGTTCGGCGCGGCCGAGCGAGGTCCGCCCGCGCGCGTTGAACCGCGGTTCCCGGTGCAGGGGCGCGATCCGGTCGTACGACGGTCGCGCCCCTGCACGGGACGACTCTCCGCGCAGGTCTTCCGCGCGCGCTGCCTCGCTCGGGGGAGCGCGCCGAGCCGTGTCCGCGGGCACGGCTCGGCGCCTCCCTTTCTTTCTGCTCGGCCCACGACTCTTGGTGATTGGAGCTTCCCCTCATGACGCTCACGCAAAGGCCTCGTCTCGTCGTCCGCATCGTCTCGTGTGCCCTCGTGGCCGGAGTCGCCTTCGCGAGCACGGCGCTCGGATGTGGACCGGCGCAGCCGGACCTCGATCAGCAGCGCGCGGCGAGCTCGAAGCACGAGCGCTGCGTGATGACCGCGAAGGTCGCCTGCCCTCTCCAGTGCGCCCAGATCGATTTCGGCGCACAGTGCGCCGCGCAGTTCGGCACGGCTTGCGACAACCAGTGCAGCACCTCCGCGACCGCGAAGTGCATGGATGGATGCGAGGCCGACTGCGCCGTCGAGTGCGACGCCACCGCCGACGCCGAGTGCACGGCCGCTTGCCAGGCGCGGTGCGACGAGAACTGCGACAAGCTCTGCGCCGGCGCCCCGGACACCGAGGTCTGCACGAAGTCGTGCAGCAGCCAGTGCGACACGAAGTGCAGCGACTCGTGCAAGGCGCGCTCGGATGCGTCGTGCAACGGAAGATGCCACGCGGACTGCGACGTGATGTGCTCGGTCGAGGCCAGGGTCGCCTGCCAGCTCCGGTGCTCCGTCGACATGATCACGACGTGCAAGGCGAACCTCGTCGCGAGCTGCGTCTCGGAGTGCAGCAGCGAGATCCTCCTCACATGCGACGACGGCGCGCCGCCGGTCGAGCCCGCGAACGAGCCTCCGCCCACGGCTCCTCCCGCTCCCGCCGAGGACGACGCGCCCGTCACCGCGCCCGGCATGATCCCCAAGCTCGGCGCCCCGCCGATGCCCGGCACCGAACCGGCCGCCACGCCGTCGGAGCCGAACGAGCCGCCGCCCGACCCCGAGCCCGAGCCCGCCGAGACTCCGGAGGCCCCGCCCGAGGAAGGCGATGGAGACGACGCCGCCGCCGAGGAGTGACCCTTCGAGCCGATCTTTCCTTCGTGCCCAGACCCTCGAAGCGCTCGAGAGAAGGCCCATCGTCCCCGTCCGCAGGAGCTCTCGAACCGAGGCCTGAGGCCCGAGGCCGAGGCCTGACTGATGACGGACGCCCGGCGGATGCTCTAACGTGGAGAGACGCAAGGGGTCTTCGGCCCGGAGGCGTCTCGTCGAATGGCTCAAGAGAAATCGATCGAGGTCAAGGTCGGGATCCTCATCCTCGTCTCGCTCGGCATCCTCGCCGCCTTCGTCCTCATCATGGGCGGCCTGTCGTTCGAGAAGACCTACACGGTCTACGTCGACTTCGACAACCCGGGTGGTCTCCAGGCCGGCGCCCCGGTGCGCGTGGCCGGCGTGAAATGCGGGAAGGTCGCCGAGCTCCAGTTCTTGGGCGGCAAGGTCGACCCCGCGACCAACCGGCGCACGCTCGTGCGCGCGAAGGTCCAGATCGAGCAGCGGGTGAAGAACTCGATCCACGAGGACGCCGACTTCTACATCACGACCCAGGGTGTCCTCGGCGAGCAGTTCCTCGCGATCGATCCGGGGTCTCCGCACAAGCCGGTGCTCGCCGAGAACAGCGTCGTGAAGGGCATCGACCCGCCCCGCCTCGACCTGTTCCTCGCGAAGGCCTACGAACTGCTCGACACGACGATCAGCGGCATCCGCAACAACCGCGAGCTCATCAGCGACATCGCGACGAACACCGCGGGGCTGCTCAAGGGCCTCAACCTCGTGCTCAACGACAACCGCGAGCGCATCGACCGCATCGTGCAGAACCTCGAGGCGCTCTCGGCCGAGGCCAACACGCTCACCCATCACGCGCGGCTGAACTACGTCGACAACCCGAAAATCGCGCGGACGATCGACAACATCGACAAGATCACCGCCGACATCCAGCGCGACAGCGGCCCGATCCTCCGCGACGCGCGCGAGGCCACTGCGAACCTCAACCGCGTCTCGAAGCTCCTCGGTGGCGAGGAGGAGCACGCGAAGCTGAAGAAGACGATCGACGACGTCGCTCAGCTCGCTGCCCGCGCGAACGCGACGGCGGCCGACGCGCAGTCGATCGTCGCGCACATCAAGAAGGGCAACGGCACGGTCGGAGCGCTCGTGATGGACGAGTCGATGTACGACGACCTCCAGGAGATGGTGCGGGATTTGAAGCACAATCCCTGGAAGTTCCTTTGGAGGGAGTGATCGGAGAGGCTCCAGGCTCCGAGCCCCAGGCTCCAGAGAGCTTCCCTCTCCCGACGCCATTGACGACCGTCGCCATGGCGGCGCAGTCGCTCGAGGCGCCCGCACGCCTCGAGAACGAGGAGCGCGCTTCAAGACGAGCTTCGCGCGCGACCGTCAGGGGTCGTCGATCGAGCCCCCTGGAGCCCGGAGCCTGGAGCCTTCCCGCTCAGCTCTCCCCGTCGTCCTCCGGGGGATCCGGAGGCGCGCCGGTGTCCTCGGCCCCCGTGTCCACGACCCCGGTGTCCCTGACGCCCGTGTCGGCCGGGCCTTCGGGGGGCTCGGGGGCGGCGTCGTCTTCGGGACCGCCGTCCTCGTCGGCGCCGCCCTCGGGCGGCGTGCGGCCGGCGACGCGGCGCAGGTCGTCGCTGCAGACGCGCGTCTTGTTCGGCTGCTCGATGCACACGAGGCCCGGCGCGCAGTCGGTCGCGACGAAGCACTCCTCGCCGGGGCCCACGGGGCCGCCGGGCGTGGAGCACGCCACCGACGAGAGCGCGCCGGCGCCCAGCGTCACGGTGACGCCGAGCATCACGGCGGCTCCCATACGGCGTCGAGGGCGTCGTTCCATCGCACGGACCCGCGCTCGCGGGGGACTGTTCGAATGTTACGCGATCGTGAGCAGCACGTCGCCTTCGTTCACGGCCTGCCCCTCGGAGCAGGTGATCTTCTCCACCTTCCCCGCCTGCGGAGCCTCGACCGGCATCTCCATCTTCATCGACTCGAGGATCACGCAGGTCTGTCCCTCGGTCACGCTGTCCCCCTCCTTCACCTCGATCTTCCAGACCGTGCCCGTGATGTGGGCCTTCACGTCCGTCGCCATGGCCACCCATCGAACAACAGCTCATGCCATGTGTGCAACCCGGGCGTGACGAAGGGCCCGAGGCCCCCGCGCGGCTTTCGGCGCTCGCGACCAAAGCAGAGCCGGCCGCCGCGCGTCGAACAGACGTCCTCGAGGCGCGCCGGCCTTTTCTCGAAAGGGACGCGCACGGGACGTCGGGCGTAGAATGGGACCTCGCGTGAACCGGCCTCGCCATCCTTCGTGTTGCGACGTTCCACGCACGCGTCCGACCCGGCCGGCCGGCCTTCGGAAAGAGGGCTCGGGCCGTTCGAGGTGCACTCGCCACTACACGGCGATATCGTTTGCGAAGCTGGCTCACCGCAGGTACGTTTTTCGACAGACCCCGTCGGGAGTGAACGAGCCCCACGCGCGTGGGCCTCGATGATCCAAGGGACACGACATGGCCGAACAGAAAGAGTCCTCCGTTCTCTTCTCCCTCAAGGAGCTGATGAGCCTCGAGGAGGACCGCATCCGGCAAGAGGAGGAGGAGCGAAGGCGGCGCCAGGAGGAAGAGGAACGAGCACGCCTCGAAGCGGAGCGCCGTGCGCGTGAGGAAGAAGAGGCCAGGATCCGCGCCGAGGAGGAGCGTCGCCGTCAAGAGGAGCAGCGTCAGCGTGAAGAGCAGGCGCGCCTCGAGGCGATCCGCCAAGCGGAGGTCGAGCGCGCACGTCAGGAGGCCGAGAACCAGGCGCGGCTGCGCGCGCTCCAGGCGCAGCAGGATCACGAGCGCCAGCTCGCGGCCCTGAAGGAAGACAAGAAGAAGAAGCAGCTCATGTACATGGTCATCGGCATCGGCGCGATGCTGGTGTTCGGTGGCGCCGGCGGCGGCTACGCGTACTACGCGAAGCAGAAGGAAGCCGAGCGCGTACAGGCCCTCAAGGACCAGGAGCTCGCCGAGAAGCAGCAGCAGCTCGAGAAGCTGATGGCCGATCTCAAGGCGCAGCAGGAGGCCATGGCCGCCGCGCAAGCGGAGCTCGCGAGCGCGAAGAGCGACGCCGAGCGCGCACAGGCGCAGGCCAAGCTCGCCGCCGCCCAGGAGCAGCAGCGCAGGACGCAGGCGAGCATCGCCGCCGTGCGCGCCGGCAAGGGCGGCGGGCACAGTGGCAGCACGAACACGCCGAAGCCGGCGTGCACGTGCCAGGCGGGCGACCCGCTCTGCTCCTGCCTCTGACCACGCCATCGCGCGTCCGCGCGTGAGAGGGGGCGCACCTTCGAGGTGTCGCCCCTTCGTCGTCCATTCGGCCGGTTGAAGCGGCCGGCCAAGCGGCCTAGGGTGCCTCGCATGGCCGTTCTCAGCCGTTCGCCGATCGCATTCGCGCTCGATTTCGCGACCGTCGAAGAAGCTCGTGCTGCCGCCGCGGAGGTCGCTCCGGCCGTCGGCATGCTCAAGATCGGTCTCGAGCTCTTCATCCACGCGGGGCCTCCGATCGTGCGGATGGGCTCGGACCTGTCCCTTCCGGTCTTCCTCGACCTCAAGCTCCACGACATCCCGGAGACGGTCGAGCGGGCCGTCGCGCAGGTCGCCCAGCTCGGGGCGCGGCTCGTCACGGTCCACGCGAGCGGCGGCCGCAAGATGCTCGAGCGCGCCGTCGCGCGCGCGGAGAAGGAGGGCGGAACGCTCGACGTGTGCGCGGTCACCATCCTGACGTCGCTCGACGACGCGGACCTCGACGACGTCGGCATCACGGTCACGCGCAGGCTCCCGGCGTTCCGGCCCACTGGGGAGGCGCACGTCGTGACCCCCGTGCCCGAGCGCTCGCGCGCGAGCCTCGCCGCCGAGAGCCTCGCTCGGCTCGCCTACGAGGCGGGCGTGCGCTGGTTCGTCTGCTCGCCCGCGGAGGTCGGCTTGCTTCGCCGACAGCTCGGGCCCGACGTGAAGCTGGTGACGCCCGGCGTTCGCCCCGCGAATGCCGCGAGGGGCGATCAGAAGCGCACGGCCACACCGGCGCAGGCCATCCGTGACGGAGCCGACTGGCTCGTCGTCGGGCGACCGATCCGCGACGCCGCCGACCGGCTCGCGGCGGCCCTCCAGATCGCGCGCGAGGCGGACGACGCGCGCTCCGCCCTCGCCCCCCAGGGAGACGCGTGAGCCGACTCGTCACCGGCCTGCAGCCCGTGCGGGAGGCGATCCGCGTCCACGGGCAGAAGCTCGAACGCGTGCTCGTCGAGTCCGGAGGCGGGCCTCAGATCGAGGGCGTCGCGCGGTTCGCTACGGATCGAGGCGCGAAGGTCCAGCGCGTGTCGCGGAGCGAGCTCGATCGCTTGTCGAAGGGCGCTCGCCACCAGGGCGCGATCGCGTACGCGCCGGAGCTGGTCCTCGCTTCGCTCGACGCTCTCGCGCGCGACCTCGCTCGAGACGCGGTCGTCGTCGCGCTCGACGAGATCGAGGATCCGCAGAACTTCGGCGCAGTGATCCGGTCGGCGGTCGCGCTCGGCGCGACGGCGATCGTATGGCCGGAGCACCACGCCGCGCCGCTCTCTCCCGCCACGTTCCGAGCGTCGGCCGGCGCCATCGAGCACGCGCGCCTCTGCCGCGTCGCCTCCCTGCCCGTGGCGCTCGATCGCCTGCGTGAGGCCGGAGCGTCCGTCCTCGGCCTCGACGCCAACGCGGACCACGACGTCCGCGAAGCGAAGCTCGAGGGCCCGGTGGTCCTCGTCGTCGGCGCCGAGGGCAAGGGCCTCCGCCGCGCGGTGAAGCGCGCATGCACGGAGCTCGCACGGCTCCCGATGCGAGGCCCGATCGACTCGCTGAACGCGTCGGTCGCAGCGGGCATCGCTCTCTACGAGGTCCTCGCCCGCCGGCCTCGCGAGACGGGGTGATCGCAAAAGCGCACGACGCCCCGAGCGGGCACGCACGTCCATCGCAGATCCGCGGAAACATCGCAGGCCGAGAGGTGGACGTCTCGTTTCGACGGCCGCCGGTGGGAAGACGCTTCGCAGTCGCGCGAGGCATCGCAGCCCGCGAGGGACTGTCTCCCTGTCTCCCTGTTCAACCCCTGTCTCCCTCCCTCTCCGTGTCCCAGCGACCTGTCGCAGCGAGCGGCGCGCCAGCCAGCGTATGCTCGACCGCATGACAGTGCGCACGGAGAAGAGCGGGCCCGTCACGACGATCATCCTCTCGCGACCGGAGCGGCGGAACGCCATCGACCGTCCGACGGCCGAAGCGCTCTCGCGTGCGTTCCGCGCGTTCGATGCGGACGACTCTGCCAACGTCGCCGTCCTCTACGGCGAGGGCGGGACGTTCTGCGCGGGCGCGGACCTCGGCGCGTTCGCACGCGGCGAGGGCAACCGCCTCGCGCCCGACGGCGACGCACCGCTCGGGCCCTCGCGCATGCTGCTCTCGAAGCCCGTCATCGCCGCGGTCGAAGGGCATGCGGTCGCGGGCGGGCTCGAGCTGGCGCTCTTGTGCGATCTCCGCGTCGCCGACGAAACCGCCGTGTTCGGCGTGTTCTGCCGTCGATTCGGCGTCCCGCTCATCGACGGCGGGACGGTCCGCCTCCCTCGCCTGATCGGCCTCTCTCGCGCGCTCGACATGATCCTGACGGGCCGGCCCGTCGCCGCGAAGGAGGCCTTCGAGATGGGCCTCGCCAACCGCCTCGTCCCCGCCGGCACCGCTCGTCGCGCCGCCGAGGAGCTCGCCGCCGAGATCGCCCGGTTCCCCCAGAAGACGATGCGCGGAGACCGCCGCAGCGCGTACGCCTCCTTCGACCTCCCGCTCGAGGAGGCCCTCGCGAACGAGTTCGCCATTGGAATGGAGTCGCTCGCCAGCGGCGAGGCGGCCGAGGGCGCCGCGGCCTTCGCCGCTGGCAAAGGCCGCCACGGCACCTTCGACGTCGACTAGCGCGTCCCGGACGCGATGGCGGAGTCGGTCGAAGGGTCGGCGAGGACCAAGGTCCGGATCTGCTCGCGAAGAGCGCGGCAGCGCTCTTCGGCGAAGCCCCCGTCGAACGGCGACTTCCCCATCACGCGCTCGATCGTCCGGTCGACGACGAACGGGATGAAGTAGACCCCGAGGAGGCTGACGACGAGGTGCTCCGGATCGAGCCCCTGCCGGAAGACCCCCTCGCGCTGACCGGCCCTCGTGAACTCGACGGACGCGGCGAGCACCTCGTGGATGGTGCCGGCGAGGCGATCGCGCATCACCGGGCCCCAATCCATCGCCTCGCGAATGAGCAGCCTGGCTGCGTGCGGCTCCTTCGCGAGCATCGCCGTGATGGCGTCCGTCAGCGCGTCGAGCCGTTCCGCGAACGAGCCCCCGGCGGCGGTCGCCGCGACGATCGCCTTCTTCACTCCTTCGAGGAGCTGGGAGACGACCGCGGCGTAGAGCACTTCCTTCGATTCGAAGTGATGGAAGAGCGACGCCTTGCGCAACCCGACGCGCTCGGCGAGGTCCCCCATGCTCGTGCCCTCGTAGCCACGCTCGGCGAAGAGACGGGTGGCCTCGGCGATGATTTCCTCTTTACGAAGCCGCCGCTTCTTCGCAAGGACGGCGACCTCAGAACGTACGTCACCAGCCGTCCCATCGGGCGGCGGCGGCGCTCCCCCCCCATTCATGGCAATCACGCAGCTCCCCTCGAAAACGGTTGCGCCTCAAGCAGCGGGCGTACTGGCTTGAGGAACTCCATTACCTGCGTCATGAGGACCGATTGCTGCTCGCGAGGCAGCAACGATTCGGCCTGAAAGAGCGCAAAGCCGACGTAGTCGTTCATCAGCCCGACGAGCCATGCGTCGGGGTCCTCCCCCGCCAGCGCCGCGATGTTGCTCGCGATGCGGCTAGGCTTCAACGTTCCGTCCGCGAGAGGTCCGGCCCCCATGAACAGCGGATCGTATACTCCGCCACCGGTCGCGAAGCGAGCAAGACCGTCTCGGAGCTCCGCCCCCTTCCCTGCGTCGTCGCACCGCTCGTGGATCGCGGCCAGCGCCGGGTTGAAGGCCTCCACGATGGCCTCGGGCCCCCGCGGCCTCGGCGCGACGACGAACACGCATCCGCTCGATATGAGCTGGAATACTCCGCGGGTGACCTCGAATTCGGCCTGCCCGAGCAAGCGGCCGATCTCCGAGATGCTCTTCGTACCGTCGATCTTGGAGAAAATTTCGGCCAGGTCGTCCGGCGGCTTCTTCCCCGGCACGGGGACCGGGATGTACCCGTCGTGCGGGATTTTTTCACGGAAGAAGCGCATCTCGTCCATCCGGCGCGCCGCCTCGATGAGCAGGCCTCCCGCGTTCAGGTTGTGGCGCCGGACGATTTGCTTCTCGTCGTAGCGATCGAAGAAGTAGAAGCTGCCCTCGCTGACGTGGACGGCGGCGTAGAAGACCTCCTCCACCTGCCGCGCCATCATCGCGTAAAGCTTGTCGGCCGGGACGATGCCGAGCTCGATCGCAGTCTCGCCGAGACGCTTGCCCGTCTCGGTGCTGACCTGGACGATCCTGTCGAGCTCCTCTCGGGTGATGACGCCGAACCGGTATAGCGTCTCGCCGAGCCGCTCCTCCGGCACCGTCGTCGACGCGTGGATGACCGTGCCGTGGTCGAAGAAGAACGAGCGCGTGCCGGCCTCGCAGAGGAGGATCAGCTCACCCGACCACTGGGATTGGGCCGCGAGCGAGATGATGTCCGAGAGCGCGCCCGGCGTGGAGATCTCGCCCGCCAGCTTCAGGACGGCGTCGCCGCCGGTCACGCTGCGCGCGACGATGAGCTGCTTCGGGCTCGGAATGATCCGCCACTCACCTGCGCGGGATCGCAGCAACTGGCTTGCAGCGCGACCGACCGGGTGCACCGTCCCAGTGCCGTCGACGCGCAGCAAGTCGTCGCGATCGGACATCGTTTCCTAACCTATCAGACTACCCCTCTCGTTGCGCATTTTGCGGTGTGTGCCGGCGGCGCCACGACAGCACCCACACCGCCGGTCGGGCGTCGGGGCCGACCGGAGCCGGCCCCTGCGAAGGCAGAGCTGAACGGGCCCCCAGAGGGTGGGAGACCGCAGGAGACTGGCCGTCAGGTGTCCGCGTTCGGCGGCGGCACGCTCTTGCCGTTTTCCTGCGGCTTGTCGACGGCCTTCTCCCGGGTGGGCGGGTCGCCGATCTCTAATTCGCACTCCCCGAAGACGACCTGCATCTTGTTCGAGACCGACAGCTTCACCTCGAGCGACTTCGCCCGGATGACGGTGTTGTCCTTGACGCTGCCCGAGAGCTGCACCTTCTCGACGTCGAACTCCCCGGCGATGGATCCCTCGCTCTTCAGCTCGCCGGCCTTCACCTTGCCGGAGACCGTGCCGGTGCCGGCCACGGTCAGGGACGGGGTTTGGATGTCACCCTCGACCCCGCCCTTCACGAAGATCGGGCAGGTCGAGGACAACGACCCCTTGAACGTCGTTCCCTCCTCGACCAGCGTTCGCTTCTCCGTCGCCGAGCCCAGGGGGCTTCTTGCTTCACTCATGACCGTTCCTCCCAATTCTCCGTTCGCTCGCCCGTCCGTGCCGATTCATTGCGGCCCGCCCGTGGGCCGCTCGTATCCTCGTTCGGATAGCCCGAACCCTACTTCTTCTTCCCGCCCCCGCTTCCGTTGCTGCTGCCGTTGCTCGTCGTGATCTTCATGCGGAGCTGACATCCGGGCTCGAACGCGAACCGCGTCAGCTCCGCCGGCTGCTGCACGATGCCGACGAGCGCTCCGGTGGAGGAGACGACGACCTGATGGGCGCCGACGATCGCCGGGCCCTTCCGCGGAGTCGCCTCGAAGAACTTTCCGTTGATGGTGATGTTGCCCGCTCCCGTGATCTGGCAGCCCGAAAGGACGCCGTCGGGACCGATGAGCAGCTCCGTCCCGCGACCGAGCGTGATCGTGCAGTGCTCGAAGAGGCTCTCGATCTCGACGGTCGCGCCCTCGTCGAACTGCAGGCTGGCGTTGCGGAGCACGTCGCCGCGCCCGAAGTAGCGGTGGTTGGCCGCGCGTGACGACTCGGCCGCGCGGGGCACCGTCAGCTCGCCCGAGAGCAGCGCATGCACCTGCGCGGCGGGCACGCGCACCGACCCGTCCGCGTTGGGGCTGTTGTCCAGCCAGTCGGCCTTGAGCCCCGTGAGCTGAGCACCCTTGGCCGTGAGGCCGTGCACCTTCGCGCCGGTGAGGTTCGCGCCTTCGAGCTTCGCGTCGGTGAGGTTCGCGTTCCTCAGGTCTGCGTTGGTGAGATCGGCGTTGGCGAGGTTCGCCTTGACGAGATCGGCCTTCGCGAGCACCGCGCCGACGAGCTTCACGCCGCGCGCCTTGATTCCGCGGAGCTGCGCATCGGCGAGCGTCGCGCCGGTGAAATCGCCATCCTCGAGGTTCGAGTCGTTGAGGTTGGCGTTCGTCAGCTCGGCCTTCATCATCTTGACGGCGCCGAGGTAACACTCGCCCAGATCCGCGTGCGTGAGCACCGCGCCGGCGACGTCGGCTCCGCCGAGGTTCGCGAGGTCGAGCTGCGCGTGCGTGAGACGCGCGCCGGAGAGATTCGCGCCCTGGAGATTCGCGCCCTCGAGATTCGCGCGCGACAGGTTCGCGCCAGCGAGCAACGCCCGCTGGAGGTTCGCGCCTTCGAGATCGGCGTTGTCGAGGTTCGCGTCGCGAAGGTCGGCCCCCGACAGGAAGGCTTCGCAGAGGTTCGCGCTCTTCAGGTTGGCGTTGCGAAGCTTCGCGCCCTCCAGGTTCGCTCCCACCATGTCACAACGGCGGAAGCTCGCGCCCTCGAGGACGGCGTTGGCGAGGTTGATGCCGGACAGATCCGCGCGATCGATCTTCTCCCCGCGTTTGACTTTGCTGACGACGACATCGGCGCTGAGCTCGGACATGTCACGCCCTTCGCGAATGGGCCAGATGGGTTCATGCTCGCGCGATCGAACGATCGCGCGAGAGGGGGACAAAAACGTTATCTCCGTTCCAAGCGGCTTGTCGATATCGAACTCGAGGCTCGCGCATGACGAGGCATGACTTCGTTCCGTGCATCATCGAAGCGTTCGTTCGCTCGCATTCGTAGGGGCTCACCCCTCGGCCGCGCGGTACTTCTCGCGCGCCTCTTCGAGATAGGCGGTGAGCTGCGCGATCCGTTGCGCGAATGGGACCTTCTCGATGCCTTGCAGCCGATCGACCTCTCCGAAGCGCGCGAGCAGAAGGCTGATCTGGAGCCACGTCTCCTCCCGCGCACGGAAGTGATCGCGCTTCCTCGCCTTGGCGTCCGAGGTCCAGTCGTTCGCGGCCTTCTCGTAGGCGTCGTGGTGCTGCTTCAGCGTGGCGTTGAGGGCAGCGAGCTTCTCTCGCTCCGCGGCGCGCGCGTCCTGCGGGGATGCGCTCTTCAGCTCGGCCTTGTAAGCCTGCACGCGCTCGACGATCCGCGCAGCGAGCGAGTACGGGATGCCCGCCACCTGCGCGATGTCGTTCGCGCTCGCCTCGAACAAGACCGACAGGCTCGTGAGGCCGGCCGCGTGCATCTTGTCGATCGTGACCTTGCGGACGTCCGGGACCTGGAGGAGCAGCGCCTGCACGATGACGGCCTCGCGCTGCGTCTTGTCCTGGTCGAGCGAGAACGCCTGCGGGAGGATCTTCACGAGCTCGCCGTAGGCATCGAGCAGCCGCTTCTTCTCGTCGGCGTCGAGCATCTGTCCGCCCACGGCGTTGGCCGCTTCGAGCTCCGCGCCGAGGCGCTCGAGCGCCTTGCTCAGCTCCTCGAGCTCGAGGCGCTCGGCGGCACGACGGAGCGTGCGCACCGGCGGGATACAGATGTTGATCCAATCGCGGGTGACCTCGCCCCACTTCACGTCGATCATGAAGTCGCGGACGTGCCGCATGTGATTCGCGGCGAGCTCCGCGAAGAGCTCGCGCACGGGGGTGAGATCGAACTCGTGCGTCCCCGGCTGCCCGCTCGGTCCCTCGGAGACGAGCGCGTCGAACGCGAAGGCGACCGATCCTTCGTCGAACCCCTCGAGCGTCAACGGCCCCATGTCCGGCTGCGGAGCGCCGTTGTTGCTCGGCGGACGGAGCGAGCTCGTTCGACGCGTCGGAGGGACGATCGACGGCGGCCTCGGGCGCGACGACGGCGTGCGCGCCTCGCTCGATCCCTGCGGGCTCGACGGCGCCGCTTTCGTAGACGGCGCGGCGGGCTCCTCCTGCTTGCCTCCGGGCTTGGGCGCCGCGCGCTCCTCGTTCTTGTCCGACTTCGCGACGGGCGAGACCGGCTCTCGACGGACGGTCGACGCGACGCCGGCCGTGCGCGAAAAAGGCGGCTCGGCCTTCGCTGCTCCGGTCGAAGGCGCCGCGCCGCCGAGCGGTCCCTTGCTCGTGAGCGACCGCGAGCTCTCGGTGAGCGACGACGCGGTCGACGGCGGGCTCTTGGCGAGCGGCGACATCGGCCGCTGGCCCCCGTAAGGCTGCCCACGCGACGGCAGCCCGACCGGCGGCTTCTTCGCGATCGCTCCCGGGCTGCTCGCCGGGGCCATCGGCGCTCGCGGCAGATCCGGTCGCGATCGCGGAGCGCCGTCGACGCGCAACGCCGGCATGCGCGTCGTCGAGTCGATGCGCGTCGGCGGCAAGTCGTCGGCGTCGTCCGCGAGCGAGTAGCGTCCCGGGGAGCCGAGCCTCTTCTTGTCCGGCTCCTCGGTCGTCTCGGATTTCGGTTTCTCGTCCGGGGATCGCGGGCTCGAGCTCATCCTCCCGGACCTTTCACCGCACGCTCGATGGTGACCGCCCGGCGGCGGTCTCTGCCGACGCCCAACATCACCCGATCGAGGTTCAGCATCCTCAACGCGGCTCCGCTTGCAAGCATAACAGGCTCCGAGGCTTTGTCCGTCGTCAGCGAACCATCTCGGCGACGAAATTCACGAATGAAGTGGGAGAGCCGTCGCCGGGGCTCGCACATCGTTCGAGGCCTCGGGCCTACGGACCTCCACGGAGAGGCGCTCGTCGATGGCTCTCGGCTTCGTGCCTGTTGACTTCGAGCTCGCGCATCGGATCGAGCTTCGAGCCTGTTGACTTCGAAGCGAGGCCTTCTCCGCGCCGCGTGAAGAGCCACGTGGAGCGAAGGCACGGGCGCGGAGCTCGAGTCAGCGAAGCTCGGCGACCTGCTCTCCGAAGATCTTCTCGAGCCCGGCGAGCATCTCGTCGCTCACCTCGACGCGGAAGTTCTTCCCGAAGCTCAAGACCGCCTCGGCGCCGTCCTTCATCTCGATGACGAGGGTGACGGGGCAGTTCCCGGCGCCGCGCGAGAGGACGGCGGCCATCTCGTCGAGCTGCTTGGTCGTCGTCTTCTCCGCCTGCAGCCGGATGTTGACTTGCTTCGTGTCGTCCCTCACCGCGTCGGCGAGGCGGACGGCCTCGTTGAGGAAGAGCGTCGGCTCGCGCGCGGCTTCCTCCTCTTCTCCGCCGTCGTCCTCGCGCATCGGGAAGCTCACCTTCCCCGTGACCAGCACCGGATCGCCGCTCGTCAGGATCGGCGCGTAGGCGTCGATCTGATTGCCGCGCACCTTGCACGTGACGCGGCCGGTCAGATCCTCGAGCTCGAGGAACGCCACCTTCCCGCCCCCGTCCTTGAAGATGCGCTCGCGATAGCCCTCCACGGTGCCGACGACCTTGACCACCGACCACGGAGCGGCCGAGGAGAGCGACGCGATCGGCACCGCCTCGAGCTTCGCGAGACCTCCCGTCCCCTTGATGTAGCGCTCGAGCGGATGCCCCGAGACGAAGAAGCCGAGCGCCTTCTGCTCGCGGAGGAGCATCTCCTTCCGGTCCCACGGCTCGGCGCGCACGTAGCCGCCCGCCGACGCTCCGTTCGACTTCGACGCGGGAGCGGCGTCGAACAGCCCGAACAGGTTCGTCTGGCCGCGCTCGCGGTCGCGGCTCGCCGCGCGTGAGCGCTCGAGGGCGATCTCGATCGACGCGAACGCGTCGGCGCGCGTGATCCCGCGCGCGGCGAGCGTCGAGTCGAACGCCCCGCACTGCACGAGCGCCTCGAACACGCCCTTGTTGATGCGCTTCGCGTCGACGCGGGAGGCGAAGTCGAACAAGTCGTGGAAGGGCCCGCCCTCCTGGCGCGCCTCGAGCAGCGCCTCGAGCGCCGCGCCGCCGAGGCCGCGCACGGCGCCGAGGCCGAAGCGGATCTGCGGCCCGAGCTTGTCGCGCGCCGCGGCGGTCTTCGCGTTGCGCGGCACCTTCTTGTCGCCTGCGGGGTTCGTGTAGACGACCTTGAAGTCGATGTCGCTCTCGTTCACGTCGGGCGGCAGGACGGTGATGCCCATCGCACGCGCGTCCGCGATCGTCCGGACCACCTTGTCGATGCGGTCCTTGTCGCTCGTCATGATCGCGCAGAGCAGCTCGACCGGATAGTGCGCCTTGAGATAGGCGGTCTGGTACGTGATGAGCGCGTACGCGGCGCTGTGGCTCTTGTTGAAGCCGTAGCCCGCGAAGTACTCGAGGAGGCCGAAGATGCGATCCGCGTCTTCTTCGGAGACGCCGTTCTTCTTGGCGCCCTCGATGAAGATGCCCTTCTGCTTCGCCATCTCCTCGGGCTTCTTCTTGCCCATCGCGCGGCGAAGCAGGTCGGCGCCGCCGAGCGAGTAGCCCGCGAGCGCCTGGGCGATCTGCATGACCTGCTCCTGGTAGACGATGACGCCGTACGTGGGCGCGAGGATGTGGTCGACCTTGTCGTGCATCTTCGCGATCGGCTTGCGACCGTGCTTGCAGTCGACGAAGTCCTTGACCATCCCCGTGCCGAGCGGGCCCGGGCGGTAGAGGGCGACGGCGGCGACGATGTCCTCGAAGTTGTCGGGATGCAGGTCCTTGAAGAGCTGCTGCATTCCGCTCGACTCGAGCTGGAAGACGCCCTTCGTCTCGCCCGACGCCATGAGCTGGTACGTCGCCTTGTCGTCGAGCGGGACCTTGGAGATGTCGAAGCGCTCGTTCGGCGGCTTGTCCTTCTGATCGGGACGCTCGCGGATCAGCCGCTGCGCGATGTCGATGACCGTGAGCGTCTTGAGCCCGAGGAAGTCGAACTTGACGAGGCCGGCCTGCTCGACGTCGTCCTTGTAGTACTGCGTGATGTAGCCGTCGGACTTGCCGTCCTTGAAGACCGGGACGTGGTTCCAGAGCGGGCCCTCGCTGATGACGATGCCGGCGGCGTGCTTGCCCGCGTGCCGCGTCAGGCCTTCGAGCTTCATCGCCTGATCGAGGAGCTCCTTGATCCGCGGCTCGGTGTCGTATCGGGCCTTGAGCTTCGGCTCGATCGTGAGGCTCTCGCTGATCGTGTAGGTCTCGGCGGGCGTCTTGTTCGGGATGAGGCTCGCGATCTGCTGCGCCTCGGCCGGCGGCAGGCCGAGCGCGCGCGCGACGTCCTTGATGACGCTCTTCGCCTTGAGCTCCGCGAACGTCGCGATTTGGCCGACGCTCGTCTCGCCGTACTTCTTCTGGACGTACTGGATGACGCGCTCCCGCTTGTCCATGCAGAAGTCGACGTCGAAGTCCGGCATGCTCACGCGCTCCGGATTGAGGAAGCGCTCGAAGAGCAGGTTGAACGGGATGGGATCGAGGTCGGTGATCCGCATCGCGTAGGCGACGAGCGAGCCCGCGCCCGATCCGCGGCCCGGGCCGACGGGGACACCGTTCTCTTTCCCGAACCGGATGAAGTCCCAGACGATGAGGAAGTAACCCGGGAACTTCATCTTGCAGATGACGTCCATCTCCATCTCGAGGCGCTTCCGGTACGCCTCGCGATCGACCTTCTTCCCGGCCGCCTCGAACTCGCGGAAGCGCTGCTCGAGCCCCTCGGTCGCGACCTTCCGGAAGTAGGTCGCCTCGTCCATCCCCTCGGGGACGCCGAAGCTCGGGAGCATCGGGTTGCCGAGCTTCAGCTTCAGCTCGACCTTCTCGGCGATCTCGACCGTCGCCTTCAGCGCCTCGGGGAGATCGGCGAACGTGCGCGCCATCTCCTCGGGCGTCTTCAGGTACATCTCGTTCGAGCCGTGGTGGCGCTCCTTCGCCTCCTGGTACGAGCGCCCCGTCTTGATGCACGTCAGATAGAGGTTCGCCTCCGCGTCCTCCTTCGTGCCGTAGTGGACGTCGTTCGTCGCGACGATCGGCAGGTCGAAGTGCTTCGCCAGATCGACGAGGATGCCCTTCAGGATCGGCTGCTCCGGCAGGCCGTGGTCCTGCAGCTCGACGTAGAGCGAGCCCGGCTCGAACAGATCCTTGAGCGTGCCGAGCATCTTCCGGCCCGCCTCCGGCCCTTGCTCGAGGACGCTCTGCGCGAGCACGCCGCCCATGCAGCCCGTCAGCCCGATGAGCCCCTTCGTCTTGCCGTCGAGCGCGGAGAGCGGCACCGTCGGCACGCCGGGGGCCCCGGCCGGATCCGGGTCGACGTATCCGCGCGAGACGAGCGCGATGAGGTTCTTGTAACCCTCCTCCGTCGTCGCGATGATGGGCAGGTGCTGCCCGTGCTTCGCGCCCGGCGGCACGACCTCGAGCTCGGCGCCGAGGATCGCCTTGATGTTGGCCTCCTTGGCGGCCTTGTAGAAGGTGATGGCGCCGAACATGTTGCCGTGGTCCGTGAGGGCCACGGCGTTCATCCCCTGCTGACCGACGAGCTTGACGAGGTTCTTCACCTTCAGCGCGCCGTCCAGCATCGAGTACTGCGAATGAACGTGCAGGTGGACGAACTCGGCCATGCTCGCCTCGGTCCTTCGCGGTTACCAAGGTTCGTGGGTTCCGGAAAGTCTCGGCGGCCTGGGAGCTCAGGGTCTCGAGGCTCCAGGCTCCAGGCTCCAGGGGGTGTGGGCTGGACGCGCCTCGCCCTTCGCCGCCCTCCTCTCATCGCGGAACGCCTCTCTCCTCTAGTAGTGAGACCTCTAGTAGTGACTAGTAGTGAGACCTCTAGTAGTGACTGCGGCCCTCCGTGCTGACCTGCCGGGTC
>CALFEQ010000092.1 GCA_937949945.1 uncultured Myxococcales bacterium
CCAACCGTGCTCGGTCCCATCAGCTCCTGGCCAAGCTCGGTGAGCCTGCCGGAAGGCTCGACGCGGAAAAGAACGCAACGAGCGAGCGGGTGGCTTGCTGATGAGGTTGCTGAGCGCTCGGGCCGCAGCGAGGCCTGCTTTGACGCGTGCGGGCCGAAAGGACGTCGAGCTGACGACCAAGACTGAGGACTGAGGACTGCCTTGGGGCCCTGCCCCGAGGCGCGTGCCGCGGTGCGGCGAGGGCAGCGCTTCTGCTTGCCGGGTGGCTTTCCCATCGGATCTCGGGGTAAAAGCGTGCGCAATGTCCACTACGCCTCACCCCTCGTCTGGAGCCTCGACTGCGGGTGCTTCGAGCCCGCCGGCGGGCCCGTCGCTCGCGCAGGAGAGCGCGCTTTCCGCTACCACCTCGCAGGGCGCCGCGACGCATGGCGACGCCAAGGAGCAGCTCTCGCCCGAGCTCGCGCTTCGCATCCACGAGCTGATGCTCAAGGCGCGCGTGCTCGAGGAGCGCCTCATCACGATGTACCGGCAGGGGGACGGCTACTTCTGGATCGGCGGCCCCGGTGAGGAGGCCTTCAACGTTCCGCTCGGGCTTCTGGTCAAGAAAGGGCGTGGGCTCGACTACGACTTCTTGCACCTGCACTACCGCTCGAGCGGGACCCTGCTCGCGATGGGCGCCGATCCGGTCGACGCGCTCCGCCAGATGAAGAACACGGCGACCGATCCGTACTCTCGCGGTCGCAACTTCGCCGGGCACTACTCGGCGCGGAAGTGGAACGTCGTGCCGATCACGTCGCCGATCGAGGTCCAGTACTCGATCGCGCCCGGCACCGCGATGGCGCAACGCGCGACGAACGCGAAGGGCATCACGATCGTCCAGGGCGGCGACGCCGGTACGGCCGAGGGCGACTTCGCGACCTGCCTCGTCTGGAGCTCGCGGAAGGGGCAGGAGCTGCCGATCCTCATCATCGTCGCGAACAACCGGTGGGGGATCTCGACCCCCTACGAGGGCCAGCACGGCGAGGAGCGCATCTCCGATCGCGGCAAGGCGTTCGGCATGCAGACGGCGACGATCAACGGCAACGACGTCGAGGAGAGCTACTTCACGCTGAAGAAGGCGATCGAGTACGTGCGGACGGAGCGCAAGCCGTTCCTCCTCGAGGCGATCGTCTCGCGCCTCCACGGCCACTCGAGCGCGTCGGGCGCGAACTTCGTCCGCGACGAGGTCGACTGCCTCGCGGTCTGGGAGCAGAAGCTGGAGGAGCGCAAGCTCCGCACGCGCGCCGAGATGGACGAGATGCGTGCACGGTTCACGCAGGAGCTGCTCGAGGCGTCGAAGCGGGTCCGCGAGGAGCCGCAGCCCGCGCCGGAGTCCATCTGGGACTACGTGTACGCGGACAAGAACTACGTCGCTGACGAGACCTGAGGAGGAGGACGCGACATGGCAACGATGGTCCAAGCCATCCGCATGGCCCTCCACGTCGGTGAGGAGCGGCTCGGAGTGACGGACATCTTCGGCGAGGACGTCGGCCCGCCGCTGGGCGGCGTCTTCACCGCGACGCAGGGGCTCAAGACGGCCTGGAACACGCCGCTCGACGAGCGCGGAATCGTGGGCATGGCCATCGGGCTCGCGCTCGCCGGCCGGAGGCCCGTCGCGGAGATCCAGTTCTGCGACTACGCCTTCAACACGATCGACCTGCTCAAGATCGCGGGCAACACGTACTGGTCGAGCGGCGGGGACTGGAACGTCCCGCTGGTGCTGAGGACGCCCGTGGGCGCGGGCATCCGCGGCAGCATCTACCACTCGCACTCGTTCGACGCGCAGGCGACCCGCACGCCGGGCTGGAAGATCGTGATGCCGTCGAACCCGCGCGATGCCTACGGCCTCCTGCTGAGCGCGATCGTCGACCCGAACCCGGTCATGTTCCTCGAGCCGAAGGCGCTGTTGCGCGTGAAGGCGAGGCCGGGCGAGGAGATCCCGGGCGAGCCGAAGGACGACAAGCTCCTCTCCAAGATGATCGACGCGCCGCTCGGCGATCGCTCGAAGTGGAAGCCCCAGTGGCCCGACCTCGAGGAGCTCTACATCCCGATCGGCAAGGCGCGCATCGCGCGCGAGGGGCGCGACGTCACCGTGCTCACGTACGGTCGCAACGTCCCCATGTCCATCGCGGCGGCCGACGAGCTCGCGAGGGAAGAGGGCATCGAGGTCGAGGTCGTCGACCTTCGCACGCTCTACCCGTACGACTGGGACGCGATCGTCGAGAGCGTGAGGAAGACGCACCGCGTCCTCTGCGTGAACGAGGACACGGAGGTGACCAACTTCGGCGAGCACCTCATCCGGCGCCTCGTCGAGCACCTCTTCTACGAGCTCTACGCACCGCCGAAGCTCCTCGCGGGCGCCAACGTGCCGGGCATCGGCCTCGCCGACAACCTCGAGCAGGCGAGCGTTCCGCAGAAGGACGGCATCAAGAAGGCGATGCGCGAGCTCGCGCGCCACGAGCCCTGAGCGCTCGAGCGGAGCGAGCCGTGGCCGAGGTGCTCGAGGGCGGTTGCCATTGCGGGCGCGTGCGGTTCCGCGTCGTCGTGGAGGCGTTCTCGGCGCTCGACTGCAACTGCTCCATCTGCAGGAAGAAGGCCTTCTTGCACCTCATCGTGAAGAAGGAGGCCTTCACGCTGCTCTCGGGCGCCGACGACCTCGTCACCTACACCTTCAACACCGGCGTCGCGAAGCACACGTTCTGCAGGGTCTGCGGCGTGCAGCCGTTCTACACGCCGCGCTCGCATCCCGACGGGGTCGACGTGAACGTGCGGTGCCTCGACGGCGACGCGGCGTCCCGCTTCCGGATCGAGCCGTTCGACGGCCTCGACTGGGAGGCGAACGTCGACCGGATCCGGTGACGAGAGCGCCCGTCATCGTGACGAGCATCTGCCGCCGATGCACACCGGCGTCGGGTCGGCGCATTTCGTCAGGCACGTCCCGCAGGCGTCTGCGCTCGTGAGCTTGTTCTTGCACTCGCCGTTGCAGCAGGCGGCGTCGTCGCCCGGGCATTCGTTCCCGCACCCGTTGCAATTGAAGATGTCGGTCTTCGGATCGACGCACAGACCGTCGCAGCAGATCTGTCCTGTCCGGCACTGCGCGCCGGCATCGCATCGGGGCGCGCACACCCCCGCGCGGGTGCAGTTCTCGTTCAGGTTGGGGCAGTCGCTCTTGTCACGGCACGTGATGCACTGGTGACGCTCGGTGACGCAGTAGGGCGCGGCCTCGCTGATGGCCTTGCACGCGTCGTCGGACGTGCAACCGGGGACGCACCGGTTGAAGCGGCTGATCCCCGCGTCGGCATCCTCGTCGACAGAGCCCGGGAGGCAGTAATGGATGATGTCGCAACCGCCGCCGTCCGGCTCCGTCGAGCACTCCATGCACCGACCCGCGACGCACCACCGGAACGCAGGGTGCTTGCAGTCGGCCGGGCCGTCACAAGGGCAGCCCTCGCCGACGCACTCTTCGGTGCCGCTCTCCGAGACCGGTACCACGCCACCGCCGCCCTCCGCGGGCGTGCTCCCGGCTTCGGGGCGAAGCGTCGCCTCTTCGACGCCCATGATGGCCGCGCAATGGACGGCCCCTACGACCAGGATGACGATGCCTCCGGCGAACAGGTAGCGGTTCACGTTCGCCAGCCATCGTCGCACAGAATGGCCCCGAGCAGGCGGTACGCCTCCCGGGGCTCGGGGGTCAGTCGCACTTCTTCTTGTCGTTCTTGCACTTCCCGGAGCAGCAGTCGTCCGAGCTCGAGCACGCCTCGCCCTTGGCGCGGCACTTCTGGCACTTTCCGTTGATGCAGCGCCTGTCGGCGTCCTGGCACCTCGAGTTCGGACAGCACGGCTCGTCCTTGCGACCGCACTTGACGCACTTGTTCGATCCGTCGCAGACGAGCCCGTTGTCGCACTGCCGGTTCGAGCAGCACGCCTGCTTCTCGCGGCCGCACGCGCACTCGCAGCCGTTCGCCTTGTTCCCGTCGCAGTCGGCGAACCCCGCGGCGCACTGGCCGGCGTACGTGCACTTGCTGTCGACGCAGGCGATCTGACTGGCGTTCTTGACCGCCTTGTTGCAGTCGTTCGTGCAGCCGCCGCACTGGGTGACGTTGCTCGACGTGCTCGTCTCGCAACCGGTGTTGCCCTGTGCGCAGTGATGGTAGCCAGGGTCGCAGCTCCACTTGCACGACCCCGCGGTGCAGGAGGGCGTTCCGTTCGTCCGGCTGCAGGCGGCTCCGCATGCTCCGCAGTGCTCGGCGTTGGTCAGCGGATTCACGCACGTGCCGTCGCAGCACTGCTGATCGCGCTTGCACGTGCTGCCGCAACCGCCGCAGTGGGTGACGTCCGTCTTCGGATCGACGCAGAGCTGGTTGCAGCAAATCTCGTTGGGGTTGGGGCACGTGCCGCCCTCGGACGTGCACTTGTCCGCGCACCGGCCGGAGGGGCTGCATTCCTGGTTCGCATCCGGGCAGTCCTCCGTCGTCCGGCAGGCGACGCACTGATGGCGAGACAGATCGCAGAACGGAGCCGTGGGGCTCAACGCGCGGCAGCTCTCGTCCGAGTTGCAGCCGGGCGCGCACTCGTTGACCGTGTTCGCGTTGGCGTCCGCTCCGGGCGTGCCCGGGAGGCAGAAGCGGCCGATCGGGCAGCTGTCCGGCGACGTCGTACAGCCTTGGCAGATGCCGTCGACGCACGTGGAGTAGGTGACGTCCGTGCAATCCGAGTCGTCGGTGCATCGGCAGCCGGCGCCGACGCAACCGGGCTCCTCGGGGGCCGGCGTCGTCGTCCCCGTATCCTCCTCTTCGATGGGAGCTCCGCCGTCTTCCTCCGACGGATCACGGAGCGCGGCCTCCTCCACGCCCATCAGGCTGGCGCAGGCCGTGACGATGCTCCCGAGGAGCACCGCCCCGAGCACGCGCCGCCGCTCATGAGTCCGCCTTCGAAGCACCCCGACCCCTGGAGTCTAGCTCATCGTCGCGCCGTAGGCCGAGCTCTCCGTGCCCGTCGCGGGCGAGCGGAGGACCCGAGTCATCGCACTGGTCGAGAGGTTGACCGGCCCGATGTGCTTGCATCGCGCGTACGCTCGTGGTCGATCGCTCGAGCCGAGCCGACTCGTACGGCATCGAAAGGAACGACCAGAGCTCATGAAGCGCAGGAAGAGTCTTCTGTTCGCCGGTGCAGTGGCCGCCGCTCTCTGCTTCGTCCCGCAGTCCGCCGAGGCGCAGAACCTCATCAAGTCCCCGGGCGATCATCCGCCGTACAAGTTCGAGCTCGAGCCGCACCTCGTCTTCGGTTGGGCACGCCACTACGCTGGTGACGGCCTCGGTCTCGGCGTGCGCGGGAGCGTGGTCGTCGTCGACAACGGCTTCATCCCGACGATCAACAACAGCGTCGCCATCACCTTCGGCCTCGACTGGCTCCGCTACGGCGACTGCTACTACTACTACGTCGATCGCCGGTACGGCTGCGGCGCGAACTTCTTCCTGTTCCCCGTCGCCATGCAGTGGAACTTCTGGTTCACCCCGAAGCTCAGCGTCTTCGGTGAGCCGGGCCTCTACGTCTACCACGGCGTCTGGGACGACTTTTGCGCCCCGGGATTCCCTGGCTGCGTGCAGCCGACGCGCACGGGCGTCAGGCCCGCCTTCTGGGGCGGCGGTCGCTTCCACTTCAACGACACCGTCGCGCTGACGCTGCGCATCGGCTACCCGACGCTGTCGTTCGGGGTGTCGTTCCTGTTGTGAGGAGGCCTTCGGCCTCCTCAGGCTCCAGACTTCAGTCTCCAGTCTCCAGACTCCAGACTCCAGTCTCCAGACTCCAGTCTCCAGCAGCGAGAAGAGGAGCCCCGACGCCTTCGCTCGATACGGATGCCTCCTCTCGGGGCCTCGAGTCACCAGCGGTGACCAGCGGTGAACGAGTCATCGGAGAAGCTCCCCTGGAGCCTGGAGCCTCCGAACGGAGGTCGCGTCAGCGCACCCCCACTGGAGACGACTGGAGTCTGGAGACTCCCGTCAGAGCGGCGTGATGATCACATCATCCCCATCCAGGTGGATGCGCGCCGGCTTCCCGCGCATGTCCGCCGGGATGTCCTCGTAGACGACGGAGCGGCCGGCGATCGACAAGAACTCGGCGTCGAGCTGCGTGCAGAAGATGCTCGCGTCCTCGTTGCCGTTGACGCCGGCGAGCGCGCGGCCGCGGAAGGGCGCATAGACGTGGATGTTGCCGTCGGCGACGAGCTCGGCGCCGGAGCTCACGGGGGCGAGGACCACGAGGTCGCCGCCGACGGCGCGGACCATCTGCCCGCTGCGGATCGGGCGGCGCACGGTGAGGCCACCGGACTGGCGCTCGATGGTCGCGGCGGGAGGCGGCGTCGGCGTCGGCGCGCCGGGGACCTTCGGCTCGGCGCGAGGCTCGCGCGGCGGTCGGACGAGCGCGGTCTGGAGCACGCCCCAGCCGGCGGCGACCGCGCGCTCCCGCTGGGCGTCCGTCGGGTTTCGCACGGCCACCGGGACGAGCTTGTGGGAGCGCAGCATGGCTCCGATGCGCTCGAGGTCCACCTCGGTGTCCTCGAGCGCCGCGAGGTCGAGCATCACGGGCGCGTGCAGGAAGAACTGTGGCATCTGCGCGATGTGCTCGACGAGCTGGCGCTCGATCGCCTCGACGTCGTCCGTCTGCAGGCAGAGCATCGTGAGGGCGGGGAGGGTCCCCTTGAGACGGAATGCCTGCTGTTCTGTGCTCGCGCCGTTGCTCATGGGAAATGCTCCTCCGAGACGAACTGACTGACTGAGAGCCCGGGAACCTCGCCGCGGCTCGATCCGGCGGCGATTGGGCCGTTCGGGCCCGCCGAGACAGTACGTCGGACGAAATCGAACGGCCAAAAAGTTGGCCGGCCCTTTCGCGATCCTTTATCGGGGGGTCACCTGCGATGCGGTCCGTCGTCTCGGACCGCGCTCGCTCTCGCATTCGCATTGAGGAGGTGGTCCGTGTCGAAAGTCGTCGTTGTGACCTCGGGCAAAGGCGGAGTCGGGAAGACCACGACGTCTGCGAACCTGGCCGCCGGCCTCGCGCTGCATGGGTTCCGTGTCGTCGCAATCGACTTCGACGTGGGGCTCCGGAACCTCGATCTCGTGATGGGATGCGAGCGCCGCGTCGTCTACGACTTCGTCAACGTCATTCGCGGTGAGGCGTCCCTCCGCCAGGCGGTGATCCGCGACAAGCGCCTCGACAACCTCTACATCCTGCCGGCGTCGCAGACCCGCGACAAGGAGGCGCTCACGCAGGACGGCGTCGCGAAGGTCATCGAGGAGTTCAAGGCGGCCGGTTTCGACTACATCATCTGCGATTCGCCCGCGGGCATCGAGTGGGGCGCGCAGATGGCGATGTTCTTCGCCGACGAGGCGATCGTCGTCACGAACCCCGAGGTCTCGTCGGTGCGGGACTCGGATCGGATCATCGGCCTGCTCGACGCGAAGACGCACCGCGCGGCCCAGGGGCTCGAGCCGATCAAGACGCACCTGCTCCTCACGCGCTACTCGCCGGAGCGCGTCGCGAAGGGCGAGATGCTCTCGTACAACGACGTCGTCGAGCTGCTCCGAATCCCGCTCATCGGCGTCATCCCCGAGTCGCCCGCCGTGCTCCAGGCGTCGAACGCGGGCGCGCCCGTCGTCTTCGACCCGTCGAGCGCCGCCGCGCAGGCGTACCTCGACCTCGTGCGCCGCTTCGTGGGTGAAGAGGTCCCGTTCAGGTTCCTCGAGCCGGTCAAGCGGGGCTTCTTCACCAGGATCTTCGGTGGCGGCGGCGGCGAGTCGTTCGCCTACGCGGGGTAATCCATGGGCCTCTTCGACCTGTTCTTCTGGAAGAAGCGCCAGGCGACGGCGTCGCTGGCGAAGGATCGCCTGTCGATCATCGTCGCGCGCGAGCGCCGCGGATCTGCGGGGCTCGACTATCTTCCGCAGCTCAAGCAGGAGCTCCTCGCGGTCCTCGCGAAGTACGAGAGGATCGACCTCGATCAGGTCAACGTCTCGGTCGAGAGGGAGGGCGACTGCGACGTCCTCGAGCTGAACGTGGTCCTCTCCGACTCCGCGTCGCCGCGCAACGGCGCGCTCGCGTCGGCCTTCGGCTGAAGGGAGCGAGAAGGCTCCAGGCCGAGGACCGAGGCCCGACGTCTGAGCCCTCACTCCTCGTCCGGCACCCCTCCGCCCATCCGAGCCAGGTCCTCCTGCTTCACCTTGCTCGCGTCGAACTTCGCGGCGCGATCGCGCATCTGCGTGAGGACCTTCTCCGCGGGTGGCAGCTCGCCCTGGATCCACCGGAGCGGATTGATCCGCGCCACCACGAAGGAGCGCAGGTACGGGCTGACGAGCCCGCGCTCGCGGAGCTTCTGGACGGCGGCGGACACCTTCTCTTCCACCTCGAGCGTCAGCTCGGCGAGCTTCTCGTGGTGCTCGATGGCCTCTCCGATCGGCGCGTCCGAGAACGTCTCGACGCGCCGTAGGACGGGGTGGTACGCGCCGCCGGCGAAGCGACCGTTCTTCTCGTAACAGACGCCGAGCGTCACGAGCGACGGATCCTCGAGGTAGAACGCGAAGCCGGACTCGGGGGGCGTGTCGTCCTCTTCGAGCAGGCCGCGGTAGATGCGGATCACCTCGAGCGCGCGCTCCTTCAGGTTGTGCGCCTTCTCGGTGTTCAGCGCGAGGATCTGCCACGCGACCTCGCGCGTCGGCACGACGAGGGCGGTGATCGCCTTCGCGCCGAGCCGGCGCATCGCCTCCAGGCGGTGGCGGCCGTTCGGGGTCCAGAAGGCCGGCGCGCCGTCTTCTTCTTCCGCCTTCTTCTTCGAGGGCGCGTGCTTCGGCGCGGTGATCGCGATGACGGGGTCGAGGAAGCGCCCCGTCTTCTCGATGACCTCGGCGAGCCGTTTGTGGTGCGTGTCGCTCAGGTCTCGCTGGAACGGCGTGGGCTCGATCTTCGCGATCGGCAGGACGGCGACGACGAGCGGGTGCCCGCCGAGCGGATCCTTGTAGCGTCCGACGACGAGGCCGCCCTCGCTCTCGATCACCTTCTCGAGCGGAGCGATCGCCGGGTCGCCCTCTTCGATGCGGCAAGCGAGCGGGGCGAGCCCCGCCGACTCCGCCTTCTGCTTCCGTGGGGTACGCCGCCGGGGCGCCTTCGATGGAGCTCGCTTCTTGGTCGCCATGCGGGCGTTCGTATCACCATCGACGGGCGCCCCACCCGAAGATCGCACGCGGCGCGAGCACGAACCTTCGGGACGAGCGGCGCAGAGACGTCGGGCGACTGCGGAATCGGTCCGCCCGTCGTGCCCGGCCGACCCATCAAGGGCCGGCGCGCGCGGTGCCGACCGGGATCGGCGTGCAAGCGACTGCTCCGGACTCCCGGCGCGGGGTCATCGTGGCCCGGTGCTCCGTTTTCAGCTTCGACAAGAAGCCGAGATCCATGTTCACGCTCTTGTTCGGCTCGACCATCTCGGGGCCGTCTTCCGGGAACCAAATGCCGAGCCCCGCGAGTTGCCGGAAGTCGTATACGACGCGGATGGGCGCGTTCCCCGTGTTCCGAAGGGTGAAGGCCTTGAACTGGATCCATCCGTTGGTGGCGAACTGGAGGCTCGTCGGGCTCATCTCGAGGATGGCTCCGCGAACGTCGATGCGCGCCTTCGTCGTGCGCTGCCTCTGGTCCTCGTCGACGCCGACCAAGCTCAGGGTCACCGTCTCCTCGAACGTGCCGAGGTCGATCCCGACCGGCTTCGCCAGCAGCTCGAGCTTGGCGGTGCTCGGCATCCCGTCGGTTCCCCCGGGCACGGTCAGCGGGAGGTCCGAGACGACCTCGAAACGCGAGTCGTCCGGGAGCGTGGCTTGTGCGACCGTGACTGCGTTGGGGCTGTAATTGCGGATCGTGACCTCGGCCGTGGCGCCGGTCGTATTGCAGTCGACCGTCCCGAAATCCGCGACCGAGAACGTGACCGTCGTGTCGATCGCTTCCGCACGGAGGAGCAGCTCGGGGAGCGCGCCGCAGATCGCCGACGCGACGCTCGGCTTGATCGTGGCCACGAGCGAGCCGGGGGCGCTCGGAGCGATGACGGTGGCGTCGACCGGTCTCGATTCTCCTGCAGGAATCGTGAGCGTCGCGGGGAGGGGCACCTGCAGTGCGTTGGTTCCCCCTTCGAACGCCGTGATCATGGCCGGTGCCGAGCCCGTGTTCTTGAGCTCGATCGGGATCATGGCGCTGTCGTTCGTGCGCACCTGTCCGAACTCGACGGCGTTCGGTACGAACTCGAGCACGGCGCCCTTCCCGATGGCGTGCGCGGCGACCTCCATGTACGAGGCACCGGCGCTGATGGCGATGGCCCCGTTGAGGTCGTTGGGCGAGGCGGGTTGGACGGTGACCGAGATCGTCACGCTCTCGGTCGGTGGTATCTCGCCCTTTGCCGGACTTTCGAGCACGAAACCCGAGCCTTCCGGAACCCTCACCTCGTAGGGGAGGGGGACGTCGGTCGTGTTTCGGATCGTGATGGGTTGCGGCGTCGCTTTCTCCCCGCAGACCACGGGGCCGAACTCGAGTGACGTGGGCTGGATGACGACGTCCCCGGCGAGATGCGACGGCGACGCGGGGCCTCCTTCGCCAGGTGCAGATGGAGGAGGGACGGAACCTTCGAGGTCCGCGAGCTTCGCGCATGCGATGACGGACAGCGCGCCTGCCGCAAGGAACGTCCGCGTACGCACCCCTCCATCCTATCACCGCGCCGTCGGCGTGGCCGACTGTCCGAGGGCGGTGGAGGTGGGATGAGCCGATACGGATAGAGTCGGTTACGAATCTTTACCCACACGCGTCGCGATTCGAGGCGGGGCCCGGGCATCCATTCGACCAGACGCGGAGGTGAACGATGGCGCTCTGTTGGATTGCGATTGCGGCCGGCGCGCTCGGGATGGTGGTGGCGGCGAAGGCGCTCGTGTCTCGGCGGTTCGGCCCATGGGCGCTCGCCGGGTGCGGGCCGCGTCTCGGCGGACACGCGCGATGGGGGCATGGTGGGCACCGCTGGCGTGGCCGTCGCAGCGAACACCGTGGGTTCGGCGCCGCGATGGGCAAGGGCTTCTGGCTGCGACCGCTCTTCCTCCGCCTCGACACGACCCCGGGTCAGGAGCGCGAGATCCGTGCCGCGATCGAGGATCTCGAGCGGTCCGCGCGCGACGCGAAGGAAGGCATGAAGGCGGCGCGCGCGGCCCTCGCCAAGGCGATCGGCGGCGAGGTCTTCGACGACGAAGCGCTCGGCGAGGCGCAGACCCGCGTGGACGCGAGCGCCGAGCAGGTGAAAGACGCGTTCACCGCCGCGCTCAAGCGCATCCATGCCGTGCTGGATGCGAGTCAGCGCGAGCGTCTGGTCGAGTTGCTGACGAACGGACGCGGGCTCCGCGGCCGTCGGCGCAACCCCTATCGCGACGCAGCCATCTGACGGAGTGACGGCAGCTCCTCGGCTCGACCGGTGCCTCCCATCGCAGCTGAATCGGTGTCCGATCGGACGCGCGCGCGACGTGCGCGCGTTCGTCCGTCGCGGTCGGCCGAGGAGCTCGTCGTCAGCTCGCTTCCGTGGCGCCTCCGCTCGACTTCGGCGGCTCCGCGTACATCCGGATGTTCGTCGCGGCGAGGAAGGACATCCGGTACGCCTCGTCCCAATCCGGGTGGCGCACGACGACGTGGCCGTCGGAGAGGAGCGTGTGCTTCCAGTTGCGGCGAGGCGTGCCCGGGCGGAGGAGCTTCTCCTCGACGACCCACGGGCCGCACTCCTTGAGCCACGCGCCGAGACCCTCGATGCGCGTGATGCGTCCTTCGCCGAGCGCGCGCTTGAAGACGATGCCGACGTTGTACTTGCGCGGCGCGTGCGCGAGGAACTTGCCGTGACAGACGACCCGGGCCCATTCGCGGAACAGGTCGATGTCCGACGTGTAGTTCATCTGATCGACGATGTGCGCGCCGCCGGGCCGGCATCCGATCTCGCCGAAGACCGCCTCGCCCTTCGGCGTGAGGTACCACTCCATGTGCGTGAAGCCGTCGCCCATTCCGAGCGCCTCGAGCACCTTCCGCCCGAGCGCGATCCCGCCCTGGAGCTTGGGCTGGAACATGTCGCGCACCGTGATGATGACGGGGCTCACCCACTGGAGCGTCCGCATCTCGAGCGGCTTCGGCAGATACGCGGCGACGTTCTCGTAGGCGGGCTTCCCGCCGATCGAGATCGTGTCGTACGTGAACTCTTCGCCCTCGATGTACTCCTCGCAGCTCGCCTCGGGCACGCCGCGCATCGCCTTGATCGCGGCGTCTAGCTCGGCCTTGCTCGTCACCTTGTGCGTGTCGGCGCTGCCGGCTCCGGCGATGGGCTTGAGGATGAGGGGGAAGCCGATCTCCTCGGCCGCCGCGCGCGTCTCGTGCTCGGTCTTGACCCGACGCGACCTCGGCACGCGCAGGCCGGCGGCCTTCACGCGCTCCTTCATGAGCTGCTTGTCGCGGAAGCCGCGGACCGTATCGACGGACATCCCGGGCATCCGCCACCGCTCGCGCAGGCGCGCCGCGAGGATGACGAGCGGCTCCCAGTTCGACAGGACGCGATCGATCGTCTTGCCCCGGAGCCAGGTCGAGACGCGCTCGATGACGTCGTCCTCGTCCATGATGCGCGGCACCTGGAGGTAGTCGTGGAGCAGCTCCCGGACCTTCGGGGGCAGCGCTTGGCGCGGGGTGTCGCCCACGCCGTAGACCTCGGCGCCGACCTCGACGAGGCCGCGCGTGTAATCGACCATCTCCGGCGGGTAGGCGGGGGACAGGAAGACGACTCGCATCGGCCGCCTCTCTACCATGGGAGACGCCCGTGCGCATGATGGCTGGACGCCTCGACGGGCCGATCGAGCGCGATTTTCTGAGCGCCGGCGGTTGACGCGGCGCCGGGCGAGGGGGCAGGCTGCGCCCGCCCATGCCCCGCAACGTCATCTTCGTCGCCCCGTTCCCGATCGAGACCACCATGCGCTTCGTCCGCGCGGCGGCGAAGCTCGAGGACGTCCGGCTGCTCGGGCTCGTGCACACGCCCCCGGAGGGGGCCGACGCCCGCGTCTACCACGACGTCGTCCGCGTGACGCAGCCCCTCGACCTCGGGGACGTCCTCGAGGGCGTGGAGGTCCTCACGCGGCGTCACGGCAAGCCGCACCGCATCATCGGCATCCTCGAGCCGTTGATGGTCCAGATGGCCGAGGCGCGCCGGCGGTTTGGCGTCGAAGGCACGAAGCCGGAGGTGGCCGAGCTCTTCCGTGACAAGGCCCGCATGAAGGAGGCCCTCCGGGCGGCGAAGCTCCCGGTCGCGCGGCACAAGCTCATCGGCAGCGAGGCGGACGCGCGCGCCTTCGCCGAGGAGGTCGGCTTCCCGATGGTCCTCAAGCCCCCGGCGGGCATGGGCGCCAAGGCGA
>CALFEQ010000093.1 GCA_937949945.1 uncultured Myxococcales bacterium
CCGACCTCGTGGACTTCGTCGTCCTCGTCGTCGGCTACGGGATGGGCACGCCCGAGGAGATCTCCGAGGCGGCAGCGACCTTCGACCCGAAGAAGTTCGCAGGCGTCGTCTTCAACGAACGCGCGTGAGGGTGCCTCGAGCGATTTCGAGGCGAGTCGCGACGTCGTTGTTCGTGCTCGTCGCCGCGGCAAGGACGTCGTTCACGAGGAGCCGAACTTCCACACGTGCATCGTCCGCGTGACGGATCATGCGCGCGAGGGCCTCGCCGAGTTCTCACGCAACGACTACTCGCGTCGCCACGCCGCAGAGCGGTCTCGACGAGCTACCGACCGGCGGCCGCGCGCAGGACGGCTCCGCGCAGCTTCTCGTAGCGTGCGTTGCCGAGGACGCGCTTGGCGAGATCGAGCGCCGTGGCCTGCGCCTTCCGACGCAACAGGCCTCGCCCACGAGCGACGTGCGCGATGGCGTCGGCGCCCATGCCGCGCATCACGGCGACGCGGGTGAGGCGGTACGGGTCCGTGCGGTTGGAGTTGAGGCCGATCACGCTCGTGACGAGCGAGCTGTATCCGGCCTCGCGCGCCGCGCGGCTCACGCGGCGATCCCAGCGTCCGCCGGGACAGGAGAAGTGCACGACGGCGCGGCCCGTCATGTCCTCGAGCGCGCGCTTCGAGTCGACGAGCTCTCGCCGCACCTCGGGCGTCGGCAGATCGTGGAGGTAGCGGTGCGTCATCGCGTGGGAGCCGATTTCGAAGCCGAGATCGGAGAGCTCCCGAACCTGCGCCTTCGAGAGGTAGCCCCGCCGTCCGACGTGCTCCACCGTCACGTAGAACGTCGCGCCGAAGCCGGCGTCGCGGAGGATCGGCGCCGCGCCGACGAGGTCCGTCTCGCATCCGTCGTCGAACGTGATCGCCACGCCGTCGGCACGACGCGCGTCGCGCGAGAGCGCCTCGCTCACCGACAGACCGCGCAGCCCGTCGGAGCGCAGCCGTTCGACGTGCGCGCGGAACGTCGTCTCGTCGACGACGTAACGCGTGTAGCCGGGATCCGTATTGCAGAGCTCACGGTCGGGCCGCGAGAGCTCGTGGTACATGAGGTAGGCCACGCCGCTCATGGCTGTCCCGAGGATCAGGCCTGCGCGACGGCGGGCGTGAACGTGGTCTCCGGCCGGGTGAACGTGCCTTTCGGTGCCTCTTGCTCGGGCCAGTCGCGGTGGAGCGCGTAGTGCACGAGGCCGACGGCGAAGCCGACCCCGTGCGAGAAGTGCAGCACGGGGAAGATCGAAGCGACCACGGGCACCGTGGCCCAGCCGTGCTTGCGCCCGACGCGCACCGCCTCGGCGAGGCACGCCGCGCCGTAGAGACCGAACACGAGGGGCGTCAGCGGATGGAAGGCGGACGTCGCGACGAGGCCTGCGCTGCCGACGACGAAGAAGAACGGCAGCATCGGGCGGATCGTGGGCAGACCCTTGTGCTTGAGGAGCGTGCGCGCGCGGCCCTTGCCGTACTTGAAGTACTGCTTGGCGAGCCCCGCGTAGCTGTCACGCGGGAAGTAGTGCACGACGATGCGGCGGCTGACGTAGACACGACCGCCCGCGCGGAGGATGCGCTGGTTGAGCTCGGCGTCCTCGTTCGTGATCGCGTTCGGGTCGAACATTCCGACCACGTCGAAGACGTGACGCGGAAACGCGCCGGGGAAGACGGTGTCCGTGAAGCCTTCCGCGTCCGGGTGGCGATACGCCGAGCCGCCCACCGCGAGCTTGCTCCCGAGCGCGGCGCACACGGCTCGCTGGAACCAGCTCTCCGCCAGCGGACGGGCCGAGCCGCCGACGTTCTGGGCGCCGGTCTCCTCGAGCACGGCGACGCACTGCCGGACGAAGTCCTTCGCGTAGCGCGCGTGCACGTCCATGCGAACGATGACGTCGCCGCGCGCGACTGCGATCATCTCGTTCATCGCGGCCGCCTGGAGGCGCCGAGGATTGTCGATGACGCGGAGCCGACCATTCGATCGCGCCGCGAGGTCGGCGAGGATCTCCCTCGTGCGATCCGTGCTCATCCCGTCGCCGACGAGGATCTCCATCCGGTCGGCCGGGTAGTCCTGCGCGAAGACGTCTTCGATGCACCTCTCGATGTGGCGCTCCTCGTTGAAGCACGGGATGGCCACCGTCACGAAAGGAAGGGTCGAAGCGTCTGCCACGAGTCGAACATAGCACGGCGGAGCTCGCGCGAACGGAGCGCTCGGATCTCGACGCGCCGCGATCGCTTTCCACGATTGCGTCGATCGACGGTGCACGCACTTGTCGTCCGTTCGGATGTGACTGCGACGTCACCCGTGAAACGCCTTCCTGGACCCCATGGCTTCGGGCATGATTCCGAACCTGGCGCGAAGGAGCATGCCGGTGCTGAATGAAGACGAGCGTTTCTGGAAGTCTGCATTGACCGGTGTGGGCGCCCTGATCGAACTCCCCTCCGATCGTCCGCGCGTGCCGGGTGCACGCGGCGCTCTGGAGCACGTGGAGGCCGACCTGCCGCGCGAGCTCGTGGCTCCTCTCCGAACGCTCGCGACGAAGCGGGACGTGGAGCCGTCGATCCTCGTGCTCGCCGCATGGTTCGCGCTCGTGCACCGTCTGTCGAACCAGACCGACGTGGTGGTCGGCGTCGCGGTCGGAACGGAACGGCGCCTTCCGCTCCGTCTCGAGCTCTCACCTGCGGCGAGCGTCGGCGAGTGGATCGACACGGTCGTGACGGGATGGCGGTCGGTCCGAGCTCGGGACGGCGTGACCGACGCCGAGCTCGCGAAGATCGCCGGGGTGGAGACGGATGCGCGTGGCGCGTGCGTCTGGCAGCTCGCCTTCACCGCCGCGGCGTCCGTCGCCCCGCCGTCCGGGACGGAGCTCGAGCTCGCGGTCATCGAGGCGGGCGGCGAAGTCCGGCTGCGCGTCGCCTACGCTCCGGAGCTCTTCGACGAAGACACCGCGCGGCGCGTGCTCGGGTACGCGCGGAAGGTGCTCGCGGGCATGGTCGCGGACGAGAGCCGTCCGGTCGACCGCATCCCTCTCCTCGATGCCGAAGAGCGTCATCGCGTGCTCGAGGCGTGGAACGACACGCGCGTCGACTACCCGCAGGACGTGTGCCTGCACGTCCTCGTCGAGGAGCAGGTGGCGCGCACGCCCGAGGCCGTCGCCGTCGTGGCCGAGGATCGCCGCCTCACCTATGCCGAGCTGAACGCCACGGCCAACCAGCTCGCTCACCACCTCCGCGAGCTCGGCGTCGGGCCGGACGAGCGCGTGGGCATCTGCATCGAGCGTGGCTGGCGGATGGTCGTCGGCCTGCTCGCGATCCTCAAGGCGGGCGGTGCGTACGTTCCGCTCGATCCGGAGTACCCGGCGGAGCGCCTGGCGCACATGCTGAAGGACAGCGCGCCACGCGTGCTGCTCACGCAAGGCGAGCTCGAGCCGCTTCTCCGTCCTCTCGGGGTGGACTGTCCGCTCGTCGACCTCTCGGCGCCGAACCCGGTGTGGGCCGATCGACCGACGACCAACCTCTCGCCGCAGGAGCTGGGCCTCGGGGCGCGTCATCTCGCGTACGTCATCTACACGTCGGGCTCGACGGGGCTGCCCAAGGGCGCGATGAACGAGCACCGCGGGATCGTCAACCGGCTCCTGTGGATGCAGGACACCTTCCGGATCGGTTCGGGCGACGCGGTCCTGCAGAAGACCCCGTTCAGCTTCGACGTCTCGGTCTGGGAGTTCTTCTGGCCGCTCCTCACGGGCGCTCGCCTGGTGATGGCGCGCCCGGGCGGACACAAGGACCCTGCGTACATCTCGGCGACAATTCGCGAGCACGACATCACGACGATCCACTTCGTGCCGTCGATGCTCCATGCGTTCCTCGAGCACGAAGGGGCCTCGGCGTGCCGGGACGTCCTCGTACGCGTGATGTGCAGCGGCGAGGCGCTGCCCGTGTCCGCGGTCGAGCGGTTCCATCGGCTCCTGCCCGGCGTCGAGCTCCACAACCTCTACGGCCCGACCGAGGCCGCGGTCGACGTGACCCACTGGGCGTGCAAGCCCGACGTGAGCGGGCTGCTCTCCATTCCGATCGGGCGTCCCGTCGCCAATACGCGGATGTACGTCCTCGATGCTCACCGCGAGCCGGTGCCCCGAGGCGTCACCGGTGAGCTCTACATCGGGGGCGTGCAGGTCGGTCGCGGATACTTGAACCGCGACGAGCTCACGGCGGAGCGCTTCGTACCGGATCCGTTCGCTTCCGAGCCCGGAGCGCGGATGTACAAGACGGGCGACCTCGGCAGGTGGCTTTCCGACGGGAACATCGAGTACCTCGGTCGCAACGACTTCCAGGTCAAGATCCGCGGCTTCCGCATCGAGCTCGGCGAGATCGAGGCGCGGCTCCTCGAGCATCCGGACGTCAGCGCCGGCGTGGTGCTCGCACGTCCCGACCCGGCGGGGGATCTGCGCCTCGTCGCTTGGTACGTGCCGCGCTCGGCGGGCGCGACGATTCGCGTCGAAGACCTTCGCGCGCATCTCGCGAGGACCTTGCCCGAGCACATGATCCCGGCCGTCTACGTCCGGCTCGACGCGCTGCCGGTGACGCCGAACGGCAAGCTCGATCGTCGCGCGCTTCCGGAGCCCGACAGCGCACGTCCGGAGCTCGCGACGGCCTACGAGCCGCCCGTCGACGACGACGAGCGCGAGGTATGCGCCGCGTTCGGCGCCGTGCTCGGCGTCGAACGCGTCGGTCGCAACGACAACTTCTTCGATCTCGGCGGCAACTCGCTGCTCGCTATGCGCCTGCTCGACCGTGTGCGGCGCGTCTTCGAGGGCCGAGGCAGAGCGATCGATGCGGCGTCGCTCTCCGCGACGTCGTTCTTCCGTCGTCCGACGCCGGCCGCCCTCGCGGCGATGCTCTCGGGACGCTCCACGAGCGCGCTCGACGTGGCGCGCCACTCGCGCGGATCGGCGCGCGGCGCGTCTTCGCTGAACGAGCCCATCGCCATCATCGCGATGGCGGGGCGCTTCCCGGGTGCCGGGGACGTCGAGACGTTCTGGCAGAACTTGCTCGACGGCAAGGACACGACCACCTTCTTCCGGAAGGAAGACCTCGATCCCTCGATCCCGGCCGCCGAGCGCGACGACCCGTCGTACGTGGCGGCGCGCGGCATCATCGAAGGGCTCGAGCTCTTCGACGCCGGCTTCTTCGGCATCGGTCCGCGCGAGGCCGAGCTGATGGACCCGCAGCAGCGCATCTTCCTCGAGCTCTGCTGGGAGTGCCTCGAGCGGGCCGGCTACGTCCCGGACGCGACGCCGTTCCCCGTCGGCGTCTTCGCCGGCATGAACAACGCGACGTACTTCCAGAACCACGTGTCGCGTCGTCCGGACCTCATCGAGAAGCTCGGCGCCTTCCAGGTGATGGTCAACAACGAGAAGGACTACGTCGCGACGCGCGTGGCCCACAAACTGAACCTGACCGGGCCTGCCGTGAGCACGCACACCGCGTGCTCGACGTCCCTCGTGGCCATCTGTCAGGCCGTCGACAGCTTGCGCCTCGGGCAGTGCGACATGGCGCTCGCCGGCGGCGCGTCCGCGACGTGTCCTCCGCGCAGCGGCTACCGGTACATCGAGGGCGCCATGTTGTCGCCCGACGGGCACACGCGTCCGTTCGATCGCGAAGCGAAGGGAACGGTCTTCAGCGACGGCGCGGCCGTCGTGCTGCTCAAGCGTCTGTCCGACGCGCTGGCCGACGGCGACGACGTGCTGGCGATCATTCGCGGCGCCGCCATCAACAACGACGGCGGACACAAGGCGAGCTTCACTGCGCCGAGCAGCGACGGGCAGGCCGCCGTCATCGCCATGGCGCACGCCAACGCAGGCGTCTCGCCGAGGAGCATCAGCTACGTCGAGACGCACGGCACCGCGACGCCGCTCGGCGACCCCATCGAGATCGAGGGGCTCACGCGGGCCTTCCGGCTCGGCACCGAGGACACCGGCTTCTGCCGGATCGGATCGGTCAAGAGCAACGTCGGGCACCTCGTCATCGCGGCGGGCGTGGCGGGCGTGATCAAGACGGCGTACGCGCTCGACCGCGAGATCATCCCGGCCACCGCCCACTTCACGGCGCCGAACCCCGCCATCGATTTCGCGAGCACGCCCTTCGTGATCGACGGAAAGGCGCACGAGTGGAAGCGGGTCCCGGGCACGCCGAGGCGCGCGGGCGTCAGCTCGTTCGGCGTGGGCGGCACCAACGCGCACGTCGTGATGGAGGAGGCGCCGCCGCTCACGCCTTCCGATCCCGCGCGCGGGCCGCAGATCCTCACGTTGTCGGCGCGGACGCCGAGCGCGCTCGCGCGGATGACGCTCGATCTCGCCGCTCACCTCGAGGCGCATCCGGACATCAACCTGGCGGACGCCGCGTGGACGCTCCAGGTGGGTCGCAAGGCGTTTTCGCATCGCATCGCGGTGGTGGCGGACGATCCGAAGAGCGCCGCGGCGCTGCTCCGGAGCCAGGAGATCGCTTCGGCCGCGGCGCGGAGCCGTCCGGCGCACGCGACCGACGTTGTCTTCATGTTCCCCGGCCAGGGCTCGCAGTACGCCGGCATGGGGCGCGAGCTCCATGCGACGGAGGAGCACTTCCGCGCGGCGTTCGACGAGTGCGCCGAGGGACTGAAAGGCGAGCTCGGGTTCGACTTGCGCGAGGTCGCGTTCCACGGAGAGGCCGAGGCGCTCCTGCCGACGTCGGTGATGCAGCCGGCGATCTTCGCGATGGAGTACTCCCTCGCTCGGCTCTGGATGAGCCTCGGAGTCATGCCGTCGGCGATGCTCGGCCACAGCATCGGCGAGTTCGCCGCGGCGACGCTCGCCGGCGTGTTCAGCCTCCCCGACGCTCTCCGGCTCGTCGCCCGCCGCGGGCGCCTGATGCAAGAGCAGCCGCCCGGCAGCATGCTGTCGGTTCGCTTGCCGGCCGCCGACGTCCTCGGTCGTCTGCCGCCGGAGCTGTCGCTCGCCGCGGAGAACGCCCCCAGCGCGTGCGTCGTATCGGGCCCGACCGACGCGATTCGGGCGCTGCAAGCGCAGCTCGAGGCCGAGGGCGTCGCGTGTCGCCCGCTCCACACGTCGCATGCGTTCCACTCGTCGATGATGGATCCGGTGGTCGCTGCCTTCCGCGAGGAGGTGGCCCGCGTGCGGCGCGCGCCTCCGGAGATGCCGGTCCTCTCGACGGCGACGGCCGAGTGGCTCGACGCCGAGACGGCGGTCTCGCCGGACTACTGGGCACGGCACCTGCGCGAGCCGGTGCGCTTCTCGTCCGCGGTGCTGAAGGCGATCGATCTCCCCGCGAAGGTCCTGCTCGAGGTCGGCACGCGCGGAACGCTGACGGCGCTCGCGCGGCAACATCCGTCCCTGTCGCGAGCGCAGAAGGTCGCGCTCGCTTCGCTGTCCGATTCGCCTGCGACGGAACCGAGGGAGCTCCGTCAGGCCGCGGGGAACCTCTGGTCGAACGGCGTGTCGATCGATCTGACGCTGTTCGACACCCGCACCACGCGGCGTCGGGTGCGCCTCCCCACGTACCCCTTCGAGCGCCAGCGCTACTGGATCGAGGCCGCGCCTCCGCTCGAGGCGACGGTCGTTCGCGAGCCGAGCCGCGACGCCGATGCACGACCGGCGACCCTCACGAACGGAGCGCAGGGGCCGAACGGATCGGACGACGCGGCTGGTGCGCCGGCGCAGGCGCCTGCAGGCGGGCGCGACGCGCTCGTCGCGCGCCTCCGGGAGATCTTCGAGGATGCATCGGGGACCGAGATCGACGATGCGGAGCGCAGCTTCATCGAGCTCGGTCTCGACAGCCTCATGCTGACGCAGATCGCGAGGCAGCTTCAGCGGACCTTCGACGTCAAGGTCACCTTCCGCCAATTGATGAGCGACTGCTCGAGCCTCGCGCGGCTGGCGGCCTTCATGGAGCCGCAGCTCCCTGCGGGTGCGATCGAGACGAAGCCGAGCGCCGCGCGCGTCGAGCCGATGCCCTCCACGAGCGTGTCGGCGGTCCTCGCTCTTTCTTCGCCTGCGCCTTCGAGCACGGCGCCCGCGACCGAGCTGGTCGGCGCATCCGACGTGCTCGGCCGCTTGATCGAGCAGCAGCGGCAGATGATGGCGCAGATCGAGCGGCTGTCGCGCGAGCAGCAGGCGCTCCTCGCGCGCTTTGCCGCGACCCCGGCAGAGACGGTGACTGCGGCGCCGAGCACGACTCCCCAGCCGACGACGCTCCCGAACGTCCCCGGTGTGATGGACGCGCGCCGTCCGCCCGTGCCGGGCGCGCGGCTCGGCCGTTCGCCCGAGGGAGCGCCCGCCTGGTACGTCCCCGACGCCGAGCGCCCGGGCAAGTTCGTCCGATACGGACCCGAGCGACACCCCGTCGACTACGACCCGTTCGCCGACGGAGAGCTCGAGCGCGTGGTTCCGACGACGGAGTCGCAGCGCGAGCTCTGGCTGGCGGATCAGCTCGGCGAGGAGGCATCGCTCACCTTCAACCTGTCGATCTCGCTCCGCCTGCGCGGACCGCTCGACCGCGACGCCCTCTCGGCTGCGCTGAAGGACCTCGTCGATCGCCACGTCGCGCTCCGCGCCGCCTTCGGCCCGGACGGCGAGACGATGTGCATCCGTCGAGCGTGCACGATCCCGATGCCCTTCACGGACCTCTCCGGGCTCTCACCCGCCGAGCGTGAGAGGTCGATCGAAGCGCGCGTGCGTCACTCGGTGGAGACGCGGTTCTGCATCGAGCACGACGTGCTGTTCCGTGCCGAGCTCCTTCGTCTGGCCGAGGACGAGCATCAGCTCGTCTTGAGCGCACACCACATCATCTGTGACGGCTGGTCGTGGGGGATCATCGTCCGCGAGCTCGGCGCGTTCTACGCGCAGCGGACGGGGGCACGCACCGCGCAGCTCGAGCCGGTCGACGACTTCGGCGACTATGCGATCGCCGAGCGTCTGCATCTCGAGAGTCCCCAGCATCGGGAGGACGAGCGCTTCTGGCTCTCGAGGTTCGAGGGCGAGGTGCCCGTGCTCGACCTGCCGACGGATCGTCCGCGGCCGATGCTCCGGAGCTTCGCGTCCGCGCGCGTCGACCACGTCCTCGATGCGGAGCTCGTCGAGGCCGTACGTGCTCTCGGCGCGAAGCGCGGCTCGAGCCTCTATGCGACGCTGCTCGCCGCCTTCTCGGGGCTCCTCACGCGGCTCACGGGTCAGGACCGCGTCGTGGTCGGCATCCCCGCCGCCGGGCAATCCGTCGGTGGTCACGCGACTCTCGTCGGTCACTGCGTCAATGCGCTGCCTCTCGTGTTCGAGACCGACCTCACGAGGCCGTTCCTCGACGCGGTCGGCAAGGCGCAGACCATCCTCCTCGACGCCCTCGAGCACCAACGCTACACGTTCGGCACCCTCCTCAAGAAGCTTCCGCTGCGGCGCGACCCCGGACGTGTGCCGCTCATCGGCGTGATGCTCAACCTCGAGCGCGGGATGGACGAGGGCTCCGTCTTCCCGAACCTCGCGCTCGAGATCGGCGACAACCCGCGGTCGTTCGACAACTTCGAGCTCTTCATCAACGCGGCGAGGGTCCGCGGAGGGCTGCGACTCGAGTGCCAATACAACCGCGATCTCTTCGAGGCCGCGACGGTACGGCGCTGGCTCGCGGCTTTCGAGACGCTCCTCCGCGCCGTGTGCCTCGATCCCGAGCAGGCGTTCGGGCGCGTCGACGTCTTGCCGGAGCAGGACAGGGCGGCGCTCGAGAAGTGGAACGCGACGATCGCTCCCATGCCTCGCGCGCGCACGCTGCACGCGCTCGTGACCGAGCAGATGGCGCGCGAGCCCGACCGCGTGGCGATCCGCTTCGACGGCAAGGCCATGACGTACGGCGAGCTCGACGCGAGGAGCGCGCGCATTGCAAGCGCGCTGATTCATCGTGGTGTCCGACCAGGCGATCTCGTCGGCGTCTGCCTCGATCGTCATCCGGATCTGATCGCCACGCTGATCGGCGTTCTCAGGGCGGGAGCTGCCTACGTGCCGCTCGATCCGGCGTATCCGGCCGACCGCCTTCGGTTCATGGCCGAGGACGCCGATCTCGCCATGATCGTCACCGAGGGCGAGCTCTTGCCCTTCGAGTGGCCGAAGGACAAGCGCCTCGGGATCGACGTCGACGCCGCGGAGATCGCCGCGGCACCCGTCGAGCGGGATGCGCCCGAGCGCGCTCGTCCGGACTCGCTCGCGTACGTCATCTTCACCTCGGGCTCGACGGGGCGACCGAAGGGGGTCTGCGTCCACCACCAAGGGGCCGTCAACTTCATCGCGAGCATGCAGCGCGAGCCCGGCCTCGGGCGAGAGGACCGCTTGCTCGCGGTCACGACGCCGTCCTTCGACATCTCCGTCCTCGAGATCTTCCTCACGCTCAGCGTCGGTGCGGAGATCGTGCTCGCCAGCCGCGAGCAAGCGATCAGCGGCGAGGAGCTCGCGCGGCTCATCGCCGACCACGGCGTGACGCTCCTGCAGGCCACGCCGTCGACGTGGCGCTTGCTGCTCGAGACGGGCTGGCTCGGAGTGCCGGGCTTCAAGGCGCTCATCGGAGGCGAGGCGCTTCCGCCCGATCTGGCGGTGGCGATCCTCTCCACGCGCGCCGAGCTGTGGAACATGTACGGGCCGACGGAGACGACGGTGTGGTCGACTTGTGCGCGCATCCTCCCGTCGCCGACCGGTGGCGCGCCGGACATCCACGTCGGAAAGCCGATCGCCAACACGACGGTGTGGGTGCTGGATCCGCAGGGCCGACCGTGCCCGATCGGCGTCGCGGGCGAGATCTACATCGGCGGCGTGGGCGTGACGCACGGATACCTGAAGCGCCCGGAGCTGACGGCCGAACGGTTCGTCCCGGATCCGTTCGCGAAGCCCGAGATGGAGGGCGTGCTTCCGCCGCGGCTCTACAGGACCGGCGACCGCGGGCGCTGGCGCGCCGACGGCGTCATCGAGCACCTCGGCCGGCTCGACTTCCAGGTCAAGGTACGCGGCTTCCGGATCGAGCTCGGAGAGATCGAGAGCGTCCTTCTTCGGCACCCGTCCGTGGCGCGAGCGGTCGTCATCACGCGAGAGGATCAACCCGGCGACGTACGCCTCGTCGCCTACGTCGTCTCGTCGGGGCAGCCGATCGACACGGCGGCTCTGCTCGCGCACGCGCGCGAGACGCTGCCCCACTACATGGTTCCGCAGCACGTGGTGGAGCTCGAGGCGATCCCGCTCCTCCCGAACGGGAAGGTGGATCGGAAGAGCTTGCCTGCGCCCACGCCGGTCGCGGCCGCTCCGGTCGCGGAGCCGAAGGCGGCGGCAGGACCGCGCGTGACGCCGAAGCATGCCGATCCTCGCATCGAGTACCTGATGAAGGTCTGGAGCGAGGTGCTCGGAGTGGACGCGGGACCGGACGACAACTTCTTCGACCTCGGCGGTCATTCGATCCTCGCGATCCGGATGGCGAACCGTGTGGCGCAGGAGACCGGCACGAGGCTCCGTCTGCTTCCCCTCGCGACGCAGACGCTCGCGCAGGCGGCGGCGACGCTTCCCGAGTCCGCTTTCTCGGCACGTCGCTCGAACGGCGGCGCTCCGGTGGAGCGCGCGGACGAGAGGAAGCAGGCGAACGGTGAGAAGGGGAACGGGAGCGCCGGAGTGGGCGGACGCCTCCGCCGGTACGTCGAACGCGTCTTCGGGCGATCGGATGCCAAGACATGATGGAGATGCGCAGCGCAGCGGGGACGACATCCAGGAGCGCCGACGTCGAGACCGCGCGGCCGACGATGGAGGCCTGCTACTTCGGGCCGGCCTCACGACGGCTGTTCGGGGTCTTTCATCGACCGGCAGGCACCCCGCGGGCGACGCTCCTGATGTGTCCGCCGCTGCTCCACGAGCACTTCCGGAGCTACCGCTTCTTCTCCCAGGTGGCCGACGAGCTCGCGGCGGCCGGGATCGCGTGCTTCCGCTTCGACTACTACGGAATGGGAGACTCCGGCGGCGTCGACGCGGATCTCAGCCCGAAGGACGCGCGGCGCGACATCCTCGCGGCTGCCGTAGAGCTGCGACGGCGCACCGGCGGAGGCGGTCTCCCGCTGATCCTGATGGGCGTCCGCGCCTCGGCGATGTTCGTGTGGCGTGACGCCGTCGAGGTCGGAGCGACGTCGCTCTGGTTGTGGCAGCCGGTCGTGGACGGCGCGGCATACCTGAGGACGCTCGAAGCGGCGGACCGCGCCGAGTATGCGTCGCGCGCGCGCTATCCGCTCGCCAAGCACCTCAAGACGGGGCGACCCGACGATCTCATGGGCTACGCGCTCTCTCCGCGCTTTCGCACCGAGCTCGCGGAGTGCTCGCTCACTGGGACGCCGACGGTCCCCGTCGCCCTCGTGACGACACCTGGCTCGGTCGGCGACGCCCTCGCGACGGCCACACGCTACGACTTGCCGCCGTCGCTCGAGGCATGGACTAACGAGATCGAGCTGAACGGCGTGATTCAACTGCGAGACGCGCAGAGCACGATCGAGGCCCTGCTACGAGATTTGCCCAAGTGGACCCGGCATGGATGAAGTGATCGCACTCGATTCGGCGCAGGGCTTCGGCATCCTGACGCGCGCCGAAGGGGCTCCGCGGAACAAGACCGTGGTGCTCCTGAACGCGGGGCTCATCCACCGCATCGGGCCGTTCCGGTTGCACGTCCATCTCGCACGTGCGCTCGCTGCGGAAGGCTTCGACGTCTTTCGGTTCGACTTGCCCTTCGTCGGCGACGGCCCCACGCGTAGCGAGACGACGGAGGAGACCATCATCGGTGAAGTGTTCTCGACGCTCGAGTCGATCACCGGAGGGCGCGAGTTCGTCATCGGCGGCATCTGCAGCGCGGCCGACAAGGGATGGCGTGTCGCCGCGAGCGACGAGCGCGTGGTGGGGCTCCTCTTGCTGGACGGCTTCGCCGTCAAGGACGCCTGGTTCCGCGTCGGACAGGCCGAGCTGGTTCTCCGCCGACCGCCGGCCTCGTGGCCGGGCATCGTGTCCCGCGCGCTCCGCTCGAAGCAGGCCGACGCCGACGGTCCGCAGCTCATCGACTTTCGAGACTGGCCCGACCATGCGACGTTCCTGTCGGATCTCCGGCGCATGCTGGATCGGGGTGTGAAGATCCTCGCGCTCTACACCGGCGGCGTGGCCTACTACCTGACGCATCGTCGGCAGCTCGACAGTACCTACGGTGCCCTGCGCCGCCATCCGGGGCTGTCGATCGATCTGTGGCTCGATGCCGATCACATCCTCTATTCGCCGGTCGATCGCGCTCGCGCCGTCGATCGCATCCGTGAGTGGTGCTCGACGCTCTGACCAAGACCCCTGCGCCGCGGTGCATGTATCCCGTGCACCCTTCGGCGAACCCCGCTATTCTCGGTGTCTCATGGCGGCCCACGCGCACGCGTCTTCCAACGGCAAGCCGGCCCCCCCAGCTGCGAAGCTCGCATCCAAGGCTTTCCTCGGGCTGCACGCGCTGCGGGAACGACTGGCGAGGGTGCCGCCCTCGATCCCCATCCTCTCGTATCACCGGATCTCGGCGCTCCAGCCGGACCACTACATGACGATCCTGCCGGATCGCTTCGAGGCGATCCTGCGCGCCGTCCAGCGCCGCTACACGTTCGTCAGCCTCGCCGAGATCGACGAGCTCTTGAAGAGGCCGCGGCTCGAGGTGCCCGTCATCGGTCTCGCGTTCGACGACACCTACGGCTGCAACGCGACGTACGCGGTCCCCATCCTGAAGGCGCTCCGGATCCCGGCGACCTTCTTCGTCTCGAGCGGATACGTCGACTCCGACGAGCTCCTGCCCGAGGACCGGAAGCGTGGGTACTCGGGCCTTCCCAACTTC
>CALFEQ010000094.1 GCA_937949945.1 uncultured Myxococcales bacterium
CGCGAGGCGCGTCACGGGTCGCCCGGTGATCCGCTCGAGCGCGCGCTTCGACTCGACGAGCTCGCGCTCGACCGTCGCGTCGTCCCAGGTACGCGACAGGTCGATGTGACTGACGGTGTGCGACTGCACGTCGAACAGGCCCGTCTCGACCATCTCGCGGAGCTCGGCCGACGTGAAGTTGCGGAGGCCCGAGTAGCCGCGGCGCCGGTCCTCCGGCATGAGATCGTCGGTGTCGACGTATCCGCTCGAGACGAAGAAGGTCGCCGGGATCCGGAGCGCCTTCAAGATGGGGACCGCATACGTCGCGTTGCACCCGTAGCTGTCGTCGAACGCGAGGCCGATGACGGGCAATTCGAGGCGCGCCCTCTTCAAGAGCTCGTCGATCTCGGCGAGGCTGACGAACGTGTAATGGCGCTGGACGGCGCGCAGGATCGCTTCGAAGCGATCCGGCAGGATCGTCATGTAGTGATCGGGCTGGAGCGCCGAGATCCGGTGATAGGAGAGGATCGGGATCGAGGGAGGCACCCTCGCCATTCGTTCGCGCAACGCGTGCAGAGTGAGAAAGGCTCGCGACGCGAGCTTCGCGGCGCGCGGGGCCGGCTTCCCGTACGACGTCGGTCGAGCGTGGGCCGCCATGGTCGAGAGAGTACGCGGTTTCGTTTCGGCGCGCGATGGATGCAACGTGCTTCATGTCTCGAACGTCGGCGACGCCCGAATGACAGGCGCGCCCCGTGATCGACGAGGACAGGGATCGACGATCGCTCGCCGCCGCTTCGGCCCGAGCGGAAATGTCGAACCCCCGACCAGCAGGTAGCGAAGTGCAACGACCCCGTGCGGCGTCAGCGGCGTCGATTGATGGTCGAGCGAAGAACCCGCCGACGCTTCGTCACACGGAGGGGTGGCTTTCCAATTTCTCTCGTTGACTCCATGATGCGCTACCGGTCTGCTGACACCATCCCCTGAAGTCTTCGAGGGAACGACTCGGGGAGCCGTTCGACTCGAAGCGAGAAAATCGACCTTTCCGATGGACGCCCAAGACGAGATGCGTGCGGGACCGATCTCCGTCGTCCGCCTCTTCGAGCGACAGGTCGCTCGGACCCCCGAAGCGGAGGCGGTGAGGTTCGAGGGCCGCGCCCTCACCTATGGGGAGCTGAATCGGCGCGCGAACGGGTTGGCCGCGCTCCTGAGGAAACATGGTGTCGGCCGTGGAGACCGGGTAGCCATCGGCCTCGAGCGCTCCATCGAGGTCGCGATCGCGGTCCTCGCCGCGCTGAAGGCGGGCGCCGGGTACGTGCCGCTCGATCCGGCGTATCCGCGCGCGCGGCTGAGCTACATGGTCGAGAACTCGAGCCCGCGGGTCCTCGTCACGCAGCGGTCCCTCGCCTCGATCTTTCCGGCGCCGCCCGTCGTGCTCCTCGTCGACGAGCTGGATCGGCTCGACGGCGAGAACCCCGACGTTCCCGTCGGCGACGACGATCTCGCCTACGTCATCTACACGTCGGGCTCCACGGGGAACCCGAAGGGCGTGGCGATGCCCCACGGGCCGCTCGCGCGCCTCGTCCAGTGGCAGCTCACCGAGTCGCGCCTCGAGCCCGGCGCGCGGACGCTCCAGTTCGCGCCGCTGAGCTTCGACGTCCACTTCCAGGAGCTCTTCGGGAGCTGGGCCGCGGGCGGATGCGTGGTCGTCGTCCCCGAAGCGCTGCGCGTGGACGCGTCGAGGCTCCTCGAGCTCCTCGAGAAGGAGAAGGTCGCGCGCCTCTTCCTCCCCTTCGTGGCGCTCCAATCGCTGTGCGAGACCGCCGAAGCGCACGGGCGCTTCCCTTCGGGGCTACGCGAGGTCGTGACCGCCGGCGAGCAGCTCCGCATCTCCAATCAGATCAGGGCCTTCTTCCGGCAGCTCCCCGATTGTCGGCTCTTCAATCACTACGGCCCCTCCGAGACGCACGTGGTGACGTCGCACCCGCTGCCCGCGGACGTCGAGCGATGGCCGCCGCTGCCTCCGATCGGCAAGGCCATCCCCAGCGCGATCACGTACGTCCTCGACGCCGAGCTCCGTCCCGTCCCTCCGGGACAGGAGGGCGAGCTCTACATCGGCGGCGAGTGCTTGGCGCTGGGCTACCTGAATCGCCCGGAGCTGACGGCCGAGCGCTTCCTGCCCGATCCGTTCTCCGATCGCGCCGGCGCCCGCATGTACCGAACGGGCGATCTCGTCCGCGTCGGGGAGAACGACGATCTCGAGTTCCTCGGCCGCATCGACGGCCAGGTGAAGATCCGCGGCTACCGCATCGAGGTCGGCGAGATCGAGGTGGCGCTCGGCACGCATCCCGAGGTGCGCCAGGTCGCGGTGGTCGCGCGCGAGGACGTGCCGGGCGACAAGCGGCTCGTCGCCTACTACGTGTCGCCCGACGCTCGCTCCGAGCTGTCGGCCGAGCTGCGGCGTCACCTCGAGGCGCGGCTCCCGGCCTACATGGTTCCGACCGCGTTCGTGCGCGTGCCCGAGCTCCCGCGCACGCCGAGCGGGAAGATCGACCGCCGCGCGCTGCCGAAGCCGGTGGTGGAGCGCTCGGCGCTGGGGCTTCCGTACGTCCCTCCGCGTGCAGGCCGCGAGACCGAGCTGGCCCGGCTCTTCGCGGAGCTGCTCCAGATCGACGCCATCGGTGCCGAGGACAACCTCTTCGAGCTCGGCCTCAACTCCATCCTCTCCCAGCAGGCCGTCGCGCGGATCCGAAAGGAGCTCGGGCTCGACGTCCCGGTCATCCGCCTCTTCGAGCACCCGACCGTGGCGAAGCTCTGCGCGTCGCTCGAGCCGGCGACGGCGCGCGCCCGCAGGCGCAAGCGGCAATCCGAGGCGGGCGGCGCGATCGCCATCGTGGGCATGAGCGGCCGCTTCCCCGGCGCAGCGGACGTCGACACGCTCTGGAGAAACCTCTGCGCGGGCCTCGAGTCCATCACGTTCTTCGACGAATCCGAGCTCGATCCGCTGGTGCCTGCCGACCTCCGCAAGGACCCGCGCTACGTGCGTGCACGCGGCGTGCTCCCCGACGCGGACAAGTTCGACGCGGCGTTCTTCGGCATCAACCCCCGCGAAGCTGCGCTGATCGATCCCCAGCAGCGACTCCTGCTCGAGCTCGCGTGGGAGGCGCTGGAGCACGCCGGACATCCCCCGCGGCGATGCGAGGGCGCCGTGGGCGTGTTCGCGGGTACGCACAACAACACGTACTTCCCGATCAACCTGGCCCCACGGCCGGAGATCACGAACGGACCGGGCGCGTTCTCGGTCATGGTCGGCAACGAGAAGGACTACGTGGCCACGCGCGTGGCGCACCGGCTGGGGCTCGCCGGGCCGGCCATCAGCATCCACACCGCGTGCTCCACGTCTCTCGTCGCGGTGTGTCAGGCGGTGCTCGCGTTGCGATCGGGGCAATGCGACATCGCGCTCGCGGGTGGAGCGTCGCTGACGATCCCGCAGCGGAGCGGCCACCTGTACCAGGAAGGCGCGATGCTCTCGCCCGACGGGCACACGCGCGCGTTCGACGCCCAGGCCAACGGCACCGTGTTCAGCGACGGCGCGGGCATGGTCGTGCTCCGGCGCCTCGAGGATGCGCTGGAGGACGGGGACACCATCTACGCGGTCATCCGCGGCATCGGCCTCAACAACGACGGCAGCGAGAAGGCCAGCTTCACCGCGCCGAGCGTCGAAGGACAGGCCGGCGCGATCACGATGGCGCAAGAGGACGCGGACGTCGATCCGTCGACCATCGGCTACGTGGAGGCGCACGGCACCGCGACGCCGCTCGGCGATCCGATCGAGGTGGAGGCGCTGACCCGTGCCTTCCGTGAGAAGACCCAGGCGCGCGGCTATTGCGCGCTCGGATCCATCAAGAGCAACATCGGTCACCTCACCGCGGCCGCGGGCGTGGCGGGCCTCATCAAGGCGGCGCTGACGCTCCACCACGAGACCATCCCGCCGAGCCTGCATTTCGAGAGGCCGAACCCCGCCATCGATTTCGAGAGCAGCCCCTTCTTCGTCAACGCGGCGCTGCGCCCGTGGCGTCGCTCGGATCGACCGCGGCGCGCCGCGGTGAGCTCGTTCGGCGTCGGCGGGACGAACGCGCACGTCGTGCTCGAGGAGGCGCCGCTCCTTCCGCCGACCGAGCCGGCGCGCGGGCCTCAAGTGCTCGTCCTCTCCGCTCGCTCCGCGCCCGCGCTCTCGCGCATGGCGAGCGCTCTCGCCGCACGGCTCGAGACCGAGCCGTCGACGAACCTCGCCGATGCCGCCTGGACCTTGAACGTCGGCCGCGAGGCGTTCCCTCACCGCATCGCCGTGGTCGCGGACGACGCGGCGAGCGCAGCGGCGATCCTGCGAAGCGAAGAGACCGCCGCCGCGATCGCGCGGACGCGCCCGGCGCAGCCGAGCGAGGTCGTGTTCATGTTCCCCGGCCAGGGCTCGCAGTACGCCGGGATGGGCCGCGAGCTCTACGCGCTCGAGCCGGAGTTCCGAGAGGCCTTCGACGCGTGCGCAGAGGGAGCGAAGGCCGAGCTCGGGCTCGACCTCCGGGACGTCGTGTTCCACGGTGACGCGGAGGCGCTGCTCCCGACGGCGATCATGCAGCCCGCCATCTTCGCGATCGAGTACTCGCTCGCGCGACTGTGGATGAGCCTCGGCGTGACGCCGTCGGCGATGCTCGGCCACAGCATCGGCGAGTTCGCCGCCGCGGCGCTCGCCGGGATCTTCTCGCTCCCCGACGCCCTGCGTCTCGTCGCACGCCGCGGGCGGCTGATGCAGGAGCAGCCCGCGGGCAGCATGCTCTCCGTGCGGATGCCGTTCGAGGAGCTCCGCACGCGCATCCCCGACGAGCTGTCGATCGCCGCGGAGAACTCACCGACCGCCTCGGTCGTCTCCGGCCCGACGCCGATCGTCGAGGCGTTCCGACAGCGGCTCGAGAAGGAAGGCGTGCCTTGCCGCCCGCTCTTCACGTCGCACGCCTTCCACTCCGCGATGATGGATCCCGTCGTCGATGCCTTCCGCAAGGAGGTCGCCGCCGTCCCGCGCTCGGCGCCCGAGATGCGCGTGCTCTCGACGGCGACCGCCGACTGGATCGACGAGGCGACGGCGACGAGCCCCGACTACTGGGCGACACACCTCCGCCGGCCGGTCCGCTTCTCGGCCGCGATCCTGAAGGCGATCGACTCGCCGGCGCGCGTGCTCCTCGAGGTCGGCTCGCGGACGACGCTCGCCGCCCTCTCGCGCCAGCACCCGCAGCTCGCGAAGGCCGACAAGACCGCGGTCTCGTCGCTGGCGGACGATCCGGCGATCGAGGTGCGCGAGTTCCGGAAGGCCGCAGGGCAGCTCTGGGCGCACGGCGTGTCGATCGATCTGACGCGCTTCGACCGCCGCTCCTCGCGCCGCCGCATCCCGCTGCCGACGTACGCCTTCGAGCGGCAACGCCACTGGATCGACGCGCCCGCCACGGCAGCGCCGATCGTCTCGAGCGCGGTCGAGAGCGCGCCGGTCGCGGCCCACGCGAACGGCGCGAACGGCGCTCACGCCCCCGCCGCGCAGGCCGACGGCGGAGCGGCGCCGGATCGCCGTACGGCGCTCGTCGCGAAGCTCCGTTCGGTGTTCGAGAACGCGGCGGGCATCGACGTCTCCGATTCGACCCGGAGCTTCATCGAGCTCGGCTTCGACAGCCTCATTCTCACCCAGATCGCGCTCCAGCTCGGAAAGACCTTCGGCGTGAAGGTCACGTTCCGGCAACTGATGAGCGATTGCTCCACGCTCGATCGCCTCGCTGCGATGCTGGAGCCTCACCTGCCCGCCTCGGAGGCAGCAGCCGCACCCGCGAGCGCCGCCGCCTCGACGCCGGCGACGCCGCCTGCGCCCGTGCCCGCGGCTGCACCAACGCCCGCGTCTGCGGCGAGCTCCTCGGACCTCCTCCAGCGCATCCTCGATCTCCAGCTCCAGATGGCCGCACGACTGGAGCTCCTTCTCCGCAATCAGAGCGAGGGCAACAGCGAGCTCGCGCGGCTTCTCCAACAGCAGGCCGACGCCGGCGCGCTCCTCGCTCGGGCGGCCGCGGGCTCGGGCCGGACACGGAGCGGCGGCTCGAGCGCGATCGTCCTCGACGCGAGCCACCCCATCCGTCCCGGCGCGCGGCTCGGACGCACGCCGAACGGTGAGCCCGCTTGGTTCGTCCCGGATCCGAACCGCGTCGGACGATTCTTGAAGGTGGTCGGATGAGCGCAACGCTATCGACGTCGTCTCTCGAGCTGATCCCCGTCGACTACGACCCGTTCGCGAACGGCGAGCTCGCGATGGTCGTCCCGCCGACCGAGGCGCAGCGCGAGATCTGGCTCGCGAACGAGCTCGGAACGGAGGCCGCGCTCACGTTCAACCTCTCGGTCTCACTGCGTCTCCGCGGAGGCCTCGATCGAGACGCGCTCGCCGATGCGCTCCAGATCCTCGTCGACCGGCACGACGCCCTCCGCGCGAGCTTCGGCCCGGACGGCGACACGCTCTGCATCCGGAAGACGCTCCGGATGGAGCTCCCGACCACGGACCTGTCCGCGCTGCCGCCGGAGGAACGCGCGAAGGCCCTCGACGCACGCCTCCGAGCGTCCGTCGAGACCCCGTTCCGCATCGAGTCCGATCCGCTCTTCCGCGCCGAGCTGATCCGGCTCGCCGGTGAGGAGCATGTCCTCCTCCTCACCGCGCATCACATCATCTGCGACGGATGGTCGTGGGGCGTGATCGTCCAGGAGCTCGGTCAGCTCTACGGCCAGCGCCGCGGCGTCGCCGGCGCATTGGGGAAGGCGCTCCCGCCGGTCGAGCGCTTCACGGACTTCGCGCTCGCGGAGGTCGAGCACCTCCAGAGCCCGGAGCACGCGGCGGACGAGGCGTTCTGGCTCTCTCGCTTCGCCGACGACATCCCGGTGCTCGAGCTGCCGACGGACCGGCCGCGCCCCGCGTTCCGGTCGTTCGCTTCCGCGCGCGTCGACCACGTCCTCGACGCCGACCTCACCGCGCGCATTCGCGAGCTCGGCGCCCGCCGCGGCGCGAGCCTCTTCGCGACGCTGCTCGCGGGCTTCGCCGGGCTCCTCACGCGCATCACGGGACAGAGCCGCGTCGTCGTCGGCATCCCCGCGGCCGGACAGCCGCTCGACGGCAACACGAACCTCGTCGGGCACTGCGTGAACACGCTGCCGCTGCGCTTCGACAGCGACATCGGCCGGCCGTTCACGGAGGCGATCGACGCCGCGCAGGGCGTCCTCCTCGAGGCGCTCGAGCACCAGCGATACACGTTCGGCACGCTCCTGAAGAAGCTGCCGATCCGCCGCGATCCGAGCCGCGTTCCGCTCGTGAGCGTGCTCTTCAACCTCGATCGCGGGCTCGACCTCGACGCGGTCTTCCCGGGCCTCTCGCTCGAGCTCCACGACGTCCCGCGGAGCTACGACAACTTCGAGCTGTTCATCAACACGGCGCAGGTGCACGGCACGCTCCGTCTCGAGTGCCAGTACAACCGCGATCTCTTCGACGAGGCGACCGTACGCAGGTGGCTCGCCGCTTACGAGGCGATGTTCCGATCGCTCTGCGAGCGACCGGAGACGCTGCTCGGCGACGCCGAGGTGCTCTCCGCGGAGGATCGCGCGAGCCTCGAGCGATGGAACGGCACCGCCGTCCCGCTGCCGGCCGAGCGGACGCTCCCGGCGCTGCTCGCCGCGCAGGCCGCGCGCACCCCCGATCGCCCGGCGCTCCGCTTCGGCGAGCGGGTACTGACGTTCGAGGAGCTCGATCGGCGAAGCAACCGCATCGCGAATGCGCTCGTTCGCCGTGGCGTGCGGCCGCGCGATCTGGTCGGCGTCTACCTCGAGCGGCATCCCGATCTCGTCGCCACGATGATCGGCGTCCTCAAGGCGGGCGCGGCCTACGTGCCGATGGATCCCGCCTACCCGCTGGAGCGCCTGCGCTTCATGGCCGAAGACGCGAAGCTCGCGCTCGTGGTGAGCGAGAAGGATCTCGCGTCCGCGCTCGAGTGGCCGGCCGACGAGCTCCTTCGCCTCGACGCCGACGAAAGCGAGCTCATGTCCACGCCGGATGCCCCGCTCGCGTCCGACCTCGCCACGCCGGACGCTCCGGCGTACGTGATCTTCACCTCCGGCTCGACCGGAAAGCCGAAGGGCGTGGTCGTCCCGCACCTCGCCGTCGTGAACTTCCTCGCGAGCATGCGGAAGGCGCCGGGCCTCGTCCCCGACGATCGCCTTCTCGCGGTCACGACGACGTCGTTCGACATCGCCGTCCTCGAGCTCTTCCTGCCGCTCACCACCGGCGCGCAGATCGTGCTCGCCACGCGCGACCAAGCGCTGTCGGGCTCGGACCTCGCGAGGCTGATCGAGGAGCACGGCGTCACCGTCATGCAGGCGACGCCCTCCACCTGGCGTCTGCTCGTCGAGGCCGGCTGGCGAGGCAGCCCGCGCTTCAAGGCGCTCTGCGGCGGCGAGGCGTTCCCGGCCGATCTCGCGATCCAGCTCACGGCGATCTGCGGCGAGGTCTGGAACATGTACGGTCCGACCGAGACCACCGTATGGTCGACGTGCGCGCGCGTCACGCTCACGAACGGCACGCCCGATCTCACGATCGGCAAGCCGATCGACAACACGACCATCTGGGTGCTCGATCCGCGAGGTCGGCGCTGCCCGATCGGAGTGCCCGGCGAGATCTACATCGGCGGCGACGGCGTGACGATCGGGTACCTGAACCGCCCCGAGCTCACGGCCGAGCGTTTCGTCCCCGATCCTTTCGAGCCTCGCGGGAGCGGCGCGGCTCCACGACTCTACCGAACCGGCGATCGCGGTCGCTGGCGATCGGACGGACAGCTCGAGCACCTCGGCCGGCTCGACTCGCAGGTGAAGGTCCGCGGATACCGCATCGAGCTCGGCGAGATCGAGGCCGTGCTCGCGAGCCATCCGTCCGTCGGTCGCGCGGTGGTGGTGACGCACGAGGTGCGGCCGTCCGACGTCCGCCTCGTCGGATACGTCGTCGCCGCTCCCGGCCAGCAGGTGGACACTTCCGTGCTCGTCGAGCACCTGAAGTCCGCGCTCCCCCACTACATGGTGCCGCAGCACCTCGTCGTGCTCGACGCCATTCCCCTCCTGCCGAACGGGAAGGTGGATCGTCGCTCGCTGCCGGCACCTCGAGACACGGGCGCGCCGCGCTCCTTCGTCGCGCCGCGTACGCCCGTCGAAGAGGCGATCGCCGAGATCTGGTGCTCCGTCCTCGGGATCGATCGCGTGGGCGTCGACGACGACTTCTTCGACCTCGGCGGCCACTCGCTGAGCGCCTCGCGCGTGATGACGCGCGTGCGGAAGAAGTTCGAGGCGGACGTACCGCTCCGCGTGATCTTCGAGGGCCGCACGCTTCGCGCGCTCGCCGAGGCGGTCTCGGCGGCGACGGGCAAGGCTTCGAAGCCCGAAGAGCCGGCCGCCACGATCACCCCCGTTTCGCGGGCGGCGCCCGTGCGCCTGTCGTTCTCGCAGCGGCGCATGTGGCTGCTCCATGCCCTCGATCCGGGCGGCGCCGCCTACAACGTCTGGCTGGCGTTCGACCTCCGCGGCGCGCTCGACCGCGCCGCCCTCGCCCACGCCCTCGAGCGCTTGTTCGAGCGGCACGAGGTCTTCCGGACCACGTTCCGCATGGACGACCAGGAGCCCGTCGCGCTCGTCGCCGAGCGCACGCCGGCGGTGGCGATCGAGGAGATCGATCTCCGGAACGCACCCGACCGGCACGACAGAGCGCGCGAGGAGCTCCAGCGGATCGCGAGGCGGCCGTTCGATCTCACGACCGGGCCGCTCCATCGCATCGCGCTCGTCCGGCTCGGCGAGGCGGAGCACCAGCTCCTCCTCGTCATGCACCACATCGTCGTCGACAACTGGTCGCT
>CALFEQ010000095.1 GCA_937949945.1 uncultured Myxococcales bacterium
CCTCACTGCACTCGTACACTTCGTGTACTCGTGCAGTTCGGGTCCGGCGCAGGGATTCGACTTCGACTGTACGGAGTCCACGCAGTGGACGGAGTACAGGCGAAGCGAAGACCGAGCGATGGTCTGGAGGCTCCCCTCCAGACACAGGTTCCGGCGCAGGGATTCGAACCCCGATAAGAGGAACCAAAATCCTCTGTCCTGCCATTAGACGACGCCGGAAGGAGACGTCCCGGGGGACGTCCCAAAGCTAACGCAGCGGCCGGGCTTTGCACAGGCTGCGATCGCGTGGCTCGCTGTGGTACGGCAGGGCCCGCGTCGTGCTAAGGGGCTCGGCGATGGGCGTCATCGTCGAAACGTTTCCGGCTGGGCCGCTCGGGTGCAACTGCTCGATCCTGGTGGACGAGGCGACGAAGCGCGCCATCGTCGTCGATCCGGGCGGGGATTTCGAGCTCATCGATGCTCGGCTCGACGCGCTCGGCGCCAAGGTCGAGGCGATCGTTCATACGCATACGCACATCGATCACGTCGGGGCGACCGCGGCCGTGCAGCGGAAGACCAGCGCGCGGGCGTGCATCCACGAGCAGGACCGCTTCCTCTACGACCTGCTCCCCGTCCAGGCCGCGATGCTCGGCATCCCCCTGCCCGAGACCGTCGAGATGGAAGGCTCGCTCACCGACGGCGGCACCGTGAGCGCGGGCGCGATCGAGATGGGCGTCCTGCACACGCCCGGTCATACGCCCGGCAGCGTCACCTTCGTGGTGAAGACAGACGACGGCACGCGCGTCTTCTCGGGCGACACGCTCTTCCGCCGAGGCATCGGCCGCACCGACCTCTGGGGTGGCGACTACGGGCTCATCATGCGCTCGCTCAACGAGAAGATCCTCACGCTCCCCGAGGACGCGATCGTCATCCCGGGCCACGGCCCGAACACCACGATCGGCGAAGAGCGCGCGAAGAACCCGTTCCTCGTGCGCTGAGCGAGCGCCGGCAGCCATCACGCGCGCGAGGGTCCGGCCCTCGCGCGCGGATCGCGCCTACTCGCCCTCGGACGACGAAGACGACGACGAAGTGGAGGTCGACGTCGGAGCGGCGGTCGTCGTCGGCGCGGCGGTCGCGGTCGACGTCGGCGCTGCCGTCGCGGTCGACGTCGATGTCGGCGCGCTCGTCGGCTCCGACGTGGGCGTCGAGGTCGCCGTCGCCGTCGCCGTCGCCGTGGTCGTCGGCTGCGGCGAGGGCGTCGAGTCCGAGTCCGACGGCTCCGACGTCGGCGTAGGCGCCGGCTTCGGCTTCGGAGCCACGGGGGCCTGCGGCTTCGCCGTCGCCGTCGCGGTCGCGGTCGCCGTCGTCGCGACGGCTGCCGTCGTGTCTGCGCTCGCGCCCGCGTCACCGCCCGCGGCCGCCCCCGCAGCGGCGCCCGCATCTTCGTCGGCGGCGGTCGCCGTCGACGCGTCGACCTCGGTCGCTTCCGCGGCGGTCTCCGAGGGCACCGGCGCTGCCGACGCGGACGGCGCCTCGGTCGGCTCGGTCGTGGCCGTCGTCGACGCGCCGCCGCCCGTCAGAATGCCGGACTGGTACGCGTAGACACCGCCAGCGACGAGGGCGGCGACGACCACGAAACCGGCGATGAGACCACCCGCGCCCTTCTTCTCCTCACGCGCCTCGAGGGTCTTGCCGATCGGCTGGAGCGGTTGCGCCGGAGGCGGCGCCGACTTCGCGGGCTCCGCGGTGGACGCGGGCGTCGTGGACGCAGGCGCCACCGACGCGGCCGGCGGAGCGGACGGCGTGACCGACGCGGCCGAGCCGCCGCCGGCGGGCGGAGGGGTCGAGCCGATTGGCGAGGGCGCACCGGCGCCACCCTTCGCGAGCACCGTGGTCGGCATGATGAGGGTCTCGCCCGACTGCTCCGTCGAGTCCGGCGGCGCCTCGCTGCCGTCCTTCTTCTCCTCGGCCTTGGCCTCGTCCTTCTTGTCGTCGCGCTGCGCCTGCGCGGCCTTCGCGAAGAGCGGGTTCTGCCCGATCTCCTCCATCGATCCGCCGGCTTCGCGGAGCGCCTCCTCGAGGAGCTCCGCGGCCTGCTTCATGACGGTCGGCTCCTTCACCGACTCGGCGTCGCGACGCGTCTCCTCCATCGTAGTGGGGAACATCGGCGTCGCCGCCGGCTTCGACTCGGCCGGAGGAACGGCAGGCGTCGGGATGATCTCCGCGAGAGGCGTCGGGATCTCCACCTGCGGATCCTTCGGGCGGTCTGCACCCAATCCACCCGGCCCCGTGGGCGCGGGGGCCACGCCGACCATCGTCGCCTTCCGCACGCTCGCCGGAGGACGCGGCGGGCCACCCGCGCTCGCGCCACTCGAACGCGCCTCCGCCGCCGTCCGCGCGGCCGGAACGACGACCGCAGGCGCCGCCGGTGTGGGCGCCGGCGAGGTCCCGGCGGGCGACGGCGGCGGCCCGACTCCGATCGCCGTCGCGGGCTTGTGCGCCATCGGCGCAGGCCGCGCCGGCCCGCCGCTCGTGCCCGTGCCCGCTGCGCCCGTGCCGGCTGCACCAGCCGCACCCGCCGCAGCGCCGGTGCCCGCGGGACTGCCCGCGCTGGTACCAGGGCTCGTGGGACCGGACTTCGTGAGCGGCGAGACGCCCATCGCGAGCGTCTTGTCGAGCTTGGGACCCCCGGCGCGCGCGCCGACCGATGCGCCAGCGCCGGCCGTGCGCGTGGCGCCGGGCGAAGACGACGGTGCCGCGGGCGGAACCTTCCCGGACGACTGCGCGGCCGGAGGCGCGGCGGGCTTCGCCGCGGGCGCCGACGCGCCCGCGGTCGCATCCGGCGAGGAGGCGCTGGCCGCTTGGAGCCCGCGCAGGGTCGTCGGGTGGCCGGCGGGCTTCGCCTCGTCCTCGCGTGCGGCCGGATCGGACAGGTACGCGCTGCCGGCGTCGGCCTTGGCGGCGACGAGCTTCTCGATGACGGCGCGCGAGGCCTCGTCGATCTTGATGAACTTCACGCCCATTCCGGCGGGCCGATCCGGTCCCGCCTGCGTGGGCTCGCGCTTCCAGACGACGCGACCGACGCCCGAGATCACGCTCTTGTCGCCGGCCAGACGGATCTCGAACTTGAGCAAGGTGCCGGGAGGGAACGGCGTGGGCGTCTTGACGAAGATGCCGCCCCTGCTGACGTCGTGCGAGTGATTCTCGATGAACTCGTCGACCGTCGCGCTCTTGTAGCGAACGTTCAGGCTGACGACCTTGGCGCGTTTGTCCTTACGCGTATCCTGGCTCATTCCCTGCTCTTGCCTGACGTCTCAGTCGACGCTGCCCCCCATCCTAGCCGAGAGCGCTCGAAAAACGCCAACGTGGTATCGTCGGGCGGAGCCGTGCCAGCCACCTTCAGCTCGCCGGCGCGGCCGGTATGAACGAGAGCGCAGGATACTTTCGCGCACACGGACGAAGACCCGTGCGCTTCACCGTCACCGTGCGCGGTGAGCGCGCGGACTGGGAGCGTACGGCGACGGTCGTCGACATCAGCCTCGCGGGCGCGGGGATCGAGACCGACGAGCCGCTCGTCCCGGGAGAGCGGGTGACGGTCGCGTTCGTCACGCCCACCCTCTGGGATCCGCTCGTCCTCTCGGCCGTCGTCGCCTGGGCCCACCCCGTACGCCCGAAGAACGAGGTCGACGCGCTCGGACGGCCGAGGTCGAGCGCACGCGCTGGGCTTGCGTTCGACTACGCCACCCCCGACGCGACCCTCGCGATGTTCGAGATGCTCCAGGCGATCGGCTTCGAGTAGCTCGGGATGCTCGGGGCGGCTCGAGCGTGGGGCTCAAGCGCGCTCGAGCCGCGCGCCGAGGTCGAGCACCGCGTCCTCGGAGCCCGGCGGCCCGAGGATCTGCAGCGACCGCGGGAGCGCCGGCGTCTTCGAGGTGGCGGGGAACGTCCCGCACGGGACCGCCAGCCCCGTCGCATCGACGAGGTTGCCGAGCTTGCAGAAGCTCATCGACCGATGCACGAGCGCCCCGCGACCGTGACGCGGCGGCCGCACCGTCGTCGTCGGCGACACGATGAGCGCGCCCGAGCGCCAGATCGCCCGCACGCGCTCGCGCACCGCTTCCACCTTCTCGACCGCGCGCGACTTGTTTCGATGGACGAGGTGGAGCCCGGCGACGGCCGCCAGGAGCAGCGCCGTGTTCGGATGCACGCGGCGATCGAGCCTCCCCCACGACACGAGACCGAGGAGGACCGCCGGGATGCCTTCGAGGAGCGGCAGCTCGCCCGTCGCCACGAGCTCGTCGAAGTGGGCGGAGAGGTACTCCGTGTAGAGCGAATTGATCTCCGACGGCGTCGGCAGATCGCGCGAGACCACCCAGCCGACGCCCGCCCGGTCGAGACGGAGCTGGACGTCCTCCACGAAGGTCGGCCAGTCCTCGCGATGCGCTTCGTCGGGCGCCCAGATGACGACGCGATGGGGATCGATCGCCGGCGCGGGGATCTCACGGCGCAGGTCCGCCCGTAGAGCGTCGACGACCGCGCGCGCCGAGGCGACGTCGCGCGCGAGCGGTCCCATCCCGCACATGTCCCAGAAGAACGGCGAGAGCCGCGGGAAGTGATGGCGCTCGACCGGCCACACGGACGCCGAGAGCCGAAGGCCGACGATCCCGCAGAACGCGGCCGGACCACGGATCGAGCCGCCGAAGTCCGACCCCCAGTCGAACGCGGCCATCCCGTCCGCCACCGCGGCGGCGCCGCCGCCCGTGCTCCCGCCGGCGGTGCGCGAGGGGTCGTGCGGGTTCCGCACGGGGCCGCGCAGATGGTTGTCGCTCTCCGTCGAGAACGCGAGATCGCAGAGGTTCGACTTGCCGAGCAGCACGGCGCCCGCGCGCTCGAGCGCGAGATGGGCGTGCGAGGACTCCACCGGGACGCGATCGCGATGGCGCCACGAGCCGCCCGTCGTCGGGATCCCCGCCGTGTCCCACGTGTCCTTGAGCACGTACGGGACGCCCGCGATCGGGCTCGCGCTCGACGGCGAAGGCCCGGGCGCGGACGAGGACGCGCGCCTCGGCGCCGACGCGGGATCGACCACGTGGAGGACGGCGTTGAGCAGATCGTTGCGCTCGGCGATGCGACGGCGGCACGACTCGACGTCGTACCCGTCGAAGGGCCTGGCAGGCTCGTGGGGACGCGCCGCCGTCGCGGACATGCTCACCGCCTCGCGCCGCGCAACGAGCGCTTGCCCTGCTTCTTCTTCCCCGAGTCCTTCTTCGAGGCCTTCGCGCCGCCCTTCGGCAGATCGAACTTCACCGTGTCGAGGAGCTTCTTCCTGCGCTTCTCGACCTCCCGCTGGAGGTTCTTCACCGCCGTTTCGCGTGCGTCGTAGAGGCGCCGCGGCTTGCGGTGGATGCGCGGATCGGAGAGCAGGGCGTACGTGAGCCACGGGAAGACGGCCGTGACGTCGCAGTGGCAGTAGATCGAGCCGTACTGCACGCTCTCCGCCGAGACCTTGCCCCACGTGTGGCCCTCGCCTGCCGGGCACGAGCTGAGCGCGCCGTTGTCGACCGGGTCCACGCAGAACTGGACGTCGAAGTCGAAGCCGTGAGTCGGGACGCCGAGGATCTGATCGAGCAGCGGCTCGCCCTGGAGCGTGTAGTTCTTCGGGACGCCGCCGCCGAGGATCCAGATCGCCAGCTTCTTGCCGAGCGTGCCGAAGCAGTGATGCTGCATCGCGCCCATCTCGAAGACGTCCTGGGCGATGTCGATCTCGAGCTTGAAGTCCGACCCGTAGAGGCGCTTCAGCTTGACGACGTTGAGGAAGATCGAGCCGTCCTGCACGGCGCCGACGAAGATCGGCACGCCGTGGCGCCAGCACGTCGAGAGGAGCGACGGGCTCTTGACGCCCAGCGCGTCCTCGATGCGCGCGATGTCACGGCCGAGCAGCCAGTGGAGCTCGGGCGTGGTCATCTTGCGCTGGTAGTCGGGTCCGAGCAGGAGCGCGCTGAAGAGCTTGTCCGTCTCGAGCAGCGTCTCCTCGCGGAACCCGAGGTCGTAGATGCGGATGATGCGCGCGAGCCGGTACTGGAGGTCGCCGCCGGCGGGGTCGATCTCGCGGATGCGATGCCCGATCACGCGATGGGCGTCGTGGTAGAGGTTCGCGCCCGTCGTCGTGATGCAGTCCACGAGACCCCGCTCGATGAGCGGGATCAGCGACGACTGATGCAACCCCGCCGGGGTCATCGCACCGGACATCGTCAGGAAGGTGCAGACGTCGTCCTGACTGCTGCGGCGCATGAGCTCGAACGCCGTGCGCTCCTGCCGGCCGACGTAGGCCGGGAACATGCGCTCGATGATCTCGATCGGGCTCTCCTTGCCCGTGATGCCCACGGGGTGGACCTCGCGCGCGCGCTCGAAGCCCTTGCGCAGGATCTGCTTGTCGGTGCTCGCCATATCGTTCGGGGTGCGGGGGGTCGGCGCCTAGGGGGGCCCAAGGCGGAAGAGCACCCTTGTAGTTCCTGGCTTTGGGCGTCAAGCGGGTCTATCGGCCGCCCTCGCCCGCCCTCGCCCGCCTCGGCCCGCGCAGCCCCTGGTCGATCGCGTAGCATTGCTTGCGATCGGGCCGGCGCCACGGCACAAACGGCGCTGCGCCCTCGGCCTTCGAGGGCCTCGACCGAGACTCGACCGAGCAATGACCGACACCGACGAGCCCCCGCTCGAGACGTCCGAGCCGTCGACCTTCGACGCGCTCGCGCGCTGTCCGGACGAGGAGATCGACGTCGTCATCGGCGCGGCGCTGATCGCGAAGGACGTCTACGACGACCTCGACGTGAACGACGTCGTGCGCCGAATCAGCGCGCTCGCGGGGCCGCTCTCGGGCGGAGCGCTCGTGGGCATGCCGCTCGCCAAGCAGGTCGAGGCCGTCAGCGCCCGATTCTGCGAGCTCGGCTTCCGCGGCAACGTCGAGAGCTACTACGACCCGCGAAACAGCCTCCTCCCCGACGTCCTCGAGCGGCGTACCGGCATCCCCATCACGCTGTCGATCATCTGGTGCGAGATCGCGCGTCGCGCGGGCGTGCTCGCGCGGGGCGTAGGCTTCCCCGGGCACTTCCTCGTGCGCGTCGACGAGCTCCCCGCGCTGAGCGGCAGGGCCGTGACGGCCCCGGTCATCGTCGATCCGTTCGGCGGCGGACGCATCGTGACCGACGACGACGCGAGGGAGCTCCTGCGCCGGCACCTCGGGCCCGGTGCGGACCTGCATCCGTCGCTCTTCGCCCCCGCCACGCCGAGGGCGACGCTCGTGAGGATGCTCACGAACCTCAAGGCGATCTGGGCGAGCCGGGGCGATCACACCCGCGCCTTCATCACCATCGATCGCATCGTCTCGCTCATGCCCGGCTCCGCGCGCATGCTGCGCGAACGGGCGGCGATCGCCCTTCGCCTCGGGCTCTTCGAGCTCGCGAAGAGCGATCTCGCACGCGTCCTCGAGCTCGAGCCGCAGGCCCCGGACGCGCCTCTCATCGAGCGTCGCCTGAAGGAGCTCGCGAGCTCCCCGCGCACGGCCCCGAACTGATCCCTCCGCCTCCTCGCGTCGCCCCTCGAAGGGGCACCGGACGATTTCCGCGAGAATCGCGCGAAGTCCGTGTACGGTAGAGCTCAAAACGGAGGGGCAATGCAACGCTCATCGTATTCGGGTCCGGTCCTTCTTTGCTTGCGTGGTCTCGCGGTGCTCGGCATGGCCGCGGGACTGCTCGGATGTCCGAACCCGCAGACTTATGGAACGCCGCGAACGACGCCGCAGGGCAAGCTCCAGCACACCGTCGCCATAGAGGCTCTGCACGCTTCGGCAACGACGACGACGACGGTGACGAACCCCGACGGCACCCAGCGGACCAGTGAGGCGACGTCCAGCGCGACCGTCCCGATGCTCCCGACGTATCAGCTCCGCGTCGGTGTCGCCGATCGCGCCGACGTCGGCGTCCGCGTCACGAACCTGAGCGCCCTCGGCGCAGACGTGAAGTGGAACTTCCTCAAGTCCGAGTCGCTCGATCTCGCGATCGACCCGGGCATGCAGATGAACTACTTCTCCGCCAACAACGCGAGCGTGTTCGTCCTCTACGGACACCTGCCGCTGCTCGCCGGCATCAACTTCGGCGAGAGCGCGACGCTCGTGGGCGCGGGCGGCCTCGTCGTCGCGTACGCGAGCGGCGCCGCGAGCGGTGACGAGGGCACGAGGACGGTCTCGAGCGGCGGCAACCTCGGTGCACGCTTCGGCGTCGGTTTCCAGTTCCGCGTGAGCCCGAAGTTCGCGCTGCATCCCGAGGTCACGGCCATGAAGTTCTTCAACGAGGCGAGCAACCTCATGGTCATGTTCGGCCTCGGCTTCAACTTCGGCAACCTGCCGTCGTACGCGCCGGGCTCGGAGAACGACACGCCCGAAACGCCGGCGGCCGCCCCGGCGCCCGCTCCTCAGCCGGCCCCCGAGGCAGCGCCCGTGGAGTGAGGGCCCATCGCCTCTGGGCAGCGCCCGAAGGAGCAATCCCCCGAGCGCGGCGCGGGGAGCCGAGGACTGGAGACTGGAGACTGAAGTCTGGAGACGGATGTCTCGCGTCCGAAGCCCGAAGCTCCCCGCACGCCGGGCCGCCATAGAGATCCCACCGAAGAAGTGACGCTCCCGGTCGTTTCGGCTACGTAGCCCGCGATGGTCCGAGCCAGGAGAGCGGCCGCGCGACGTTCCTTCGCCTTCGTTGCGGCGCGGCGCGCCTGCGCCGTCGCAACCGTGATCGTCGGCCTCGTCTCGACGTCCGAAGCCCACGCGCAGCTCCACTGGGGCGCATCGGCGCAGCTCGGCGGGATGAAGCGCTTCCTCGCCTCCCGCCCGAGCGGCGGCGACGACGCCGGGTTCGGCCCGGCCGCGCAGCTCTCGGGCCATCTCGCGCTCTTGCCGTTCCTCCACGCGGCGGCGTACGTCGGGCACGACATCTCGCCGCTCGGCAAGACGGCCCGGAACGTCACGTCCGGCGGCGTGCGGGCGAACGGCATGCTCCCCTTCGTCCGCGGTACGTTCCGCGCGTGGGTCTTCGCCGGCATCGGATACGCCGGCGTGTACCAGCAAAGCTATCACGCGACGTTCACCACGGCCGATCCGCTCGGCGGGACGGAGACGAAGGCCGGTCGTGTGGAAGGCGCCGGCGGCGGCTTCTTCGAGGTCCCGGTCGGTTTAGGTGTATCCTACAAGCTTTATGGACCGTGGGAGGCCTGCGCCGAGCTCGGGTCGAAGATCGGCTTCGGGCACACCGGCAGCGTGTACGAGAGCCCCGGGCCTCAGCTCACGCTCCCGGACGCGGCCGGCCAGAACGTCTTTCCTGCTGGGCTTGATGGCTTCGCCGTGGGTCTGACGGTGGGCGTCCGTGTCAACTTGGGACAGAGTCGGCCGTAGACCGGCGCCGCGGGTGGTCGCGGTACACGCCGGACCGCGTACGTCGCAAATCTCGGCAAGTCCCCCCATGGCCCGAGCTAGCGCGAATCCGCCCACGCACGGGGACGTCCAAAGAGGGCGCTGCCGACCTGTGCCCTCTCTCTTCCAGACGTCATACATGCTAGTTTAGCTTCGGAAATTGGGGCCACCCCCGGCCCCCGACCGGCTCACCCGTCCGGACCGGTCGCGACTTTCCGACAGTCCCCCGTCCATCCTCCCTCTGGCGTTCGCTGACGTCCGTCACCCGAGCCATCCGGCTTCGACCCTCGTTCTCATCTGACATGTCCGATGGCAGGTCCCGCTGACGAAAAGCCGAACGCCACGCCGAAGGGGCTCGCCCCTCCGCGGGGTCAGAGCGTCCGGCCGCCCGCGCGACCGGGCGGCGCGAAGGCGCTCATCGGCACGACGATCAGCGACCGCTACAAGATCGAGCGCCTCCTCGGGGAGGGCGGCATGGGCGCCGTCTACCAGGCGGAGCACACGCTCATGCGCAAGCGCATGGCGATCAAGGTGCTCCACCCCGAGATGACCCGCCTGCCCGAGGTCGTCGCGCGCTTCGAGCGCGAGGCGATGGCCGCCGCGCACATCGACCATCCGCACGTCGTCACCGCGACGGACTTCGGCAAGCTCGAGGACGGCTCGTTCTTCCTCGCGCTCGAGTTCGTCGAGGGCAAGAGCCTGCGCGAGGTCATCGGGATGGGCAGGCTCGAGCTCGGCAGGGCGCTGCACATCGCGCGGCAGATCGCCTCCGCGCTCTCCCGAGCGCACTCGCTCAAGATCGTCCACCGGGACCTCAAGCCCGAGAACGTCATGCTCGTCGAGCGTGACGGCGATCCGGACTTCGTGAAGGTCCTCGACTTCGGCATCGCCAAGGTCCAGATCGGCGAGCTCACGGCCGGCGACGTGAGCCAGGCCGCAGGCCCGGGCCAACCGGTGCTGACGCAGGCGGGGATGGTCTACGGCACCCCCGAGTACATGGCGCCGGAGCAGGCGCTCGGTCAGCCCGTCGACGCGCGCGCGGACATCTACGCGCTCGGCTGCATCATGTACGAGATGCTCTGCGGCAAGCGGCCGTTCGATGCCGAGAGCAAGGTCGCCCTCCTCGGCATGCAGGTGACCGCGCCGGTGCCGCCGATGGCGACGAAGGCGCCCGACGCGAACATCCCGCCCGAGGTCGAGGCGCTCGTGAACCGCTGCCTCGCGAAGGAGGCGTCCGAGCGCCTCGGCGACGCGCGCGAGCTGATCGACGGCATCACGAACATCCTCATCCAGCTCGTCGCGAGCGGACGTGTCGATCCCGCCTACGCGCCGCCGCCGCGTTCGGGGCTCGGGACGAACCCGGCGATCATCAGCGGTGCGAATCCGGCGATCGATCCGTCGAACCCGGCGCTGCCGCTCGCGGATCAGAGCCACCGGCAGCTCCCGCGGGCCGGCGGTCGCTGGAAGTCGCTCGAGGCGCTCCTCTCGGGCAAGGCGTGGCTCATCGCGGCCGCCGGCGGGCTCGTAGGCCTCCTCATCCTCGTCGTCACGATCATCGTCGTCGTCCGCGGGCACGACACGAAGGCGGTCGAGGGCGACGCCGGCGCGGCGCTCGGAGAGACGACGGCCGACGCCGCCACCGCCGCGGAGCCGTCGCTCGAGCAGCAGATCAAGGCGGCGATCAGCGAGATCGACAAGGGCAACTACGCCTCCGGCATCGAGAAGCTCCAGAGCCTCGGGCCCGAAGCGCAGGGACGCGAGGACGTGCACCGCGCGCTCTTCAAGGCGTACAGCCTCACGAACCGCCCGCGCGAAGCGATGCGCGAGGTCGGTCTCGTCCTCAAGGCCAACCCGAACATCGAGCTGCTCTCGCCCGAAGGGATCGCGCTCCGCACGCAGGTCCGCGACACGGCGCTGCTCGAGGGGCTGCCCGGCGCGGACAAGGTCGCGGTCGACGACGCGTTCGGCTACCTCAACGGCAAGCTCGGCACCGTCGGCTACGACGACCTCTACGGCATCGCCTGGGGCGAGGCGAGCGTGAGCTACCCCAAGGCGGCCGCCCGCGCCCGCTCGATCATCACGAAGGCCGACCGCTCGAAGATGAGCCCCGCGCTCGCGGTCACCGTCGATCTCCACGTCGCCGGCACGAACTGCCAGGCGATCAAGGCCCTGCTCGGCCGCGCCGCCGAGCACGGCGATCAACGCACGCTCGTCGTGCTGCGCCCGCTGACGGCGCCGCGCATGCAGGGCCACTGGAGGAAGGTCGACCAGCTCGCGTGCATCCACGAGGGCTCGCTCGCGAGGACGATCGCGGACATCGAGGTGAGGCTGAGGAAGAAGTGAAGGCCTCGGGACTCATCGGCCGAGTCCTCGTCCTCAGAGGTCTCAGGAGAGAGTCCTCAGTCCTCAGTCTTCAGCGGAAGAGGTCCGCGCTCGCTGCTCGCCTCTGGGCCGCTATCGCTCGCATTCGCGATGATGCACGCTTCAGATTCGTGCGCGGGGCCCGGTCCCACGACGCGCCCCGAGTCGGAAGCTCGAAGAAGAGACCCAAGGCCGAAGCTCGCCTTTGCTGAGGACTGAGGACTGAGGGCCGAAGGCCCTCAGCTCGGGGCCCTCAGCTCAACTCCCAGAGCTCCAGCAAGTCCGCCGGGAGCTGGCTCGCGACGTCGAGCACCGCTCGCTCGGGGAGGACTCGCTTCACCGCGGAGATGCCGGCGCGGACGGTCGCTTCGGCGCGCGTGGCGTCGACGTGGAGGTGATCCTCCACGCGGCGGAGGAGCTCGTCACGGCCGAAGACGCGGCCGGGCTCGGGTCGATCCGTGACGCACGTCTCGACGAGAGGGCGGAGCGACTGGGGCAGGCCGAGCACGAGGTCGCGCGCCTCGCCTCCGCTCAGTCGCTCCGAGAGGGCGCACATCACGGCGGAGAACGCGTCCTCGCCGTGGACGCCTCGGGGCAGCTCCACGGCCGACTCGATCTCGTCGACGACGAGCTGCCGGGCATCGTCGGCCGGGAGCGTCGCCTCCGCGATGGGCTCGACCGGCGCGACCGCGAGCCAGAGCTCGGAGATGCCGCGGGGCAGCCCGCGGGCGACGTGCTCGACGACCTCCGTCGGCAGTTCGCGTCGCACGGCCTGGAACACCGCCTCGCAGATGATCTCGGCGTGCGCCGGGATGACGCCGAGACGGTCGCCCACCTTCGCGATGAACGCGGCGCGATCCAGCTTCGACGTGGGCTTGCCTTCTCGTTCCTGGACGAACGGCTCGACCATGACGCGCAGCGACGGCGGCATCGCGTCGAGGAGCTTCATCGCCTCCCCTGCCGTGAGGCGCTCCGCGAGCGTCCCCATCACGGCGCCCGCCGCGTCCTCGACGGACACGTCCGCGGGCAGCCGCGCCGTGACCGCGACGATGCCGCGAACGCGAGACGCCGCGTCGATGCCTTCGTCGTTCCGCTTCTCCGCGTGCATTCGTCGAGAGCGGAGGATGTCGACGAGCGCGCGCATCGCATCGGTCGCCGTGAAGACGCCGACGATGTGCCCACTCTCGACCACGACGGCCGAGCCGATCTTGCGCTCCGCCATCGCGTGCACGACCTCGTCCAGCGGCGCGCTCGGCGGGATCGCGTACGGGTTCGGCGTCATCGCGTCCTCGACCGTGAGCACGTCGGACGGCGCGTGCGCGAGCGTCCACACGAGCTCGAGGTCGCGCTGCGAGAGGATGCCGACGAGCTGGTGATCCTCGCGGACGGGCAGGTGGCGTACCGCGTGCTCCTCCATGAGCCGCCGCGCCTCGCGGAGCGGCTGCCGCGGCTCGATGGTGTACGGCCCGGGCGTCATGTATTCGGCCACGGTCGGCGCGGGCACCTTCATCACGCCCTCCTCGCTCACGAGCTGCCGCCGCCTTCGCCCGGCGCGGTCGGCGTCGGCGCGTGGATGGGCTGCTCGGGGATCGGTGGATGGATGGGGTAGCGCTTCGGCTCCGGCACCTGCGGCGTGGGCGTCTCCGGCAGCTCGTCCGGCTTCGACGGAGGTACCGGCCCAGGCGGAGCCTCGCCGGGCGGTTTCGGCTGCGACGCGAGCATGGCGCGATTCGGTGCGTACGCGAGGCACATCACCCGCGTCCGCTGCATCGCGCATGCCCTCGCGCCGCGAGCTCTCGCGTCGTTGGTCTCAGCTTCCCGCGCGAGTCACTGCTCGAAGCTCGTGCTCATGGCGAGCTTCGGCGGCTTCGGGCCGAACACCTCGCGCAACGTCGAGATCCCGAAGTGGAAGACGAAGGCGCAAACGAACGCGAGGAGCACGACGCCGGCGAGCGTCGCGAGCGCCTCGAGCGCGATTCGCTTGCTCGATACCCGAGAACGCTCCGACCGCCACGTCGTCGCGACACGGCGACGCCGATCGTTGGACGACGACTCGCCCCAGCCTCGCGGGTCGTCCTCGCCGACGAAGACCCGCTCCTGGAACGGGACCGCGTGCTCGCGGACGATCACGTCCTCCGCGGGCCAGAGCGGCTCTTCGGCGAAGATCACGGGATCGTCGGAGAGCGGCACGGCGTGCCAGTCGTCGTCCCAGGCGTTGCCCTCGTCCACGCGGAACGGCGAGCCGAAGCGCTCGATGGGCTGCCGCTCCTCGTGCGAGAGCTTCGCGGTTCCGGCTTCTCGATCGCGCTCGTCGCGCCATCGAAGCCCGCTCTCGTCCCGAGCGAGTCGCCGCGAGCCGTCGTCGAGGTGTTGGTACATGTCGAAAGCGCGCCGCATCCCAAGCCCTCCAACTCCGCCGGGACTGCATCTTTGCAGCAAGGATGCCCGCGCCCGCGGGGCGCTGGACGCCGCGTGACCGCGTGAAAATCCGCGATTTCACGCGGATACGCGGCGACGTCTGGATCCGGGCCGTGGTCACTCGCGTGTATGCGGGGCCCTCCAGGCCCCGACCGGGTCCGGGGCTCAGAGCCCGAACCGCGCTTTGTCCTTCGAGATGAACTCGATGTAGGCCTCGGCCGGGAGGCGCTCGCCGATCTCGCCCTTCTCGATCGCCTCCTCGAGCATCTTCTTGATCTCGCCGATCTTCCGGGACGGCGGGATGCCGAACGCCTTCATCAGCTCGTCGCCGATGCCGGACGGAAGCGGAGGCAGCTTGGCGTCCTCGGCCGCGAGCTGGCGGATGCGCGCCGCGAGCTCCTCGATCTGGTTCAGGCCCTTGCGCTTCTTCTCCGGGCGCTTCGTCGTGATGTCGGCGCGCGCGAGGCAGAGCAGATCGTCGAGGTGCGCCCCGAGCTCGCGCGCGAAGCGACGCACGGCGCTGTCCGTCCAGCTCGGGTCGTACTGGTTGGCGCGCAGGTGGTGGAGGATGAGGAACCGCACCGTGTCCCGCAGCTCGGGCTCGGACGAGAACATGCCCAGCCGCCGCTCGAGCTTGTCGAACATGCGCGTGCCGACCTCGGCGTGACCGAGGAAGTGGACCTTGCCCTGCGCGTCGATCGTGCGCGTCTTGACCTTGCCGATGTCGTGGAAGAGCGAGGCCCAACGCACCTCGAGCCGAGGCACGGCCTGCCGGACGACCTGCTTCGTGTGCTTCCACACGTCCTTGTGCCGCCACTCGCCGTCGCCGAAGCCGACCATCGCGTGGACCTCGGGGAAGACGACGCGGAGCACCCCACTGTCGAGCAGCACGTCCAGGCCGAGCTCCGGATCCTCACCCATGACGACGCGATCGAGCTTGGCGCGAATGTCCTTCTTGTGCGCGCTGAGCGCGGCGCGCACGTCCTCCTGCGGCAGCTCCTGCACCATCTGGAGCAGCCGGCCTTTCTCTGCAGCGACGGCCGCCAGCTCGATCGCGTCCATGACACGATCGATCCCGACGACGGTGGAGGCCGCAGGAGCGGGTGCGTTGGACGGCGTCTCGGGCATGGGGGCTCTCGGGCTCGGAAATCGAAGAAGTTCGAGGGCTGAAGCGTCGCCCTGCGGAACGGGGGCGCGGTCATTAGCACGAGCTTGCCGCGGCGGAAAAGCGGCCGAGCTCGCTTTCGGCACGGCCCACCGAGCGCAACGAGGCCTCAGGCGTTCCGCAACATTCTGGTCACGATCGGCGGGCGTTGCACGAAGAAGGCTCGGATTGTCGATGGGCTCCGTGAGGACCACGTACCCGGGGTTGAGACGGAAAGGTAGCGCGGCTTGGTATCGACATACGACCTCGAGACGCTAATTGTCCTCGCCCATGAAGCTCCGAACGCTCTGGGGCGCGACAATCCTCCTCGGCTCGATCGTCGTCGTGGGCTGCAGTGGAGCGAGCAGCTCGGAGCTCTTCGCTCAGCCCGCCACTTCGGAGCTACCGAGCGAGCCGGAGGACGAGCTGCCGTCGGCGTCCACGCCGGAGTCTTCGAGGCCCACCGGCGGAGGCTCCCGCTCGAATGGCGATGGCTCGAGCGACGATGGCTCGAGCGACGATGCTTCGAGCGCTGGCGCTTCGGGCGGTGCGCCGGGCAAGGCTCAGCCTTCCCCTGCAGGCACGATCCTCTGCGGACCGGCCGGCGCCGGCGGAGCGAAGAAGACGTGCAAGGCCAACGCAGAGATTTGCTGCGTGGGCTGGGGCTCCGACGAGTTCGAGTGCGAGCCGGCGGGAAAGCTCGCGTGCGTCACCCGCTCGTCGCTCGCGTGCGACGACGGCTCGGATTGCCCGAGCGGACAAGTCTGCTGCGGGAGGCGCGAACGGCGTACGGGGTACACCAAGGTCGAGTGCCGGACGGAATGCAAGGACGGTCCAGGCATCCGCGCGATGCAGTTCTGCGATCCGAACGCGGAGAACGACGAGTGCGCGCCGTCGGGCAAGCAGTGCGTCCCGAGCGACGTCATGCCCGGCTATCACGTCTGCGACTGACCGCGCGCGCCGAACGGCACGCCTCGGTCGAGGCGCGGGGAGCTCGCACCCGATGAGCACGGCGCGACCTCGCACGGTGATCGCATGGCGCGCGGCCCTCGCCGTCGCGCTCGCCGCCGGCTGCGCGCGCGTCGCGACGTCCCCCACGCCGTCGACCGACGCCTCGTCGCCGATCGCGAGCGGCGTGGACGCAGCCACCGTCGACGAGAACGCCGGCGCCGACGCGTCTTCGGACGTCGAGCCGGTCGTCCTGCAAATCGATCCGGACGGCAACGACGACGAGGAGGATCCGGGCAGCGGGAAGCTCCCCGAGGTCGCGCGCTGGGAGAAGGTCGGCACGCCTCCGCTCGCGCTCACGCGCATCTGCGATCTCACCCCGTTCGACGGCGCGCTCTACATGGCGCACGCGAACGTGCCGCTCGGCACCGACGGAGCGACGATCACGCGCTACCGACCCGAGGACGGATCGGCCGCGAACGGCAAGGGCCGCTTCTCGGTCGCGTTCGATTGGAACCGCCCGGGCGAGCCGGTGAAGGGCGGCGGCGCCGGTCAGGGCTTTCTGCGCGTGCGCGCGATCGGAGGCAGGTTGTTCGTCCCCGACGCCGATCCGCCGTACGGAGGCCTCGGGCTCGTCGACGGCGCGGAGGGATACGTCTTCGTGTCGGACGAGAAGGGCAAGTTCGCGCCGCCGCGCTCGCCGCACTTCCGCCCGCCGGGACCACCGGAGCTGCGCCCCGACGCCGGCGCGCGTGCCGGCGCCGGGATCCTCCCGCGCGCGTACCACGTCATCGACGTCATCCGGTATCGCGGCGCCCTCTACGCCTCGACCGGCTCGGTCCCGCCGAAGGAGCGCGCGTGGCACGGCCCCTCGCCCGGCGCGCTCCATCGCGCGAACGAGAGCGGCTCGCGATGGACGTACGAGGTCGACTATCCGTACCCGTGGAAAGACGGCGTCTGGCGCCTCACGTACATGGTCCGGTTCAAGGACCGGCTCTACGCGGGCATCCAGGACTACGACGGCCGCGACCCGTACGACTACGTGTACTTCGAGCCCGAACCGACGGACGGCGGACCGACGGTGCTGCGCCGCGAGGACGTGCGGCCCGTGCGCGTCACGCGCCACGGCGGATCGGGGACCCTCCGCTGGTGGGTCGACACGCGCGCGCGTCCTCCGCGTCTCTACTGGCTCGCGTGGACGCGCGAGGGCATCGCTCTGCGCGTCACGACCGACGGCGATCGATGGGCGGTCGTCCCGATGCCCGACGACGCGGGGAGACCGACCGACGTGACGCGCTTCCGCGACGCCGTCGTCGTCCTCACCGAGCGCGGCCTCCATCGCCTCGACGGCCCCGCGATCGACGGACCGTGGCGCGCGCCCGACGACGGCGTGGCGGACGTCACCGTGAAGCTCGTCGCGCCCGTCGACGAGCCGGCCGACGGCGGCGCGCCGCCGAAGAAGAAAAAGAAGTCGCCGTTCGAGGTGAGCGACTTCTTCTGCACCGCGCCGCTCGCCGTGCTGAACGACGTGCTCTACGCGGGCGGCCAGCGCGGCGGCTCGCTGTATCGGCTCGTCGAGTGATGGCGCACCGCCTCGACACGGGCTCGTGCCGGGGCGCCGGCGCTACTGCGTGATGTCGGCGGGTCCGCGCGGCCAGATCTTGCGGTTGTCGAACGAAAATCCGCAGATGCCGACGATCTTGTCGAACGTGGTCCCGACGGGGAAGTTGTTGTCGAGATCGGGGTAGAGGTTGTCGTCGACGCGGAGGCCCATCGCGCCGACGGCGAACTCGTCGTGGTCGGCGGGCGCGTCGGGGTTCACGTTCGAGACGGCGATCGGGCCGTTGACCTGGCAGAGCATGCCCTCCCAAGGCTCGCCGTTCGCGGTCGACGCGTAGACGGCGGGATCGACCGTGACCGGCCCGAACGGAAGCGTCGTGCCCGCGTCCACGACCGTGACCTTCACGTTCTCGAGCTGGCTCATGCCGAAGACTTCGACGTAGTCGCCCTCGATGTCGATCCGGTTGCCGACCTTCAAGGTGGGCTTGTTCCCGGGCGTCGCGACGAACATGCCCGAGTAGTGGCCGGTCCCTTCCTGGATGAAGAAGCCGTACGCCCCCGAGCCGCCGTCCTTCACGGCGGTGACCCAGACGCCCTTCACGATCGCGCGCGTCTGCCCCGGCTTGGGGTGCCCCGGATCGTCCTGCCTCCGCAGCTTCGCGATCGTGAAGATCGCCGGACAGGCGGCGTGGCCCGGGTTCGGGCGATCGTCGCACGCGTTGCCCACGGTGTCCTTGTCGCACGGCGCGCCCTTGCCGTCGCCGTCCGCGTCGGTCTGGTCGGGGCTCGAAACCTCCGGGCAGTTGTCGAGGTGGTTCGGGATGCCGTCGCCGTCCATGTCCTCCGAGCTCGGCGGCGTGCAGGACTCGCCGGGCTCGAACGGGCACTTGTCGCACGCGTCGCCGATGCCGTCGCCGTCGAGGTCCGGCTGCCGGTCGCCGTCCATCGGACGGATCGGGTTGAAGACGTTCGGACAGTTGTCGGATTCGTCCGGGATGCCGTCGCCGTCCTTGTCGCCCGGCTTGATGCCCGAGTAGACGGAGACGTTCGGCATGTCCTTCGTCGGACCGCGCTTGGGGACGCAGCTCGGCTCGTCCGTCGGCACCGTGTCCTTGCAGAAGAAGAGCGGGTAGACCTCGTCGGCGGCCTTCTGCAGGTCGGCGAGGCTCTTCTTCTTGAGGTCCTTCTTGACGCACGCCTTCTTGGCGACGCCGCAGACCATGATGTCCTCGCAGTCCTCGCCGCCGCCGGCGGCCTCTTCCTTGACGAGCGAGGCATCGCCGTAGAGCGCCTTGCCGCCGCGTAGGACGAGGATGGTGTCCTCGACGCCGGCCTCGATGACGGCGCGGTAGGCGTTCTTCTTCCCCGTCGCGTCGAAGATCGCGATGTCGCCGAGGTAGCCCTTCTTCAGCATGCCGAGGGCGTGCTGCGCTCCGACGGCGAAGGCGGCGTTGATCGTGACCATCTGCCAGAGCTGACGGTCCGTGAGCTTCTTGCCGAAGTACTTCTCGTTGAGCTCGTCGGCGCAGCGAAGCTCGCGCGACATGTTCATCGAGCCGGACGGCAGCCAGTCCGTACCGAGCGCGATCGGCACGCCCAGGTTGTCGTAGAGCGCGATGGGCGCGGTGTTGCCGTAGAGATCGACGTTCGAACGCGGCGACCAGACGAGGATCGCGCCGTCGGTCCGGAAGCGCCTCACATCCTCGGGCGTGACGGCGACGCCGTGGACGACGGCGGTCTGTCGCTCGATGAGGTCGTACGTCGGGCTCGCGCTGTCGTCGCCCGCGCTCTGGCAGACGAACTCGGCGTGCGCGGTCCGGTCGATGCCCTCGGCGATGTGCGGGAGATAGGCCTCGAGGCCGGCGATGTCCGAGGCCTTCGTGCGCTTCGAGCTGTTCCAGGCGCTGCAGGTGGTCGGGAACCTCGTGTCGTTGCTGTCGTCGAGCGGGAACGTGTCGCTGTCCGCGATCTTCATCTCGAGGCCGGCCTCGAGCTGCGCGGGGTTGCCGTCGACGTTCCGGACGAGACCGTTCGCCCCGCCCGCGCCGGCGATCGCGGTGACGCCGCTCATCACGAAGCGCAGCTCCGCGGCCTCGATGGCGTTCGGGACGCTCTTCGCGGTCGTGGCGATCTTCGTGTGCCCGCGCGCGCCCTTGCGCCAGTCGTGACGGTGCTCGAAGCGCTCGTCGGTCGGCTTGTGCGGCGGGTTGTTCGCGAACGAGATGTGATCGTGCGGGTTGATGAGCCCGGGCGAGACGACGGCGTTCGTGCACTCGATCCGGGCCGCGCGATCGTAACCAGGCGTGCCCGAGCAGCTCTTGTTCGCGCACGCGATGATGCCGTTCTCGTCGATGAAGAGCTCGCCTTCGATCGGTTTGTCCGGCAAGAGGAGCATGGCCTGGATGACCTTGCCGCCGTCGCCGGACTTCGTGACCTTGCAGAGCTCCTTCTGGACGACCTCGCCCGGGTCGCCTGGCTCGTCCGAGCCCTCCCCTCCCGATCGTCCGCTGCGCCCCTCCTCTTCCTCCTCGGGATCGTCCGGGATGCGCGGGGCCGTGGGGTTCGTCTGGTCCGTGCAGGCGGCGAGGAGGATGCCGACCACCGGAACGATGGCGAGGAGACGACGTAGGGCGATGTAGGAAAGCACGGGCGTACCGAACTATAGCTGCGGTTTTTCGGGATGCACGTGACGCCCGCTGAAAAACTCCGTGACTTCGCGGTCTCCACTCGGTCTCACACCCGATTCACGGGGTTCCGAAGCAGATCCGCTTGCACTCCCGTTCGTGGGGTCTAAAGGCCTCTTTCCCCGGTCAGCTCCGTTTTCTCCCCATCTCGTTTCATGGCGAACCTGCACGAGCGCATCCGAGCGAGGCTCTCCGACGAAGTCGGTCGGATCGACAAGCAGGCGCCGCTGACCGTGGCTCTGCTCTACCCGTCGCCTTACGCGACGGCGATGAGCTCGCTCGGCTACCAGCGCATCTATCGTGCGATCAACGAGGCGCCGGGGCTCGCGTGCGAGCGCTTCGTGCTCGACGACGAGGCCGAAGGCAGGCTCGCGCTCCAGTCGCGGCCGATCAGCTACGAGTCGCGCCGCGGCCTCGACGAGTACCCCATCGTCGCCGCGAGCATCGCCTACGAGGGAGAGATCGCCGGCTTCCTCCGCATGCTCGACGCCGCCGGCATCCCGCCGCTCCGCGAGGAGCGCGACGAGCGACATCCGTTCATCCTCGCGGGCGGCCCGCTCACGTTCTCGAACCCGCTCCCGCTCGCTCCGTTCTGCGACGCGATCGTGATCGGCGAGGCCGAGACCCTCGTCATCGACGTCCTCCGCACGATCGAGGGCAGCGCGCGTCGTGTCGACGCGTACGACGCGCTCGCGAAGATCCCTCACGTCTACGTGCCGGCCTGCCACGGCGAGATCCTGCCGATCGTCGCGAAGGTGCCCGACGAGCTCTTGCCCGCGTGGGCTCCGATCCGGACGCCGCACGCGGTGCTGTCGAACATGTTCCTCGTCGAGACCGAGCGCGGATGCTCGCGGCGCTGCACGTACTGCGTCATGCGCCGCTCGACGAACGGCGGCATGCGGCTCGTGCCGATGGAGAGGATCCTCGAGCTCGTGCCCGAGGACGCCAAGCGCGTGGGCCTCGTCGGCGCCGCCGTCAGCGATCACCCGAAGATCGTGCAGATCGTCAACACGCTCGCCGATCGCGGATGCCAGGTCGGCCTGTCGTCGCTGCGCCCGGATCGGCTGAACGACGACTTCGTCGCCGCGCTCCGCCGCGCCGGGCAAGGCGTGCTCACGACCGCGATGGACGGCCCGAGCGAGCGGATGCGCGAGCTGCTCGAACGCAAGGCGAAGGAGAAGCACCTGCTCCGCTGCGCCGAGCTGGCGCGGCGCCACGGGATGGAGCGTCTCAAGCTCTATCTGATGATCGGCCTACCAGGCGAGACCGACGAGGACATCGACGAGTGCGTGCGCTTCACGACGGAGCTCACGAAGATCACGCCCGTCGCGCTCGGCATCGCCCCGTTCTGCGCGAAGCGCAACACGCCTCTCGACGGCCAGCCGTTCGCCGGCATCGACGTCGTCGAGCGCCGCCTCGAGCGCCTCCGCCGCGGCCTGCGCGGCCGCGCCGACGTCCGCTCGACGAGCGCGAAGTGGGCGTGGGTCGAGTACGTCCTCGCGCAAGGCGGCCCGGCCGAAGGCCTCGCGACCCTCGAGGCGATGCGCGAGGGCGGCAACTTCGCCGCATACCGCCGCGCCTTCGCCCGCCTCGACGCGCACCCGAACCGAACGCGCACGCGCCGGAGCTTGGCGATCGCGGCGGTGTGAAGTCCCGATCAAGAGCGTGCGAGCCGCGATTTGACGCGCGCGATCGTCTCGCGCTCGGCTCGCCAGCGCACCACGACACCCTGCTCCTCCCAGCGCTCCTCGACGACGCGGCCGGAGTCGTGCATCTCGCTGAGGAGACGCTGGCGATCGTAGGGCACCACGAGCTCCACCTCCTCGTACGCGGCCTCGAAGATCTCGATGATGCGCTGCCGGATCATCCGGACGTCGGCCGGATCCCGCGCGGACACGAACCACGCGTCCGGCAGGCGCGCGCGCAGGCGCTCCAGCTCCTCGGGCGTGAGGAGATCGATCTTGTTCATCACCAACGTCGACGGGACGTCGCCCGCGCCGATCTCGGCGAGCACGTCACGCGTCACCTCGTACTGCGACTCCCACGAAGGATCCGCCGCGTCGACCACGTGGAGCAGGTGCGACGCCTCGAGGGCCTCGTCGAGCGTCGACTTGAAGCTCGCCACGAGATCGTGCGGCAGCTTCTTGATGAAGCCGACCGTGTCGCTCACGAGGATGCGCGGCTTCACCTCCGGATGGAGCGCGCGCACGGTGGTGTCGAGCGTCGCAAACAGCTTGTTCTCGACGTAGACGTCGCTGCCGGTGAGCGCGCGCATGAGCGACGATTTGCCCGCGTTCGTGTAGCCGACGAGCGCGACGCGCCTCGCCTGACGCCGGTGCGCGCGGCGCACGTCCTGCTCGCGCTGGATCGCCGCGAGCTCCTCCCGGAGCTCCGCGATGCGGTCGCGGATCTTGCGCCGATCCAGCTCGAGGGCGGCCTCGCCGGCGCCTCGCCCGCGCTGGCGCTCCTTGCCGCCGGGCGACTCGCGCAGGCGCGGGGCCGTGTACGTCAGGCGCGCGATCTCCACCTGCAGGCGCGCCTCGCGGCTCTTCGCGTGCCGGTGGAAGATCTCGATGATGACGCCGGTGCGGTCGAGGACCGGCACCCCGGTCGCGCGCTCCAGGTTGCGGATCTGGCTCGGCGTGATCTCGTGATCGACCGCCACGAGGTCGATCTGCGGCTTCGGCCGGGCCTCGTCGTCCGCAACGCCGTGCTCGCCGTCATCGTCTTCGACCTCGTGCTCGCTCTCCTCGTCGAGCCCTTCGCGACGGAGGCGCGCCTTGTCCTTCCGCTTCGGCGCGGTCGTGCCGACGTGGCCGGTCCCGCCGGTGATGCGCGCCAGCTCCTGGAGCTTGCCCTCGCCGAGCACCGCGGCCGCCTCGATGTGCTGGCGCGCCTGCGTGACGCGCGCGACGACCTCGTAGCCGAGCGTCGTGACGAGCCGGCCGAGCTCTTCGACGCTCGAGGCGAACTCGCGCTCGTCGACGTCCGGCAGATGGACGGCGACGAGGACGGCCTTCGGACGTTGAGACGGTGCGGACAAGGTTCGCCTACCGGTAGCACGCGCGAGCGCCGGGCGGGGAGCCCTCAGCCGAAGTCGACGCGATCGCCGAGGACCCGCTCGAGCCGCTCGCGATCGTCCGGGTGGACGTCGTTGCCGGCGACGTCGAGCCGCTCGAGGTGCGACAGCTCGTCGGCGCGTCGGGCGAGCTCGCGCATCCCGGCCGCGTCGAGACCGCAGCGCAGGTGGAGCGCCACGAGCTCCCGGAGCCACGGCCACCGGAGGAGCGCGCGGACGCTCTCTTCGCCGGCCCTCTCCGAGTGGGTCCGCAGGCAGAGCTCCCGGAGACGCGGAAGCCCGTCGGCGCGCAGCACCTCGAGCGGAGCGAAGGACGAACCGCCGACGAGCTCGAGGCGCTCGAGAGACGGCAGCGCCGCGCCTCCGAGCTCCTGGAGATGGGACTCCGTGTAACCGTCGATCTGGAGGATCCGCAGGCGCGGCAGGTCCATCGTCCCGAGCACGTCGGGGGCGTCGTCGATGTACAGCGCCTCGACGTGCTGCCACCATCGATGGAGCGAGGAGAAATCGATCGTCCTCGCGAACTCCGGAAGCACGCCGACGCCGAACCGGAGCGTCCGCACCGTCTCCGGAATGCCGACCTCGGCCATCGCGCCGATCACGTCGGTCGCCTGCCGGGCGTCCAACCACGAGCTCGGCGGCGGACGATCGGCGACGTTCAGATCGAGGTAGCGGAGGAACCGCGCCGCCGGCGCTCGCCGGAGCGCCCTCACCGCCTCGGCGCCGTACGGCGTGGAGATCGCGACGCTGCGCAAGAAGCCGCAGTGCCACTCGAACGGCCACTCCTCCTCGAACTCGGCGAGCTCCCCGAGCCATCGCTCCCGGTTCTCGACGAAAAGCTCCTTCTCCCGCGCGACGAGGCGCGCACGGACGGAGTCGTCCCGCTCCTCGGCGCGTCGCGCCTGGACGACGATGAGCTCGCCGAGCGGATCGCCGCGAGCCTGGAGCCAATCCGCGTAGACGAGGTACGCGGCAGGATCGTCGGGGTCCGCTTCGATCGCCGCTTCGATCTCGGGCGGCACCACGAGCGAGCTCTCGACGGTCACGTCACGAGTCTACCTGGTCCGCGATCAGCCCTCGAACAGGTCGAGCACCCTGCGATCGGCGGACGCCTTGCGCGCGCGCGTTCGGCCCCACGCGCGGAGCGCCTGGATCTTCTCCTCGTAGAGCGTCGCGAGCGGAACGACCTCGCGCGCGGCGATGCGGAGATCGTCCTCGAGCAGCTCGCGCCTCTGCGCGAACGCACGGAACAACGCGCTCGCGACGACCTGCTCGAGCTCGGCGCCGGAGAAGTGCTCGAGCGGTCGGGCGACGTTCGCGAGCGAGATCCCGTCCGCGCTGCGGCCGCGCCGGCGCAGGGCCACCGCGAGGATCTCCTCGCGCTCCTGCGGGGACGGAAGGTCGACGAAGAAGACCTCGTCGAAGCGACCGCGCCGCGCGAGCTCCGGCGGCAGGTGCTCGACCTCGTTCGCGGTGGCCGCGACGAACACCGGCGCGGTGCGCTCCTGGAGCCAGGTGAGGAAGGCGCCGAAGACGCGCACCTGCCTCGCGTCGACGGTCTGCGAGCCCGCGCCGAGCCCCTTCTCGATCTCGTCGACCCAGAGCACGACCGGAGCGATCGCGGCCACGGCCCTGAGGCCCTCGCGCAGCGCCTGCTCCGGCGAAGGCGCCGCGAAGACGGCCGCGAAGTCGAGGCGGACGAGCGGGAGGCCGAGCACGCTCGCGGCGGCCTTGCTCACGTGGGACTTTCCGCAGCCCTGCACTCCGCACACGAGCATTCCGCGCGGCTCGGGCAGACCGAAGGCGCGCGCCTCTTCGCCGTACGCTTGCACGCGCGACGCGAGCCAGGCCTTGAGCACGTCGAGCCCGCCCACGTCCGAGAGCGGCACGTCGTCCTCGACGACCTCGAGCGTCGCGCTCTTCTTCAGCGCACGGCGCTTCTGCGCGAACACGCGACGGACCGCCTCGCCGGGATCGCTCTCCATGCGCGCGAGCTCGAACGCGCGTGCCGCCTCCGACATCGTCAGGCCCGACGCCGCGCGCGCGAACGCGCCGACGTCCCAGCCCCGACGCGCGTTCGCCGGCAGGGCCTCGACGAGAGCCGCGAGCTCTTCGCGCGTCGGCAGCGGCAGATCGAGCGACGCCATCTCGCGCTCGAGATCCTGCGGGAAGTCGAAGAACAATCCGAGGAGCACGACGATCGCGCGGCGCGCGCCGAGGCCGATCTCGCGCAGCAGCCGGACCACGTGCTCGTCGATCCACGGCTGCGGATCGACGAGCACGTGCACCACGTCGATCGGCCGATCGCCCTCGACCGCGCACTGCTCGAGCGTGGACCGGAGCGAGACGCCGCTCGTCGCCGACCAATGGACGGTGCGGAGACCGAGCGATGCGCAGGCCGCGTCGATGAGCCGCCGCGCCCGCAGCTCCTCGCCCGTCGTCACCGAGACGAGCGTGAAGCCTGCGCGCAGCACCCGCACGAGGTCGTCGACGAGCGCGGGCTTCGTCACGTCACGCCTCCACCGTCACGCGCAACACCTCCTCGAACGAGGTGAGCCCCTTGCCCAGCTTCTTCAGCGCGGCCTCGCGCAGCGTCATCATGCCGTCGTTCCGTGCCTGCGCCATGATCTCCTTCGATCCCGCGCGCGCGATGATGAGCTTCCGGATCTTGTCGTCGACGGGCAGCACCTCGAACACGCCCGTGCGCCGAACGAGGCCCGTACCCCGGCATTTCACGCACCCCTCGCCCATCGCGACCTGGATCCGAGGCGCCTCTCCCGAGACGGCGAGCGCATCGACGTCCATGCCGAGCATGCTCATCTGATCCGTCGTGAGGAACGTCTCGACGCGGCAGTCGGCGCACACGAGGCGGACGAGCCTCTGCGCGATGACGCCCACCAGCGTCGACGACAGGATGTACGGGTCGACGCCGAGCTCGATCAGGCGCGTGATCGCGGTGGCCGAGTCGTTCGTGTGCAGCGTCGCGAGCACGAGGTGGCCGGTGAGCGCGGCCTGGGCGGCGATCTGCGCGGTCTCCGGGTCGCGCACCTCGCCGACCATCACGACGTCCGGATCCTGCCGCAGCACGTGCCGGAGCGCCTCGGCGAAGCCGAGCCCGATCTTCTTGTCGACGGCGACCTGATTGAGCGAGTCGAGGACGATCTCGATCGGGTCCTCGATCGTCACGACGTTCACCTCGGGCGAGGCGATCATCCGCAGGGCCGCGTAGAGCGACGTGGTCTTGCCGCTCCCGGTCGGCCCCGTCACGAGCACGAGGCCGTTCGGGCGCAGGAAGAAGCCGCGCGCGGTCTCGAGCTGCGAATCGGTCATCCCGAGCTCGCCGAGATCCCGGAGCACGTTCTCCGGATCGAAGACGCGGATGACCATCTTCTCGCCGAACGCGACGCTGATCGTCGAGACACGCAGCTCGACCTCGCGGCTCGTGCGCCCTCCGCGCCCGTCCTCGACGATGCGCTCCGTCTTGATGCGCCCGTCCTGCGGGCGGCGCCGCTCGGCGATGTCCATCCGCGCGAGCAGCTTGATGCGCGACAGGATGGCCGGATGGACGACCTTCGGGAGCGTGTGGACCTTGTGCAGCACGCCGTCGATGCGCATGCGCACGACCGACTGATCGCGCTGCGGCTCGATGTGGATGTCCGACGCGCGCTGGTCGAGCGCGTAGTGGAGGAGGTACTCGACCGCGTTGACGACGTGCTGGTCGTTGGCCTCGATCTCCTCGACGCGCTTCAGCTTCACGTAGCGCTCGAGGTTCCCGATGTCGAAGACCGCCTGCGCCTGCTGCTCGGCGGCCGCGACGGCGACGCGGAAGCCGTAGAAGTCGGTGATGAGCCGTTGGATCTCCGACGGCGTCGCGACGACGAGCACCGGCCGGCGCTTGACGTACTGCACGAGGTCGTCGACGAGCACGCGGTCGTAAGGATCGGCGACGGCGACGGTGACCTCCGTATCGCTGGCCGCGATGACGAGAGCCGTGTGACGTCGCGCGAACGGCCGCGACAAGAACTGCGGCGCGAGCTTCGCGTCGATCTTCAGCGGATCGAGCTCCACGAACGGCAGGCCCGCCGCACGCGCGACGAGCTCCATCACGAGCCGCTCGGTGATCTTCGCCTCCGGGTTGCCCGCGACGGGGAGCTCCATAGCGGCGAGCACCTCCGCGGGGTGCACGACCGCGTCGGTCCCCATGCGCTGCCCGGCCGTGGGCCGGCCCGCGCGCTGTCGGATCAGCCGCGCGCGCTCGCGCTCTTCGCGGATCGCCGCCTCGCGCGCGTGCTCGGGCGAGAGGACGCCGGCCTGCACGAGGAGCTTGCAGATCGCGTCGAAGTCGAGGCCAGAAGGCACGTCGCCCACGCTATCAGCGTGCACGAACGGCTGCGACGCTCGGTCGAGGCTCAGCCGTACGACGCCGGGGCCGAGACGAACGCGAACGGCACATCCGAGCTTCGCGCCTCCGAGCGTCCGCGCTACGAGGACGGACCGAGGCGGCAGCCGCGTCATCGAACGAGCGCCGCCCGGCGCCGGGTAGGACATGGACGACCACGACCCCACATCACCATCCACGCGGAGCGTGCGAAAAGCAGCGGATCCGTGCGAGACTCCGCCCGTGGCCGGCGCCGACAAAGACACCGACGTCGTCGAGGAGGAGAGCTCGAGCGAGAGCGCTGCGAAGGACGAGGTTGCGTCCGACGCCGACGTCGCGGGCGCGAGCTCGGGCGGCGACGACCAACCCGAGCGCAAGCCGCGACGAAAAGGCGCCAAAGCCGCCGCCAAGAACGAGGCGGCGATCCCGATCGCGCCGATCGTGCACCTCGCGTTCGTCGTCATCGCCGCGATCGGCGTCTACAGCTTCGTGTCCGTCGCGAAGGAAGGCGAGCTCCGACGCCGTTGCTCCCCGACGTGCCTCCTCCGGCCGACCTACGCGGGCTACGAGAAGACGGCGCCGAACTTCACGCTGAAGGACACGCGCGGTCACGACGTGTCGCTCGAGAGCTACCGCGGCAAGGTCGTGATCCTGAACTTCTGGACGAAGACGTGCGGTCCCTGCATGGAGGAGATGCCGCAGATCGCCGAGCTCGCGCGCATCCTCCGGCCGAAGAAGGACGTGGCCATTCTCACCATCTCGACGGACGAGAGCGCGCAGGACGCGATCGACACGCTGAAGTCCATCCTCCGCGAAGAGCCGCCCTTCCCCGTGCTCATGGATCCGGAGACGACGGTGGTGCGCGACAAGTTCGGCACGACGCTCTATCCGGAGACCTGGATCATCGACAAGAAGGGCGTCATCCGCGCACGCTTCGACGGCGCTCGCGACTGGTCGAACGCCACCATCGTCGAGCTCATCGATCAGATCCGCGCGGGCGGATACTGCCCGGCCGAAGCACGCGAAGGCAGGTTCGTCGGCGAGAGCGCTCGGCTGTGCGAGAGCCTGACGGGAGGCTGATCGATCAGCTCTCCCCCGCCGCGCCCGGCGCCGACGGCTCGTGCGGCTTCTCCTCCTGCTCGCGCTCCGCGCGCAGCTTCGACTTGCGCGCGCCTCGCTGCGGAGGATCGTCTGCGACCGCACGGAGGTACGTCGGGAGATCGACGATCTCGTAGCCCATCCGGTCGGGACGATCCGGATCCCAGCGCCTCGCGTCGAGATAGGCGAGCAGCTTCTTCAGGATCTTCACCGACGACCAGCGGATGTCGTGGAGGAGGACGATCCCGCCCTCGTTGTACGCGAGCTGCCGGACGATGTCCTCGAACATGGCCTGGGGATCGTCACGCTCCATGTCCTTCGCCTCGACGCTCCACAAGAGGATGTCGAGGCCGCGCGCGCGCACGGCCTCTTCGCCGAACTCGTCGAGCTCGCCGTACGGAGGACGGAAGAGGATCGGCTTCTTGCCGATGACGCGCTCGATGGCGGCGGATCCGCGATCGATCTGCGCGAGCACCCGCGTGTGCGAGATCGCCGTGAGCCGCGCATGGTCGTACGTGTGGTTCCCGACCAGGTGCCCGGCCTCGACGATCTTCGTCAGCACCTCGCGCGAAGCGCGCGCGCGCTCGTCGTCGCCGACGAGGTAGCGACCGATCACGAAGAACGTCGCACGTACGCCGTACTGCTCGAGCAGCGCGAGGACACGTGGCGTCGTCTCGGGGAACGGCCCGTCGTCGAACGTCAGCGTGACCAGACGGCGCTTGTCTCCCGGCTTGCGATGGGGCCCCTCCGCGAGCCGCCACGCCTCCGCGATGCTCGCCTGGGGATTGAGCCGCGGCCACGGCGGGATCTCCGCCGTGTTCGTCTCCTGCAGCACGGGCGGGAGATCGACCACGTACGACGCCTCGCTCCGCGCCGGCTCGACGCGAGCGGGCGCCGCTTCGGACGGAGGCGGGGCGCGTAGCCCGACCCACGACCCTGCCGCGAGCGACGCGATCGCGATGAGCGAACGAAGGAGACCTCGCACCTCGGAAAAGATCGTACGAAGGCCGACCGGGTGGCGGCCAAGTACCGTGCACTTCGATAAGCGCTCTCCTCAAGGGAGGATGCCGGGCACGCGCGCCGCCGGCGCCCAGCCGGGTCGGCGGTTCGCGTCGCCCGCCCACGTCGCCGCGAACGCGTCGCGCACGACGAGCTCGGCGAGCTTGCCGCGCGGAGAGAAACCCCAGCCCGCCTCTTGCGACACGTCGTCGGGATCCGCGTAGACGCGCCACACGAAGAACCCCATGAAGTAGGGCTCGTCGAGCAGCGGCGCGATCAGCGCGCGGTACGCGTCCGCCTGCGCTCGCTCGTCGATGCGCACGTTCTTCATCGAGTCCGGCCACTCCCACGGACGCACCGCCGGATCGGGCCGTGTCGTGTAGCCGATCTCGGTGAAGAGCACCGGGCGCCGCCACGTCTCGGCGAGCGCGCGGACGCGCTGACGGACGCGCTCGCCTCCCTCGAGGAGCTCCTCGAAGGTCGCGCCGTCCTTGTCCGCGAGCGGGTAGAAGGCGTTGATCCCGATGACGTCGAGCTCCCCGAGGATCGTCGTGTGCTCGACGTCGTCCCAGTTCGCCGAATAGGTGATCGGCCCCTTGTAGATCTTCCTGAGCTCGCGAAGGAGCGCCACGAACGAGGGCGCGCGAGACGTCGTGACCCAGGAGCGTAGCTCGACCCCGGCGGAGAACAGCTCCACGCCGGTCTCTTCCGCGACCTCGGCCCAGCCGCGGACGAAGGCGCCGTAGCTCTTCGCCCATGCCGCCCAGCCTTCGTCGGTCTTCGGATCGATCTCGGCACGCCAGTCGCCCGACTCGACCCAGAGGTGGGGGACGAGCATCACCGACAGGCCGCGCTCGTGCGCCATCACGATGGCGCGGCGGACGTCCTCGCGGTTCTCGGCGTACGGCCGCTCGAACGTCGGATCGACGCCGCGCCCGTTCAGATCGAGCACGCGTCCGAACGGCGTCAGCGCGATCCATCGCGCGCCCATCTTCACGCACTCGTCGAGCGTCCGCGCGTAGGCGGCGCTGCCGTAGCCGACGCCGGGATGGTACGCGTTCTCGATCGGGCCGATCGTCATCCCACGGATCCCGTCCTGGCCCGCCGCGCGCCAGCCGTCGGCCTCCGGGAACGGGAACACGCGCGAGCGCGCCCGCGCGTGCGCACGCGCCTGCGCTCCGCCGGGCGCGGCGTCGACGGTGGAATGGGCGGCGACGGTGACGGCCGCCGCGAACGCGGCCACCCAGAGACGCATGTCACGCTTCATCGCCCGCTCCGTCGAGCAGATCGTCGCCGAGCTCCGTCAGCCGATCGACCACGACGTCGGCGCCGGCGGCGCGCAGCTCGGCGGCCGAGTACGAATGCGTGACCGCAGCGCAGCGGAGCCCCGCGTGCTTCGCGGCGGTCACGCCCGCGAGCGAGTCCTCGACGACGACCACTCCGCTGCGCGCCCTCGCCGGCGCGTCCGACGCGATCCCGAGCGCGGCGAGCCCGAGCAGGTAGCCCTGCGGGTGCGGCTTGCACTCCGTCGTGTCCTCCGCCGACACGATGAACGCGACGTGCTCGCGCACGTTCATCACGCCGAGCGCGTGCTCGATCTCGTGACGGAGCGCGCCCGAGACGATCCCGACCGGGCCTCGCTGCGCGCGGCGGCGGACGAGATCGGCCGCGCCTTCGAAGACGACGAGCGCGCCCGCGATGCGCTCCATGTAGATCGGCTTCTTCGCCTCGACGAGCCGCGCGATCTCCTCCGGCGTCGGATCTCTCCCTGCGTCGCGGAGCATCGCGCGGAACGCGCCCACGTCGTCGAAGCCGAGGTAGCGCTCCGTGTACGTCGCCTCGTCGAGCTCGATCCCGAGCGGGCGAACCACCTCTCGAAACGCGGCCATGTGGACGGCCTCGTCGTCGACGAGCACACCGTTGAAGTCGAAGAGCGTCGCGACGAGCTTGCTCAAAGATCGACTCCTGCGCCGATGGCGAATCCGAACCGCATCCACACCCCGCTCGCATCGCGCGGCGCCCCGCGCGTCCCGTCGAACGCCGGCTGGACCTGCCACGTGAGCGGGAACGCCGAGAACCTCAGGTGAGGCGTGGCCGCGTACGCGATCTCCGTCCCGAGGAGGAGGGCCGGGCGGACACCGGGCGAAGGCCGACAGCTCGGGACGAAGAGATCTCCGCCGACGTTGTCGACGAAGTAGCCCGCGAGCCCGAGGCCGCCGATGCCCGAGACGCGCACCTTCGGGAGGATCGGATACGACGCGGCTCCGATCGCGAAGAGCGAGAGCGCGGTCGCGCTCTGCGCATCGGTCAGCGGCCCACAGTTCGGCGCCGTGTTCGGCTCACCGGTATTGTTGCCCCACGAGTCGCCGGAGACGGTGAGGAGGCCGCCTGCGGAAATCGACGTCTTCCCGAGCTCCGCGATCCGATACGTCCCGAGCGCCATCAAGCCGAAACCGGCGGCGCCGCCGATCTCCCCGTGCCGCGGCAGCATCAGGCCGAACGCACCACGAAGCGCGATGGGCGCATCGTCGTCGTCGACGTAGGGATTGTCGGGCGGCGGCGGACGCCGCTCCTCCGTTCCGCCCGAGAGCAGCGCGTCGACGTTCACGGCGCGCCCGTAGCGCGCCTCGATCGTCGTCGAGTACGACGCGCCGGAGTCCGAGCGGACGAGCACGGTGTGCCGTCCGGGCGGGATCGAGATGGCGAGCGGCGTCCTCTCCGCGAGACGTTTGCCGTCGACGATCACTTCGGCGCCGGCGGGCGTCGACGAGATGGAGAGCGTGCTCGGTCGGTTCTTGAGCGCCGCGAGCTGCTTCGAGGCCTCGCGGCGATCCTGCTTCGGCAGGTTCGGCGTCGCGAGGTACTTCTCGAGCATCTCGACGGCCTGCTCCGGCTCGTCGAGCCGGATGTAACACTTGGCGACGTTCCACAGCTCGAAGGCCGGGCCACCGAGCCGATACGCCTCCTCGAAGTAGCGGATCGCGTCGCGGTAGCGGCCCTCGCCGTAGGCCTTGGCGCCTTCCTTGTCGAGCGCGCGCGCCCGCGCGAGATCGCCGCCCTTCGCGCGCGGCTTCGCGGCGCTGGCCGGTGCGACGGCGATCGCGCCGGCGATCGCGATCGCGACGGAGCACAGCCATCGGAATGCGGGGCCGTTCGAGCGCACGGGCGGCACGATGTTACCTGAGCGCGTCGCGTGAGAGTCGACGATCTCCGCTCGCGAGCTCACGCGGCGACGAGGACGATCTTCGTCACCTCGGGCGGCGCGCCCACGCGCGCAGGCGGGCCGACGACGCCGAAGCCGCGATTGACCCAGAGCGTGGAGCCCGCGCGCTCGTAGCGACCGGCGACGAACTCCATCAGCGCCTTCACGGGCGCCACGCCCGGATTGATCTGACCGCCGTGCGTGTGACCGCTGAGCTGGAGCGCCACGCGTCCCTGCGCCTCGCGGAAGTAGATCGGCTGGTGCGCGAGGAGGATGCGCGGCAGGTCCGGCGCGACACCGGCGAGCGCACGACCGAGGTCGGGACCGGTGTGCCGCATCGATCGCGGCCGGCGGCGCGCGCTCAGGTCGTCGACGCCGACGAGCGCGAAGCCGCCGCCGTCGCCGGCACGGATGCGCACGGCCTCGTTCGCGAGCAGCTTCACCGGCGACGCGACGATGCGTGCGGCGACCCTGTCCGGGTGCGCGTAGTGATCGTGGTTGCCGAGGATGACGTACGCACCGTCACGCGCGCCCACGCCGACGAGACGCGCAAGGAGGGGATCGATGGCAGCGGCCGACGAGTCCACGAGATCGCCCGTCGCGACGACGAGATCGGGACGCACGCGCCGGACGACCTCGAAGCCCTCGTCGAGCTCGCGCTCGCCGACCCACGGACCGACGTGAACGTCCGAGACCTGCGCGATGACGTAGCCGTCGAGGGCGCGCGGCCATCCCGGGATCCGGACCTCGACCTCCTCGATCTCGAACGCGTGGCGGCCGCGGACGATCCCCCAGCCGAGGACGGCGCCGGTCGCCCCGAGCGCGGCGACACCGGCCATGCGCTCGATCGCCTCGCGACGCGAGACGCGCTCCGCCTTCTCGGCCTCGCCGGTCGGAGGCTCGACGGCGTCGACGACGCGGGAGGTGGCGCGCGCTGTCGCCGCGACGAGCCCGAGCGGGACGAGGGCCACGACCACGATCGCGAGCTCGACGAGGAAGATCGTCGTGACGCCCTGGAACCACCTCGCGCGGATCCACCACCCGAGGACGCGCATCGCCGCGAGCAGCACCGAGAGCACGGCCGCGGTCGCGATGACGAGCCGGCGCCGCGCGCGCGCCGCCGGGGAGACCGAAAGGACCCACCGCGCGAGCAACGCATGCGCGATGGTGCTCACGACGAGAAAGGAGAGCGCACGCACGCCGGGTGAAGCATAGCGCTCGCGCGCGGAAGGGAAAGGCACGCTCCGACGGTCGAGCTCGATCGCGGGGCGCGCGGACGCTCCGCCCTACGGCTCGCGCGGCCACGTCTCGGGGCGCACCCCGCTGGCGACGCGCTCGATCTTGCCGTAGTCACGGTCGATGCGGATGTCGCGGTAGCCGTGCTGCTCGAAGAGCGCACGCGTCGCCTCGGCCTCGCCCGCGCCGATTTCCATGGCGAGCACGCCGTCGCGATCGAGGAACGCGGGCGCCTCGGCGACGATGCGACGGATGATGTCGAGCCCGTCCGGCCCGCCGTCGAGCGCCTCGCGCGGCTCGAAGTCGCGGATGTCCGGAGAGAGCGTCTCGATCTCCGACGTCGCGATGTACGGCGGGTTCGCCGTGATCACGTCGAAGCGGCTGTCCTTCGGGATCGCCGCGAACAGATCGCTCTTTAGGAACGCGACGTTGTAGGCGCCGAGACGCAGCGCGTTCTCGCGCGCGACGGCGAGCGCGTCGGCGCTGATGTCCGTGGCGAGCACCCGGGCGGTGGGCCGCTGGCGGGCGATCGTGATCGCGACGCAGCCGCTGCCGGTGCAGAGATCGAGCAGGCGCATCGACAGCGAGACGTGGCTCGACCGCGCGAGCGCCACGTCCACGAGCGCCTCCGTGTCCGGACGCGGGATGAGCACCCGCCGGTCGACGCGGAACGGCAGCCCGTAGAACTCGCGCATGCCGCGCAGGTACGCGACCGGCTCGTGGCTCCTGCGCCGCTTGACGAGCTCCCGCAGCTTCGCGAGCTCGGCGGCCTCGAGCGGGCGAGCCGAGTCGATGATCACGCGCGTGCGATCGATCCCGAGCGCGTGCGCCACGAGCAGCTCCGCGTCGAGCCGCGGATTTTCGATCCCGCGCGCGCGAAAATCCTCGGTCGCCCACTTGATGAGCGAGCCGATCGTCCACGTCTTGTTGCGCTCGTCACCCTGCAAGCTTGGCGCGCTCCTCGGCGACCGCGTCCTCGACCTGGCGGCGGATCGCGTCGAGCTCCTCGGCGCTCCCTGCCTCGAAGCGCATCACCAGGATGGGCCCCGTGTTCGACGCGCGGACGAGCCCCCACTTCGGCGGCGCGCCCGCGGCCGCCCCGTCGCCGAAGGAAATGCGGGCGCCGTCGATGTCGAGGACGGCATGGCCGGCCTCCTTGAACCGCTTGGTCACGGCCGCGACGACCTGGAACTTGATCGCGTCCGGACAATCGACGCGGAGCTCGGGCGTCGTGAACGTCTTCGGGACGTCCGCCAGCATCTCGCTCAGCGGCCGCGGGTCCTTCGCCAGGATCTCGAGCAGCCTCAGCGACGCGTAGATCGCGTCGTCGTAGCCGAAGTAGCGATCGGCGAAGAACAGGTGACCGCTCATCTCGCCGGCGAGCAGCGCGCCGGTCTCCTTCATCTTCGTCTTGATGAGCGAGTGCCCCGTCTTCCAGACGACGGGCTTGCCGCCGTGCTTCGCGATGTCGTCGTAGAGCGTCTGCGAGCACTTCACCTCGCCGAGGATCGTGGCCCCGGGCCGATCCGCGAGCAGCGCACGCGAGAAGAGGATCATCAGCTTGTCGCCCCAGACGACCTCGCCGCGCTCGTCGACCGCGCCGAGCCGATCGGCGTCGCCGTCGTAGGCGATCCCGACGCGCGCCTTCGTCGCCCTCACCCGCTGGACGAGCGCCTCGAGGTTCGCGACCACCGTCGGATCGGGGTGGTGATTCGGGAACCGGCCGTCCATGTCGCAGAAGAGCGGATCGGGCTCGAGCCCGAGCGCCTTCATCGTCTTCATCGCGAGCGGACCGCCGGCGCCGTTGCCGGCGTCCACGACGAAGGACAGCCCCTTCGCGCCGCCGAAGTCGAAGCGCTCCTTCATCGCGGCGACGTAGGCGTCTTCGACGCTCGTCTTCTCGAGCTTGCCTTCCGCTCGGGTCGGCAGGTCGTTCGCCTCGATGCGCGCCTTGAGCTTCTGGATGTCGGGCCCGAAGAAGCTCGCCTTCCCGCGCATCAGCTTGAAGCCGTTCTCGTCCCCGGGGTTGTGGCTCCCCGTGATCATGACGGCGCCGTCGGTGCCGAGGTGATGCGCGGCGAAGTAGAGCATCGGCGTCGGCCCGACGCCGATCTCGACCACGTCCGTGCCCGCCTCGCGCAGCCCACGAACGAGCGCCGTGAACAGCCGCGGCGACGACAGCCTGCAGTCACGCCCGACGGCGACGCGGAAGACCTTCCCTGCCTCGACGCCCTCGAGCAGCGTGGCCCCGAACGCACGCCCGATCGCGTGCACGACGTCGTCGGTCAGATCGCGATCGGCGACGCCTCGAATGTCGTACTCGCGGAAGATGTGCCCGGGCACGGCGACGCTCATGGCGGGGACAAAACCCCCTTTCGAAGACGGCCGCAAGGCTCTCGTCACGCTCCGCCGAGCCCGGAGCCTTCCGCCTCCTCGCCGAGGCCCGAGGCCCGAGGCCTGACGCCTATGCTATGGTCGCGCCCCGTTGGACGCGTCCGCCGCACTCCCTCCGTCGCCCGACGCGGCGCCTTACGTCTACGCCGCGACGGACATCCGGCCACGCCAGACTCGCGAGATCGAGCTCTGCGAGAAGGCCTCGCACTTCGACTGGCAGTACACCGGCGCGTTCGCGGCCGGCGTCGTCGGCAGCATCTTCCTCAACGTCGGCTACCTCAAGCACACGCGGGAGCCCGCGCTCCGGCTCCTCGGCCCCACGCTCGTCGGCTTCACGTGGGGCGGCTTCCTCGGCGGCGGATATCTGTCTCTGCCCAAGTGCGATCCGCTCTGGGCCGGAGGCCCTCCGCCGGAAGGCAACGTGCGCGCGATCTGGCCGCTCGCGACGGCCATCACCGTCGTCGCGGGCGTCACCGGCCCCATCATGGACTACGCCTTCTTGGGCCCCGTGAAGATCGGATGGCCCGTCGAGGAGCGAACCGCTCGCGTGTTCATCGGCGGCGGCGCCGCCGTGATCGGCGCGCTCCTGCCCTACGTGCTGCCGCCCCGGACCTGGTCGGCCCGCAAGGAGATCGACCGGATGCGCGTGGAGGGGATGCCCGGGGGAGCTTCGCTCACGTACACGCTGGCTTTTTGAGGCTCCAGGCTCCGGGCTCCAGGCTCCAGTCGGCGCGCGCTTCGCGCGCGCATCCTCAGACGCCGGGGCCCGGAAAGACTCCAGACTCCAACTCCCAGTCTCCAGATGGAACTCTGGGCGCGCGCTTCCTCGGACGCCGAGGCCCGGAAAGACTCCAGACT
>CALFEQ010000096.1 GCA_937949945.1 uncultured Myxococcales bacterium
CGCTGACCGGGCTCGTCGAGCAACAGTGTTCTCTGCGGATCAGGGCGCGGTCTTGGTCGGAGCGGTCGTCTTCTCCGTGATCTGCGGAGCGACGACGAGCTGCCTCGTCGTAGCGTCCTGCTTGCCCGTGAGCTCGAAGCCGATGTCCGAGTCGGCGCCACCCTTCAGGTTGCCCTCGGCGTAGGCGATGAACGAGTTCGCACCGAGCGAGGTGTTCGCCTTGTAGCCGTAGAGGAAGTACTGCGGCTCGGTGAGCGAGAACTTGAGGCACGGCCACCCCTTGTTCTGGTCGCCCTTGCCCCAGTCGTTCACGGCGTGGCTCTGGTACTTCTTGTTCTTCACCTTGTCGAGCTGGTCGGGGACGTCGTTCTCCGCCGAATCGCAGACCTGGTGGAGGTTGCCGGCCGTCGACTCTCCCGCGTTGAGGAGCTTCGCGTCCGCGCGCTCTTCCTCGAACGCCGCGACGGCCGCCTTGCCGATCTGGCCGATGGCGTTTCGCGCCTCGCCCGTCTTCGCGTTCTGCAGGTACTTGCTCACGCCATAGATGGCGAGGACCGCGAGGATACCGATGATCGCGACGACGATCATGAGCTCCACGAGCGTGAAGCCCTCTTGTTTCTTCTTTGCCATCTCCCTCTCCTTGTCCACGCTCGCGCTTTGCTTCATCCGACTGCTGCAGGCGCGAACGAGCGAAGCCTCATTTCACGAAGGCCCGATCGCGAAGATTCACGAGTCGAGCCTCATTCACCTTCGTCACGCGTGAAGATCTGGTTGTCGTGGGACGTCGAGAAGAGCATGGTCTTCTTGCCGCCGTCCCCGTTGAGATCGCACTCGGCGTACACCGAATACCAGGGTGCCGAGATGTTGTTCGTTCCCGCGACCCAGCTCGCGGCTCCGAAGTCGTCGCGGTAGGCCTCCGTCGCGTTGGCGTTCGCGTTCGTCCCGTACTTGAACAGGACGCCGCCCGTGACGTGGACGGGCAGGGCCTGCCACGTCAGGTTCCCAGCGTTGCAAGAGGGATCCCAGCCGACCTTCTTGTTCCCCGTGCCCGCCTGGGCGGGACAGAGGTTCTTGCCGAGGTTCGCGTAGATCCCTCGCTCCGACCGATAGTCCTCCTGGGCGATCTTGATCGCGCCGATGATGCCCTTCGCCTCCGTCACCCGCGAGTGGAGCATGTAGCGGCGGTACCCCACGAGCGCGATGACCGCGAGGATGCCGACGATGGCGACGACGAGCGCGAGCTCGACGAGGGTGAATCCGCGCCTCCCGCGTCTCGAGGTGCCCACGGTTGGAGACTCAAGCATCGCACGTTCCATCGCGCCGACTCCGCGCACTAGGAGACCATTTTATCGGAGACACGTCGAAACTTCGGTGTTTTCGCGAACCGAGTCGGATGTGGTGCGTGCACGTGGGGGGACGAAAATCGTCACTCGGTCCTTCCGCACGGACGGAAATTGCTCTCCGCCATCGACGCTCGCCGGCGTACGACGTCTCACCCATCGTACGGCTCCTCCGACGGGGGATCGTCGCCCTCTTCCGGGGACTGCATCTTCAGCTT
>CALFEQ010000097.1 GCA_937949945.1 uncultured Myxococcales bacterium
GAGCTCTCTCGGAACGCCGCGGGCGGCGCGATGCCCGCCGAGCTCTCTCGGAACGTCCCGGTGGGCGGGAGAGGTGCGGTCGCGACCGGGGCCGGCACCTGCGCCGACGGAACCGCGAAAGGGTCTGCGGCGGCCGCGATCGGCATGGGGGCCGAGAGCGGCTGCGTCCCGAGCTGCGGCTGCGGCTGCGGCGCCGGCGTGAAGGCGGGAGACGGCGAAGGCGAGAGCGACGGCGAAGGCGAGAGCGACGGCGAAGGTGAGAGCGACGGCGAAGGCGAGAGCGCGGGCGCCGGCGTGAGGGACGGCGAGGGCGCGAACGCCGTCGCGGCCGCCGAGGCGCCCGACGGGCCGAGCCCGATGTCGTCGAGGCTCGAGCTCGCCGCCGGACGGAGCGGCACGACGTTGCTGCGCGAGACCGAAGGCGCGGAAGGCGTCATCGGTCGCGGCGCAGGCGGCGCGGGCGTGATCCGCTGCGCGGACGGACGGGGCGCCGCCGGCGGTGCCGGGGTGACCCGTTGCGCGGACGGTCGCGGCTCCTGCGGCGCGGCAGGCTGCTTCGGCTCGGACCGCACCGACGGCGAGCGCGGGGCCGGAGGCGGCTCCGCCGAGGGAGAGCTCACGAGCGCCGGGCGGTTGCCCATCGCGGCTTCGCGGACGAGCGCGGCGAGATCCGGGATGCTGCGGATCGGGCGCCACTCCTCGAGCCCTTCCTGCCAGCAGAGCGAGTCCTCCGTCACCGCGCCGGCGGCGGCCTTCCGTCGGAGCTCGGAGATGCGGACCGGACCGACCGGCACGCCGTTGATCGCGACGTACCACTCGTCGGTGACGCTCAGCTCGATCGGGTTCTTGGCCGGTCCGTCCGGTACGCTCGCGGGCGACTCCTGGACGTTGCTCTTGAAGGCACCGGCCAGCGCGCTGCTCCCCGTGGACGACGAGGTGCGCGGCTTGGCGGCCGAGAGGCTCGTCGCGAGCCCGCCGCTCTTCTGCGCGGGCTTCGGCGCCGTGCCCGGGCCGGGAGCGGCTCCCGCCACGCTCGTCTCCGTGACGGCGGCCCGGATCTCGATCTGGTGTCCGCACTTGCGACACTTCATGCGGACGGTCTTCCCCGCCACCTTCTCGTCGGCGATTTGGTACTTCGCCTTGCAGTTGTCGCAGAGGAACTTCATCGGACCGGGCGCGCGGGGGGCGTCTTCGAAAGACTAGCCCCTTTGTGCTCGTACGCGCGACAGGAGAGAAAGCTCTCGTTGGACGTTCGGAGCACTCGACCTACTCAGGCGACCGTCACAGCAGTCGCATCATGTGTTGCTTGATCGACTCACGCGTCTCGGCGTCCGGTGCGGTGTGGACGGCGCGTTCCCACATCTCGATGGCCTTGTTCTTGAACCCGGCCTTCTCGTAGAGGACCGCGAGGTTCTTCAGCGCCGGGAAATGCCGCGGGTTGAGGTCGACGGCGCGCTCGAGCTCCGTGATGCCGTCGTAGAACTGACCGCGCTTGCCGTAGATGAGCGCGAGGTGGTAGCGCAGGCGGTAGGCGAGGGGGTCGATCGAGATTCCCTTCTTCAACAGCGAGATCGCGAGGTCGACCTCGCCGTTCCTGTACGCCGCGATGCCCTCCTCGAGGTACGTCGCGGCCTCCCGGTCGATGCGCTCGGGATCGCGCGGCGGCTGTGCTGCGGCGCCTTTCTCGAGGAGCCGCTCGACCTTCGAGACGAGGTCCGCGATCCGGAAGGGCTTCTCGAGGTAGTCCTCGATGCCGTAGTTCGCCTTCAGATCCTCGACGATGCGCCACCCCCTGTAGACGGCGCTCATCATGATGATGGGGATCGCACCGTACTTCGCGCTGCCCTTGATCCGCCGCGCGATGTCGAACCCGTGCACCTCGGGCAGCATCGCGTCGAGCAGGATGAGATCGGGCATCTCCTCCTTGACGATCCGGAGCGCGAGCAGGCCGCGATCGGCCTCCATGATCGTGTGCCCGCGATCGGTGAGCAGCCGCCGGACGAGCTTCCGGATGTCCTCCTCGTCGTCGACGACGAGGATGCGCTTGCCGCTCTTGCCCTTCGTCGGCTCCGCGCCCTCCACGCGCGGATCGATCCCGGCCGCGTTGCGGAGCTCCTCCGTGAGCATCTCGACGCGCGAGACCTCCTCGCCGAGCTCGCCGAAGTCGGTCGTCGACAGCGAGGTCTCCGCCGCGGACTGCTGGATCTGTTGATCGATGACGACGGGCGGCGCGCCGGGCGCCACGCTCTCGCGCTCGCGGCGGCTCGGGTCGGTGACGTCGCGATCGCTCGCGGCGCTCGGCGCCTTCGGGCCCACGTAGCGCGTCTGGCCCTGCTCCTTCGCGTCGTAGGCGGCGCGGATCGTCTGCTCGAGGGTCGTCGAGATGGCGACGTACGGGTAGATGCGCCGGCCCGTGACGAACTCGAGCTCGTCGATGACGCGCTTGTCGTGCGGGTTCGCCATCGCGAGGAAGAGGCGATCGTCGCGGACGAGCACCGGCAGGACGCGGCTCGACTCGGCGACCTCGCGAGGCACCATGTCGAGGTGCTCGAGGGCGATCGACACCATGTTGAGGTCGATCCCCGGCACGCCGAACTGCTCGGAGAGCGCGCGGAGGACCTCCGTCTCCGGTACGACGCCGCTCGACGCGATGCGGGAGGCGAGGGGGACGCCGTCCCGCGCGTTCTTCTGGGTCGCGAGCTGGCGTTCGAGCTCTTCGGGGGAGATCAGCCGCCGCTTGAGGAGGATGCGGCCGATTGGCTTCTTCTCGTCGCTCGACATGCCTGGGTCGACCTCCGCCCAATCCAGCTCAGAGTACCTGATTTTCCTGCGTCATGCGGTCGAGCGTTCTCGCTTTGTACGCAGGCCACTGTCCGGCGCGGATCGCCTCGCGCGCCCCACGCACGAGCTCACCGTACCAGTGCAAGTTGTGCAGGCTGAGGAGGCGGAGGACGGTCATCTCTCCCGCGAGGAAGAGATGCCGCAGGTATCCTCGTGCGTATCCGCCGCTGCAGCAGGGACAGGCGCACTCGGGATCGATCGGGAGCGGGTCGTCCTTGAAGCGCGCCTGCTTGATGACGACCTTCCCGAACCGCGTCAGCGCCTGTCCGTTGCGCGCGTTGCGCGTGGGCAGCACGCAGTCGAACATGTCGACGCCGGCGTCGATCGCCTCGAGCAAGTCGCGCGGCGTGCCGACGCCCATCAGGTACCGCGGGCGCTCCGGATCGAGCACGTGCGCGATCTCGTGGAGCGTCTCGTACATCTTCGGGATCGGCTCGCCGACGGAGAAGCCGCCGAGCGCGAGCCCGTCGAACGGCGGGTCGAGCGCGGCGAGCTCCTCGGCGTGCGCGCGGCGCAGGTCGGCGAAGCACGCTCCCTGTACGATGCCGAAGAGGGCCTGCCCCTCGGGTCGCTCGGTCGCGAGCGCGCGGCGCGCCCAGCGCGTCGTGCGCGCGACGGCGGCCTCGACCTCGTGGCGAGGCGCGTCACCGGGCGGACACACGTCGAGCTGCATCTGGATGTCGGCGCCGAGCTTGCCCTGGACGCGCACGGCGACCTCCGGAGAGAGGTGATGCCGCGTGCCGTCGAGGTGCGAGCGGAACGTGAAGCCCTCCTCGTCGAGGGTGACGAGCGACCGTAGCGCGCCCGGATCGCCCGCCTTCGCGGCGGGACGCGGGATGTTGCCGCCGAGCGAGAAGGCCTGGAAGCCGCCCGAGTCGGTCAGCATGGCGTGCGGCCACCGCGTGAAGCCGTGGAGCCCGCCGAGCCGCGCGACGATGTCCGGCCCGGGCCGCAGCCAGAGGTGGTACGTGTTGCCGAGCACGATCTTGGCGCCCGTCGACGCGACCTCGTCGGGGGTCAGGCCCTTCACGCTGCCCTGGGTACCGACGGGCATGAACGTCGGCGTCTCGACGTCTCCGTGCGGTGTCGTGAGGATCGCCGCGCGTGCGTGTCCGGTCTCGGACCGTGCGAGCACGCGGAACGCGAACCCTTTCGAGCGCGGTGCGGTCATGCGAGCGCGCCCTCCTCGGCCGTCGCGGCCGCTGGGTCGCGCCGGAGGAGCATCGCATCTCCGTAGGAGAAGAAGCGGTACCGCTCCTTCACGGCGACGCGATACGCCGAGAGCACGCGATCGATCCCGCTGAACGCGCACACGAGGGCGAGCAGCGTCGAGCGGGGCAGGTGGAAGTTCGTGAGCAGGCCGTCGACCACGCGGAACCGATGCCCGGGTTGGATGAGGATGCGCGTCTCCTCGGCGCACGGGCGGACGTGCCCCTCTCGCTCGGGATCCGCGGCGGACTCGAGCGCCCGCACGACCGTGGTGCCGACGGCGTACACGGGCGCGCCGCGCTCGCGCGCCCGCGCGACGGCGCTGGCGAGCTTGCGCGGGACCTCGAAGTACTCGGCGTGCATCACGTGATCGTCGAGGTCTTCCGTCTTCACCGGCTCGAAGGTACCGAGACCGACGTGGAGTGTACACGCGGCGATCTCGCAGCCCCGGCCCTCGAGCCGCCGCATGAGGGGCTGCGTCAGATGGAGCCCCGCCGTGGGCGCCGCCACCGCGCCGGGCGCGCGGGCGAAGACCGTCTGGTAGCGCTCTTCGTCTTCGGGTCTCGGCTCGCGCTTGATGTACGGCGGTAGCGGCACGCGGGCCGTCGTCTCGAGCGCCCGGTCCACGTCGACGGCCGCGTCGCGCGTCGAGAGCCGGACGAGGAAGAGCCCGTCGTCCGCCTTGCCCTCCACCTCCACGACGAGGGGGCCGCTCGAGACGCGGACCCCGGGCTTGAGCGGCTTGGACGCGCGCGCCATCGCCCTCCAGCGCTGGGCGCGCCGATCTTCGGCGGTCTCGACGTCGTCGCCCGGCTCGCGGCGGACGAGGAAGATCTCGACCTTGCCGCCGGTGCCCTCCTTCGTGCCGAGGATGCGCGCGCGGATCACCTTCGTGTCGTTCACCACGAGGAGGCTTCCGGGCGGGATGTGATCGGCGAGCGCCGCGACGGTCGTGTGCGTGATCTCGCCGGGACCGTGTCCGACCACCATCAGGCGCGCCTGCTCGCGCTCGGGCGCCGGCTCCTGCGCGATGAGCTCGGCCGGCAGATCGTAAGAGAAGCGCTCGACGCGCATGCGGCGCTCCTTAGCACGCGCATGGCCGCGCCATCAGCGCGTCTACGCGCCTGTCAGCGATCGCTCTCGTCGTTCGCGGCCGCCGACAGCGTCTCGGGTCCGGGGTGGCGGAGCGTCGGGGCGGTTCGGGAGATCGGCCTCGTCGACGGTGGGATGCTCCCGATGCGTCGGGTCACGCCGGACCCGGGCTCGGCAGCCCACAGGCGGCGCGAGCTCGGCGGGGCGGCGACCTTGGACCGGACGAACTCGACGACCTCGTGCAGGTCGTAGGGCTTCGGGATGAATCCGCTCACTCCGCAGTCGGCGCGCTCGAGCTGGCGCTCGCTCAGGTGATAGGTGCTCGTGAGCAGCACGCGCACCCCCGGATGGTTCGCGCGGATCTCACGGGCGAACTCGAGGCCGTTGCACGTGGTCTCGTTGCGGAGCATCAGGTCGACGATCGCGAGAGCGACCCGGCGCGAGGAGAGGGCAGTGCGTGCCTCGTTCGCCGTTGCAGCGACGATCACCTCGTAGCCTTCCACGCGCAGTGCGCTCGCGAGGACCGCCGCGTCGCTATCGGTGTCGACGAGCAAGATGGTCATGGCCTGCCAACTCCGGGGGCGCGACCGAGCAAGGGGGATGCCAGGTCGAGCGTCGCGGAAATCCACCGCCCGGCTGACGGTAGCGTTTCAGATCTGAATGCACCAGTGCAACTTTGCATCCCCGGCCACTTTCCGGGGCGCCGCGTTTGCAGGCGCGAAGGGATCAGCCGCGGCTCTCGTAGGTGATGCCGAGCCGCGTCATCTTCCGCCAGAGCGTCGTCGCGGAGATGCCGAGGATTTCGGCGGCCTTCTCGCGGTTGCCGTCCGTGTCGCGCAGCGCCGCTTCGATGGCCTGGCGCTCGGCGGCGTCGACGACGGCCGCGAGCGTCCGTCCACCCGAGGAGGAGGTCGAAGGCTCGGGCCGCTTCGGGGGCAGAACGTCGTCCTTCGTGATGGGGCCGTGCTGCACGAGCGCGATCGCCTGCTCGATCATGTGCTCGAGCTCGCGGATGTTCCCGGGGAAGTCGTAGTGCTGGAGCGCTTCGAGCACGCTGTCGTCCAGCCACGTCTTGGTCCCCATCTTCTTGTTGTACTTGTCCATGAAGTACGCGAGGAGATCCGGTAGGTCCTCGCGGCGCTCGCGCAGGGGAGGGAGCTGGAAGCGTGCGACGTTGAGCCGGTAGTAGAGATCCTGGCGGAAGCGCTTCTCGGCGATCGCGGTGAGCAGGTCCTGGTTCGTCGCGGCGATGATCCGGACGTTGACCTGAATCGGCTTGTTCTCGCCGACGCGGCGGATCTCGTTCTCCTGGATGGCGCGCAGGAGCTTCGCCTGGAAGGCGAGCGACGTCTCGGCGATCTCGTCGAAGAAGAACGTCCCGCCGTCTGCCTCCTCGAACATGCCCTTGCGCGCCGTGACCGCGCCCGTGAACGCGCCCTTGGCGTGCCCGAACAGCTCGCTCTCGAGCAGCGTGTCGGTGATCGCCGCGCAGTTGATCGGCACGAACATCCGGTCTGCGCGCTTGCTGTTCGCGTGGATGGCCTTCGCGACGAGCTCCTTGCCGGTGCCGCTCTCGCCGGTGATGAGCACGATGGCATCGGTCGGCGCGATGCGGACGATCCTGCCGAGCACCTCGCGGACGCTGCGCGAGCGGCCGACGATGTTCTCGAACTTGTACCGATCCTTGAACTCGCTCGCGAGGAAGGCGACCTCGCCGGCGAGCCGCCGGTTCTCGAGCGCCTTGTTGACCTTGACGAGGAGCTCTTGCTCGGTGAACGGCTTCTGGATGTAGTCGAACGCGCCGTAGCGCATCGCTTCGACCGCGCTCTCGATCGTGCCGTATGCCGTCATCACGATGATTTCGGTCATCGGCTGCGCGGTCTTGACGGCACGGAGCACGTCGATGCCGTCCTTGGAGCCCATCCGTAGGTCGGTGACGACGATGTCGTAGGCGCCGGACGCGCCGCGTTCGCAGCCTTCCTCGCCGCTCTGCGCCTCGTCGACCTCGAAGCCCGCGCCACGAAGCATCATGGCGAGGGTCGTACGCATGTTGCGCTGGTCATCGACGATGAGGAGCTTCGCCATCGCGGTGGTCTGATGCTGAAGCAGTGAGGACGTAGCGCAGCAGAAGGGGCCGAACGCATCCCGGCGCCGGCCCTCTCGAAACGCGACATATACCGCGCCCCTACGACTACCGGAAGCACCGCATCACCGCCTGCCGGTCGGCCGCTGCGGCTCGGCAATCGCCGAATCCTCTTGGGGCTTTACGGACGGCGTCCGGCGAAGCCGTCAGTCGACCGCGGCGTCGCCTTCGTCGTCGGGGCCGGCATCTTGCCCGGCATCTTCGGGGGCGCCGGCTTCCGAGCCGGCATCCTCGGACGTGACGGCGCCCCCAATCCCGCGGATCCACGAGCGCACGAGCTCGAGCGTCTCTTCCGGGTACACGTAGTCCCGGGGCTCCTTCGGCATGGTGCCCCGGAGGCCGGCGTCCGTCCTCCGGCGCATGATGCGGAACAACCCGGACCGGTCGGGGTTCTCCACGTCCTCGAGCTCGACCAAGCGCTTGTCGAACATCGACCGGCAGCAGCCGCGCTCGTCGTAACACTCGGGGCCGCTTCCCGACCTCGCCCCATCGCCCTGGGGGGTTCCGTGGCAGCTCTCGTTGAAGGCGCAGCTCCCGGGTTTCCCGACCGGAGCGAGCACGTCTTCGTAGAGCGTGTGCCACTCCGGAAGAGCGCACGCCCGCTCGATGAGCGCCTCTTGCAGCGGGTTGCCCGCGTCGAAGACCGGCGGCGTGGTCGCGAGGACGCCCGCCTCCGTCAGGCCGCCCCCCGTCACCTCGCCCCCCGCCGTCGCGCACGCCGCGAACGCGCTGGCGACCGCCGTGGCCGCCATGACGGACAAGCCCGCCTGCAGCTTCGTCGATCGTCGGGGCATGACGCCTTCCAACGCTAAGGGACGTGGGCGGTCAGAACAAGACGCCGAGGATGAGCCTCACGGTCTGCGCCGTCGACAGGCTCCAGTCCGCGATCTTCGCCGCATCCTGCTCTTGCGGGAGGTACTCGAGGCCGGCCATCGGGAAGAAGACGCCGTACTGGAGGGCCGCGTAGAAGCCGCCCATCTTGTTCGGGTCGTCGTTCAGCGAGCCGTCCTTCGATTGGTAGTAGAGCTGCGCGTCCAGCTCGACGCCGAGATCACGCCTGTTGCCCGGCGTCTGGACGAACTCGCTCGCGCGGCTCCAGATGACCGCCGCACCGCCGCCGAACTTCTGCCCGTTCGGGTTCCGTACGAAGTCGTACTCGACGCTCGGCCGGAAGTAGTACGCGTTCTGGACGCGCGTGAGGATCCGGCGGAAGAAGATGTAGTCGACGTAGTAGGCCGGGTGGAACCGGAACGTCGAGATCGCGCCCTCGCTCAGTCGCGGCTGGAGGCCGCTCGTCCCGGGCGCGAGGCCCTCCACGTTCGGATCGCCGCTCGCCCATCCGTGGCCGAACTGCAGCCGGAGCTTGTCCTCGACGGCGCGGAACTCCGCCTGCGTCGCGAGCCCCCACATCCGGAGCTTCATCGGATCGGTGACGCGCGTGCCGGCGGGCGAGTTCTCGATCGAGCCCCAGATCGTGGCGAGCTCCGCCTCGACCCGCAGCTTGTTGAACAGGAACTGCACCCAGAGGTCGGGGATGAACGCCTCCGCGCCGCGTCGCTCGAAGCCGTTGTTCGCGACCGTGCGATCGAACGTGATCGGGTTCTGCCCGGCCACGACGTCGATCGTCTGCTTGCGATACATCGCGAACAGACCGCCGTTGAGGACCACGTCGCCGCGCGAGAGCTTGAGTCGCTGGAGCTCCGGGTTCATGCGGCGCGCCGCGAACAAGGACCACTGCGCGACGTTCGCGAGGTTCGCGGTGTTGTACGGCTGCCCGCCGTAGACGTCGTAGGGCGACGCGTTCGTCGGGCCGCTCGAGACGAAGTCCCAGGCGCCTCCGAAGTAGACGTCGAGCGACTTGAGGCCGGAGACGAACATGATGCGGTCGACGTTCGACTGGTAGTCGCAGTCGATGCAGTCGCCCGCGTTCATCACCATGCCGAGGCCCCAGTGGTTCGGCATCCGCCCGAAGCGGAGCTGTCCGATGGGCGTCATGTACTCGGCCCACGCGCGCTGCACGTCGATCGAGTTCCGGAACCCGTTGATGCCCGCCGTCGGCGGACCCTGCGTCGTCGAGAGGAACCCGAGCGGCGCGTAGCCGTTGTAGCCGTTCACCGCCGGGCTGTAGCCCGTCGCGCCGACGCCGCTCGGACGCATCGCGTATGCGTCGGGCGTCGAGCCGAGCACGAGGTTGTCGAGGAGATCGATCTGGGACAGGATGCGAAGGTTGTCCGAGATGTGGATCTCCGGGTTGAGGCGGAGGCGAAGGTTCGCGTGCGCCTGCGACTTGTCGTAGCACTCGCCGAACTGGCCCGCGGCGTTCGGCTCGCCGCAGAGGAGCACCTGCCGCCGCTGACCGTTCCGGTCCGTGAACGTGTTGTCGAGCGGCTGCCCCCAGAGGTTCGCGTCCCCCTGCCCCGGCGCGTCGTGGCGGCCGAGCGAGAAGTTGTGAAAGAGCTCGCCGCGCGTACGGAAGTAGCCGTGGAGCTCGATGATCGGCCTCGTGTGCGACCACCAGTCTTCGCTGTAGACGTCGGACGGGCGGCTGCCGATCGTGCCGTCGGCGGTCGGACGCTCGCGACCCTGGCGGAGCAGCTTCTCCTGGTCGGCGCTCGGGTCGACCTTGGGCTGCTGCTCCTCTTCCGGAGGAAGCAGGTCGTCGCTCGTCGTCGGAGGCTCGCCGGCGGCCGGATCGGTGGCCGGCGGCGGCTCGGGTGGCCGCGGCGTGTCCGTGTCCTGCGCGTACGCGCTCGTCGAGACGAGGAGCGCGGCGCAGCATAGAGCCAAGCGAAAGCCGAAGGATCTCGGCCCCACCGACGGCTCCTCTGATGAGTGGGGGACCATTCGGGCCGACCTTCTAACACAAGCGGGCAAGGGTGTGTGGCCGAGCACGAACGACTCGGTTGAACGCCGAGAGCCTTTGATTCAATTGGGCTCTTCGTCGGTCTCGTGTCCGCGCACGGGGGCGCGCGCGCTTTCGCGCCTCGTTCCGTGCTCGATCAGACGCCCGCGGAGCGCGGTCGACGTCTCGTCACGACGGCGATCACTCCGGCGAGGACGACGATCACGCCGCCGGCCGTCGCGACGGGGCGGGGGTGATGCACCGCCCAGGTCACGCTTCGAAGCGCGATTCCGGGGCGCGGTGGGGCCGTCGATCCCTCGAGCGCCGCGCTCCGCACGGCTTCTTCGCATCCGAGCGGGCCCGACGGGCCGGCGCTCCGTGCGGCACACGTGACGAAGCACGTGAACACGCGCGAGGCGTCGAACCCGACGAAGGTGCGCGCTTTTCCGATCGGCTCCGAGCCGAGATCGCTCGCCGGCCGCAGGTCGAAGGTCCCTTCTCCGTCGGGGCGCGCATCGATCGGGACGCCCGAGATCCGCTCGGTGACCGCGCCGGCGAGCGCGATCGTGCGCGCCTCCACCGCCGGACGCATCTCGTCCACCCATCCCGGGATCGGCGTGGCGACGCAGCCGCTCGCGAGGACCGCGCGGTCCGTCGCGCTCGCCCGGTACGACGTCAGCTCGGCGCCTGCGCTCTCGGCGAGCTTCGGACGGGTGAGATCGAACGCCACCCAGCCCGGCGGAGGCTCGACGGCCACGTCCGGAATCATGGGCCCCCTCAGCCCTTCTGCGGCTCCGACGTGCCCGAGAGCTCCGCGAGGAACGCCTCGACTTCGCTCCTCAGCGCCATCAGCTTCTCGCGGATCGGAGATCGGCCACGCGCAGCGTCGGGCGAAGCCCCGCCGTCGGGCGCGCTCTGCGGCGGCTGCGTGGCGGCGAGCGCCGGCTCCGCGCTCGGCGCCGTCTCCGCCTCCTCGACGTCGTGCGTTCCGCGCTGGAGCCGCTTCTTGGCGCCGGCGATGGTGAACCCGTCGCGGTAGAGCAAGTCGCGCACGCGGAGCAGGTTCTCGACGTCTTTGCGCGAGTAGATCCGCTGGCCCTTCGCGCTCTTGGTCGGCCGAATGGTCCGGAACTCGCGCTCCCAGTAACGGAGCACGTGAGGCTCGACACCCACGAGCCCGGCTACCTCGCCGATGCGGAAGAAGAGTTTTGGAGGAAGCTCCCCGGCCGATCGCACCTCCGCCCGTGCGTCGGAGGTCCTTCGCCGGCCGCCGAGGACGGGCGTAGGGCTCGTCTCACCGGCGCCTTGCGGGCTCCGCCCGACGGAAGCGGCTTCCGTCCACTTCGATTCACCGCGGTGCATGCGTGCGTCGAGGAGCTTGGATTCGTGGGGTTACGCCACGGAATGGAAAGTCGACGTCCCCCTGGCCCGCGCGGCGGGCATGCTCGCAGGCTTGCGAAGTAAGGTCGATGATGGCGTGGGCCCCGCGAAGCGGCCGCCGCTCATTCCTTGGGCGCCTCGTTGACCGGCGCAGCCGGCGCGGGCGCGGCCGCAGCCGCTGCGACGCCCGGCCCAGCCGGAGCGGCCGCCGCCGGAGCCGCGGCCGCCGGAGCGGAAGCCGCAGGAGCGGTGGCCGGCGCGGCGCTCGCCGGAGCCGACGCCGCGGGGGCGGGGCTCGCCGGAGCGGAGGCCGCCGGGGCGGAAGCCGCGGGCGCATTGCTGCCCGAAGCGGAGCCCGCCTGCGCGGGATCCTCGACCTGCGGGGTGCCGTTGGGGTTCCTCGGATTCAGGGCCTGCTTGAGGATCTGGCTGGCCTTGAAGGTCAGCACCCTCCGCTCGCTGATCTTGATGGGATCACCGGTCTGCGGATTGCGCCCAGGGCGCTGCCGCTTGTCGCGGAGGACGAAGTTCCCAAACCCGCTGATCTTGATCTTTTCGCCGCGCCCGAGGGTCTCCTTCATCATCTCGAAGACCATGTCGACGATGTCCGCCGACTCCTTCTTCGAGAATCCGCCGACCCTCGTGTACAGCGCCTGGACGATCTCTGCCTTGGTCATGATCGTCTCTCACCCCCGACGGTGGAATGCCCGCTCCGTGGTTGCTGGCGGAACACCCGGGAAACCTCGTGTGCCCGTCGCAGGTACCGGATAGTAAACGGCAATTGGGTACGCGGCCAGGGGAAAAACGCCGGCCGAGAGCCCTCGCGCAACCGCTCTCGGCGACCGCCCGGCCGGTGGCCAGACGGTCGCGCTAGGCCATCGCGATTGCGCGAGTGATCTCGCAGACTTGAGCTTCAGGCAGCAAGCTCTTCCGAAGCGGCCGGAGCCGGAGGTGGGACGCTCTCCGTGGCCGGCGCCAGGCCCAGCCGTGCGGCGCGCCGCCGCGCGATCTGCTCGCTGATGACGAGCGTGGCGACGTAGCCGTAGCCGAACATGAAGAGCATCGCGAAGGGCGTCGCGAACCAGTGACCGGTCTCGACCGAGGCGATGACGCTCACGAGCGAGAGCATGCAGAGCAGGATCTCGACCACCGGCAGGTCGGCCCGCGCGCGGTAGCGGTGGCTGTGCCCGTCACCGTGCTTCGGCGTGCGGACGAACTCGCCGGCCATCGAGCGCAGGCCCTCGAAGACGGCCTTCGTCAGGTGCGGAGCGAGCCCGGCCCCGAGCGCGAGCAGCGCCGGAAGCGTGCGGATCGCCTGCAGGCGCGAGCGCCCCTGCGCGGCCTCGGCCGTCGCGTAGAACGCAGCGAGCGAGCCCGTGGTGCCGATGCACAGCGGCAGGTCGACGAGGGCCATCGTGGTGAGATTGGTCGCCGGCATCAGGACGAGCGCCGGGAGGAGCAGGATGCTGAGGACGACCATCAGCGGGTAAGCGAAGTGCGGCGTCATGTGGAAGAAGGCCTCGACCCGCTGCATGACCGTGAGGTCCGACCGCATCACGCGGCCCATGAGCTTGCGGGCCGTCTGGACGGTGCCTTTCGCCCAGCGGAACTGCTGCGCGCGGAACGCGCTCACGTCCTCCGGGAGCTCCGCGGGCGTCACGACGTCCTCGCGATAGGCGAACTTCCACCCGGCCATCTGCGCGCGGTACGAGAGATCGAGGTCCTCGGTGAGCGTGTCGTGCTGCCAGCCGCCGCTCTGCTCGATGGCCCGCCGGCGCCAGATCCCGCCGGTGCCGGAGAAGTTGAAGAGCCAACCCGCCGCGGCGCGCGCGCGGTTCTCGACGAGGTGGTGGCCGTCGAGCATGAGCGCCTGCACCCGCGTCAGCAGCGAGACGTCACGGTTCATGTGGCCCCAGCGCGCCTGGACCATCCCGAGCTTCGGATCGGCCAAGAAGCACGGCACGAGGCGGCGGAGGAAGTCCGCTCCCGGGACGAAGTCGGCGTCGAAGATCGCGATGAGCTCGCCCTTCGCCACCTTCAGCCCGGCGTCGAGCGCTCCCGCCTTGTATCCGACGCGATTGACGCGATGGATGTAGACGATGTCGAGCGGCCCGTCCCAGTCGGCCCGCGTCCCCGCGGGCAGCTTCGGCGGGTTCTTGCGGAGGGCCTCGACCTTCGCGCGGGCGATGAGGCGCGACTCGTCCGTCGAGTCGTCGAGCACCTGGATTTCGAGCTTGCTCCGCGGGTAGACGATGCGCGCAGTCTCCGTGAGGAGGCGACCGACGACGGTGGCCTCGTTGTAGAGGGGGAGCTGGATCGTCACGTGCGGCAGTGACTCGGGATCCGCGTCGTCCGCGATCGCAGGCGTGCCTTCACGCATCTTCCGCAGCTCGTGCCGGAACCGAAAGCAGGTGAGGACGAGGTGCGATCGGTGAAGCCCGTACATCGCCAAGAGCAGCAGCACGGCGAAGTACGCGAAACACAAGGCGACGTGCATGCGGCGACTTTGACACCCACCGCGCGCTACTTTGTCACCAGGTTGTAATTCGTTGTCATTCGATGCGTCCGACCGTCGCCGGACTGCATCGCTCGTCGCAAGGAGTGGCGCCATGCCGCACCTCGGGTGGGCGCGGGCGCCGGGAAGATATTCAGCGCGCGGCGACCTGGCTCGTCGCCGGTTTCTTCGAGAGATCGAGGCTGTAGTAGAGGGCGAGGCTCAGATTGAACATCGTATGGCCGGTCGTGTTGACGGTCGGCAGGTCCTCGACGCAGTTCCGGGTGGTCACGGCGCCCTGGTCGCAGTCGCGATCCGTGAACTGTCCGAACGAGAAGCCGGCTTTCGGCACGATGCGGAGCGGGCCCGCGGGGAACGAGATGCCCGCGTTGATGGTGAGCTCGAGGCCCTCGTAGCTCTCCTCCGACTCTCCCGTGAGCCGGCCCGAGAGCTTGAGGGTCTGGGTGATCGAGCGACTCCCGATCCCGATGTCGCCCACGAAGCTGATCCTGTCGACGTTCGGGATGATGCCGGCGAGCACGCCCCAGTAGACGGACCGCGTGGCCACCTGCGCGCGGACATCCCTCTCGAAGGCGCTCGAGTCCGGTTCGCCGAGAGACGCGACCTCGAAGGTGGCGCCGACCAAGAACAGTTTCGCGAAGCGCGCCATGAAGTCGATCCCGGCGCCGCCCCCGGCCGACGCGTACTGCTCGAAGGGCGTGTTCCTGTCGACGTCTCCGCTCGGGAAGAACAGACCTCCGCGCACCCCGAAGAGCAGGCCCGTGGTGGACGGACCGGGCTTCGCCGATGCCGCCGGCGGCGACGGCTGCTCGTACGGGGGAGGGACGGCCGGCGTGGGCGTGACGGGCGGCGCGGCCGGCGTCGGCTGCGCGGCCTGCGCGAGCGTCAGCTCGACCTCCTTCTGCTCCGCCTCGGTGACGTCGACGGTGACCGGCGCGGGCGTCGCCCACCCGTCCGCCGTCGCGGTCAGCGTATACGTTCCCGGGTTCACCGGCCGCGCGATGCCGACGAGCTCCGCCGGCATCACGCGTTCGTTCATCTTGATTTCGAGGTTCTGGAGCGACTGCGGCTCGGGCTTCAGCGTGACGCGCATCGTGGGGATGCGCGGTCGCAGCTTCGCCAGCTCCGCCCTGCCTTGCGCCTGCGCCTGTACGAACGGCTCGGGCGATCCCGGCGGAAGCTGCTTGCGAACGAGGACCTCGTAGGTCTCCGACGCCTCGACCAGCTTGCCGGTGAGCGCCTGGCACTGCGCGATGTGAAGCAGATGGGTCGGCGCGTCGAACAGCTTCTGCGCCGCTTCGAACCGGGCGAGCGCCTCCGCCGGTCGGCCCTTCTCCTGCAGGTCGATGCCCTCGGCGTAGGCAGCGCGCGCAGCGGCCTTCTTCTCTCCCTCGGTCATCTGCGCCTGCGCGAAACCCACGAAGAGAAGCGAGCACGTCAAGAGGACGAGCGTCACCCAGAGCTTCATCGAACGAAGCTTATCAATACCCGGGATCGTGCTTGTTCGTCTTCTTCGTCGTGGGCGTCGGTGCCGGCGGAGGCAGCGGCGGAGGAGGAGTGACCGTCTGCGTCTGCGTCGGCTTCGGAGCAGGCGGCGCCGGCGGCTTGCTCGTTTGCTTCGTCGTCGGCTGCGCCGTGCCGGCCTTCTTCGGCTCGCGCTTCTCGGGCTCGTCGTCCTTCTTGGAGTCGTCCTCCTTCGCGACGCCGGCGTTCGGCGACGCGCTCGCGGTGACGGCGGGCGCGGTCTCGGACGGCGGCTCGGCCGGCTCGTCCGCCGAGGTCGCCGCGACGCTGCTGGACGCCGGCGTGACCAGCGCAGCCCCGTTCGTGGTGTCGGGCGCGAAGCCCGTAGGTGACTTCAGCGTGAAGATCAGGCCGATGACGCCGCCGACGGCGACGACGCCCGCGAGGATCCCGCCGAGCACGAGCTTGCCTTTGCCGCTCGGGACCCCGGCGACCTGCTCACGGATGAAGGACGCATTCGTGTGCGCGCCCGCTGCAGGGCCCGCCGGCGTGCTCGCAGCGACGAAAGGAGGCGTCTCCGCGGGATGCGAGCCGTACGCGGGACGGCCCTGCATCGGCATCGTCCCGGTCACGACGGCGGACATCGGCGCGTTCTGCGAGCGCGACGGAATGCCCGCCGCGAAGCAGAGCGCGTCCGAGAGCTCCGTCACCGATGCGAACCGCCGCTCCGGCTCGCGCTCGAGCGCCCGCATGAACCACGCGTCGAAGCTCGGCGTCACGCCGTGGATGCCGAGCGAAGCGGCGACTTGCGACGGAACGGGCAGAGGCGCCGTGCAGATCTTCACGAGCAGGTCGCCGACGGACTCGCCGTCGAACGGGAGCTTGCCCGTCACGCACTTGAACGCGATGACGCCGAGCGACCAGATGTCGGCGCGGTGATCGACGTTGCGCAGGCCGCGCGCCTGCTCCGGCGACATGTAGAACGGCGTGCCGAGCACCGCGCCGGTCTTCGTGCTCGACGTGAGCCCCGAGGAGCCGGGGCTCGACTGCATCTTCGCGATCCCGAAGTCGAGCACCTTCGCGAAGGGCTCGTCGTCTTCCGGGGTCTTCACGAGGAAGATGTTCTCCGGCTTCAGATCGCGATGGACGATGCCGCGCTCGTGGGCGCGCGCGAGGGCGCGGCAGACTTGCTGGATGAGCCTCGCCGTCTGTTGGAGCGACAGCGGCCCGCGATCGATGACCTTGTCGAGCGGCTCGCCCTGGAGCAGCTCCATGACGATGTACGGCTTGCCGTCATCGGTCATGCCGTGGTCGAAGATCTGGATCGCGTGCTTCGACTGGATCGTGGCTGCCGCCTTCGCCTCCTTGTCGAAGCGGCTCCGCGCCTCCTGACTGTCGGCGTACTCCGCCTCGATGAACTTGATCGCGCTCGGCGTGCCCAGCGAGACGTGCCGCGCCTCCCAGACCGACCCCATTCCCCCGCGACCGATGAGCCGGACCAGCTGGTACTTGCCGGCGATGAGGCCCTGCGCGGGCGGGGTTTCGGGGTTCGTCATGGGAGGGGTGCTCGTCATGCGAATAAGGAGGAGAAGCTGAAGCGGGCCCGATTTGGACGCGCCAGGCCGCCGGAAGTTGCAATGGCCAGGCGACGCCCGAAAACATTAGCGCGACCGCAGGAGGAGGGGAACTCGCGAGGTTCCGGCGCAGCGGGCCGACGGTCGGAGCGCGGCCGGGCGCGCCATCGCCCATTCGCCGCTCGTCGTGGCGTCTGGCGCTTCGTTTTTCGCTGCCGAGGCGCGTCGGGGCGAGCGAGGGCGACTGTCGGTTGCGACCCACCGGGACCCCTCCTACGGTGTGCGCGTGCCCCCGCCTCCCAGCAGCCTGCCGCCGCCCGGATCCGAGGACGTCCTCTATCTCGTCGACCTCTCCGGTTACGTGTACCGGGCCTATCACGCGATCACGCCGCTCTCCTCCTCGAAAGGAGAGACGACCCATGCCGTGCTCGGCACGGTCAACATGCTCCAGAAGGTCGTCAACGAGCGGCTGCCCGCGATGTTCGCGGTCGCGATGGACTGCAAAGGGCCGAGCTTCCGCAAGGAGGTCGACGCCCGCTACAAGGCGACGCGGCAGGCGATGCCGGCCGACCTCGCGCCGCAGGTGGCCCGCTGCGAGCAGATCGTCCGCGCGTACAACATTCCCATCTTCCGCGCCGACTCCTTCGAGGCCGACGACGTCATCGCCGCGGTCGTCGCGCGCGCGCTCGCCGACGGGCTCCGCGTGGTCATCGTGAGCGCGGACAAGGACCTCATGCAGCTCGTCCGCGACGAGGACAACAGGGTCATCCTCTGGGACTCGATGCGTGACCGCACGTACGGGCCGGTCGAGGTCGAGCAGAAGTTCGGCGTCCCGCCGAGCAAGCTCCGCGACCTGCTCGCGCTGACGGGCGACACCTCGGACAACATCCCCGGCGTCCCGTCCGTCGGCCCGAAGACCGCGGCCGACCTGCTCCGGCAGTTCGGGTCGATCGACGGCATCTACGAGCGCGTCGCCGAGATCAAGAAGCCCAAGCTCCGCGAGAACCTCGTGAACCACGAGGCCGACGCACGGATCTCGCGCGAGCTCGTCACGCTGAAGGCCGACGTCCCGATCGAGTTCGACCGAGAGCAGGTCCGCTACGGTGGTGCGAACCTCGAAGAGCTCCGTAAGCTCTTCGTCGAGCTCGAGTTCACGCGCCTGCTCGATCAGATCAACGCCGCGGAGCAGCGTCTTCGGGAAGGCCGGCACACGGCGGTCGGCGAGAAGGGCGCCGGCCGCGCGGTGGCGATGGTCTCCGCGGCCGCGCGCCAGCCGCCGCCTGCGCCGCTCGTCGAGCGCACGTACCGGCCCATCACCGACGCGAAGGACCTCGCCGCCGTCCTCGCTCGAGCCAAGGAGACCGGCGTGCTCGGCCTCGGCGTCGCCGCGACGAGCCCCGATCCCATGCGCGCGCAGATCCTCGGCGTCGCGCTCGCCGCCGCGCCCGGCCAAGGCTTCTACGTCCCGATCGCGCACCGCTATCTCGGCGCGCCGTCGCAGCTCGGCTGGGAGGAGGTCCGCGCCGCGCTCGCGCCGCTGCTCGAAGACCCCGGCGTGCGGAAGGTCGCGTACGACCTGAAGCGCATCGAGAACCTCTTCGCGCGCGGCGGCGCGCGCATCGAGGGAAGGATCTCCGACCCGATGCTCGCCGCGTACCTCCTCGACCCGGAGGCGCCGCATGCGCTGAAGGATCTCGTCCGCCGCGAGTTCGGCGCCGAGCTGCCCATCTTCGAGGAGAGCGCGTCGGGCGGCCGCAAGTCCGCTCGTCTCATGTTCGACCAGCTCGACATCGAGCGCGCGACGACCTACGTGGCGCCCCTCGCCGAGTACGCCGTCGCCCTCGCGGAGCGGCTCGAGCCGCGCGTCGCGTCCGAGGGCCTCGGCGACCTCTACGAGCGGGTCGAGCTGCCGCTCTCGCGCGTGCTCGCGGCGATGGAGCAGAAGGGCGTGCTCGTCGACACCTCGCGCCTCGCGGGCATCGCCGCGAAGGTCGAGGCGGAGTGCCAGGTCCTCGAGGCGAAGGCGCACGAGGCGGCCGGGCGCAAGTTCGCGATCCGCTCGCGCGATCAGCTCGAGACGATCCTCTTCGACGAGCTGAAGCTCCCCGTCGTGAAGCGGACGCTGAAAGGTGGCCGCTCGACCGACGCCGCGGTGCTCGAGGAGCTCGCCGACAAGCACCCGCTGCCGGGCATCATTCTCGACTACCGCGAGCTCGACAAGCTGAAGGGGACGTACCTCGAGGCGCTCCCGCGCGCGGTGAATCCCGAGACCGGGCGCATCCACACGCGCTTCGAGCAGGCGGTCACGGCGACGGGCCGCCTCTCGTCGACCGATCCGAACCTCCAGAACATCCCCATCCGCCGTGAGCTCGGACGCCTCGTCCGATCGGCGTTCGTCGCGCCCGAGGGCTACGTCATCGTCAGCGCGGACTACTCCCAGATCGAGCTACGCGTGCTCGCGCACCTCGCGAAGGACGAGGCGCTCGCCGCGGCGTTCCGCGAGCGCGTCGACGTGCACACGCACACCGCGTCGCTGGTCTTCGACGTCCCGCGCACCGAGGTCACGCCGGAGATGCGCCGCCGCGCGAAGGCGATCAACTTCGGCCTCATCTACGGCATGGGCGAGCCGCGCCTCGCGCGCGACCTCGGGATCTCGCGCCAGGAGGCGCACGCCTTCATCCAGGCGTACTTCGAGCGGTTCGAAGGCGTGCGCCGCTTCATGGAGCAGACCGTCGAAGGAGCGCGCCAGGGCGAAGCCGTCCACACCATCCTCGGCCGTCGCCGCTTCTTGCCGAACCTCCACTCGTCGAACCGCGGCCTACGCTTCGAAGCCGAGCGCGTCGCGAAGAACACTCCGATCCAGGGCTCGGCCGCCGACATCCTGAAGCTCGCGATGATCAAGCTGGGCCTCGGCGACGTCGTCCCGGGCGCCCGCATGATCCTCACGGTCCACGACGAGCTCGTCTTCGAGGTCCCCGAGAAGCACGTGGAGGAGGCGAAGGCGCGCATCAAGGAGGCGATGGAGAGCGCGTATGCGCTCGACGTCCCGCTCGAGGTGGACGTGGGGGCGGGGAAGCATTGGGGGGAGGCGCACTGAAGGAGGCTCCGGGCTCCAGGCTCCAGGCTCCAGGGGGGCAACGAGGCAGCTTCCTCTCTTCGCAGACGAGCACCGACGTTCCCGATGACGACTCTCGTGAGTCGCGGTGCTCTGCATCGCAGCTCGCGGCTGCTGCGGCGTTCTGTCCGCTCTTCTTCCCTGGAGCCCGGAGCCTGGAGCCTCTTTCTTGCTCGAATCGCGCAAGAATCCCTCAGTGCCCAACGCCGCTCGCGATCGTATCTGAACGCCATGTGGACACTCCTCGAGCGGGGCTTCCGGCGGTCGGCGATGTGGGCGTACGCGATCAACCAGTCGCGTGCGAAGGTCGTGATGGATCCGATCTACCTCGGCGTGGCCAAGGCGCTGCTTCGTGGCACGCGGCCGAGCGAGAAGTTGATGAAGGAGAGGTTCCCGTCGAACCTCTACTTCCCGTATCGAAAACGATCGCGCAAGCTCCAGTACTTCATCGAGGATTGGGACTTCGGTCAGGCGCGTCCCGATCTGCTCACGCCGCGGCAGCGACAGATGATGCACACCGTGGCGCTCGGCGAGACGAGCGGGTCCGCGGTCGCCGACGGGTTCTTGCGTACGTTCCGCACGAATCCGGAGCTCGCGGCGTTCTTCGGGACGTGGTTCACCGAGGAGCTGAATCACTTCATCGGCTACCACATGTACCTGCGGCAGATGGGCGAGCCGTGGCCTGCGGCGCGCGGGCTCGAGGTCGCCGAGACCGAGGTGCGCGTCTACGCGGACGACCCGATGGAGGTCGCCGCGTGCAACATGTACCAGGAGCTGATCGGCTTCCTCGTCTATCGATCCTTCGCGAAGCAGGTGAAGGATCCGTTCCTCGGCAAGATGCTCGCGCAGTTCGCGAAGGACGAATGCCGGCACTTCCGCTTCTACGAGGACGTGGTCGCGCGGCACATCCAGAAGAACCCGTCGTTCCGCGCCGTCGTGCTCAAGGTCTTTCTCAAGGCGACGTCGCCGTACAACCAGGTGTCGGGGAGCGCGTCGAACGTGCTCGACCACCTCGCGATGGGCGCCTTCTACTTCCGCAAGCCGGAGTACGAGTACTTCCTCGGCGAGAACGAGTACCTGCTCGGCACGAGCCTGCGGTCCTTCTGGGACTGGTACTTCAAGGGCCTGTTGCCTCCGTGCAGGTTCTGCTCGAAGGAGCCGTACCAGTGCTCTTGCGAGCACTTCGAGGACGGCGAGCCTCCGCCGATCCGGAACCCGGGTTGGTGGAAGCAGGTGACGAGCGGCCGCGCCGCTTCCGCCGAGATCGACGTCGACGAGTGGGCGAGGGAGCTCCTCGAGGAGCGCAAGCGCGCGCGTGCGGAGGCCGCGCCGAGCTGACCTTCAGTGGAGCAGGCCCTCGCCGAGCTCGACGCGGCTCGACGTGCGCCGGAGCGCGACGACCTCGTTGGCGTCGCAGGCGAGGGCGAGGTGCGTCGACGCGGTCGTGAGGATCCACTGCACGCCGGGCAGCGCGTTCCGCAAGAGCGGCACGAGCGTTCGGAGCAGCGCCGGGTCCTGCTGGCTCTCGACGTCGTCGATCGCGACGACGCCCTCGCGCTCTCGCGGCGTGTCCGATCCGGGGTACGCCGCGAAGAGCGCGCGGAGCGGGAGCGCCACGAACGCGACGAGGTGGCGGGCCGCGCGCGGCAACGCGTCGAACGAGACGAGCCCGCCGCGCGCCGATCGCGCCTGCGGCTCGAGCGTCGTCGGGTTCACGCCGGCGTACCGGAGATCGAACGGCTCGAGGACGACGTCGATGGCCTCGCGGAGCGCGGACTCGAAGCGGCTCAGATGATCGAACTCGGCCCGACCGGCGCCGAGTGCGGCGCCCACGACGGCGTAGGCGAGGACCTGCTTCGTCTCCCTCGTCAGGTCGGCGCGCGTGGGATCGTCGAACGTCGCCGGCGGCTGGCGCACGTCGTAGCGGAGAATCGAGCGATCGGGCGCGGTGAGCATGTTCGGCGTGCGCGAGAACCAACGCGCGCCGGAGAACGAGACGAAGACGTGACCGCCTTCCGTCTGCGCGCGGCGATCGAAGAGGGCCTGCTCGCGACGTCGAGCGGCGGCGGCTTCGGGCGTCTCGCCAGGTAGGACGGCGGCGGGGCTCGCCACGACGAGCGGGTGAGGTCGCTCGGGATCGTCCTCGCCGAGGAGCCATTCCGCGGCGGCCCACGCGGGCCCGTCACCGGCCGGGCGCGGCTCGCGGCCCGCGGGCGGAAGAGGAGGCAGCGCGTTGCCGGGACGCGTCTGCGCGAGCGCCGCGAGGAGCGACGTCTTGCCGGTCCCGTCCGCCCCGAAGAGCACGGTGACGGCGCGCGGGTTCGCCGCAAGGAGCTCGGTCGCCGGCTCGTCGGGCGAGGGCGCGCCGTCGGTCGTGTCGTCGATGTCCGGCTCCGGCGTCGCGAGCCGCAGGACCGCATCGTCGAACGGACCGACGTTGTGGACGTGCAACCGGAGGAGGCGCATCGAATCGAAGCCTAGCGGCGTTCGAGCGGACGTGCCGTCCGTTTTCGGGCCGTGGGCGCAGGCGCCCGAGCGAGGTCAGTTCTTGCGCGAGGCGCGCGCGCGGAGGGCGAGCGCGCAGGCGAGCAGGAGCGCCAGCGACGCGCTGCTCCCACCGACCGGCCCGCCCGTCGCCGAGCAGGACTCCTGCGTGCGGGGGGAGTCGGACAGCGGAGCCTCCTCCTCGGAGGTCGAGCTCGGGATCGTCTCGTCGTCCTCGGGGACGTCGCCGGGCTCGCCGACCGGGGTGGCGCCGGCGATCGCGAAGGCCTCCTCGAAGAGGGCGCTCCAGCCGGAGGTCATCGTGTAGATGTGGCCGTAGTCGTCGTTGCAGTCGCCGCCGCGCGAGACGACGCCGACCACGGCGCCGGTCTTCTCGCTGATCGCCGGGCCGCCCGAGTCGCCCTGGCAGATCGAGCGGCCGACCTCGAACTCGTGCGGGCCGAGCGCCGTCTTGCTCGACGAGATGCCGCGCCCCATCGCGAGCACCTGCACGCCCTCCTTGCGGAGGCGGGTGCCGATGGGCAGGTGCTTGTCGTTCTGCCCGTAGCCGACGGAGCGGATCCGCTCCTTCGGGGTGACGCGCCGGTGGAGGCGGACGGGGAGCGGCTCGACGTCGGCGATCTCGCGGTCGAGGACGACGAGCGCGATGTCCGAGTCGCAGAGGTGGTCCTCGTCCGGCGCGACGATGGCCTTGCCCACCGCGTCGGCCGGCTTGCTGAACTTGGGCTTCGCGCCGACGTAGACGGCCACGTGCTCGGGCTTGTGGTTGCCGGCGACGTGCGCGCCGTTCGTCGAGCGGCCGTTCTCGTCGCACGAGACCGACGTGGTCAGGCTCTTCGCCACGCAGTGGCGCGCGGTCAGCACCACGTTCGGGGCGACGAGGGCGCCGGAGCAGAGCTCGTAAGAGCCGGCAGACCCCACCTTCAGCGCCACGACGCTCGAGATGGAGCGGTCGTCGTCGTCGGGCGCGCCTCCGAAGATCGAGGTCTCGGAGCCCAGCACGACGTCGACGTTCACGGCCTGCTCCGCCTCGGCCGCGCACCCCGCGAGGAGGGGGAGCACGAGGAGGACCAGGACTGATGAAAGGATGATCCACCAGCCGGGACGGGGCTGGGGAACGATGTGCGCGGAGGTGCGCGTAGACGCGAGGGTTTCTGCGGTGGGGGCTGCAGAGGAGAACGCTCGGGCCAACACTGCGACCCCAGCGCTTCACAATGTGTGCCTATATCCGACAGCTCGGGTATAAACGTACCTCCGCTGTGATCGGGAAGGCGGCCGCCGGAGGCCTCCCGACCGCCGAGATGTCTGATCTCGCTGTCATGGAAGACCCTTCAGTGTGCCTCCTGGTCACCCCGGGGAAGCTCCGCCACCCGAGCTTTTTCGGTGCTTTGCGCATGGGCCGTGTCTTTGCTAGGCACGAGCGCCCGTGCTTGCCCCAAGCGCCCTTCGGAAGCCTTCCGCGTAAATGCTCAACTCCGACGCCGTAACCAGGGAGCTGCTCCCCTCCACGCGCGATGGAGTGAGCCTCGAAGACGCCGCGTCCGTTCCGGGTGCGCCCAGCATTCGGCCGGCCGCTCTCGGCCGCGTCCCGGCCGCGGGCCCGCGGGCCATCCTCGGCAAGCTCAGCCGTATTCGCCTCTCCGACGCGCAGCTCGCGCTCGTGGCGAGCGGCGTCCTCTTCCTCGTCGGCGCTTGGCCGATCGCGCTCACGGAGGTCCCTCCTTATCAGGACCTGCCGAACCACCTCGCGACCCTGACGGTCATCGAGAACCGGAGCGCGTACCCCGAATACGTCTTCAACGGGTTCTTCAAGACGAACTCGGCGCTCTTCACCTGGCTTCACCTCGTCGGCGCCGTCACGGGAGTGAAGCTCGCAGCGCGGCTCTTCGCGGTCCTGACGCTCGGCCTCACCGCGCTCATGATCCCGCGCTTTTTGCTGCGCCTCACGGGCAGCCGCAAGAAGATGCTCGTCGCGAGCCTGTTCGCGTGGCCGATGGTCCACAACTGGTTCGTGTCGATGGGCATGCTCGACTTCGCGATCGCGGTGCCCCTTTCGCTCGGGCTCCTGCTCGCGATCGACCGGCAGCGGTCGGCACCCTCGCTGAAGGGCGTGGCCATCGTCGCGGGGCTCGGCATCGCGACTTGGTACGCGCACGTCTTCCCGCTGCTCGTCGTACACCTGCTCGTGTTGGTCGAGTCGCTGGTTCGACCGACGTGGAAGGAGCGTCTCCGCGCATTCCGCGCGATGGTGCCTCCGCTCCTCCCCGCGTCGCTCCTCGCGATCGTGTCGATCGCCCAGCACGTGCGCGACGTCGTGGGCCCGATGACGGGCTTCATGAACTACCAGAAGCTCCTCGCGCCCTGGGAGCTCGTCTACAACCTCTGGGCGGAGTGGTTCTGGGGCTACTCGAACTTCTCGCTCTCGAGCCTCGTCCCCTGCATCGCGCTCGGGATCCTCGGCTTCCGAGCCGTCCTCCGGCGCGCCGAGCAGGCGCCGGCGTTCTTCTCGCCGTGGGCGCTCCTCGTCCTCGTCGTCCTGTACTGCTTCATGCCGTACAAGATGACGAACTGGTTCCACGTGAACTCGAGGCTGATCCCGTACATCTGGATCGGCCTTCTGTTGTGGCTGCCCGAGTCGCTGCCGAGGCGGCTCGGGGCCGCGCTCGTGGCGTCGGGCGTCCTCTACACGGCCGGCATGGGCTTCGACTACGTGCGCCTCGATCGCGAGCGCCAGGAGTTCTCCGCCGGCATCGAGGTCGTGCCCGAGGGCGCGCGCCTGCTCCCGCTCCTCTTCAATCACAAGGGCGTCTCGGACAACACGCGGAACCTCCTCCACATGTGGGGCTACTACGTGATCGAGCGCCGGACGGCCGCGCCGCTCTTGTTCGCTCACTCGCGCTCGTTCCCCATCACGTACAGCGAGCCGCCCCCCGTCCGCTTCAACCATCTCGTGCTCGAGTCGTTCGCGCCCGAGGCGAAGACGCCGGCCGAGGTCTGCAAGAACGCGTCGCGCTTCGACGGCTGCGAGGAGCTGTTCGAGGCGACGTGGCGCAAGTTCTACGAAGAGGCGACGCCGCGTTACGACCACTTGCTCCTGTGGGATCCGACCCCCGAGGCCTTGGCGATGGTTCCGCGCGCGTACGAGCGCATCTTCCAGCGCGGGCGGCTCATGATCTACGCGCGCCGCGGCCCGCTCTCGCGACACTGAATGCGCACGAGCCTCGCGCGCCCCGTCTGGGTGCTCGTCGGCGGGATCCTCGGCGTCGCGCTCCTGACGACCGCGTGGTTCGTCGCGAGGACGATCGCCGTCCGCCTGCCGTACTGGGGCGAGGCCGAGGTCGTCTTCGAGGCCTCGCGGATCCGCGACGGGTTGCCTCTGTTCGTCGACCCGATCGCCGGCGCGCGCGAGTACGGCGAGCCGCCGTCGCGCTTCTGGGTGACGTACCCGCCGCTCTGGTCGTGGGTCGTCTCCTTGCTTCCGAAGGACGTCGCCCTCGTCGGCGCGCGCGTGGCCTGCACGGCCGCCTGGTTCGGGACGCTCGGCGCGCTCGCGTGGAGCGGCCGGCGCGAGTCGCGCGTGGAGGCCGGCGCGGCGGCCGTGTTCGTCGCGGGCATCTGGGTGCTCGCGAACTTCGCGATGGTGGGGCGCCCCGATTCCATCGCGTGCGCGCTCGCGGCATGGGGGCTCGCGCGGGCGATCCGCAAGGGCAGGGCCGACGTCGTCTCCACGGCGGCGCTCGTCCTCGCGCCGTGGGTGAAGCCGACGATCCTCGGGCTCCCGCTCGGCGCGCTCGCGGGCGCGACCATCGCCGACCGCGCGTACGCACGGAGGACGCTCGCGACCGCGGCCGCCCTCGCCGTGGCGAGCACCGCTCTCGCGTGGCTCGCGTCCGGCGGAGCGCTCTTCGCTCACGTCGTGTCGTCGAACGCGCAGCCGCTGTCGCTCGAGGCGTGGCTCGATCAGGTCCCGGCGCGCGCGCCGTTCTTCCTCCCGCTCTTCGCGTGGGCGTGGTGGGTCGGCTGGCGCGATCGCGCGAGCCCGGGCGTCCGCATCGGGCTCGGGGCGCTCGCGGGCGCGGTCGTCTGGACGCTCTTCGCGCTCGCGAAGACGGGCAGCTCGTCGAACTACTGGATGGAGCCGTGCATCGCCGCCGTCGCGCTGCTCGCGGGCTCGGCGCCGGGGCCGCTGCGGTTCGGACGCGGCCGCGTCGAGCACGCGCTCGCCGTCCTCTTCGCCGTCGCGTGGGCGGACACGGCCTCGATCCGCGCGGCGATCGAGCACGTGCGGACCGAGCGGGCCGATGCGAGCTTCGTCGCGGAGGCGCGCGCGCGGTGCGGAGCTGGGCCCGAGGACGTCGTCGCGGCCGACGAGGCGGGCATCGAGCTCGCGCTCGACGGCCGCATCCTCGTCCCGACGTACCAGGCGGTGCATCTCGTTCGACGCGCCGATGCTCGGAGCGACGCGCTCGCGGCGGCATGGCGCGAGGACCTCCGATCGCCGCGCACGCGTTGCTTCGTCGAGCGCAGCGGACAGCTCGATCTCGTCCCCGAGGTGAAGCGCGTCCTCGTCGAAGACTACGAGGTCGTGGCCTCGACGCCCGACGGCATGAAGCTCTGGAAGAAGCGCTGACTACCGCACGCGGACGCGCAGATCGATCCGCCGGCCGATCGCGAGCGCGAAGAACGCGTTGCCCTCGGCGCCGGCGAAGCTGCCGCCGATCGCGAACACGTCGCCGTGCAGGCCGTCGTGCACGGAGTCCGCGCTGACCGAGGCGCGCAGGTGCAGCCTCGTCGTCTTCGACTTGGCGACGAAGGGGCGTCCCTTCACGAGCGCGAGGGTCCGCCGGATGCCGCGCGCGAGCGCGGTGCTCGGGGCGCCGAGCACTTGCACGTCCGCGATGTGGCCCGACTCGTCGAGCGTGATGACGACGTCGGCCTCCCCCGCCGAGCCGAGCGGCGCGGTGCGCCAGACCGGATCGGCGCTCGCCGCCTGAGGGAAGCCGCGCGTGAAGGCGGTCGCGAGGTCGGCGGCCGATCGATCGCCGACGGCGCCATAGAGCCGGGCCTGTCCGCCCGTCGGCGTACCGTCGGCTCGGCCGGGGTCGGCCCGGCCCGCGGACGGCCGGCCGGCGCGCGACGGGCGCTCGCCCGGCCTCGCGCGAGGCGGAGCCTGCGGTCGCGCGGGGGCGTCGCCGGGCTCCGCCGCGGCCGCGGCCGCGTTCTCGTCCGGCGAGGGCGAGGCGTTCGCCAGCGGGACGTCCTCGGTGTCGGGCGCGGGCAGCTCGAACGTCTCGCCCGCGAGCTGGGGCGAGGGATCCGCGAGCTCCTCGGCGGTCCGCCGCTCGGGCACCTCGGGCACGAGAAGCGCAGCGGCCACGGCGACATGGACGCCGAGCGAGAGCACGAAGGTGATGGCGAGGCTGCCGCGCACGACGGGATAGTGTGCACCAGCCGGGCGGAAGTTCCCGGGTCCGGTACGTGCCTCAGATCTGAGTGACGGAATGCTTGCACGGGGACCGTCCGTGTGCGAAGGAGGCAGCGTGTCGATCCAGAGGCTCTCGGGGGTGACGATTCCGCTCTTCTCCGTGCGTACGCGCTCGGACTGGGGCATCGGTCAGATCACGGACCTGCCGGCCTGCGCCGACCTCTTCCTGCGGGCGGGCCAGCGGCTCCTCCAAGTCCTGCCCGCGCACGAGCTGGCGGACGGCGAGACGAGCCCGTACGGCGCGCTGTCGGCCTTCGCCCTCGACCCGATCTACATCGACGTCGAGGCCGTGGCCGAGGTGGACCGCGACCTCGTGGACGGCGCGCTGGGCGAGGACGGCAAGCGCGAGCTCGCGCGCGTGCGGTCGTCGAAGACCGTCGAGTACGCGGCGGTCCGAACGCTCAAGCGCCGCGTCCTCTCCGCCGCGTTCGATCGCTTCCGCGAGCGCGAGCTGTCACGCGAGACGAGCCGTGCGCGCGAGCTCTTCGACTTCGTCCGGCGCGAGAGCGGGTGGCTGCGCGATCACGCGCTCTATGCCGCGCTGCGCGCCTCGCACGGCGGTTGGGGCTGGTCGACGTGGCCGGCGCCCGAGCGCGATCGCGCTCCGGAGGTGCTCGAGCTCGCCGCGTCGCCTCGTGACGACGGCGGTCTCGGCACGCGCGTGCTCGAGCAGATGTACCTCCAGTGGATCGCGCACGAGCAGTGGCGCGCCGCTCGGAGCGCCCTCCAGCGAGCCGGCGTCCTGCTCATGGGTGACATGCCGTTCATCGTGGGCAGCGAGAGCGCGGACGTGTGGGCGCACCGCGATCAGTTCCAGACGGGCGTCTCGCTCGGCGCCCCGCCGGACGACTTCTCCGCCGACGGCCAGAGCTGGGGCCTGCCGGCGTACGACTGGGCGGCGATGGACCGGAACGACCTCGCGTGGCTCCGCGCCCGCGCGGCCCACTCCGCGGAGCTGTTCGACCGGTTCCGCATCGATCACGTCGTCGGCTTCTTCCGCCAGTGGGTGAAGCCCGAGAACGGGTCGGGAGGCTCGCAGGGCCGCTTCGATCCCGAGAACGAGGCCGATCAGCGCGCGCGAGGCGAGAAGGTGCTGCGCGCGATGCTCGAGGCGGCCGGGCGCGGCGCCGTCATCGCGGAGGATCTCGGCGTCATCCCGCCGTTCGTGCGCGAGACGATGCAGCGCCTCGAGCTCCCGGGCTACAAGGTGCTGCCCTGGGAGCGGGACGAGAACTTCATGCCGCGCGACCCGCGGCAGTTCCCGGAGCTGTCGGTCAGCACGTGGAGCACCCACGACACCCTGCCGATCACGCAGTGGTGGTACGAGCTCGCCGACTGGGAGCGCGAGCGGCTCGCCGCGCTCGACGGCATCCCCCTCGACCTCCCCGAGCCCGAGCGCGAGCTCGCGCTCTTCAAGCTGCTCTTCTCCTCGCGCTCCTCGCTGACGCTCCTCCTCGCGCAGGAGGTGCTCGGCGACAAGTCGCGCATCAACCTCCCGGGGACCGTCACGAACGCGAACTGGACGTGGCGCCTGCCGCGCCCGATCGAGGACCTGCGCGAGGATCCCGCCGTGAGGGAGCGGCTCGACGCCATCCGCCGCCTCGCCGCCGACGCGCGGCGGTTCTCGGACGATCACCCGTGATCGAGGCGTCGGGACGACGGAGGAAGTCATGACCGAGGTGAAGCTGATCAGCGAGGACGAGGCCCGCTTCACGCTCCGCGTGCGCGTCGAGGAGAAAGGGTCGGCGACGACCCACGAGGTCACGCTCGCGAAGAGCGACTTCGATCGCCTGGCGCGCAAGGGCGAGCAGCCCGAGGCCTTCGTCGAGCGCTGCTTTGCCTTCTTGCTCGAGCGAGAGCCGAAGGAGTCGATCCTGAGCCGCTTCGACGTGTCGGTCATCGGCCGCTACTTCCCGGAGTTCGAGCGGGAGATCACGCGCTGATCGATGGGCGCTCCCTTGCCAACGACAGGGCAGCGCCGGTCCGCGCGCGTGAGCCAGGCGCGGCCAGCTCGACCCGCTGAGGACTGAGGACCGAGGACTGAGGACTTTTCTCTCGTGAGGCCTGAGGCCTGAGGCCCGAGGCCTGACGTGCCCGCGACAACGGTCGCACGACCAGATAAGGTGTTCTCTTCGATGGAGAGAGTCGTTCGGCCTGGTCGCCATGCACCGCTCGGCGCGACCTACGACGGACGGGGGGTCAACTTCGCGGTCTACTCCGAGCACGCCACGGGTATGGAGCTCTGCCTCTTCGACGAGCAGGGCGTCGAGGAGCGGATCCCGCTCCTCGAGAAGACGATGCACGTCTGGCACGGTTACGTGCCGGGGCTGAGGCCGGGGCAGCGGTACGGCTTCCGAGCGCATGGGCCGTACGACCCTTCGCGCGGCCTCTACTTCAACCCGAACAAGCTGCTCGTCGATCCTTACGCGCGATCGATCGAGGGCAAGATCGACTACAGGCAGCCCGTCTTCCCCTACGTGGGATCTCCCTTCCCCGGTTTCGCCGGCACGGAAGAGCCGCCGAACCTGCACGCCGCCGACGTGCGTGACAGCGCCCGCGGCGTCCCGAAGAGCGTCGTCGTCGACGATCGCTTCGACTGGGAGGACGATCGCCATCCGCAGGTTCCCTGGGCGGACACGATCCTCTACGAGGCGCACGTGAAGGGGATGAGCCGGCTGCACCCCGGCGTGCCCGAGCACCTCCGCGGTACGTATCTCGGCTTCGCGAGCGATCCGATCATCGAGCACCTCCAGAAGCTCGGCGTCACGACCGTGGAGCTGATGCCGATCCACGAGTCGATGAACGAGTGGTCCGTCGCGTCACGCGGCAAGGAGAACTACTGGGGCTACTCCACGCTCGGGTACTTCGCGCCCGACCAGCGCTTCGCCGTCGAGCGCGGGAACCAGGTGAACGAGTTCAAGCAGATGGTGAAGCGCCTGCATCGAGCCGGCATCGAGGTCGTGCTCGACGTGGTCTACAACCACACGGGGGAGGGCGATCACCTGGGCCCGTCGGTCTCGCTCCGTGGGCTCGACAACCCGACGTACTACCGGCTCCGTCCCGACGACCCGTCACGCTTCGAGGACTACACGGGCTGCGGGAACAGCCTCAACATGCTGCATCCCCAGACGCTGAAGCTGGTGATGGACAGCCTGCGCTACTGGGTGACGGAGATGCACGTCGACGGCTTCCGCTTCGACCTCGCGTCGACGCTCGCGCGAGAGCGGAGCGGCGCCGGCGTCGACAAGCTGAGCGCGTTCTTCGACATCGTCCATCAGGATCCGATCCTCTCGAACGTGAAGCTCATCGCCGAGCCCTGGGATCTCGGCCACGGCGGCTATCAGGTCGGCAACTTCCCCGTGCTCTGGACGGAGTGGAACGGCCGATACCGCGATACGGTCCGTCGCTTCTGGACCGGCGACAAGCACACGCTCGGCGAGATGGGCTATCGCCTCACCGGTTCCAGCGATCTCTACGAGGACGACGGGCGACGCCCGCACGCGAGCATCAACTTCGTCACCGCGCACGACGGGTTCACGCTGCGCGACCTCGTCACGTACGAGAAGAAGCGGAACCTCGACAACGGCGAGGACAACCGAGACGGTTGGGACGACAACCTGTCGTGGAACTGCGGGGTCGAAGGCCCGACCGACGATTTTTCCGTCAACCGGCTCCGCCTACGCCAGCAGCGCAACTTCTTCGTCACGCTGATGGTCTCGCAGGGCGTTCCGATGATCACGGCGGGCGACGAGATGGGAAAGACGCAGGGCGGGAACAACAACGCCTTCGTCCAGGACAACCCCGTCTCGTGGCTGGACTGGAACCTCGACGAGGAGCGCGCGGCCTTCCTCGAGTTCTGTCGCGCGGTGGTCGCGTTCCGCAAACGCCATCCCGTGTTCCGCCGCCCGCGCTTCTTCCGCGGCGAGCGCGTCGCAGGCAGCGAGCTCCCGGACATCGCCTGGTTCCGCCCGGACGGCCGCGAGATGTCGACGGCCGACTGGGAGAGCCCGCATCGCGCGGCGATCGGCCTCCTGCTCGCGGGCGACGCCCTCGACTGGCGCGACGCGGAGGGCCAGCCGGTCGTCGACGACACCTTCCTCGTCCTGCTCAACGGCTCGCACGACGACGTCCGCTTCACCCTCCCTGGCTTCGAATGGGGAAGCCGCTGGGTGCTGCGCATCGACACCGCGCTCGACGCCTTCCTCTCGGGCCCCGCGGCGGAGCAGCTCGAGGAGATCGAAGCGGGCGCGCGCGTCACGCTCGTCGCGCACAGCGCGCGGGTCTACAAGCGGCGCGCGCCCGGCCGCGGCTCGTGGCGCTCCGGCCGCTCGCAGCGACGTGGGTTCTGAACGAGCCCGCTCCTCGATCGGAGTCGCGCTCGTCTCGCGTGCGGGCTCGCGGCTTCGCGAGCCCGCCGCGCTCACTGGCTCACTGGCAAGCCGTCCAGGACTGCGACCACTCACCGATGCGCATGTAGCGCTTGCCCTCGTGGTCGCGGACGGTCGCGGCGTGGACCACGAGATCGCGCGAGTGGATGTCGTCGGCGATGATCATCCCCTGGTAGCGCTCGGCCTCGACCTTGTGCTCGGTGACGTTTCCGCTCGGAGCGACGATGCGGAGCACGCCGGTGGCCGACGACTTCTTCCAGTCGAGGTAGAGCTCGGCCTTCCCTTCCGGACCGTCGATCCGGCAAACGAGCTCGCCGGCCGGCCGCTCTTCCGCGATCGTAGGAGCCGCCTCCCCGTCGGACGGAGCGTTGGACGGCGCCTCCTTCGCGGTCACGTCGGCGGACGTGAGCACCGTCGACCCAGGCCGCGCGGGCGTACAAGCCGCCGTACCCGCTGCGACGGCGGCGGCGAACAGACAGGACACCCAGTGGAACGAAGACTTACGGCGCTGCACGCCGCCGCTGTAGCACCGAATCGCACAAAGTCGAGGCCGCGGACGGCGTTTTCAGGGCTCGCCTCGGCTTCGGCCTCGGCAGTCCTCAGTCCTCAGCCCGTCGTGGTGCTCGAGTGAGCCCACGCTCGGTGGCGGCGTCCACCAGGACGGAAAGTTCATGAAGCTTCGTGACTTCGCGACGCTGGACGCCATCGCCGTCATGCGACCACGCCGTCGAGGAAGAAGCGGCGGGCACAGGAAGCGTGGCGTACCAGCCAGAGCCGAGGCTCGCGGCTCCGACCAATCACTGCCGAGGACTGAGGACTGAGGACTGAAGCCTGCTGGCTGCCGTCACCACGCGGACCGCCGCGCTCTCCTCCACCGTCCGTCCGGCGAGCGGCTTGGCGAGCGAGGCGAGCGCGTTCGGGAGGGCCTCGAACGAGACGTCGACGTCGTCGCCAGGGGAGGGCGCGTAGTAACCGCCGACCTCCTGCGTGATGTTGCCGATCGTCCCGCCCCACGTCACGCCGTGGCCGGCCTTCGGGCAGACGTTCGTACGGCAGTCGGTGGTGGCGAGGCGGTAGGTCGTCTTGAACAGGCCGCTTTCGATCACGGTCGACGTCGCGAGCACCTTCGCGCGCGCGTGACCGAGGGAGCGGATGCTCTCACGCGCCTCCGCGACGCCTTCCTTGCCGCCCGAGAGGCTGGGCACGAACGCGATGGTCGCCGCGGCGGAGGCGAGCACGAACGCGAGGCGAGCGCGGCGCTCGCTGCTCGCACGCATCATGAGGAACACCAGGAGGCCGAAGGTTGCGAGCATGGCCGCGTGCGAGGCCGTGGTCGACGGCTTCTTCGGCGCGACGGTGGCGGCTTCGCAGCCGTTGCCTCGAGCCTCGATCTCCGTGCCGTAGAGCTCCGCGAGGCCGGCGATGTCGTCCGAGCTCGGCTCGCGGATCGACGGGTCGTTCGGCGCCGAGTAGCGATACATGAGGGCGTCCCTGCGCCCCATCTCGTCGTTCAAGCCGAGCGAGTGACCGATCTCGTGGGCGATGACGTGGTGCAAATCGTAGACGGCGTCGTCGGATCCCGGCGTGACCTCCTCGTCGTGCATCACGCCGTCGGTGTTCGAGATATGCGTCAGCGTCTCGCGCTCGAAGGCCTCGCTCGGCGCTTGGAGGACCTCGAACTTGTACCTGCCGTTGAAGATGACGTCCGCGTCGAGGATGCGGCCGGACGTGTTGTCGTAGGTGAGGACGGTGATGGCGAGCGCGCGACCGGCGGGGGCGTAGCCGCGCTTCATGAAGAAGACGCCGTTCTTCCGATCGAAGCCGGGCGCCTTCGGCGCTTCCGTGGCGTCGCTCGCGACGGCGAGCTCCGGCGCACCGACCGCCCCGCTCCACGACTGCATGGCGGCGACGGCCGCGTCGATGGCGCCCGTGACGTGGCGATCGAGAGAGCGATCGATCGAGTACTCGACCAGCCGTTCCTCCCAGTGCACGAGATCGCCACGCGACGTTCGCTTGATCGCGTACGCATCGGCGTCGCCCGTGCTCGCGAGGAGAGTAAAGAGACCTGCTACGGCAGCGAGCGCGCCCCGGAGGATCCGGTTGCGTGCGCTGCGGCTCGAGTCGAGGGTGCAGGCAGGGGCCACATAGCCTTGATAAACGACTCACGCTGTCTCTTTAGAGTTTTCGCATCGTCATCCGAAAATGAGTGTCAGCCTGTAACGCGCCGTCCGCGCACGCACCACGGCACCGGCGCGGAGATCACCGTGCACGCGCGTGTGAGTCGCAATCGCGTCTCAGTCGCTCTTGTGACGTCGCGCGATCGGCGGTTTTCTCGGGCAATTCGCGATGGCGACGGGGGCGCACACGCTCCGTGCGTGAAGGGAGGTGTTCGGCGCTCGTGGCATGCCGACCTTCACCTGCAGTCGCGGTGGGTGAATCGGATTCCTCACGAAGAACCGAGATTCGAAATCAAGGCCTCAGGCCTCGGGCCTCGGGCCTCGAGAGAGTCCTCAGTCCTCAGTCCTCAGCGGGGATGGCCCGCGACGTTACCGCGCTCCACCAGCGTCTCGTGCTGGGTTGCCTCGAGACGTACTGCTTCTTCAGCACCGAGCGCCGTCGTTGCTTCTCGAGCATCGCGCGAACGCCGATGCCTCTCGACCATCGACAGCAACACAAACAGAACGCAGAGTCGCGAGCGTGCTCCACTGCAAACACGAAGAGCGCGGAGCCGGTGATGACCAGCCCGCGCTCCTTTTTCATCTGCGGGAAGCGAGAACCGAAGTCGCCGAGGACTGAGGACTGCGTCACTCCTTCGAAGAAGGAGTGACGCTGGGCGGCCCGGCCAGCTTGTACCGTTCGAGCTTCCGATACAGCGTCGTGCGGTCGAAGCCGAGCACCTTCGCGGCCTGCGTCTTGTTGTGACCGACCGCCTCCATCACGCGCTGGATGTACCGGCGCTCGACCTCTTCCATCGTGACGAGATCGGTCGGGTCCTCCGTCGCGACGACGACGAACGACGGCTTGTAGTCGCGGACCTTCGGCGGGAGGTCCTCGACGGTGAGCTCCTCGAACCGTGCGAGCGCGATCGCCCGTTCCACGCAGTTCTGGAGCTCGCGGACGTTGCCGGGCCACGAGTAGCTGAGGAGACGCTCGGCGACGGCGGAGTTGAAGCCCGTCACCTTCTTTCCCATCGGGCCGGCGAGCTTGTTGATGAAGTGCTGGGCGAGGAGCAGGACGTCGTTGCCGCGTGCGCGGAGCGGAGGGAGGTCCACGTGCACGACGTTGATGCGGTAGTAGAGGTCCTCCCGGAAGCGCCCGCTCTCGACGAGGGATTCGAGATCCCTGTTCGTCGCCGTGACGAGCCGGGCGTCGAACGGCGTCTCCGTCGTTCCGCCGACCGGACGCACGCTCCGCTCCTCGAGCGCGCGGAGCAGCTTGGCTTGCATGCCCATCGGCATCTCGCCGATCTCGTCGAGGAACAGCGTGCCGCCGCTCGCTTCGACGAAGAGGCCGCGCTTGCTCGTCTTCGCGTCGGTGAACGCGCCCTTCACGTGGCCGAAGAGCTCGCTCTCGAGCAGCGTCTCGGGCAGCGCCGCGCAGTTGATCGCCACGAACGGACCGTTGGCGCGCTTGCTGCGCTTGTGGACGTCGCGCGCGACGAGCTCCTTGCCCGAGCCGCTCTCGCCCGTGACGAGGACGGTCGCGTCGGTCTCCGCGACGCGCGCGATCACCTCGTGCACCTTGCGCATCGCCGGGCTGTCGCCGATGAAGTCGGGGCTCGGCTTCGAACGCGCGACCTCGGCACGGAGGCGCTTGACCTCCTCGCGCAGCCGCTTGTTCTGCACCGCGCGCTCGACGGCGACGACGAGCTGATCGATGTCGAAAGGCTTCGTGATGAAGTCGTAGGCGCCGGCGCGCATCGTCGCGATGGCCGTCTCGAGCGAGCCGAACGCGGTGATCACGATGACCGGCAGATCGGTGCGGTTCTTCGCGATCTTGTCGGTGAGCTCGACGCCGCTCATCCCGCGCATGTTCAGGTCCGTGACGACGACGTCGAAGTCTTCACGCTCGAGGAGCTCCCACGCGGCGTCGGCGCTGCCTCGTTGGACGGCGTCGTACCCGCGGCGGATCATGGCCTGCTCGATGACCGTGGCCATCTCGGGTTCGTCGTCGACGATGAGGACGCGCTGGCGCTGCGGTTCGGCGCTCGGGGAGGGGGAAGACATGGGCAGAGCGTAGCTCAAGAAGAGCCGTGTTCGTCCGTCGAGGACGAGGCATTGCGCGGGCGAGGACCGTCGCGAAACTCGACACTCAACGCTCGCGTGAACCTCAATCGACGGCGTCGGCGGGGAGATATAGCGTGAACTTCGTCCCGCGTCCGACCTCGCTCGTCGCGTTCAGCCACCCGCCGTGATCCTCGACGATGCCGTGCGTGACGCTGAGGCCGAGTCCCGTCCCTTCGCCGACGGCCTTCGTCGTGAAGAACGGCTCGAAGATACGGTCGAGGCTTTCGGGCGGGATGCCGATGCCCGTGTCGTGGACCTCGAGCACGGCGCAGCGCACCTTTCGCTCGGGGGAGCCCGGCCGTGCCGCCTCGGCCTCGCGGACGACGATCTTGAGCTCGCCGCCGTCGGGCATCGCGTGGATCGCGTTCATGACGAGGTTGGTGAGCGCCTGCTCGAGCTGAGCCGCATCGACGTTGACCTTCACCTTCTCCGCCGCCTCGACCTTCATCTCGACGCGTGCCTTCTTGGCGATGGCGGAGAGGAGCAGGAGGGTTCGCTCGGCGAGATCCGCGAGGTCGGTCTCCGCGCGCTTCGGCGTCCGGCGGCGCGCGAAGTCGAGGAGCTGGCGGACGATCTTCGTCACGCGCTCGGACTGGGACAGGATGATCTTCGCGCTCTCCGGAGCCTCCTCCGGCGGGACCTCTCCCGTCGCGATCATCTTCGCGCGCATCGCGATGACGTTCAGCGGCGTCCCGAGCTCGTGCGCGATGCCGGACGCGAGGGTCCCCACCGTGCGGAGCCGGTCGGCGTGACGGAGCTGCTCGAGCGCCTGCACGCGCTTCTCCGCCTCCTCGGCGGCGCGCGTGCGCGCCTCCTTGAGCGAGTCGCACATGGCGTTGAGCTCCTCGATGAGGGCGGACACCTCGTCGGAGCCGCTCACCGCCAGCTTGTTCGACAGATCGCCCTTCCCGATCCGACGCGCCTGCTCGGTGACCCGCGCGAGCGGGCGCGAGATGATCATCTTCGAGAGCACGATGGCGATCGCCGCAGCGAACGCCATCACGACCGTCGACATGACGAGCTGCTCGCGGATCTCGGACCAGAAGACCTCCGACTCCTTCATGAGCGGTCGCGAGAACTCCAGCGCGGCGGGGCGCATCCCTTCCCGCAGGAGCGGGACGTACGCGTAGACCTGTCGCTTGCCGTCGGGCGTCACGCCGACCCACGTCCGCTGCTCGCCTCGCAGGAGGGCCGGGACGATCGCGATCCCGCCCTTCGGCGCGAAGGGGTGGCTCCCGTCCACGTCGAGCCACGTCCACCGGACGTCGATGGCCTTGTCGCGATTGTGCACCGCGACGAGATCGAGCGCCCTCGCCTCGCCGTCGCGCTCCCAGACGGCGAGCACGGACGCGCTCAGTGTGCGGCCGAGGCTCGCCAGGTCCTCTGCGACCGTGGTTTCGAGGTGGTCGACCTCCAGGCTCGCGGCGACCGACGAATACACGGCGACGCTCAGGAGGCCGCTCGCCACGAACGCGAGCGCGAATTTCGTCGCGACTTTCATGGGGATACCCTAGCCGACGTTCGGGGTGGGGGAGATGCGGATGAGCTCGACTGTGTCCCCTTTTGCCTCAACGTGCTGCGGCACCGGTGCAATAGATCACATGCGTGGGAGTGACCCGATCCGTGATCTCGCGACCTTCTGCTGCACAACCGTGATGGCACGTGCGGTGCTCAGGGCCGGGCACACCTCGCAATCGAGACACTGCTCGGTCGCGAAGGGGAAAGGGTGCGATTCAAAGTGAACGTCGCAAGCGCGATTCCTACCGCTCGTTTCAGCGCGCTACTCGTGGAGGGCGACAAGCCCTTTGGTCTCGAGAACGTCCTTCGTGAAGAGGGGTGTTCCGTCCGCCGCGCGACCACGCGCGCCGCGGCGATCGAGGCCATCCCGGGTACGGATCTCATCGTCATCGCCGCGCCCTCCCTCTCGGACGACGACGTCCTCGACGTCGTGGGGAAGGCGAACGGCGCCTCGGTGCTGGTCGTCGCGAGCACCACGGACCTCGCCGTCCGTGCGGCTCGGGCCGGCGCGGCTGTCGTGGTCGGCAATGCGATCGAGCTCGCGACCGCTCAGATCAAGCAGCTCTTGAGCGTGATCGAGCTCAAGCGCAAGGTCGCCCGGCAGAACAGCTCCTCGCTCGGCAGCCTCTCGTCGCCGACGAGCGGCGTGGTCCAGCGCCGTTCGGCGCCGCTGCCGAAGGAGGCGACTCCCGACGCGCTCGACGCGCTCGTGGAGGCCGCGGAGACGCTGGTTCCGATGCACAAGTTCCAGCGGGTCTACGTCGACTACGCGCTCCGGCGCTTCGGCGGAAACAAGGTCCACACGGCGGCGGCGCTCGGCATCGACCGGCGCACGATCCAGCGGTGGGCCCGGGCCCGTGCGGAGCAGCAGCAGCAGCAGCAGGCTCAGCAGCAGGCCCAGCAGCAGCAGCAGCAGCAGCGTCCTCCGTCGACGTCGCAGCCGACCACCAGCTCGTCGCAGTCGTCCTGATCGCGTCTTCTGGAAGATCGGCCCCCGCGCCGATGGCGCGGCGCAGAGCGCCCGCGAGCAGTCCCCGGCTCACGTGGCGCTCGCGACCTGGCGCCGGTGCGAACCCTCTCCTCGTCCGAGTAGTCCGGCTCGGATGTCCCGACCCCCGGTTCCACGCGGCGCTGGTGCATCTCGTCCGACAGGAGGCGGCCTCGGGTCGGAGCGTGTGAAGCAGACGGCTTCACACGCTCTTCACCGAGACGAGCGCGGAGGCTTCCCCCCCTCCCGGTCCGACACACGCCTCTCAGGCCCGGCAGCAAGCGGCCTCACGGTTTCGTGGAACGCCCGGCGCGCCCGTCCCCCGGCCCGCCGGGCGTTCGCTTTTGTCGGCTACGGCGGTGCGCGTACTGCTATTCACGCGGCGTGCGCCCCGAGGCGACTACGGCTGAGCCCGAGAGGAAGCGGAAGACCCCGCTCGTCGTGCGCCTCGTCGCGGCGATCGTGCTCGGTGCGCTCGTCGGGGTCGTGCTGGGACCTCGGGCCGCCCTGCTCGGCGAGCTCGGCGTCCTCGTCATCAAGCTCCTCAAGGCGCTCGCGACGCCGCTCGTCTTCTTCGCGGTCGTCGACTCCTTCTGTCGCGCGCAGATCCCCGCGAAGAAGGGCGTCGTTCTGCTCGTGATCTGCGCCGTCAACGCCGCCGTCGCCGGCACGATCGCGATCGTGCTCTCGTCGGTGATCGCGCCGGGCACGCGCACGAGCGCGAACGCTCTGCAGGGCGCGCTCGACGGTGGCTCCGCCGGCACGCACGTGCACGGCGGCGCGCTCTCCGCGCCGAAGATGGACGTGCTCTCGACGCTGAAGGACCTCGTCCCGGAGAGCGTCGCCAAGCCTTTCCTGGAGAACCAGGTCCTCACCGTGGTGCTCCTCGCCGTCATCTGCGGCGTCGCCCTTCGGCGCTTGCGGGATCGGGGCTCCTGCGGGGCCGTCTTCAAGCTCGTCGAGGAAGGCTTCGAGCTGCTCGGCGTGGTCCTCCACGGCGTGATCGCCCTCGTCCCGATCGCCGTCTTCGGCGTCGTCGCGAAGGTGGTCGGGACGACCGGCTTCTCGATCTTCCTCTCGCTCGGCGCGCTCGTAGGGACCGTGGCATTCGGCCTCGCCGTCCACGTGTTCGGCTACTACGCGCTCCTCGTCCTCTTGATCGCGCGCCGCTCGCCCTTCGCGTTCTTCCGGGCGGCGGCGAGCGCGCTCGCGACGGCGTTCGGGACCGGCAGCAGCATGGCGACGCTCCCCGTGACGCTGCGGACGCTCGAGAAGGACCTCAGGGTCGGACACGACAGCGCGCGGCTCGCCGCGTGCGTCGGCACGAATTTCAACAACGACGGCATCATGCTCTACGAGGTCGTCGCCGCGCTGTTCATCGCGCAGATCAGCGGCATCTCTCTCTCGGGCGGCCAGACGGTCCAGCTCGCGCTGACGAGCGCGCTCGCCGCCGCGGGGATCGCGGGCGTGCCGGAGGCGGGGCTCATCACGCTGTCGCTCGTGCTCTCGTCGGTCGGCCTTCCGCTCGCGAGCCTGCCCATGCTGCTCACGGTCGACTGGCTCCTCGGCCGACTGCGCGCGATGACGAACGTGACGAGCGACCTGGTCGTGGCGACGCTGCTCGACGCGGTGGCGGGCAAGAAGGAGTCTCCTTCGGAGGAGCCGCCCGACGCCGCCCCTTCGTCCGCCGAGCGCGATCCGTCCGCGTGAACACTCCCTGGAGCCCGGAGCCCGGAGACTTCAGTCACACCGACAGTGCGCGAGCCGCTCCGTGCTCTCCGCCAAGGTCCGCCGCGCCCCGACACACCTCTCGTCCGTATCGCTCGTCATCCGGCAGAGCGCCTCGACGGCGCGCCTCATCGAGGCGAGCGCTCGGCACGACCCTGCGCACGCCGGCTCCGGGGCGGCGGCGCCCTTCTCCGCGCGCGGCGGTGCCTCTCCGGCTGGCGCGTCCGTGGCCGGTGCCTGGGGGCTCGTCTCCAGCACGTGCGTCGTACCCTCGAGCTCCGCGCGTGCGCGCTCGATGACGGCCTGCGCCTCCTCGATCGTGCGCGGCTCGTCCTCGGCGGCTGCGCCCTCCGAGGCGGCCGGGGACTTCGTCGGGGTCATCGGCGCGGCGCCCCCGCACGCCGCGGCGGCGAAGGAGACGAACAGGGCGAGGGCGTGAGCCGAGCACGAGGATCGCTTCATGCGTAGTCTCCGCGAAGGAAGTTGCCGCAGAGCACGGCGCCGTGCGCCGTGCCGATGGACTCGGGGTGGAACTGCACGCCGAACACGGGCCGCTCCTTGTGACGAACGCCCATGATGGTCCCGTCCTTACACCATGCCGTCACCACGAGCGACTCGGGCAACGCGTCCGGATCCGCCGCGAGGGAGTGGTAGCGCATCGCCTCGAAGGAGCGCGGGAGGTCGCGGAAGATCCCGGCTCCGTCGTGCTCGACGACGCTCGTCTTCCCGTGCATGAGCCGGTTCGCCGGCACGACGCGGCCGCCTTCGGCGCAGACGATCGCCTGATGGCCGAGGCAGACGCCGAGGATCGGTACGTCGAGCTCCTCCAGGATCGCGCGGCAGACGCCGATCCGCGCCGGATCGTCCGGTCGGCCCGGCCCCGGCGAGAGGACCACGCGCGAGGGCGCCATCCGCCGGACGTCGTCGATCCCGATCGCGTCGTTGCGCACGACGCGCGGACGGCCGCCGAGCGCGCCGAAGAGCTGGTAGAGGTTCCACGTGAACGAGTCGTAGTTGTCGACGATGAGCGTCGTCATGCCTGCTCGACCTCGTCGAGGGGCGCGTCGCCCTGCCTTCGCGAACCGAGCGCGCCGAGGGCGGCGACGATCGCGCGCGCCTTGTGCTCCGTCTCTTCGTGCTCGGCGGACGGATCCGAGTCCGCGACGATCGCCCCTCCCACGGAGAAGGTCGCGACGCCGTCGCGGACGACGGCCGTACGGATGACGACGGAGAGATCCATCGCGCCGCCGAGGTCCATCCAGCCGAGGGCGCCCGAGTACACGCCGCGCTCCACCGGCTCGAGGCGCTCGAGGATGCTCATCGCCTCGATCTTCGGCGCGCCGGTCATCGATCCGGGCGGGAAGCAGGCGCAGAACAGGTCGATGGCGTCCCGGTCCGGCTCGAGCTCGCCGCGGATGGTCGAGACGAGCTGATGCACGGTCGCGTACGACTCGACCGCGTAGAGCTCGGGGACGACGACCGTTCCGAAGCGGCACACGCGCCCGAGGTCGTTGCGTACCAGATCCACGATCATCGCGTTCTCCGCGCGATCCTTCTCCGACTCGCGGAGCTCGCGGGCGAGCCGCGCGTCCTCCTCCGCCGAGGCGCCGCGAGGCCGCGTGCCCTTGATCGGTCGGCTCTCGGCGATGCGCCTCGCATCGAGCGACAGGAAGCGCTCGGGCGACGACGAGACGACCGCGCCCTCCGGCAGATCGAGGAACGCGGCGAACGGCGCCGGGCTCGCGCGGCGGAGCTGCTCCCAGAGCGCAGGCGCCTCGTCGTCGGCGAGCGGCGCGCGAAGAGCGTTCGTGAGGCAGATCTCGAAGGCGTCGCCCGCGGCGATGTGCGCCTTCGCGGCGGCGACACGCTCGAGGTACCCGTCGCGCGAAATCGCCGCCCGAACGTCGGGCGTCCCGGCCACGCGCCTCCGCGCAGAGATGGGGGGCGCGTCGTGCTTCTCCCGGCGTGCCCTCGCGAGCGCCGAGACGACGCGATCGCGTTTGGCCTCCGCGTCGGCGCGCGCAGCGGCGGGCGTCGCGCCGGAGCCGAGGACGGACAGCCAGCTCGCGTCGCCGTCTCGGCTCGTCGCGATGATCCAGTCGTGCAGCGAGAGCGCGATGTCCGGCATGCCGACGGACGGCCGCACGATGCACGGCAGCCGCTCGAGGAGCTGCCCGACCTCGTAGCCGAAGTAGCCGACGAGCCCGGCGCGGAAGGGGAAGGGGTATCGCGGATCGAACACGTCCGGCGGCGGCGCGTGCGCCGCGACGAACGCTCGAAGCGCGTCGAATGCGTCGCCGCCGTGGAGCGTGCGCCGATCGCCGGCCTCCTCGACGACGACGTTCGCGGTCGCGCGTCCGAGCGCGTCCCGTACGAACGCGCCGTCCGCACGCACGCGCGTCGCGCGGAAGGTCGCGACGGGCTCGGCGCCCATGAAGGCATGCCGATCGAGGGACGCGGAGCCGCCGCCGTCGAGCAAGAAGAGCGACGCGCGGCGCGCCGGGAACGCCGCGCGGAAGACGCTCGCCGACACGGGCGCGTCGAGCCGTTCGGCGAGGTGGAACCAGCTCCGCTCCTTCACGGGCCACCCACCTTCGCACGCCGGGCCGCGGTCTCGTCGCGGACGAGCTTCTCGAGCGCCGCGCGGAGGGCGTGCGTGCGGTCGAACGATCCCTTGCCGACGGCCCGCCCGTCGACCGTCGCGACGGGCAGGCACTCGATGCGCGTGCTCGTGAAGAAGACCTCGTCGGCCTCGGCGAGCACGGAAGGGGAGAGACGCTCCTCGCGCGGCTCGAGACCCAGCGCCGGCGCGAGCTCGAGGACCGCCGCGCGCGTGACGCCGGCGCGGCAGCCGCTCTCGAGCGAAGGCGTGAGGAGACGATCGCCGAGGACGACGAAGAGGTTCGCCATCGTCCCGCACGCGAGCGAGCCGTCGACGGCGAGCTGGATGCCCTCGCCGGCGCCGCGCAGCTCGACCTCGCGCCGGGCGACGACCTGGGCGACGTAGCTCGTCGTCTTGATCGTGCCGTCGAGGCAAGCGGGCGGGACCCGGCGGGGCTTCACGGTCACGGCCGCGACGCCGCGCTCGTAGTCCGCCGCGGGCGGTGGGGTCATCGCGCGTGCGACGACGGAGAGCGTCGGCGTTCCGCCGACGGGGCCGCGCGTGAGGGTCACGCGGACGTATGCGTCCTCCTCCCCGGTCCGCGCCGCGGCCTCGTCGGCGACCTCGGCGATCGTCTCGAGCGCAGCGGGCAGCTCGATGCCGAGCATCTCGGCGCCGCGCGCGAGCACGGACAGGTGAGCGTGCGGCCGGAAGCAGACGCCGCCGTAGCCGCGCATCGTCGCGAAGACGCCGTCGCCGAGCAGGTAGCCGCGGTCGAGCAGGTCGACCTTGGCTTCCTCCGCCGGGACGAACTTCCCGCCGATGTAGATGACCGTCTGCAAGGGGCGCCGAGCATTGCAATCCGGCGCACCGGCCGCAAGCAGGACGGTGGCCGCCGCGCGATCGCGCGGCCCGGGCCGCGTCACGGCACGCGCCGCGCGCCCTTGCAGTCCTCGTCGGTCTTGGCCTCTTGCACGGTAGCGACACGAGATTGGTCGCTTCGACGTGTCCGGTCACGCGCCAGGCGAGGCCTTGCAGGGCCTCTCCGAGGAGCGGGAGACCCTCGTACCGGGCGGCGTTCTCGGCGCTGAAGACGTACGTCCTCTCGTCGACGATCCCGGCGATCCGCGCGGCGAAAGGCACGTGGTCGTACCAGACGTCGTAGCCCTGCGAGACGTCGTGCCACGCCGCGACGACGAGCGAGACGGCGAGCGCGGCCGCGAGGCATCGGAGCGCGACGTCGAACGCGCGAGCGACTCGTGCGCGCGTCGCGCCGGCGCTTCGACGTGCATGCCGCCGCGAGGAGGTCGGAGCCGCGGCGAGCCTGGCCTCTTGCTCCTCGCCCACGGCACCCCTTTACCGCATGCCCCCTTTCGCGGGTACTCGCGCGATCGTCGTCCACCCGTGGGGCCGCGATCCGCATACCATGGAGCGAGAAGCGATGATCGCCAGCGAGGTTCACGGGCTCTCGACCCATCAACGAGCCGTCGGCGATCGCATCGTCGCGGAGGAGGGCGCGAAGCGCGAGCACGTCGTCGTCTACCTGAGCGGCGCCCACGCATTCGGGTTCCCATCACCCGACGAGGGCCTCGACCTGAAGGCCGTCCACGTCGCGCCCACGGGCGCGCTCGTCGGGCTCACCCCTCCGCAGCCGTCGTACGAACGCTCCGACGTCTTCGACGGCGTCACGGTCGCCTACGCGTCGAACGAGATCGCCCACGTGCTCTCCGGCGTCCTCGACGGCAACGGCAGCTTCGTCGAGCGGCTCCTCGGCCGTACGGCGCTCGCGACGTCGCCCGCGCTCGAAGAGCTCCGACCGCTCGTCCGCGCGTCGCTCAGCCGGCGCCTGTATCGCCACTACCGCGCCCTCGCGACGAACCAGGCCGAGGCGCTGGAGGTCGAGCCGACGGTCGAGAGGCTCCTGTACGTGCTGCGGACCGCCTTGACCGGGACGCACCTGCTCCGGACGGGCGAGCTCGAGACGAACCTCTTCACGCTCGCCGACGCCTACGAGCTCCGCGACGTGCGCGAGCTCGTCGAGGCCAGGCGCGCCGGCGAACGAACCTCTGCGAACCCTGCCGTCGTCGACGTGTGGCGCGGACGGGTGGAGGAGGTGCTCGGCCGGCTCGACAGCGCGCTCCAGAGGAGCGTGCTCCCCGAGGAGCCGCGCGACGTCGTCGCGCTCGAGGGCTGGCTGCTCGCGCTCCGCAAGGCGCGGTTCTGACCGAGCCCTCTAGGCGTTGCGTCCCCCGCCGACGTCGTACGGGCCGAAGACCTCGACCTCGACGCCGTCGGAGTAGTGCACGGTCTCGAGCCTGCCCTCGGGGAGGCCGGCGGCGGCGAGCAGGGTCTGTTCGATCGACACGAGCTTCGCTTTCCGCGCAGGGTAGGGGACGTGGTGGACGTGACCCTTCACGGGGCGGCCCCGCCGCTCGGTGAAGAGCAGGTACCGCTCGAGGAGGAAGTACTCGAGCGTGCCCAGCTTCGACGCGCCGAGCTCCTCACCGACCTCGTAAGTCACGTCGAGCCGCGGCGCGCGCGGGTCGTCCAGACGCCGCGAGTGGTACTCGACGCGGTCGCCCTCGCGCTTCACGGACATCTCGGCGTGGCGATAGGGCAGGCTCCACATGAGGCGCGCGGCGCGGACGGCGAGCCACGAGCTCGCCTCGAGGGAGAAGAAGTACACGCCGGGCTCGCCGTTCGCGTGCACGTACGTCCGCACGTTCGTCTCGAGGAAATCGATCGCCGCGCGCTTCGGCAGCCACGCGGGACGCGTGGCCTCCATCCGGAACGGCACGAGGCCGACCCACGCGCGTCCCTGCCAGAGATCCAGCTCGAAGTCCTTCGGCACGAGCGGGCGTACGACTTCGGCCGGGAACGACCAGTGTACGAACAGGAGCTCGCGCCAGCGCTGCGTTCCCGCGTTCGGTCCGGCGGGGCGACGGGTCGGCGTCACGCGATCGAGCTCGAGGGCGTCGGGTACGGTCGAGGTGGCGGGCTCGGTCATGACGGTGTCGATGCAGTGGCGTGGACCATCGGCACGAACCGCACCGCGCCAAGGTCTTGCTTGTAGAGACTCTCTCCGACTTTGCGCCAGCGCTCGAGGCGCTGGTCCTTCGCTTGCGAACCGACGGGTACGACGAGCAGGCCGCCGTCCGCGAGCTGCCGTACGAGCGCCGGCGGCAGCACCTCCGGTGCGGCGGTGACGACGACGCGGTCGTACGGCGCGCCGTCGGGCCACCCTGCCCAGCCGTCTCCGGTGTGGACGTCGACGTTGCGGTAGCCGAGCCGCGCCAGCGTCTCGGCGGCGCGCGCGGCGAGCTCCGGGACGACCTCGACGCTGTCGACGTGGCTCGCCAAGCGGCAGAGCACGGCTGTCTGGTAGCCGGAGCCCGTCCCGATCTCGAGCACGCGCTCGCTGCCCGTCAGCGAGAGCGCCTCGCTCATGATGCCGACGAGGGACGGCTGCGAGATCGTGGCCTCGTATCCGATGAGCAGCGGGTGGTCTTCGTACGCCTGCTCGAGCCCGTGCTGGGGAGCGAAGAGGTGGCGCGGCACCTCGCGCATCGCGGCGAGGACGCGCGTGTCGGCGACCACGCGCGACACGATCCCGTCGACGAGCTGTGCCCGCAACGCCTGCGCCTTCGGCGGGTCGTCCCATGCGGTCGCGCTCTCGGTGCCCTCGCTCTGCATGACGTCAGGGGCCGCGTCGCAAGCCACGCGCCACCCGGAAGGCTGAGGTTACCACGCTGCGCGAGGAGCGGATCGACGGCGAGCGCGGGCTCTTCGGAGGACGCGCAAAGCCTGCGCGACCTCCGCGTCACTCCTCGAGGTAGCTCCCGAGCTCCTTCGCGCTCGCGAGCGCCCGCAGCTTGGAGAGCGCGGCCTGCTCGATCTGCCGGATGCGCTCGCGCGTGAGGTGCAGGAGCTTCCCGACCTCCTCGAGCGTGTGCTCGCGCGCGTGGTCGAGCCCGAAGCGGAGGCGCAGGATCTGCCGTTCGCGTTCGTCGAGCCTCGAGAGGAGCTCGCCCATCTGGTCGCCGAGCGCGTTGAGCGCCGCCGTCTGATCCGGCGACGGAGCGCTCGAAGGGACGAGGTCGACGAGGCGTGCGTCTCCGTCTTCCCCGACGGGGATGTCGAGGCTGGACGGCTGCGGCGGCAGCGACAGGATGTTCTCGACGCGCTCCGGCGCGAGGCTCGAGAGCTGCGCGATCTCCTCCACGTTGGGCTCGCGCTCGTGCTGGGCGACGAAGGCGGCGCGGAGCTTCGCGATGCGCCTGCGATCGTCGGCGACGTGGACCGGGAGGCGGACGGTCCGATCGAGCAACGCGCGCTGCAGCGACTGCTTGATCCACCACGCGGCGTACGTGCTGAAGCGGAACCCGCGGCGATGATCGAACTTGTCGGCGGCGCGGAGCAGCCCGAGGTTGCCCTCCTGGACGAGATCCAGAAGCGCGACACCACGCCCGAGGTACTTCCGCGCGAACAGGACGACGAGGCGGAGGTTGCCCGTGACCAGCCGTGCCTTGGCACGCTCGATCTCGATCTCTGCACGTTCGATGACCTCGAGCGCCTGGGCGTCGCGCGGATCGACGTGCTCGCCGGTCGTCGCGTCCCGTACGACGTTGATCAGCCTGGCGAGCACCTCGTCGTCGAGCCGGATGCGGGCCACGGCCTCGGCGCTGCGCGCACGCGCCTCGTCGTCCCCGGACCGCGCGGCTTCGAGCGCGCCGCGGATGATTTGCGCCGTGCCCGCGAGATCGAGGTCGGCCTGATCCGGGTTCAGGAGGACGTCGCGGATCGTGGCTCGACCTTCCGCGAGGTCATCCGCGAGCTCCGCGAGCGCACGCGATCCCGCCGGCGAGGCGAAGAGTGCGTCGATGATCGTACGCTCCGACGTCGCGATGCGCTCGCCGATCTCGAGCTCCTGCGCGGCCGTGAGGACGTTGCTCTCGGCCATTTCCGAGAGATAGAGGTCGTCGATACCGACGGGGTCGCGTGCATGTCCGACCCGCCGTGCGGATCGCGTCGACCTCTTCGGCGTCTCGCGCGGAACGCGAGCACGAGTCCGAGCGCGCGGAGTACGCGTGGGCGTGCTCGGCGTGCTAGGAGACGGCGAAGACTTGGACTGAGAGACCCCTTCCATTGGTAGACTCGTCTCGACTCGCGCGCTCCGTGCGCGCGAGGAGGCTGGCTTACTGACAGTAAGCACGGAATGGGCCTTGTCCCGCTCTGCCGCAGAAGAAATTGCGCAAGAGCTTTGTGCTTTCGCTGCGGCCTCGTTCCTCGGTCGACACGTAGGCGCGGAGCCTCGGTCGGGACGAGATGCACGAGAGGGTGGCGCTCGGACGGCGGATCGGTGACGCTGAGAACGTGAGCGACTCCCGTGAAGCGCGGCCCGGAGCGCCTCGACCGCCGGCAGCGCCGAAGCCTCCCGCGGTACCGCCGGCGCGCCCGTCCGGCGGCGCTCCATCTCCACGTCCGCCTGCCGTTCAGCCTCGTCCACCGATGGCGCCGAAGCCGCCCGCGGCTCCGTCGAAGCCGCGGGTCGCCGACGCATCGCCGCCGTCGAGCACCCACGAGCCGCCGGAGAGCGGATGGGAGGATGCGGCGGAGCTTCCGAGCAGCGCGGTGATCCCTGCGGCAGAAGAGGCCGCGTTGCAGGAAGCCGCCCCGCCTCGTCCCGCGCCGTCGGACACGTCGCTGGCGCCGCGCCCGCGTTCGTCGCCGGACCTGTCGGCCGCGGCGCGCCCGCGTTCGTCGCCGGACCTGTCGGCCGCGGCGCGCCAGCGCTCGTCTCCGGATCTCGGTAGCGCCGTCCGACGACAGTCGTTCCCCGACCTGGCATCGGACCCGCCTCCGCCGAAGATCCCCGAGCCCGAGCCGACGCCGCGGCCCGAGCCGAATCTCCGAGGACTGCCGCTCGAGGTGCAAGAGCAGATCTTCGGCGTGGTTCGCGCCGCGCTCGAGGAGACGCTGTCGCCGCTGATCGCGAAGCAGGCGGAGCTCGAGGCGCGCCTCGCCGCGGTGCACGAGGCCGAGCAGCGACGCGCCGCCACCGCGAACGCGGCCGCAACCTCGAAGCCGGCGGCGACGTCGATCGCGCCCGCTCCGTCGCTCGCTCCACCGTCGGTCGCGCCGCCGTCGAAGGCGTCGATCGTCCCGACGAGCTACGGCCTCGTCCTCACGCCGACGACCCCGCAGCGCGACGCGATGGAGGTCGCCCTCGAGAACGTCGGACCGATCGACATCCCCGACTTCGGCGGACGCCGCATGGCCGGGCGGCTGCTCGTGGGCCTGCTGATCGCCGGCGTGCTCGCCCTCGTGATCGTCACGCTCTTGAGCTACACGTGAGGCCCACCATCGCATGGACTTGAACCACGTCGCGGCGTTCGTTCGCGTCGTCCAGGAGGGGAGCTTCACCGCGGCTGCGAAGGCACTCGGCCTGCCGAAGTCGTCCGTCAGCCGCAGCGTCGCACAGCTCGAAGAGGATCTCGGCGTGCGCTTGCTCCACCGCACGACGCGAAAGCTCCATCTGACGGATGCGGGATCCGAGTTCCACAGGCGGGTCGCCCGCGCGCTGACGGACATCGACGAGGCCACGGCCGCCGCCTCCGATCTCCAGCGCGAGCTGCGCGGTCCGATCCGCATCACGGCGCCGGTCGATCTCGGCGTGTCCGTGATCGCGCCGATCGTCGCTCGGTTCGTACGCAAGCACCCGAACGTGAGCATCGACGTGCACCTCGCGAGCCGCATCGTCGACCTCGTGGCGGAGGGCTTCGACCTCGCCGTCCGAGCGGCCGCCGTGCGCGACCAGTCGCTCATCGCACGCCACGTCGGCAACCTCGATCTCGGGCTCTACGCTTCGTCTCGGTACGTCGCGCGTCGGGGCGTGCCCAAGAAGCTCTCCGATCTGGACGCGCACGACTGCGTGCTCTTGAGGAGCGACGCGGGCAATTACCCGTGGAGGCTGACCCACACGTCGGGGACCGAGCAGGTCGTGGAGCCGCGCGGCGCGATCGCGGGGAACGACATCTCGTTCCTCAAGAAGGTGGTGCTCGCCGGAGGAGGCATCGCGCTGCTCCCGGTCTTCTACGCGAGCCGGGAAGAGGAGCGGGGCAAGCTCGTTCGCGTGCTGCCGGAGTGGCGGGTCGCGCGATCGGCGGTCTACGTCGTCTATCCCTCGGCGCGCTACGTGCCGCAGCGGGTGATCGCGTTCCGCGAGCGCCTCGTCCGGGAGCTCGGGAAGATCGCGCATCGGTGCGCTGCGAACGGCCCGGGCGACAAGCGCCGGGGATAGCCGTTCGTCCGGCGTCGCTGGCGCCCAGGCACCTACCCCGACGCTGAACGCCGCGAGATCCAACGCGACGAATCGCGATCCAGAGCGATCGTCGGAATTTTCTCTTCTCGCCCGACGAAATCGCCCGAGGTGGCAAAGTTGCACCGCGGAGGCGCCGGCGACGGCGCTCGAACCGACGAGCGCGCGCCCATCCGTTCGGCACGAACCTCGCTGGGTGGGAGGCGAGGAGCGCCGAGTTGTCCGGTTCGATCGGGAGTCTCGAGCGAAGCCTGCGCGGGGGTGTCGCCGCCGCCGTCGTGGTCGTCTCGTCGATCGCGTGCAACGCCCTCACCGGCGTCGAAGAGCTCGTCGTCGCGACCTGCGAGGGCGCGGACTGCGAGAGCGGCGATCGTCGCGTCACGAAGGACTCGACGGAGCCGGCGGCGGACGACGACGACGATCCTCGCGGCTCGAGCGCGGTCGACACGGGGCAGAAGCGCCCGCCGAGCAGCGACGGGAACGGCAGCGGTACGGACGCGGAGGGCGGCGATACCGACCCGGCGATCGTGGAATGCGGCACGACGACGTGCAGCGGTTCGAACGCGGCGTGCTGCGTCGGGGCCTCGAAGGCGTGCATCGAGAAAGGCGACGCCTGCATCGGGATCGTCATCGAGTGCGGCGGGCGCTCGAACTGCGGTCAGGGCGACGTCTGTTGCTTCGACGTGGGCGCGGGTAGGGCCGAGTGCCGGCCGGAAGGTGCGTGCTACGGCGGGAACTTCTTCGTCTTCTGTCGTTCCGACGCCGACTGCCCCGCCGGCATGGGCTGCTTCGCGACCGCCGGATCGCTGCCGGAGCACAAGGTTTGCCGGTGATCACTGGCGCGTGAAGAACGTCCAGGACGCCTGGGCGGCCTCTTCCCAGACCCAGTGCCCGAGCGTCGGGATCGAGCAGAAGCCGACCGCCTTCCCGGCGGGGCACCCGCGGTAGACGCGGCACTCCGGGTATCCGGTCGTCTCCATCTCGTCCGTCGAGCAGCCGTTCACGTACGCCCAGTACTCGGCCGAGAACCGACCGCTGTCGAGCGTGACGCTCCAGTCGCGCTCGCCGTGCAGCGCCAGCGCCGCGACGGGCTGTTGGCCCGGGCACTTCGGATAGCCGTTCGGCCACTTCTCGAGCTGATTGTACGGCGCGCCGCCCGCGTTCGAGGCGATCGCGCGGAACAGCCCCGGCCGGTGGCAGGCGAGGACGTTCGCGAGGAACCCTCCGCTCGAGTAGCCGGCCGCGTAGATGCGTGCTCGATCGATGGGGAGGGCGTCCGCGAGATGATCGATCAGCGCCACCACGAAGCGCTCGTCGCGGTTGTCCTTCGTCGTCTCGAGGTCCCACGTGCGACCGATCCCGTCCGGGTACGCCAAGAAGGCGTCCGGGCCCGACGCACGCTCGAACGGCCACGCGTCGTGGAAGCCCTTCGCGTCGCCGCCGTCGCCGTGGAACACGACAACGAGCGGGTAGCGCCGTCCCGGAGCGATCTCGGCCGGCTCGACGAGCACGAACGCGCGCTCCCTGCCGTCGACGGTGATGCTCCGCGCGCTCGTGCGGGTCGCGCCCGGATCGTGCGCCGCGCTCGGCACGCGCGGAAGGACGGAGCTCTCGTCGGCGAGCTCGTGCACCCGCACGGGCTTCTTCGGTTTGCAACGGCACCCGGACAGCGACGCGCCCGTGACCGTCGCGGCGGCGAGGAGGATCCATGCGAGGCGCGTGCGCACTCGGTGGATCGCGGTGGAGCGTCAGAGCGCGTGGACCCGCTGCCAGGGGAACGCCCACGAGCGGAACGCGCGCGTCGTGCCCTTCTTCTCGATCTCCTCGCGGACCGCCTCGGGCACGTCGGCGGGGGCGAAGCGTCGCGTCGCGGTGCCCGTCGTGCCGTTCTCGTAGCGCACGCGCACGGTGGCCTCGAAGTCGGTCTCGTGCGCGTAGCGGACGAACTCGAGCTCGACGGCCCGGACGGCCTCCTCGATCTTTCCGACGATGTCCGCGTCGGGATCGTCCGCCAGCGTGCGGGCGAGCTTCTCGCGCTCGTGCTCGGTGGCGTTGCGCAGGCCGAGGACGCTCTCCGCGAGCTCGACCTCGAGCGCGTCGCGGAGCCAGCGATCGAGCGCGGGCGTCGACTCGCGCACCACCTCCGTCGCGCGCTTGCGCGACCGGCCGTAGAGGACGAACACCAGGATCGCAGCGACGGCGGCGAGCGCAGCGAGCATCATGACGGAAGAATAGCAGCTCGCTCGCTCCGACGAGGCGCGGAGCGCGTGGAGGAGCTCAGGAGCCCTCGGTCCGCGTCTCGGTTCGGCGGAGCAGGACGGAGAAGTTGTTCGCCGGCATCGGCACGACGTCGACGAGCTCGAAGCCCTGCGATGCGGCCGTCTCCGTCACCGCCTCGAGATCGCGCACTCCCCACGCGGGGTTCCGCGCGCGCAGGCTCGCGTCGAAGGCCTCGTTGCTCGGCGCGGTGTGGGCGCCGCCGCGGCGGTACGGCCCGTAGAGGTACACGAGCGCGGACGGACGATCGCGCAGCGCGCCTGCGGCGCCTGCGAAGAGGCCCTCGCAGGCGGCCCACGGCGCGATGTGGATCATGTTGATGCAGACGACGACGTCCGGGGTGTTCTCGAGCGCGGGCCAGGGCAGGCACGTCACGTCGAGCGCCATCGCGGGGCGGACGCGCGCGTCGCCCGCGACCTCGCGCCATGCGTCGATGCTGGCGCGCGCCTCCGGATCGGGATCCGTCGGCTGCCAGCTCGCGACGTCGAGCGCGGGCGCGAGGAACACGGCGTGCTCGCCCGAGCCGCTGGCGATCTCGAGGACGTGCGCTCCGGGCGAGACGTATCGCCGGAGCACCTCGAGGATCGGCTCGCGGTTGCGAGCGGTCGACGCGGAGAACCTGCGCGGGTCGGGATGGCCGTTCACGACCCGCAGGCTACGCCGTCAGCTCTTCTTCTGCGACCGGATCGTGAGCTTGATGACGACGTCGTCCCGGATGAGGTCGTCCGGCTTGCCGGCGTAGACGATGCCGAAGTCCTTCCGGTTGATCGAGAACTCGGCGTCCACCTCGATTCCTCCGCCTGCGCCCGACCGGATCGTCGCGGGGAAGGAGATGCTCTTCGTCACGCCGTGGAGCGTGAGGTTGCCGGTCACGGTGTGCGAGGCGCCCTTCTCGCCGCCCTTCTTCACCGCCGTCGAGGTGAAGGTCGCCTTCGGGAACTTCCCGACTTCGAAGAAGTCGGCGGACTTCAGGTGCTCGACGAGTTTGTCGCTGTCCGAATAGATCGAGTCGGTGTCGATCTCGACCGTCACGCTGCTCTTCTCGAAGTCGTTGTCGACGAGCGACACGGTGCCTCGGAAGCGACGGAAGCCGCCCTCGTGCTTGCCGGTCACCTTCGACCCGACCCACTCGATCTTCGAGCTCGTCTCGTCGAAATCGAGCTTCACGACCGAGCCGGCCGCCTTCGACTCGACCGCGCTCGAAGCGACCGACGTGGCCTCCGTCGTCACCGCCTTCGACTTGCCTTTCGCCGGATCGTCGCACGCGGCGAGGGTGAGCAGACCGATGCCAATCAGTGCGATGTTCGTAAGCTTCCTCATTTCGACCTCACGAGCTTGTCTGACGCTCAAGAGATGACAGAAGTGGGCTTGCGGGTTTCGAGGCATGTCCGCAAAGGACCGTTCCACGTAGGGAACGATGCTCGCGAGGACGTGAAAGGCCGAGGTCACCGCGCGCGAACGACGTCGTCGCGCGTGGCTGCGAGGTCGGGGCAGCCGGCGAGCTGCATCGCTCGGACGAGCTCGTCGCGCAAGAGCTCGAGCACGGCGACGACTCCGTCGGCGCCGGCCGTCGCGAGGCCCCAGAGCACGGGGCGCCCCACGAAGACGGCGTGCGCGCCGCGAGCGAGCGCGACGAGCGCATGCGTCCCGCTGCGAATGCCTCCGTCGACGTAGACCTCGGCGCGATCGCCGACCGCGTGCGCGACGGGCCCGAGCGCGTCGATGGTGGCGGGCGCGAGGTCGAGCTGCCGCCCGCCGTGGTTCGAGACCCAGATCGCGCGCGCGCCGTGATCGAGCGCGCGGAGCGCGTCGTCCGGCCGGACGACGCCCTTGATCACGACGGGCAGCGGAGCCGCGAGCTGGGCGATGGTCTCGAGGTCCTTCCAGGTGAAGGATGGATCGTGACGCTGGGCCACGAAGCGCGCGAGCTCCGAGCCCGCGCCCTCGCGCAGATCGGGCGGGAGCGCCTCGACGAGGTTCGCCATCGACAGGCCCTCGGGGAGGCAGAAGGCATTGCGCACGTCGGCGCAGCGCCGTCCGAGCACGGGCGTGTCTGCGGTGACGACGATCGCCCGATAGCCCGCGTCCTTGGCGCGGGCGACGAGGCGCGACGTGAACGCGCGGTCCTTGTGGACGTAGAGCTGGAACCACTTCGGAGCGTTCGGTGCCTCCGCGGCGACGTCCTCGAGCGAGGTCGTCGCGAGCGTGGACGCGCAGTAGATCGTGCCCACCGCGGCCGCCGCACGGGTGGTCGCGCGCTCGGCCTCGGGGTGGGCGAGGGCGTGATAGGCCGTCGGAGCGATGAGGATCGGGAAGGCGACGGGGGAGCCCAGCACGGTCGTGGCGATGCGTGGCTCGGCCACGTCGACGAGCGTCCGGTACCAGATCTCGTAGCGCGCGAACGCCTCGCGGTTGCGCCTCAGCGTGTGCTCCTCGTCGGCGCCCGAGCGGAAGTAGTCGTACGCCATCGACGAGAGCCGCGCGCGAGCGGTCGCCTCGTAGTCGTCGACGGTCACGAGCGGAGCGCTGGGGGCCGGGTTCATCGCGTCGCGGATCCAAGCACGGCGAAGCGCGGACGGCACCACGAAGTCGTCGGTGCGCGTACGGGCCGCGCCCGAGGTCGACCGTCACGGGCCGCGGGTGGGGCTCGCACCCGCACGGACCTCTGCGAGGATGGCGTCCACCGTCGCGGCGTCGAGGCCGAGCTCCTTCGCGACGTCGCGGAACATGCTCTCCTCCTCCGGGGCGAGCCCGTCGGCGTAGGCGACGCCGAGCGCTCCACGCAGCGCCGGAGCTCGCCGGGCCTGCGGCAGGCGATCGACGAGCGTCTTCACGTAGCGCTCGAGGCCGAGCTCGCTCATCTTCGAGATCTCGGCGTCGACCATCGCGCCGAGGGCGACGGCAGGGAACTCGTCGCCGAGCAGCGAGCCCAGCCTCGTGCTCAGGGCGCCGATCTCCTTGTCACTCACGTCACCATCGGCGACCGCGAGCAGCACGCAGAGGCCTATCTCGGCCCGTCGTGCCGGATCGTCGGCGGGGGAAGGCTCCACGCCGGCGAGGTTACCGAACGGCACGCACCTGTGACCAGAGCGCTTCCGTTGCCGCAGATTTTTCGTCGCCCGAGTCGACCTGCGCGAGTCATGCCGCCACAGTCGCGATCCGGCGACATGCCCGAGGCGTGCTCGCACGCGCGCAGCCGCCGTGGGACGCGAAGTCCTGCGGTCGCCCTCGCCGCGGCGCGCCCGTTGCACGTCGCCCCGACCGTTACCAACTTCGAGTCGAATGAAACGAGCTGCCACGATTGCGATCGCGGCCGTCGTGGGGCTCCACTGCGGCGGGTACGTCGAGCCTCCCATCGCTGGAGACGAGCCGGCCCTTCGGAGCGAGCCCACCTCCGACGACGAGCACGCCGCTTCGGTGCCCACCGTCGAGGGGGACGAGGGGGAGGCGCCGGCGTTCGCGCCGATGTTCGTCAATCGGACGAGCGGCATCGCCTCCCGAGCCCGAGGCGAGTCGGGCGAGACGTACGTGACGGGCGTCTTCACGGGGCGCATCCCCGCGGGCAGCGGGGTCCTCGAGAGCCGTGGCGGCAACGACGTGTTCCTCGCGCGCGTCGAGGAATCCGGCGACGTGGCGTGGGCGCTCGCCGTGGGCAGCGAGGGCGAGGAGAGTGGCCCCGAGGTGACCTTCCGAGAGGGGAAGGTCCGCCTGTTCGCGTTCACGACGGGGCAAGTGGACTGCGGGAACGGGCCGATCGGCACCACGTGGACCTCGCCGATGTTCTTCCTGTGCACCTTCTCCCCGCGCGGAGAGCTGATCAGCGGGGGCATCTTCCCGACGGGAAGTCCCTGATCGCGCGTCGTGTCCCAGGGTGAGCGTTGACGGCGCGTGTGCGCCGCCTTCAAGATCGGCCGTGCGGTCGTTCGCCGGCCGCCGAACCAGGGTGGTAGCGTGACGGGGGCGCTTGCGATGGTCGAACCGTGCAGCGCTTGATATCATTTGGAACGATTGTGTCGTTTCACCCCTTGTCCAAAGATCTCATGAACATCACGTTCGGTCGTCGGCTCCGGAGATTCGCCCGTTTCCCGCGCGCCGTCGCGCGCGGGCGCGTCGGAGCGTGCGGTCGAACCCTCCGTGGAGGCCGATGAGCACCTCGTACCGACCGCCCTCCGGGAGCTTGCGCCCTGCCGGCGGTCTCCTCTGTTCGAACATCGCCGAGGAGCGTTGTCGTACGTCGACGAAGCTCGTCGACGGCGAGATTCGGGTCGCCTTCTACGGAGAGGCGGAGACGCCGCTGCGCGACAAGATCCGGCAGCTCTTGGCGCAGATCGACGCCGAGGCGCTGCGTCTCGGCATCGAGCGCGTGTTCGTCGACTTCTGCAGCTTGGGGTTCATCAGCTCCACGTGCTTCAAGGCGTTCGTCACGTGGATCGATCACGTCAAGGATCACAAGCAGTACCGCGTCCGCTTCGCGTCGCAGGACGGCCAGACCTGGCACAGGCGCAGCCTCTCCGCCCTCCAGGCCTTCGCCCCCGATCTCGTCGCGATCGAAGTGCGTGAGGGCAGGCCGCCGGGCTTGCTCGACGTCGACGAGAGCGACATCGTCGCGACGAGCGATCAGGTCTTCGTCGTCCTCGACCGCGCGGGGCGATGCACGCGCGTCGTCGTCGGCGGCGCTGCCTTGCCGGCGCTCGACTTCCAGCGCTGGCAGGGGAAGCCCATCGCCGACTGCTTCGGCGATGCACGCCTCGAGCTGCTCCCGGCGATCGAGCAAGCCAGGATGTCGTCGCGGCCGCAGCGGGTCGACGTGGAGATCCCCGACGAGGACCCGACGGGCCGGACGCGGCTGCTCGAGGTCACGGTCGTCCCGCTCCCGACCGGCAGCGCGCTCGCGCTTCGCGACGTGACCGACAGCACGGAGGCCGCGAAGCTGGCCGCCCGCCTCGAGCACGACGAGATGCTCGACGCGCTCGGCATCCTCACCGGGAGCCTCGCGCACGACTTCAACAACCTCCTCGTCACGATCGCGAGCTTCGCCGAGCGCGCCGCGAGCGAGTCGTCGTCCGCGCAGGTCAAAGAGTATCTCGGCGCCATCCTCCGCTCGGTCCAGCGAGGGCGTGACCTCACGAGCAACCTCGCCAACTTCGCGAGGGGTGGGCAGCTCACCCTGCGCACGGTCGATCTCGTGCCTCTTCTCCACGAGATCGCGAGCACGCTCCGCGCGTTCCGCCCCGAGTGGGACATCACGGTGACGGCTCCTCCCGGAGGCGCGCGCGTCCGCGGCGACGCGAGCCAGCTCCACCGAGCGCTCCTCAACGTCGGCAAGAACGCGATCGAGGCGATGGGCCGTCGCGCCTCGGCGCGCATCGAGATCGCGCTGGAGACGCGTCACCTGACGGGCGCAAACGAAGGGTTCAACTTGCCGCCCGGCGCCTACGCGATCGTCCGCGTCCGGGACGAGGGCTGCGGGATCGACGAAGCGACGAAGGCGCGCATCTTCGAGCCCTTCTTCTCGGGCAGCCCCTTCGGCACCGGCAGCGGCCTCGGCCTCTTCGCGGTTCAGGGCGTCGCACGTGCGCACGGCGGCGCCGTCCACGTCACCTCCGCACCCGAGCGTGGCACCGAGGTCCTCATCGCGCTGCCTCTGCTCGAGGAGTCCCGCCTCGCGTCGGCCCCGCCTCCGATCCAGTCGTCGACGACCGGTCCGCCGCCGCCGAACCGCGCGCGCATGCTCGTCGTCGACGACGATCCGAACGTCGGCAAGTCCCTTCAGCTCCTGCTCGAGGCGCTCGGGCACGAGGTCGTCCTCGAGCGCAACCCGCAGGCGGCGCTCCAGCGCCTCGAGGCACCGGGGAGCTCGTTCGACCTCGTCCTCACGGACCTGACGATGCCCGATCTCGACGGCGTCGCATTCGCACGCGAGCTCACGCGTCTCGGGCACACGTCGCCCATCGTGCTCGTGAGCGGTCGCAACTCGTACCTCGAGCCGGAGTCGCTGGCGGACGTGAACATCGCGGCCGTCCTGCCGAAGCCGTTCACGCTCGGCGAGCTCGAGGGGACGGTCGCGCGCTTGCTGTCGGGGCGTTGATCGGCGCGGACGCCTTCAGGCGAAGTCCGCGCCGATGTTGTGCTCGACGCGCCGCGAGCCGACGATCGAGCGTACCAGCGGGCGGTGAGCCGCCCGGACGATCACCTCGTGGCGGTATCGCGTCGGGCGCGGAGCTCGGCGATGGCGACGCGCTGCTCCTCGGCGGTGAGGAGCTCGCGGACGGCGGGGAGGATGAGCCGTTCCTCGGCCTCGAGATGACGTTCGAGCTCGTCTTTCAGCTCGGCGGATACGCGCGCGAGCTCCGTACGACGCGTCGTCTGCCGCGGGTCGGCGCGAACGCTCGCGAGCAGGTCCAAGAAACCGCGGAGCGGTTCGGCATGGCGTACGTGCTCGTCGTGCATCCGATCGAGGGCCGCGTCGATGTCGGCGGAGCGGCCTCGCAGGCGCGGGAGGATGCTCTCCTCCTCGTCACGGACGTGGAGCGGGAAGGCTTCGACGAAGTAGCGTCGAGCGCGATCGCAAGCCTCGACGACCTCCGCGTCGGGAGCGTCGGACCGTTCGCCGATCGCAATCCCGAGCGCGATGAACTGACGGATGCGCGCGTGGCAGTCCTCGAGCATCCCGGCGAGGTCCTCGCTCCGTCGCTTGCGCCCGATCTGGTGCAGCATCGCCCCCCTGTTTGTGGGCCGGCGTGCGATTGCGTCAAGGTCGAGCGGGCGGCGGAGCCTCGGGGACGTTCCGCAGGAAGTCGGCCACCTCGGCGAAGCGCGCATCGAGGAAGCGGCGGAGGTCGCCTTCGATGCGGAGATCGTCCATCGCGCGCGTCATGCAGCGCAGCCACGCGTCGCGCATGCGCGTGTCGACCAGCACACGGGCGTGGCGCATGCGGAGGCGCGGGTGCCCGTGGACGGGCGAATAGCGCGGAGGGCCTCCGAGCCACTCGACGAGGAACGCCGAGAACCGCTCGCGCGCGCCGCGGCTCACCTTGCCGTGCTCGTCGAGCTCGTGCAGGCGGGCGAGCTCGGGCTCCTCGGCGTCCATGTGATCGTAGAAGCGCGCCGCGAGCTCGCGGACGCGGTCTTCGCCCCCGATGCGGTGGAAGGGCGTGTCGTCGGGAGACATCTTCGTCCTGATCTCCGGGCGGACGGAGCGTCCGCCCCCCGCAGCATAGCCGTTCGGGCGGGCGGCGCGGTGACGCGCCGACGGGTGCATGCGCGTCGCGCGGCCCGCGGTCGGATTGACGCTGCCGAGCGCGGCCTTACCGGAGAGCGACCTCCATGAACGACGAGGCGAGGGTCGAGGGCAAGCGTCCGCTGCTCGTCGCGCGCGGGTGGGTCCAGGTGACCGTGCTCGTGTTCCTCGTCGGCTTCTTCGTGCTGGGCCTCATGGGCTACCGCGTCTACACGGACGGCCCGCCGGTCCCGGAGGAGGTCGTGGACCCGAACGGGCAGGTCGTCTTCACGGGCGACGACGTCCGCGCGGGCCAGGCGGTGTTCTTGCGGAACGGGCTCATGTCCTACGGCTCGGTGTTCGGTCACGGCGCGTACCTCGGGCCGGACTTCACGGCCGACTACCTGCGGCGCGCCGCCGATCACGTGCTCGAACGGTACGGCGAAACACCGGCGGGAGCGGAGCGCACCGCCCGCGAGTTCAAGGAGAACCGCTACGACGCACGGACGGGACGGCTGTCGATCAGCGCCGCGCAGGCGAGCGCGTTCGAGAGCCTCTGCGACCACTACGGCGCGTTCTTCGGTGAGCCGACCACGCGGCACGGCCTGCGGCGGGCCGCGATCACCGACCGCGTGCAGATCCGGCAGCTCACCGCGTTCTTCGCGTGGACGGCGTGGGCGGCTTCGACCCTCAGGCCGGGCCGGCCGTACTCGTACACGAACAACTGGCCGCCCGAGCCCCGCGTCGGCAACCAGCCGACGGCGGCGATGCTCGTGTGGAGCATGCTTTCGCTCGTCGCGCTCCTCGGCGGCATCGGTCTTCTGTTCGCGGCGTACGGCAGGTGGAGCGACCGGCTCGGCTGGCGCGCCCGCGAACGGCAGCGGCTCGCGTTCCGCGAGGAGGTGGAGCTCACGCCCGCGCAGCGCGCGACGGCGTGGTTCTTCCTCGCGATGGCCGGCCTGTTCCTCGTCCAGACCCTCCTCGGCGGCGCCACCCAGCACTACCGCGCCGAGCTCACCGGCTTCTTCGGGCTCGATCTCGCGCGCGTCCTGCCGTTCAACCTCGCGCGTACCTGGCACCTGCAGCTCGCGATCTTCTGGGTCGCGACGTCGTATCTCGCCGCGGGCATCTTCATCGCGCCCCTCGTCGCGCGCCACGAGCCGCGTGGACAGCACGTGCTCGCCTTCGTGCTGCTCGGCGCGCTCGTCGTGGTCGTCGCCGGCAGCATGCTGGGCGAGCTCGCGGGCATCCACGGGTGGACGGAGAGCGCGTGGCTCGGCAACCAGGGGTTCGAGTACCTCGAGCTCGGCAGGCTCTGGCAGGCGCTGCTCGTGATCGGGCTCGGCTTCTGGGTCGCGATCCTCTACCGCGCGCTCGCGTCTCGGCTCCGCGGCGATCACGTGGGGAACATGCCGTGGCTGTTCTTCTTCTCGGCGCTCGCGATCCCCGCGTTCTACGCCGTGGGCCTGCTCGTGCGGCAGGACGCGAGCTTCACGGCGAACGACTTCTGGCGCTTCTGGGTCGTCCACCTCTGGGTGGAGGACTTCCTCGAGATCTTCACCACCGTCGTCGTCGCGTACATGTTCGTGCTCCTCGGCGTCGTCGCGGAGCGCGTCGCGATGGTCGTCGTGTACCTGCACGTGATCCTGTACTCGGTGGGCGGGGTCATCGGCACGATGCACCACGTGTACTTCTCGGGCGCGCCCGTGGAGCACATGGCGCTCGGCGCGTTCTTCTCCGCCGCCGAGGTGCTTCCGCTGACGTTCCTCACGGTCGAGGCGTGGTCGTTCTTGCGCCTCGGCGCGGTGAAGAACGGAGTGCGCGGGCCGTTCCTCCACCGTTGGGCGGTGATGAGCCTCGTCGCGGTGGGCTTCTGGAACTTCCTCGGCGCCGGTGTCTTCGGCTTCCTCATCAACCTGCCCATCGTCAGCTACTACGAGATCGGGACCGCGCTCACGTCGAACCACGGGCACGCGTCCATGATGGGCGTCTACGGCATGCTCGCCGTCGGCCTCGCGCTCTTCGCGCTCCGCTACCTCGTACGGCGAGACCAATGGTCGGACCGCCTCGCTGCGCTCGTCTTCTGGTCGCTCAACGTCGGCCTCGCGTGGATGGTCTTCGCGACGCTCTTCCCGCTCGGTCTGCTCCAGCTCTACGCGGCCGTCCAGGAAGGCTACGTGGAGGCGCGCGCGCTCGCGTCCTCGCCGAGCGAGCTGCGCACGCTGGTGGAGTGGCTCCGGCTCCCGGGCGACGCCGTCTTCATCGCAGGCGGGGCGGTGCCGCTCCTCTTGCTCGCGTATCGTGCGGTGCGCCGTCCGTCGGCGCTCACGAGCCGCGATCTCCCCGCCGTCCTCTTCACCGAGCCGGAGCCCGGCGCCGCGTCGGGGCCGGACGAAGCGCCGAGCTCGGCCGAGCCGCCCACGTCGACGTCACGCCCATGAGCAACGTCCCGCTGCTCGCCGCCGTATACGTCCTCGTCCTCTCGCTCGCCGCCGTCCTTCTCGTGCGGCTCTCTCGGCGACGTCCGTCGGGGGAGTGGCCGTACGACGAGATCCCGGATCTCTACGCAGGCTTCGCTTACACGCTCCTCGTCCTCTCCGGTCTCGTCCTCGTCGTCGTGGCGGTCCGGCACGGAACGGAGCGGCTCGCGCCCGTGTACTTGGGCGCGGCCGCGGCCGTCCTCGTCGCGGTGGCTGCGCGAGCTCGGAGGAGGTGAGGGGCTCGGCGCTTCTCCACGCTACGCTCCCCGCGCCTCCTCTCGCGAGCGCGTTCGGAGCAGCGCTTCGTCGCGCGAGGCTCCGTGGTCATCGCGTACGACGTGTTGGAGCGTCTTTGGCGTACCTCGGCGGGCCGTGTTCGCGATAATGTCGCGCGATCATTGGCCTCGGAGGATTCGATGGTCGCCACGTGCAAGCGCATCGCCGAGTCGGCTTGGTTCCAGCAATTCATCACTGCCGTCATCCTCTTCGCCGGAATCCTCGTGGGCGCGGAGACGTATCCGACGTTCCATGAGCAGTACGCCGGGTTGATGCACGTGCTCGACCGGATCGTGCTCGGCATCTTCACTCTGGAGATCGTGGTCAAGATGGTGGCGCAGGGGAGCAAGCCTTGGCGCTACTTCCGCGATCCGTGGAACGTCTTCGACTTCGTGGTCGTGACCGCGTCGTTCCTCCCGCTCGGCGCCGGGCAGATGATCGTCGTCCTCCGGCTCGTCCGCCTCCTGCGCGTCCTCCGGCTCGTGCGCGCGCTGCCGAAGCTCCAGATCCTCGTCGCCGCGCTGCTCAAGAGCATCCCGAGCATGGGATACGTCTCCCTCCTGCTCTTGCTGCTCTTCTACGTGTACGGCGTCGCAGCCGTCTTCCTCTTCGCCCACAACGATCCGATCCACTTCGGCGACCTGCAGACCTCGCTCCTCACGCTGTTCCGCGTGGTCACGCTCGAGGACTGGACCGATGTCATGTACACGCAGATGTGGGGCTGCGCGAAGTACGGCTACGAGAGCAACCCCGAGCTCTGTACGAATTCGACGGCGTACCCGCTCGGCAGCCCGATCTTCTTCGTCTCGTTCGTGCTCCTCGGCACGATGATCATCCTGAACCTGTTCATCGGCGTCATCATGCACGGCATGAGCGAGGCCCACGCCGAAGCCGAGCGGGAGCGCAAGGAGGCGGAGCGCGCGGCGCGAGGCGAGGGCGCTCCGAAGCTCGACGAGGAGCTCGCCGAGCTCGCGGAGATGGTGGCGAACCTCCAGAAGGCGCTCGCGCAGGCGCAACGCCGCGCCCGCGCCCTGCGTGAGGCCGAGCAGCCGAGCGGGCGCGAAGCGCGCGCGTCGGCCGCCGAGTGAGCTCCCGACGGACTGCGGGAGGGGACGAAACGAAGGTGGCTAAAGACCGCTCGTCGGAGGATCGGGAACGGGAACGGGAGAAACCCGCTGAGGACCGAGGACTGAGGACTGAGGACTGACAACCCGAGGCCCGAGGCCTCA
>CALFEQ010000098.1 GCA_937949945.1 uncultured Myxococcales bacterium
CCACGGCCCTCTTGCCACGGCCGCCGTCGCACGGCGGTAGCCGAAGCCGCACCGCCGACCGCGGCGGTACCGATGGAGCGCGCCCGTATTACTCTCGACTCGCCGTGCTCGTCACGATCCTGACCGTGGCCGAGATCGTCTACGTCGTCGTGCTCGCGACGTGGATCCTCTTGGAGAAGCGGCCTCCCGTCTCGACCCTGGCGTGGATCCTCGCGCTCGTGGCCCTGCCGTACGTGGGGTTCGTCGTCTTCTTCCTGCTCGGGCCACGGCGTCTCGTGCGGAAGCGGCTCAAGCACCGGCGCGCCCGCGGCAAGGCGCAGCAGTCCGGAGCGGTTCGGCAAGGGCGCGAGGCGCAGAAGACGCTCAGCGCACAGAGCTCTGCCGTGGACCCGCGCGTGCTCCAGCTCGAGCGGCTCGCCACCGCGGCGGGCGAGCCGCCGTCGGACCTCTGCGAGCGCGTCCGCATCCTCCACGACGCCGCCTCGACGTACGACGCGATCGAGGCGGCCGTCGCCGCCGCGAAGCATCACGTCCACGTCGCGTACTACATCTTCGACTCGGGTCGAGCGGGCACGCGCCTCTGCGATGCGCTCGTCGAGAGAGCGAAGGCCGGTGTGACGGTCCGCGTGCTCGTCGACGACGTCGGCTCGAGCGGGATGTCGCGCGCGATGGTGAAGCGGATGCGCGCGAGCGGCATCAAGTTCGCGAGGTTCAACCCCGTGACGTTCCGGCGGATCCGCAGCCGGTTCGACTTCCGCAACCACCGCAAGATCGTCGTGTGCGACGGCACCGTCGGCTTCACCGGCGGCATCAACGTATGCGACGACTACGTGGCGGAGGCCGAGGCGACGCTCCGGCGCGAGAAGCGACGCCGGACGCGTCGCGGGCAGCCCGCGCCATGGCGCGACACCCACGTGATGCTCGAGGGCGACGCGGTCCGGTGGCTGCAGCTCACGTTCCTCGAGGACTGGCACTACGCGACCGGCTACGTGCCGCGCGAGCCTTCGTACTTCCCTCCCCCGACCGGGAAGGGCGAGCGCCGCGTCCAGATCGTCGCCTCGGGTCCGGACCGCGAGCTCGAGCCGATCCAGAAGCTGTACTTCTCCGCGATCACGCTCGCGCAGTCGCGCGTGTACGTGACGACGCCCTACTTCGTGCCCGACGACTCCATCCTCACGGCGCTCACGACCGCCGCGCTGCGCGGCGTGGACGTCCGCATCCTCGTGCCTCGACGGAGCGACTCGCTCATCGTCACGGCGGCCGCGCGGTCGTACTACGACGTCGTCCTCGGCGCGGGCGTGCGCGTCTACGAGTACCAGCCGACCATGATTCACGCGAAGACGCTCGTGGTCGACGACTTCTTCGCCGCGATCGGCACCGCGAACATGGACAACCGGAGCTTCCGCCTGAACTTCGAGGTCACCGCGGTGGTCTACGACAAGGAGCAGGCCGACGAGCTCGCGGCGCAGTTCCGAAAGGACCTCGCCCAGGCCAGGGAGATCAAGAAGCACGCGCGCGAGCACCTGCCTCTCCGTTGGCGATTCGCCGAGGCGGGTGCGCGCGTGCTCTCGCCGTTGCTGTAGGCGTCGCGCGAGTCGAAGGCCTTTTCCCGTCGGTTCCTTCCGAATAGAGTCGGCGCATGGCTCACGCGCCCCTCGATCGCCCCACGTCTTGGTGGCTGGCCGCGCTCAAGAAGCGCCGCGAGCGGATGAGCTACGAGAAGCTCGATCTCGGCACCCCCGTCCGCTGGGAGAGCGAGGAAGAGCAGCGCGGGGCGATCGCGTTCTTCAACGCCGCCTTCCGCGCCGAGGAGTCGGGCCTGCGGCAGGCGCACGAGCTCGCCGACGAGATCCGTCCGCGCGATCCCGAGCTCGCAGAGGCGCTCCGCCTGTACGGCGAAGAGGAAGGCTGGCATCGCGAGCTCCTGACGGAGTTCCTCGAGCACATCGGCGGGACCGTCCGTCCGATGGGCCCGACGACGCGCACGTTCTACACGCTCTACGCGCGCGCGGAGCGGATGGAGACGATCGTCCTCACGAACCTGATGTTCGAGACGATCGGCGCCACGACGTACCGCATCGCGCTCCGGACGGCTCGGCCGCAGCCCGCCATCAAGCAGATGCTCACGATCCTGGCGCGCGACGAGTCGTTCCACGTCCCGCTCAACGCGCACTTCTTGCGGCGTGTCTTCGCCCACGAGGGTGAGCGTGCGAGGCGGCGCGCGCAGGTGCTCTACCACGTGCTGACCGCCGCCCTCGTCGCCTCGGCCGCCGCGAGCCGACGGCGCGCGTACACCTTCGATCGGATCCCGTTCCCCGAGCTCGCGCGCTCGTACGCCGACGCGCTCACGCGCCTGTTCGAGCAGTCGCCGGACCTCGGGCTGCGACCGATGCCGGGGCTCGTCCCCCTTCTGCGCGCGACCGGCTCGCGGCGCACGACGGACGAGGATCCGCTCAGCCTGCGCGCCGCGGAGGCGGCCGTCGATCGAGAGCGCGTCGTCGTCTCGGCGCTCTGACCGGCATCGAGCGCCACTTTTTTTCTCCACAGCGCGGACCCCGGCGGTCCGCGACGAAAGCGTCGCTTGTCCACAACGCCTTCACACGGACGCCGCGGTGATCTCCACAGGTTCTCCGACCGCGGCGTCTTGCACGTGATCGCGTTGCCCCGTATCGGAAGCGCGCCATGCACCAGACCAACGTCGATCGCGCCCTCGCGGCGCTCGAAGAGCAGCACGCCGACGATCCCGAGCGCGCCACGATGCTGCGCCTCACGCGACGCTTCAAGGCGAGTTGGCTCGAGCTCGGCGAGGCGCTCACCGAGGTGAAGCGCAACAAGGCGTGGGAGCGCTGGGGCTACGACTCGTTCGAGTCCTACACGAAGAAGGAGCTGAAGCTGCGGCTCGACACCGTCGAGAAGCTGACCGGCGGCTACATGTTCCTGCACAAGCGCGCGCCCGAGGTCCTCCGCCGCGATCCGCTCGAGGCGCTGCCGTCGATGAAGGCGATCGATTTCCTGCGCCGCGTCGAGGAGAAGGCCGCCGAGGACAAGAGCATCCCCGAGGAGACGCTCGTGGACGTCCGGAAGCAAATCCTCGAGGAGAACGTGCCGGTCGCGAAGGTCGCGAAGCTGTACAGCGACACGCTCTTCCCCGTCAGCGAGCACCAGAAGCGCGAGGCGAACCGCAAGGCGATCAAGCAGACGGCGACGAAGCTCCGCGAGCTGCTCGCCGACAGCCCCGCCGTCTCGAAGAGCGTCGCATCCACGGTCATGGAGGCGCTCGACGAGCTGCTCGCGGAGGTGAGCGAGCAGGCGAAGGCGGCCTGATCAGACCTCGGTCCTCGGTCCTCGGTCCTCAGCGGGAGCGACCTGCAGGGTCAGGGCGCGCAGGGTGCGCCTTTTTCGCCTTTGCGCGCTCGCTCGTCTAGGCTGAGCCGACTCGCTGCCGGGATGGTGGACCGAGGACTCCCTCGGCATCCACGGTCTGCTCGTCGGCAGGAACGTCGACCCGAGGGGCGTTCGCAGGAGAAGCGTCGACCCGGATGCGAGGCTTGGTGGTGAGCCTCCAATCGTGCTCGAACTGGCTGACGTCGTACCCCTGCTCGCGGAGACGCGCCACGTAGCGGCGGATGCGGTACCGCGCGACGAGCCACAGCACCACGGGTAACAGGAGGTAGATGCCTTCCACCAGTCGGACCGGAGTGAAGAAGGCCCAGACGAGACAGGCCACTCCGACGACCGCATGGGTGCAGAGGTAGATGATGGTCCTCTTGGGCATGGGCCGACGCGGAGATGCCAAGATCAACCGCATCTCGTCCTCCGGCTCGAGAGGTCGGAGACTGCGCTCGGGTGGGCTTGCAGAACGATAAGGCGATGTCACGGTTCCCCCCGTTCATCACACGCGGACGCTCACCTGAGCCTGCGCATACCAGCCGTCGCGCTCCTTGAGCATCTGATCGAGCTTCTGCAGCTCGTGGCGCGGGAGATTCGCTTTCGCCCAGAGGTACGCATCGAAGCCCTCGCGGAACGCGGCATCTTTCTTGTAAGCCTCGGCGATTTTCGGGTTCGTCCTCAAGAAAGCTTCCACGCTCATCCCGGAGCTCATGAGATCGCGCGCAGCGTGCATCCCGCGATCGGCGTGGAGCTGTAGTGTCGCGAGGCCCTTCTTGTCCTGGCGGAGTGCCTCCGTCATCTTGAATGCTGGGCTCTTGGGGCCCCTCGCGACGTGCGCGTATTCGCCGTCGAAACGATGCGCACGATACGCTTCCGGAAGATCGAGCGCGGCGATGAGGGCGACATGTGCGTTGTCTTTCGCGAGCGCGCGTGCTTGCTCCTCGCCCTTCACGCGGGCCTCTCCGAGCGAGTAGATGCCGAGCCACAGGCTCGCGGCGGGCATCGCGATCTCCACGGCGGACATGATGCCCGCTTCCACGAGCGCTTCGGGCAGGAGACTTTCCAGGTGGATGCACTCGGTGATCTCCGCGCCCTCGACCACCGTCTTGCCGATCTCGCCCGCATTGACGGCCGTGCCGACGACACCACCGTGAAAGAAGCTCTGCTGATGAAGCTTCGTCGCACGCCAAGAGTGGTCCGTGCCGTAGATGTCGACCCCCACCTTGGCGTCGCGCTTGACGATGCTGTTCGTCGACTCGTCACGTCGCAGCGCCTCCTCCTCCTCGATCGAGAAGTGCCGCCGCGCGCCGACTCCGCTGACCTCGCTCATCGTGACCTCCGTACGCGGTAGGTCGGCCGCCGCCAGCGAGAGTTGCGCAATTTCGACGAGCGACCCCGTCGACAGCCCACCTACCGGGAGAAAGGCTCCGGGCTCCGGGGGCGCGCGCGAAGCGCGCATCCTCAGACGCTGAGGACTGAGGACCGAGGACTCCCTACCGAGGCCTGAGGCCTGAGGCCTCCTCGATGGGGCCGGAGGCCTCGCGCCTCAGTCCATCGTCAACTCGAACACGTTGATCGAGGACGGCGGCAGCTTCGCCGAGAGACGGCCGCCCTCGACCTTCGCCTCGCCGTTCATGAAGCCGTGGGGCGAGCCCGTGTACACGAACGTTCGGACCGACGCGGGTGCGGCGCAGTCCTCGAGCGCGATGCTCGCGTCGAACGGGCGATCGGCGCTGAAGTTGAGCGCGATGAGGACCCACTTCTTGCCGCTCTCGTCGCGCGAAGCGTAGAGCGACGTGCCGCTCGGCGAGCTCGACGGGACGATGCGCTCGAGGAAGTGGCCGCCCTGGCCGTCGTAGTTGCGGTACGCGCGGAACGCCCAGTATGCGGGCTTCGGCTTCTTCGGATACGTCCAGTAGAAGGCGTGGCTCACGCCGTAGAGCGCGAAGCGGCCGAGCGCCTCCGCGAGGGCGAGCCCGCCGGAGATGTGGTGCTCCGCGCCGAAGTTGTACTCGCCGATCTGGAAGCCCAGGCCGGGGTAGTTCTCCGCGATGAGCTGCTTCATCCGCGGGATGAGGTAGACGCGGCCTCCGTCTTCGCCCGACTCGCCGATCCAGGACTCGTCCTTGTAGTCACGATCCCAGAGCGAGCGCGTCGTGCGGAGGCGCAGCTCGTTCGTCGCGCGGTCCGTGTTGCCGCCGCCGTCGCCGCCCTCCTCGTCCACGTACTGCACGCCGTCGCCCTGCGGGTAGATGTGGACGTCGAGCACGTCGAGGATCTTGATGCCCGTCTTCTTCTCGTGCTCGTGGAGCTTCTTCAGGTACCAGGCGAGCAGCGGCATGTCGTCGTGCGCGCGGCGATCCGGCTTCAGGCGGAAGCCGACCTTCGCGTCCTTGCCGCTGTAGAAGTACGCGGGCCAGCCCCACTCGGCGGGACCGGCGATGATGGCGTCGGGGTCCGCCTTGCGGACGGCCGTGCCGTACGCGATCGTCTTCTCGAGAAGCTCGTCGTACGTGGTCGGCTCGGGGTGGACGTCGCGGTGGGTCGAGTCCCAGAGCGCCGGCTCGTTGTCGAGGATGTACTGGTAGACGACGCGCTTGCCCCGCTTCTGGTCGGCCGCCTTGATCTTCGCGACCCACGCGCCGACGTCCTCCGGCGTGATCTTCGTCTGCCACCTCGACGGATCCTTCGGAGGGTCGATGAGCTTGCCGTCGGGCCTCTTGCCGTTGCCGCAGGTGCTCCGGTGAGGATCGGTCTTCTCCTGGCGGGCGAAGAGCTTCGTCGGGAAGGCGCAGCTCTCCGCGTCCTTCGCGACCCATCCCAGCATCGGGACGGTGATGGTCGCGAGACCGCCCTTCTCGGCGGCCTTCGCCACGAACTTCTCCCACGAGTCGATCTGGACGTTCTCGAAGAACCAGTCGTTCGCGGTGCTCCAGACGTTGCCGAGGAGGAAGTTGTAGCGCGACGTCGTGTTCCCGCCCCAGCGATGCGCCGTCGCGCCGAGGTCGGCGTCGGCGTCCGCCCACGCGATGCCGAAGATCGTCGGGCTCACGGGCTGGCCGGGGCTCTTGCACTGCACGGCCATGGGGATCGACGCCTTGATCTTCCCCTTCGCGATGGGCCCGGCGACCAGCGCCGCGAGCTCCTCGGTGATGACGCCGACGCTCTGCATCGTGCCGCCGTCGGGCGTCACGATCACCGGCCCCGTCATCGGCGCCGCGTCGCCGGTCGGCGCCTTCGCATCCTTCTTCCCGCACCTGTCGCAGCCCGCCCCGGCCAGCAAGAGCCCCGCGAGGCAAACCAACGTCGATGGGACCCGGGCGCTACTTCGCATCGTTCGATCGTCTCGTTCGGTTGCTCGCCGTGATGCGATCATCCGCGTGCAATCACGGCAGCTCTCCCGAGAAGATCACCAGATCCGCGTACGCGCGCCAGATCGATTCGACCAGATCGAGCCGACGCGCGCGCGCGACCGCGAGATCGCGGCGGGCGAGCAGCGCTCGGGTCAGGTCGATCTTGCCCGCCCGGAAGCTCTCCACGGACGTCTGGACGGCTCGCTCGAGCGCAGGGATGCCGTTCTGATCGAGCTCCTCGAGCGCCTTGGTCACCGCGACGATCGCGTCACGGGCGGCGCGGAGCCGCGCGATGACGATGCCACGGTAGAGGTCGAGCTGCCGGACGGCGTTCAGGCGCCCCTGCTCGGCGCGGGCGATCTCGCCCTGGAAGCGGCGGGTCACCGGATACGTGATCACCGCGCCGACACCGAGACGCATCTCGCCGACGCCGCCGCGACCGCCGATGAGCTCGAGCGCGAGCGGCGGGATCTTCTCCCGCTCGTAGCGCTCGATCGAGGCCTCCCAGTAGGATTTTTCGGCGTTGAACCGAGAGACGATGGGCGCCTTGTCGGCGACGCGAGCGATCTGCGCGTCGTCCCAGGTGCCGCGCAGCGGGGGCGGGAGGATGTTCACGTTCTGCGGGGGCTTGTCGAGATCGAGGAGCCCGGTGAGCTGACCGAAGCGCGCCCGCGCGTTCGCCACGCGCAGCTCGGCCTCCACCCTCTGCTGCACCCACCGCGCGACCTCCGCCTCGGCGACGCTCTTCTCGTAGAGCGTCGTGTCCCGCGCCTCGAAGCGGCCCTGGAAGTACTTGGCCTCCTCGCGCGCCGTGATCTCGCCGGCCGTCGACGCGTCCACGCGCGCCCAGCTCACCACGTACTCGCCGTAGGCGGAGACGACGTCACCGGTCGCGAGCGCGCTCGCATTGACGAGGCCGATCTTCTTCCAGGCGATGAAACGCTCGGCCTCCTCGATCCGCTTGCCCCGCTGGCCGGCGATGTCGAGCGGGAAGTACGTGAAGGTCAGCGCCTGGACCTCGCTCCCTCCGGCGCCGCCCGGACCGGGGATGAACGGCCGGTCGACCTGGATGTCCGTGTACGGGTTCCCCAGCGCACTGACGCGCGCACCGGCGAGCTGCGCGTTTGCGACGCCCATCTCGGCCTGCGCCTCGAGGACGACGGCCGCGTGAGCCCGCGCGCGCTGGATGGCGACCTCCAACGTCGGGAACTCCGCCCGAGCGAGCCGCGGCGCGAGGACGAAGACGCCGGCGAGGATGGTGAGGAGAACACGAAAGGCGCTCTGCATTGCGGCGCCACGATAGCTCAGAAGGCCCCGCCCTCGCGGGCGCCCTTGCAGAGCGCACACATTTTCTCCCTCACACGTTGCAACAAACCACGCTACTGTGGGCGCGCGTTCGCAATTCGTTGGAGGTCCAACCATCTCGGCGCCCGCTCGCCGAGGCCCCTTGCGACGACGCAACCGCGCCGCAGCGCGATGAAAAGGCTCCAGGCTCCGGGCTCCAGGCTCCAGGGGGCGCGCGCTCCGCGCGCGCATCCTCAGACGCCGAGGACGGACGGGAGGCTCCAGGCTCCGGGCTCCAGGGGCGCGCGCTCCGCGCGCGCATCCTCAGACGCTGAGGACTGAGGACTGGAAAGCCGCGGCACGGGCAACCACCTCGCCCCCGGCCCCTACTTTTCCGTTGAGGCGACGCCGGGGGCGGAGCATGGTCCGGCCATGCTGAACATCGACCTCTCGGGCAAGCGTGCGTTCGTCGCCGGGGTGGCAGACGACAATGGCTTCGGGTTCGCGATCGCGAAGGCGCTCGCGGAGGCGGGCGCCTCGATCTGCGTGGGGACGTGGCCTCCGGCCCTCGGCATCTTCCAGACGCTCCTCCGCCGCGGGAAGCTCGACGAGTCGCTCACGCTTCCGGACGGCAAGAAGCTCGAGTTCGAGCGCATCTACCCGTTCGACGCCGAGTTCGACACCCACGCGGACATGCCCGAGGAGGTCCGCGAGAACAAGCGGTACAAGGAGTACGGCGACGTCAGCATCCAGGCCACGGTCGACCGGCTGAAGGCGGACTTCGGCGATCCGTGCGTGGACATCGTCGTCCACTCGCTCGCGAACGGGCCCGAGGTGAAGAACCCGCTGCTCGAGACGAGCCGCAAGGGCTACCTCGGCGCGATCAGCGTGAGCGCGTACTCGATGGTCTCGATGGTCCAGCGCTTCAGCCCCATCATGCGCCGCGGCGGGTCGTTCATCTCCCTCTCGTACATGGCCTCGGAGCGCGTCATCCCGGGCTATGGCGGCGGCATGAGCTCCGCGAAGGCGGCGCTCGAGAGCGACACGCGCGTGCTCGCGTTCGAGGTCGGCCGGAAGTACGGGCACCGCGTCAACTGCATCAGCGCCGGCCCGCTCGCATCGCGCGCCGCCAGCGCGATCGGCTTCATCAACGAGATGATCGAGTACACGAAGGCGAACGCTCCGCTCCCGGAGGCGATCACGGCGCGCGAGGTCGGCGCCACGGCGGCGTTCCTCTGCTCGCCGCTCGCCAGCGGCATCACGGCCCAGACGATCTACGTCGACAAGGGCTACAGCGCGATGGGCAAGGCGGTCTGACCGGCGCTCGACCGGTCACCGGCAGACGCCGGCGGTGCACGTCAGCCCCTCGCAGCAGTCGTTCTGACAGAGCTCGAACAGCGAGCGGCAGGTCGGAGGCGGCGCCACCACCGAGGCGCAACGCCCGTCGGTGCACGTCCCGGAGCAGCACTCCTCGCCGGCGAGGCACGGCGTGCCCTCCGTGGAGCAGGTCGTCGGAGGAGCGGAGTCGGGCGGAGCGGCCGCATCGCCGCCGACCGGACCACACCGCTCCTCGCGGCAGATCGTGCCCTCGGGGCAGTCGGTGTCGACCCGGCAGGGGGCCTGCTCCTCGTCATCGCACGCTCCCCCGCCAGCGAGCAGCGCGAGGCTCGCAAAGGCAAACGAAATCGCGGCGCCGTGCTTCACGAGCATTCGCCTAGCACCGCTCGCGTCCGGACGACGAAATTTCGCGCCGGGCTCGGACGACGGATCGGGCATGACGACGACGAGCCTCTTCCACACCGCCCGCCCGACCCAGCAGGAGCGCATCGCCGCCGCCATCGCCCACGCCGGCACGTGCGTGGCGTGGTTCCTCGCGCCGCTGCTCGTCTATCTGATCGAGCGCGAGCGGTCGCCGTACGCCACCAATCAAGCCCTCCAGGCCCTCTTGTGGTCGGCGCTGGGCACCATCGTGAGCTTCGCGACGTGCGGGCTCGCGATCCCGCTGTTCCTCGTCGTGCACCTCTACGCCGCCTACAAGGCGCTCTCGGGCGAGGACTTCGAGTACCCCCTCGCGGGCACCGCCGTCCGCAGCCTCCAGCGTTCCTGACGCTCTCGGGGACGGGCCCTCGCCGCATCCCCGCGCCGCGGCTCACGATCTCGCTTGTTGAGGTCGTAGGACAAACCGTCGTAAGGTCCGCCGCATGAAGGGACACGTCGGGTTCGCGATCCTCGCGGGGGCTGCCGTCTTCGGTCTCAGTGGCTCGGCCGAGGCCGCCGACACGAAGGGCTTCGGGGAGAGATCGCAGCTCATCCTCAGCGCCGACCGGCTCGTCGCCCCCTTCAGCTACACGAGCGCGTCGAGCACGACGACGGGGCCGAACAACATCGAGCTGACGACGTCTCAGAGCGGCGCCGGCATGTCGCTCCTCCTCGGCCGGAACGTCGGGATCGACGAGAGCTTCATGGTGAACGTCCACACGATCCCGCGGGTCGCGTTCGACTTCACCATCATCCCGCAGCTCACCCTCGGCGCCGCGATCGCATTCGGGTTCGGTCTCGGAGGTACGAGGGAGCAGCAGACCGTCACCCCGGGCAACGTCGTCGTGAGGAGCGAGTCGGACGCGCCGACGGTCACCGCGATCGGCCTGGCGCCGCGGGTCGGGTACATCATCCCGCTCACGAGCTTCGTCGCGTTCTGGCCTCGAGCAGGGTTCGCCTTCTACTCGGTGAGCGCGAGCTCGGACGACCGCGACAACAACCAAGTCGTCGGGACACGTTCGGTCTCGACCACGTACTTCTCGCTCGACGTCGATCCCCAGTTCGTGTTCGTGCCGACGGAGCACTTCTTCTTCCACGTGGGCCCGCTCCTCAACGTCCCGCTGTCCGGGACGCGCTCCACGGAGGTGACGAGGGGCGCGCAGACCGACACCACGTCGAACGACACCTCGCTCTTCCATTTCGGCATCTCGGCCGGGCTCGGCGGCTGGATCTCGCTCTGACGAGATCGCGCCGAGGGCGACGGTTCGTTCCTTCGAACGCACGACGTCGCGCGTGGGCGCGTGCCTCGTGGTGAGGGGCGCCCCAGGCGTGGCACCCGTGCTCGGCCGAGCTTCGGGCTCCCCGCTCGTGCGGCACCGAGCGCTCGACAAACCTCTGAGCTCGCGAGTGGTACGTCACGTGCTCCGGCTCGGACGGGCGCCGTCAGCGACGGCGAGCGCGAGGAGCTTTCGATGAAACGGACCGGGCTCGAGGGGCGTGCGGTCGTTGCCGAAGCGGAGCGTTCCGCGGCCGAGGAGCGCCGTGGCGCGGATCTGCTTGGCGACCGCACCGCACCGAGCGGATCGCTCCTCGCCAGCGCCGAGTGGGCCATCACCGCCACCGCCTCGACCCCCGAGCCTCCGGGACACGCGCCGCCGCGGCGCGATCCGCCCGTGAGCGCCGTCGTGGAGCGCGCGAAGCCCGCGGACGGTGACCCGCTGGACGAGTCGCTGGCCGCGCTCGGCCTCAAGCCCGGCGACCTCGTCGATCGCACCTACCGGATCGAGCGGACGCTCGGCGTCGGTGGGATGGGCGTGGTCGCGCTCGCCTACGACGAGCGGCTCGATCGACGCGTCGCGATCAAGCTGATCAAGCCCGAGCTCTTCGCGTTCCCGGAGATGCGCACGTTCTTCGACAACGAGGCTCGGGCGATGGCGCGCGTCTCCCATCCGAACGTCGTGCACGTCTACGCGTTCGGCGAGCACGGTCAGGTGCCGTACTTCGTGATGGAGTACGTCGAAGGGCGCACCGTCGAGCAATGGCTGCGCGCACGCCCGCCCGGGACGCAGCCCGATCTCGACGAGGCGGTACGGATCCTCGACCAGGCCTGCCTCGGGGTCGAGGCGATCCACGCGTCGCACACCGTTCATCGCGACATCAAGCCTTCCAACCTGCTCCTCGAGGACAGCGGCCGCGTGCGCGTCGGAGACCTCGGCGTCGCGCGCATCCTCGAGAGCGTCGACAGCGGCAACGTCGTGGTCGGCAGCGCGCTCTACATGGCGCCGGAGGCCGCGCTCGCCGAGGAGGAGAACACGGAGCTCGCCCACCGGCGCGACATCTACGCGCTCGGCTGCCTCGCGTACGAGCTCTTCACGGGACGGCCGCCGTTCGTCGGCGCGACGGACATGAACGTGCTCTCGCAGCACGTCCTCCAGGAGCCGACGCCTCCGAGCGTCCATCGGCCCGACCTTCCCCCCGGCTACGACGCGATCATCCTGCGCGCCCTCGCCAAGGATCCGCACAAGAGGTACGCGTCGGTCGGCGCGTTCCGCCGCGCGATCCTGGCGGAGCACGACGGAACGCGCGAGCCCGAGCGCATCCTCATCGCCGACGACGATCCCGACTGGCGCGAGATCATCGGCACGTCGCTCGCCGCACGCTTCCCTCACGCGCAGATCGATCAGGTCGGCGACGGAGTGGCGGCGCTCGCCGCGTTCGAGAGCCAACCCTACTCGGTCGTGCTCGTCGACCTCGACATGCCCGAAATCGACGGCGCCAAGCTCACGGCGCTGCTCCGCTCGCTCGACGCGAGCCAGCGGACGCCCATCATCGTGCTCACGGCCGCGGGAGGACCGAAGGAGTGGCAGCGCCTCTCCGCGATCGGCGCCGACGCGTTCCTCGTCAAGCCCGTCAACGCGGACGACGTGGAGCTGCTCATTCGACGGACCCTCCGCTCACGCCACGCCGGCCCTCCGTCGCAGAGCGAGGTCCGCTCGACGCCTCCGTCGACCAAGCGGTGAGCGTTCATTCGTCCGGCTGCACCGCCCGGCTCCGGAGGGAATGCTCGACCTCGCGCGCGACCTCTTCCGCCGCCGCGGCGAGCGCCTGCGCCATCGCGTGGACGAACGCGTCGAAGCGCTCGTCGCCTCGCGGCGCGGGTCTGTCCACCGTGATGGTCCGCTCGAGGAGCGCCGCGCGGTGGTCGTGGAGCAGTACCCGGAGCTGGATGCGCGCCGTCGGCGTCGGACCGCGCAGCTCCTCGAACGAGAGCACCTCGACGTCGAGCACGGGCGCCTGCCCCGCGAACGCACGCCGGAGGCCGTGCTCCTCGAACAGCGTCCGTGCGAGCGCGCGACGCACGTATGCCTCGGGCCGCTCGGTCCAGCGCTTGTCCTCGTAGAAGCCGACCTCGAAGGCGGCCTCCCGATACGCGATCTTCTCGTGGAGGTGCGCCCCGGAGGTCACCCTGCCGAGCTCGACCGCGAGCGGCTGTCCGGTCGTGACGCCCTCCGCGGCCGACGTCGTGGTGACCGGAGTCACGGCCTCGGGATCGAACCACCGGACCGAGAGCGCACTTCCCTTCGAGGTGAGCGCGCACGCGCTCGACGCGAGCACGAGGAGGAGCACACCTGCGACGGTCGGCTTCATCTCACGACCCCGCGGACACGACGAGCGGCGGAGGCTCCACGGCCTCTGTCGTCCCCGGCGCGCCGCCCGAGCGCACCTCGCGCTCGTAGATCCTGAGCGCGGCGACGAAGACGCTCATCACGATGGGCGCGACGATGAGCCCCGCGAGGCCGAAGAGCTCGATCCCACCGAGCAACGAGATCAGCGTGAGAAGCGGATGGCCATGCCCACCGCCTCGGACGATGCGCGGGCGAATGACGTAGTCGGCCAGCGAAGTGATGACGAGGACGCCGTACGCGACGAGGACGAGAGCGCGCACCGTGTGGCCCTCGAGGAACAAGTAGCCCGCGATCGGCACCCACACGACGAGCGTCCCGATGACCGGGAGGAACGAGGCGAGCGCCGTGACGACGGCCCACGTCAGCGGCTGCGGGACGCCGAGGAGGGCGTAGCCGACGCCGGCGAGGACGCCCTGCACGATCGCCGTCAGGATCGTCCCCATGAACGCCGTCCGTGAGACCTCGCGCGCCTCGACGAGGAGCGCGCGCGTGTGCCGAGGCTCGAGCGGGACGATGCGCTCGATCCGGACGGCCAGCTCCGGCCCGTCGAGGAGCCCGTAGTACATCGTCATCAGCGCGACGACGAGGCCGAGGAACGCGTAGCTCGTGGTGCGGACGATCACCGCCGCGGCGGTCGCGGCGAAGCTCGCCGCGGCCTCGAGCTGGCTCTGGGCCCACGCATAGACGCGCGTCGTGTCGACGCCGAGCCGTGCGATGGCGTTCGTCGCACGCTGCCCGACGATCCCGCCGAGCGAGCCCGGGCTCGTCTCCTGGAGGTGCGTCACGAGCTTCATGAGCTCGTTCGCGAGCGCGACGAGGATCGACGTCCCCGCCACTGCGACGAGCAGCCCGCTCGTGAGCGTCACGATGCCGGCCGACAGGCTCGATCGACCGCGCAGCTTCGCGCGGAGGAGCTCGTAAGGACGGTGCGCGGAAATGGCCATCACGACGCCGATGACGATGGCGATCCACAGCGGCGAGGCGACGAGCGCGGCCGCCGCGAAAGACGCGAGCACGACACCGACGAGCGCCCAGCTCCGTGCCCTGGGACCGTACCGCGTGGGTTCGATGCTGCCGGGGTCCGACGCCGAAGAGGTCCGCAGCGCCGTGTGAGAGCTCAGACCGGACGAGTCGACCTCGGAGGGCACACGACGGCGCTAGCAGCGCTCGTGCCTCTCGCGCGCGAGCTGTTCCGATCAGAGGCGCTTGCGCGCAGCGGGCACGGGTGGGGGCTGCGGCTTCCGACTCTCCACGCTCGTGTTGTCGTCCGCGAACGAGAACGAGGGCGGAGCTTCCGAGGGCGGCGGCGCGTTCCGCGACGAGACGTCCGACCACCTCTCCGACGCAGCCGTGTCGTCCGAGAGAGACGACGCGCTCGTGCCGTTGAGGTTGTCCGGCATGATCGGCGGCAGCTCCGTCGGGATGTCGGGGATCGCGACGTTGTCGTCTTGGCCGGACACCTCCGTCTTGGCTGGCTGCTGGCTCACGAGACCGATCTTCTTCGCGAGCGCATCGAGGGCGAAGAGCAACGCCTCCTGCGAGGTCTTCGCGAGGATCGTCTCCCAGCCGAGCGCAGTCACGAGACCCGCCGGCGAGCCGTCGCCGGACTCGTGGATCTTCCGGATCCACGCGATGATCTGGTCCTTCGAGAGCGTGTCGCAGATCGTGTCGGTGCCCTTGAGCTTGCCGCCGCGTCCGTCGACGTTCTGCAAGAACCATCGATCGTCGAACAGCCCGAGCTCGCGTCCCGTCGCCAGCGCCTTCTGGATCGCGACGCCGGTGAGCTTCCCGGTACGCCAGAACGTCCACCAGTCCGTGAGCGGGATCCAGTCGATGAGGACCTGCGCGCTCACGCCTTCCTCGAACATCGCCTCGTCGATGTCGCCGGCCGCGAGCGCGTCCTGGACGACCTGACGCGTCTTCTCGTCGTCGTCGCGCAGCGCCGACTTCGGACCGCGGATGCGCCAGCCCGAGATGATGGGTCCGCGCACCTCGGGCGGCATGTGGCGAAAGAGTCGGTCTTCGGCGATGCCTGCCGTTCGCGGGAAGAAGTAGTCGACCATCTCCCTCGCCGTCCTGACTCGCCCGGCTTCCGTGCGGCGATGCTCCTCCATCGCGAGACAGAACTTCGTGACCGCGTTCTTTCGATCGTTGCGCACGTCGCCGGGTGCTCTGCCCATCGCTGGTCTCTTTCTCCCCGACTCGTGGATGTCGAGTCAGAGAAGGATAACGTGGCCGTCGTGGAAGGCTCCAGGCTCGGGGCAAAAGGCTCCATGAGGAGCCCGAAGTGGGGAGGTCTCCATCCTCCTCGCTCATCGTGCGGCTCGACCTGCTCTCTCTGTGCATCCGCTCGCTCGCATCGTGTCGTTGTGACCCATCGCAGATCCGAACTGAATGTGGTTTCACTTTGCTAAAGAACGCGCCCTTCTTCGCGGCGGTGATTGACCGCGTCCGTGACGAAGTGGGATCCTCCGTTCGGGTCCATGCTGAGCCTTCCCCCGGAAGAACTGCTCCCGGTGCTCGTAGCGGACCTCGCCGACGACGAGGCGCGTGACGTCCTCGACGCCGCCGCGTTCACCGGCGGGCGGGTCTGGGTCCCGCTCGAGACGGCGCCGGTGAGCGCGGCGGAGCACATCCTCGAGGTCCACACGCCGAACAGCGAGCCGTTCTTCTACATCGCTCAACCCCTCGGGCCGCCGACGCAGGACGGCTTCCCGCTCCGCCTTCGACCCATGCCGGACGCCCAGCCGGCCGCCCGGCCGGTCGCCGCGACGCGCACGCGCGACGGCAACGTCCTCAAGGGCAGGCGCTCGCAGACCAGCATGAGCCTGAGCGAGAGCCACACGAAGGACCTCTCGCACGTCGGCCCGCTCCCCACCGAGGACGACCGAGACTCGAAGATCGGACGCGCGCTCGCCGGAGGGAAGCTCCTCATCGAGCAGCTCATCGGCCGCGGAGGCGTCGGCGCCGTCTACAAGGCGCGGCACCGCGAGCTGATGATGCCGGTCGCCGTGAAGGTGCTCCACGAGTCCTTCCAGAACGACATCGACTTCGCGCGCAGGTTCTACGCGGAGGCGCTCGCCGCGAGCCGGCTCGACCACCCCAACATCACGCGCGTCATCGATTTCGGGCAGGAGCCGGACGGCCAGCTCTACTTCGCCATGGAGTACCTGGACGGCGTGGAGCTCCGGAAGGTGCTCGAGAAGGAGCGGAAGCTGCCCACTGCGCGCATCGCATCGATCATGATGCAGGTCTGCGCGGCGCTCGGGCATGCGCACGCCCGCGGGATCGTCCACCGTGACATCAAGCCGGAGAACCTCGTCCTCGTCCCGGGGCAAGACGACGACGGCCGACCGGTCGAGATCGTCAAGGTTTGCGACTTCGGCATCGCGCAACACCGCGCGCTGCCCGACGCCGCGTCCGACGGCATTGCGGGCACTCCCGAGTACATGTCCCCGGAGCAGTGCCGCTCCGAGGAGCTCGACGCCCGGAGCGACATCTACGCGTGCGGGATCGTGCTCTACGAGATGGCGACGGGACAGGTCCCGTTCATCGCGGACCGTCCTACGCAGCTCCTCAACAAGCACCAGTTCACGCCGCCGCTGCCACCCTCGAAGATCGATCCGAGCGTCGACCCGCTCCTCGAGCGGATCATCCTGAAGGCGCTCGCGAAGGAGCCGAAGGACCGACAGCAATCGATGCGCGAGCTCCGCGCGGAGCTGCGCGAGCTGCTCGATCCGATCTTCGTCGACGCGTCGCCGCCGCCGCCGTCGTCGAGGGACATCACCCCGCAGCTCGACTTCCAGCCGGTCGCATCGAGGCCGAACCCGGTGGTGGCCGACGACAGCGCGTCGGAGCCGCCGGACTGGCTCGAGCGCGGGCCCGTCTACGCCAATGCGACGGCCGACACGGACAAGCACAGGAAGTTCGGCTCGTCCGGCGGCGGTCAGCCGACCACCGCGGAGATCGAGGCGCTCGCCCAGAACGTCGTCGCGTTCACGGCGCGCCTCGCGCAGACGACGGATCCCGCGGCGTTCGCGCAGGGTGTGCAGAAGCTCGAGCCCGCGGTGCGCGTCCTCGCGGCACGTGGCGAGGTGAGCGCGCTCTGGAAGGTCTCGAGCACGATGCACGGCATCGCGTCGGAGCCCTCGGCGTTCCATGCGGAGCGCAACGGAGCGGTCGGCTCGCGCGCATGGTCGGCAGCCAAGCTCCTCAAGCTCTTCGAGGACCCGAACATCCTCGTGAAGATCTCCGAGCAGCTCCTCACCGGCCTGCCCGAAGCGCGCGAGAAGGCGCGCCGCCTCCTCATGAACGCCGGCGTCGCCGGCGCCTACGGGCTCTACGGCGCGCGCGTGAAGCTCGCCGGCAACCCGGACATCCGCCCGCAGTTCGTCACGATGCTCAAGGACTTCGGGCCGAAGGCGTGGCCCGTCGTGCGCGCCTCGCTCGAGAAGATCGCCGCGACGCCGTCACCCAACGCCGGAACGCTCGAGCTCGCGGAAGATCTCCTCTTGTGCGCTCCGTTCGTCGGCGACGAGTCGGCCGGTCACGTCGTGCTGAAGCATCTCCGCTCGACGCACTCGCCGGTGTGCCGCGCCGCGACGGCCGCGCTCATCAAGCTCTGGGGAGAGCGCGCCAAGCCCGTGCTCGTCGCGATGGTATCGAGCAAGGAGGACGTCATCCGCATCGCGGGCATCGCAGGCCTCCGGCAGCTCGGCGCGGTGGACGAGCACCTCGTTCCGCGACTGCACGCGATCCTCACGCGCCGCGTCCCGGGAGGAGAAGAGGTCCGCGCGGCGGCGGCGGTGGCGCTCGCGCACGCGACGCCGTCGGCGAAGCAACCGGCGGTATCGGTGCTCGCCCAGCTCCTCGCCGGGAGGGGCGAGCCGCCGAGCAGCCGCTCGAACGGCACGCTCTCGAAGCAGGACGCGGTCCTGATCGCGGTCGCCCGCTCCCTCCTCGCGATCGGCGGCGCGCAGTATCGCCCGCTCGTCGCCGAACGCGCCGAGCGAAGCGCCGAGCCGCTGCGCGGACAGCTGCGCGGGCTGTTGGCGCAGTGAGAGGAGGCCTCGGGCCTCAGGCCTCGGGCCTCGAAAAGGCCTCGGGCCTGCAGGCCTCGAGGGAGAGGAGGCTTCAGTCTCCTCGGTCCTCAGCGTTGGTCGCCACTCTGCTTCAGCGTGGTGGGCCGCGCGCCATTCTTCGGCGAAGACTCGAGCCTTCGTGTGTGTGACTCGAAGGTCGGAGGTGTACCCGACTCCCTCTCCACTGGAGACTCCAAACTGGAGCCTGGAGCCTCTTCGATCTGAGGACCGAGGACCGAGGACTGCGCCGCCGCAGGCGGCGCTACCGCGTCGCAATCGCCACGCGGTTGCCAGACAGCCCCGGGATGGTCTCGGGCCCCGACCAGGTGTCTCCACGCAGGCGCGTGATCCGGACGGTGCCGCCGGACGCATGCGCGAAGACCGCGTCGTCACCGCAGACGCCGCGCGCGACCACGGGGGCGCCGTCGACGGCGAAGGCGTCGCCTCCGCCGATCGGGCTGGCCGGGGTCCACGTCACGCCCTGCGGTCCGATCGTGCCGCGCGCGTAGTAGGCGTTTCCGTCCTGGCCTCGGTAAGCGAGGAGCAACGTGGACGCGTCGATGCGCGCGAGCGACGGTCTCTCGTCCGTCGTCGCGAGCATGTGGACGTTGCCGCCGTTCGTCCACGCCTTCGACGTCGCGTCGCGGGTCGCGAAGGACAGCCGGCGCGTGGTCTTCTCGGAGTAGACGAGCACGAAGTCGAGCCCGCCCTCGACCGCCACGATCTCGGGCGTCGCAGAGGTCTCGCCTCCGACGGTGCCCGCGCCGAAGACGGCGGACGCCGGCGACCACTGCGTGCCGAACGAGCGGACGTAGAGCCCGTTGTCCGTGCCGTTCTCGGCGAACACGACCTCGCTCCCGCTCGCGGCGAGCCCGGCCGACACGGTCCCGTAGCTCTGGTCGTCGGCCGTCTTCACCTCCGCCGTCGCCTCGTCCCAGCCGGCGCCTCCGTGGACGCCGTGGAAGAAGTACCGCTCGGTGCCGTCGCCCGCGGCGTACACGACGTGCGCGCTCGCTCCCGCGACGGCGAGCGAAGGCGCGCCCTTCACGCCGTCCCTTCCGATGGTCGTCGCGCCGGTCCACGAGCCGCCGGCCCACGTCGTCGACTGGAGGACGTCGCCGGCGCCGTGCGTGACGCCGAGGAAGCCCGAACCGAACGCGACGAGCGCGGGTCGGCTTCGCGCCGCGCCGCCCGCGATCGAGGAGACGACCCACCCGCCGTTCTTCTCCTGCGTCGCTCCCGCGAGGGAGCCGTCGTCCCCGGCGAGGACCGCGACCGTCCCATTCGCGCACGGGGCCGCGGCCTCACCTTCTTCACCGCCGTCGGACTCGGGATCGACGATCGCACCGTCGGGCAAGACCACCTTCCCGTCGATGCTCTCCGCGTCACGGCGCGGCAGGTCACCGATGTGTGGCCCATGTAGGTCGTTGCCATCGTCGGTGGAGCAGGCACCGAGCGTCGAGACGACGAGCGCAGGTACGAGCGCGAACGTCGTGAAGAGTGCGTTGCGAACGACGAGCGAAGACATCGCGATCGCCTCGGTTCTACGTCACGACGGCGTCGTGCGCTCCCCGAAAAAGAGAGGCCCGAAAGCCGACTTTTTCGTGGAAGGTCACGTGACGAGAGGGTTCTTCGCTGGCCGGGACTGTGCTCTCATGAAATGTCCCCGGAGGAGGCGATGCGATCCTCCAACGTCCGAGGCGAGCGAATGGCAGAGAGCACTGGGAAATCGGGCCACGGCGAGCCGTCCGGATACGACCGCCTCGACGTGCGCGAGTCCGTATCGCGACCTCCACCCACGCGTCGGGATCCGAGGGCAGACCCGGACGACGAGCCGATGAGCGCTCGCATCGACGTCGTGCACGTCGACCGAACACGCCCCGATCCGGCGATGACGGTCGACGCGCTGACGAACGCCGCCCTGACGCTGCGCCGGGAGCTCGCGAGGCTGCACCAACAGGCGGCCGCCGTCGAGCGGACGATCGAGGACCAGCGCCGGGAGCGGAACGACGCGCTCGAACGGATCGAGGCTGCGAACGCGCGCGTCGCCGAGCTCGAACGCAAGCTCGCCCAGGCAGACGCCGAGCTGAACAACCTGCGACGGCTCCACGACACGGCGCTCGAAGAGCTGCAGAAGGTCCGCAGCGAGCGCGACGATCTCGCGCTCGCGATCGACGGGGCGCGGGCGGCATCCGAAGAGATGGCGCGCCTGCGCGCGGAGATCGACGAGCTCCGCGCGGCACGCGACGAGGCGCAGCGGGCTTCCTCGAAATACGAGGCGGAGCTCGCGGAGATCCGCAAGAGAGAGCAGGCCGGCGCGGCGAAGATCTCCGACACGGAAGCGGAGGTCGCGTCGCTGCAGGAGCGGCTCGAAAGGACGACGGCCGAGCTCGCGCAGGCGAGAGACGAGGCTGCCCAAGCCAAGACCGAGGTCGTTCGCCTCCGTCAGGAGGCGTCCGCCGCGAACGAGGCGGCGGTGCAGGCGCGCGAAGAGGCCGAGCGCGAACGCAAGGCCGCGAAGGAGCAGATCGAGCGCCTCGAGCGGTCGCTCGGCGAAGCGCGCACGCTGGAGGAACGGCTCGCCGCCCTCGAGTCCGATCTCGCGAAGGCACGTGGCGAGGCGACGGCGGCGAAGAGCGATCTCCAGCGGCTCGAGCGCGATCTCGAGGCCGCCCGCCACGCGCGCGACGTGAACCTCGAGCGGGCGACCATGGCGGAGCGCGAGACGGAGACCTTGCGCAAGGACGTCGCGCGCCTCCAGCGCGAGCTCGAGACGCAGACCGCCGCGACCGCGCGCGCCGAGGCGAGGGCCGCCGCCGCGGAGCGAGCGAAGTCTCTCGTCGAGGACGGCGTGCGCCAGCTGCGTGACGAGCTCTCGTCCGCCTTCGCGCGCTGGCGGACGGTCGCGCCGTCCGTGCCGCCGCCGTCGGCGGACGCGAACCGAGAGGCATCGCAAGACCAGCGGCGGGGGACGACGTCGTTCCCGCCGGTGATGGCCGAGGCTCGGCCGCTCAGCATGCCGGCGCCGGCCGCGGTGCCCGTGCCCGCGCCGCCGGCCGCGTCGCCGCCGCCGCCGCTCGAGCTCGACGACGATTGGTCGTCCCAACCGACGGAGAGCACGACGGCGGCCGAGGGAGCCCCGGCGGAGTCGACGACGCGGTCCGTTCCGCCGCCGCAATCTCGCTCGGTGACACCGCCGCGAGGCTCCATTCCTCCCGCGGTCTACCCGTCCGTGCCTCCTCCCGGAGCGTCGGCGCCGCCTCCGACGGTGTCGTTCGCGAGCACGCCGCCGGCAGCGGAAGCCGAGGCTCCGGCGGACGCACCGGCGCCTCCGGCGGACGCCGCGCCCGAGCCGCCGGCGGACGCCGACGCGTCGCCGAGCGAGGCGCGGCCGTCGGTGCGTCCGCCCGAGGAGTCGTCCGTCAAGATCCTCTCGAAGGAGCGTGACGCCCTCCTCGAGGCGCTCTTGGATCCGGCCACGTCACGAGAAGCAGCCGCGGAGCTTCGAGCGCATCCGGAGTGGCTGCGAGGGAGACCGCCGCTCGAGCTGCTCACCGCGCTCACGGAGCTCGACTACGACGTCGAGTCGCCGATCTTCGAGCTCGCGAGGGCATGGGAGCGCGAGCCGATCGCGCGCGCTCTCGTCGCGGCGTTGCGCGACGAGCCGGACACCAAGCTGCGCGAGCACGCCGCCTGGCTCCTCAAGCACCTCGGCTCCCCGAACGTGCTCCCTGCCCTGGCGGACCTGATCGGGAGCGAGTCGGAGACGGTCGGCGTTCGGCGGTGGTTGCTCGAGGCGATCGAGCGCCTGGTGACCACGCGCGCGATCGGCTGGAAGGAGATCGGCGATCTCGTGTCCAACCTGATCTACCACTCCGATCCCGCGCTGCGCGACGGCGTCGTCGGCATCATCGCCGCGCTCGAGCCTTGCGACGAGAAGCGCAAGCTCCTCTTGGAGGTGCTCCGCTCGGACAACGACGAGATCGTGCTGTCGAGCGCGGTGCATGCGCTCGTCACGGTGCTCCCGATCGATCTCGATCCCGGCCTCGCCGAACGCCTCCTCGGGCATCCGAGCCCGCGCGTGCAACGGAGCGTCCGCGATTTCATCGAGCGCTCGAGGCGTGGCGCACGGTCGTCGTAGAACCGGCGGCGCCGAGTAACCGCGCTCGCCGTCGAAGCGGAGCCGCGGCCACCGGCGACCTATGCGGAAGGGTGCACAGCGCGTAGACTGGCGTGGGTCTCGAGGTGAAACACGTCCGCTCACGCGTGCACGGTGGACTGCTCGCGACGACGGTCGCCGCGTCGATGCTCTTCATGGCGGCCCCGGCGCGGGCGGCCGATCCCGCGACCGCGCAGGCGCTGTTCGATCAAGCGCGCGAGCTGATGAAGCAGGAGCGCTGGGCGGAGGCGTGTCCGAAGCTGGAAGAGAGCCAGCGGCTCGACCCGGGCGGAGGCACGCTGCTCCACCTCGCCATCTGCCGCGAGCACGAGGGGAAGATCGCGACGGCGTGGGCCCTCTATCAGGAGGCGCTCGCGATCGCGAACCGCGACAGGCGCAAGGACCGAGCGAAGATCGCACGGGCTCGCATCGAGGTCCTGTCGGCGAAGCTTCCGCGCCTGCGCGTGCAGGTCGATCCGAAGAACAAGCGCCTCCCCGGTTTTCGTCTCTCGCGCGACGACATCGACGTCGGCGAGCCGCAGTGGGGAGAATCGATCCCCGTCGATCCGGGCAAGCGCTCGATCGTGGCGCGTGCGGACGGCTACAAGACGTGGAAGAAGGTGGTCGTCATCCCGAACGACGCGAGCGAGAGCGTCGTCGAGGTGCCCGAGCTCGAGCCCGCGGAGCCGACCGCCGACCGCCGAGAACCGCAACCGTCGTCGCCGTGGAGCGACGCCCCGTCGTCGAGCACCCATGGCGAGACCCAGCGAGTGCTCGGCGTGCTCGGCATCGGCCTCGGCGTCGCCGGCCTCGTGACGGGCTCGGTCTTCGGCGTGTTGGCCTTCTCGAAGCACGCGGAGGCCGACCGCGAGTGCAAGCCACCGGACTTTCGCCTCTGCACGGCCGCCGGGGTCGCCGCCGGCGAAGACTCGCGGATGTTCGGCAACGTCTCGACGGCCGCGTTCGTCGTGGGCGGCGCGCTCCTCGCCGGCGGCGTCGCGCTCTACCTCACGGCGCCGAAGGCTCCTCCGAAGAAGGCGGCGATCGTCACGCCGTACCTCGGCCCTCACGTCGCCGGGATCGGCATCGGCCGGAGCTTCTGATTCTGCTGCGCCGTATCGCGCCGAGGCACGGGGCGTGGATGCCGACATGGCATGAGGCGCATCCTCGTGGGGCTCGACGCGTCACCGCGCGCGAAGGACGTGCTCGCGACCGCGGTCGAGCTCGCGAAGCGAACGGGGGCGAAGCTCCGACTGCTCCGCGCCGTCGGCTTGCCGCCCGAGCTTCCGGCGAACCTCTGGGCCCTGCCGCCCGCGCAGGTGACGGACACGATGCTCGGGGTCGCGAAGCGCGATCTCGAGGAGCTCGCGCGTGAAGTGCCGCCGGAGCTGCTCGACGGATGCAGCGCTCAGGTGGGCGTCCCGTGGGACGCGATCTGCTCGGCGGCGCGCGAATACGACGTCGATCTCATCGTCATCGGATCGCACGGCTATCGCCTCCTCGACCGGCTCGTCGGGACGACGGCAGCGAAGGTCGTCAATCACGCCGATCGATCCGTGCTGGTCGTCCGCCCGCGCCCGGGAGGGTGAGCCTCCCCGCCCCACCGCATCGAAAGGAGGTGCGCCGTGGCGTCGGGTTTGCCATGCTCTGGCTCCGAACGGAGGCAAGGACGTGCTGGTCGACGAAATCAAGAAGCAGATCACCGCGGCGATGAAGTCCGGCGACACGATCGCGCGCGACGTGCTGCGGCTCGCCCTGAGCGAGATCCAGGCCGCGGAAGCACGCAAGAACGCTCCGTCGACGGACGACGACGCGGCGGCCGCCATCCGCAAGCTGATCAAGTCGAACGAGGAGACGCTCGCGCTCTCCGAAGGAGACCGCGCCGCGACGCTCCGCCGCGAGATCGAGGTGCTGTCGAGCCTCCTCCCGAAGCAGCTCTCGGTCGACGAGATCGTCGCCGCGCTCGTGTCCGAGCACGAGGCGATCAAGGCGGCGAAGAGCGACGGTCAGGCGACCGGCGTGGCGATGAAGTACCTCCGTTCGACGGGCGCCGCCGTCTCGGGCAACGACGTCGCGGCGGCCGTGAAGAAGATCCGCGGCGGCTGAACGGCGTCAGCAGGACGCGTTCGGCGCGTTCGGGTTCGGGAACGCGTCCGCGTCGTCCTCGTTCGGTCGCGGCTTGAGGCAAGCGAAGTCCTTCTCGACGAGGATGCGGAGGCTCCTGCCCTCGCCCGCGTCCTGGACCCCCTCGAGGCCGACGAGCTCGCTCTCCGCCCAGCGGCGCACGTCGGGAGCGGGCAACGCCACCTCGATGCGCGTGCCGTCGAGGGTCGCTGCGACGGGCGGAGCCCCCTCCGGCACGGAGCGGATCGCGTAGACGAGCCGGCGCCCGGGGCCGAACGCGACCGACTCCTCGACGAGGCCGTCGTGCGCGAGCGCGGTCACCTCCGAACGCGTGAGGCGCAACCGGAGCGAGTCACCACGGACACGGAGCTTCATGTGCCTCGTGTTCCACGAGCCGAGCCCGCTGGCAAGTCGGAGGGCTCGTCCCAGTCGGCGAGCGCCTCCGCTTCTTCGCGCGACAGCGGGAGCGGGCGCGCGCCCGCCTCCTCCATCAACAGCTGGAGCTTGCGCTCGCCACGAGCCGCGAACGCGCGCGCGATCGGAAGCACGCGCGGCGCATCGTAGACGGCGAAGAGCGGCTCCCAGACCTCGCGCCCGCGCGCCGGTACCGCACGCTTCGGCGCGACGACGGCGGGCGCATCCGCCGAGCGCATGGCATCGACGAGCCGCTTCACGAGCACCTCGTCGACGAGCGGCATGTCGCACGCGACCGCGATCGCCAGCCGCTCCCCGGCGTGCTCGAGCAGGGAGAGAAGACCCGCGAGCGGCCCCTCCGCGGCGGGATGGTCGGCGATCGTCACGAGCCCGAGATGGGCATACGCCGGGTGCTCCCCCACGAGGACCGCGCTCGCTCCGGCGCGTTCGAGCACGCGCCTCGTGCGCACGACGATGGGCTCGCCGTCCGGCGCCTCGAGCAGGCCCTTCGCGAGACCGCCCATGCGCGAGGCGCGGCCTCCCACGAAGATGCCGCCCACCACCCGCCGGTCGGGGCCGTGGTGTTCGTCGACGGCGAGAGATCCCATCGTTCGCCCTCACCCAATGCCTGCGCGAAGCACGAACGTCCACCTCCACGACGGCCGGGCGATGGGCCGCCTCCTTTTCGCGCCGCGTCATCTCGAGAGCCTTGCCCGCCGTGGCTCGCGGGCGTAACCGCTCGGAGATAGCCTTTCCGCTCAGGTGCCCCGTGTCCCAGAACCTCGTTCAGCTCAGGCGCAATCGCGGCGATCTCGACGTGCACGGGACGGCGCTCCAACGGCTCAAGCACGTGATGCACGACAAACGCGTCATCACGCGGGAGGACGTCGCCGCCGTGGCGCGCGCGAGCGGACAACCGGAGGCGGCCGTCTGGGGCGTCGCCACGTACTACGGCGACCTCGGCACCGAGCGCCGCGGGCGCACGCGCGTGAAGGTCTGCAAGGGGACCGCGTGCCATGCCGCGTGCGGCGACGCATCGGTCGGATGGCTGGAGAAGGCGCTCGGCCTCCGCCTCGGCGAGACGAGCGCGGACGGCGAGGTGTCGCTCGAGGCCGTCTACTGCCTGGGCTTCTGCAACGCCGGGCCGACGGTGGAGATCGAGGGCAAGATCTACGGCGAGCTCACGCCCGAGAAGGCGGAGCTCCTGGCGAAGGAGATCCGCTCCGGGAGCTCGACGGCAAAGTCGACCTCCTTGGCGGAGGCGCACGACGCGCTCGTCCCGCGCTTCGAGGTGCACGACGGCCCCGCGATCGTGCTCGAGCGCATCGCACAGCCGATCGACGCGACCGACCTCGCCGCCGCCCGCGCGCACGGCGCCTTCGGCGGGCTCGTCAAAGCCCTGACGGAGCTCAGGCCGGACCAGGTGCTCGCAGAGGTCGACGCCTCGCAGCTCCGCGGCCGCGGCGGCGCGGGCTTCGCGACCTCGCAGAAGTGGCGCTTCGCGGCCGCGAACGCGAGGCTCGCAGGCGAAGCCTACGTCGTCTGCAACGCGGACGAGGGCGATCCCGGCTCGTACATCGACAAGTACCTGATGGAGCGGGATCCCTTCGCGATCATCGAAGGGCTCGCGATCTGCGGGTACGCGATCGGCGCCACGCGCGGCTTCATCTACGTGCGGAGCGAGTACCCGCGGTCGGTGCCGACGTTGCGCCGCGCGGTCGAAGCGGCGCGCGAGGCCGGGCTGCTCGGCAAGAACCTCCTCGGCAGCGGCTTCTCCTTCGACGTCGACGTGGTCGAGGGCGCAGGCTCGTACGTCTGCGGCGAGGAGACGGCGCTCTTGCGCTCGCTCGAGGGCCTGCGGGGGATGGTCACGGCTCGCCCGCCCTACCCCGCCGACAAGGGCCTCTTCGGCAAGCCGACGGTGGTGAACAACGTCGAGACGCTCGCGAACCTCGGCTGGATCCTCCGGCACGGGGGCGCGGCGTACGCTCAGATCGGCGTCGGCAAGAGCCGCGGGACGAAGGCCGTCTCGCTCAACGAGCGCTTCGTTCGCCCGGGCATGTACGAGGTCCCGCTCGGCACGACGCTCCGGCGCATCCTCCTCGAGATCGGCGGCGGCCTGAAAGACGGCCGCCCGATCAAGGCCGTGCAGATCGGCGGGCCCCTCGGCGGGATCCTGCCCGGATCGATGCTCGACGTGCCGCTCGGCTTCGAGGAGCTCTCCGAGGTCGGCGCGCTGCTCGGGCACGGCGGCATCGTCGCGTGGGACGATCGCGTGGATGCGCGCGACATCGCCATCCACCTCTTCGAGTTCTGTGACGCCGAGTCGTGCGGCAAGTGCTTCCCGTGCCGCATCGGCGGCCGCCGCGGCCTCGAGATCGTCAAGCGGCTCAAGGAGCCGCGCAGCGCCGAGGCCGTCCAGGCCGACCTCGACCTGCTCGGCGAGCTGCTCGAGACATTGCGGCTCGGCTCGCTCTGCGCGCACGGCGGAGCGATCCCCGATCCGATCCAATCCTTGCTCCGACACTTCGGCCACGAGCTGAAGGGCGAGTCGAAAGGCGCATCCGAGAAAGGAGCCTCCTGATGGGCGCAGCGGACGGCACCAGTGGAAAGCAGGAGACGAAGCGTCGCCTCGTCACGCTGACGATCGACGGACGCGAGGTGAAGGCCTCGGAGCGCGCGACCATCCTCGACGTCGCACGCCGCGAAGGCATCTACATCCCGACGCTCTGCTACGACCCGCGCCTCGCCCCCTTCGGGGCGTGCCGCGTGTGCATGGTCGGCGTGAAGGGCGCGCGTGGCCCCGTCGCCGCGTGCACGACGCCCGTGCGCGAGGGCATGGTCGTCGACACGAAGGACGCGACGGCCCAGCGCGTGGCGAAGAACGTCGTCGAGCTCGTCCTGTCCGACTACCCGGAGGCCGCGCTGGCCCGCGAGGCGATCGATCCCGCGACGGGCGAAGACCGCAACGAGCTCCGTCGCGTCGCGCGCCACTTCGGCCTGACGACGAGCCGCTACCAAGGCGAGCGCCACGCGTACGAGAAGGACGACCGGCACCCGTACATCAAGATGGATCTCAACGAGTGCATCGTCTGCGGGCGCTGCGTCCGCGCGTGCGACGAGATCCAGGGCACGTTCGCGCTTTCCTACGCGAACCGCGGGTGGGCGACGAAGATCGTCGCCGGGATGGACTCGTCGTTCACGGACAGCGCGTGCGTCTCGTGCGGCGCGTGCGTCTCGACGTGCCCGACGGGCGCGCTCGACGAGGCCGCCTTCCGCGCGAAGGAGACCATCGACAAGACCGTCACCACGACGTGCGCGTACTGCGGCGTCGGCTGCTCGCTCGACGTCCACGTCCGCGACGGCGAGGTCGTCGCGATCGATCCCGCGCTCGAGGGGCCGTCGAACCTCGGGCACACGTGCGTGAAGGGTCGCTTCGCGCACCAGTACGCCCGCGCCGCCGATCGGCTCACGTCGCCGATGATGCGCCGCTCGGACGGGACGTGGCGCGAGGCGAGCTGGGACGAGGCGCTCGGGTTCGTCGCCGACAAGATGAAGGCGATCGCCGCCGCGCACGGACCGGACGCGATCGCGTTCATCAGCTCGAGCCGCTGCACGAACGAGGAGAACTACGTCCTCCAGAAGCTCGCGCGCGCGGCGCTCGGCACGAACAACATCGACAACTGCTCGCGCGTCTGCCACTCGCCGACTTCGCTCGGTCTCATCCAGTCGCTCGGCGAGTCGGGCGGGACGAACTCGTTCGCGGACATCGACGTCACCGCGTGCCTCTTCCTCACCGGCGCCAACCCGACGGAGGGCCACCCCGTCGTCGGCGCACGGATGAAGGAGGCGCGGCTGCGCGGCGCGAAGCTCATCGTCGCCGATCCGCGCCGCATCGAGCTCGCGACGATGGCGGACGTCTTCCTCCAGCTCCGGCCCGGGACGAACGTCGCCCTCTACAACGGGCTCGCGCACGTCATCGTCCGCGACGGCCTCTTCGATCGCGACTTCGTCGACACGCGCGCCGAGGGCTTCGAGGCCTACGCCGAGCACATCGCGAAGTACGATCCGAAGCGCGTCGAGTCGATCACCGGCGTGCCGGCGGCGCTCGTCGAGAAGGCCGCGCACCTGTACGCGACGACGAAGCCGGCGGCGATCTTCTACGGCCTCGGGGTCACCGAGCAGGCGCAGGGCGTCCCCGGCGTGCGCTGCCTCGCGAACCTCGCGATCCTCACCGGCAACCTCGGAAAGCCGGGCGCGGGCTCGAACCCGCTGCGCGGGCAGAACAACGTCCAGGGCTCGAGCGACGTCGGCGCGCTGCCGACGTACCTCACGATGTACCGCAAGCTGGACGACGACGCGGTCCGGAAGGCGTTCGAGGCCCGCTGGGGTCGTCCGATCAAGCCGCAGCGCGGGCTCATGATCCCGGAGATGTTCTCCCAGGCGATCGAGAAGAAGCTCAAGGCGCTCTACGTCTTCGGCGAGGACGTCGCGCAGACCGACCCGAACGTGAGCCACGTCGAGGAGGCGCTGCGATCGCTCGAGCTGCTCGTCGTGCACGACATCTTCGAGAACGTCACGGCGAAGTTCGCGCACGTGATGCTGCCCGGATCCAGCTTCCTCGAGAAGACGGGCACGTTCACGAACGCGGAGCGTCGCGTCCAGATGGTGCGCGAGGCGGTCTCGCCGCCCGGCAACGCGCGGCGCGACCTCGACATCCTCCTCGATCTGTCGAAGCGCCTCGGCTACGAGATGCCGCACAAATCCTCGGCCGACGTCATGGACGAGATCGCCGAGCTCACCCCGCAGTGGCGCGGCATCTCGCACGAGCGCCTCGGCAAGCAGGGCCTGCAGTGGCCGGTGCCGTCGAAGGACCACCCCGGCACGCCGATCCTCTACACCGACGGGTTCACGACGCCGACGAAGCGCGCCGTGCTCCACAGCGTCGACTGGGAGCCGCCGGGAGAGTCGGCGAGCGAGCGCTTCCCGTTCATCCTCATCACGGGGCGCCAGCTCGCGCACTACAACTCGGGCACGCAGACGCGCCGCACCGGCAACGTCGATCTGCAGCCGACCGACATGGTCGAGATCCACCCGGCGGACGCGGAGCGGCTCGGCATCGTCGACGGGGACTTCGTGGAGGTCGAGAGCGCACGCGGCAAGGTCCAGACGTGGGCACGCGTCACGACGCGCGTGGCGCCGGGCAACGTCTTCCTCTCGTTCCACTTCCCCGAGGTGAAGACGAACCTGCTCACGAGCGGCAACTCGGACCCGAGCGTGCGGTGCCCCGAGTACAAGGTCACCGCGGTCGACGTGCGCAAGGTGCCGGGCGTCCACCCGGCGCCGCCGCCGATCGCGAAGGGCTTCCGTCAGGACGCGTTCGACTGAGCGTGCCGAGCGATGGCGACCTCGACACGACGCGTGGACTGCCTGCGGATCGCCGGCACGTCGCGCGAAGAGAAGGTGGACGAGGTCGCCGTCGAGGAGCCGCTCGAGATCCGCATCTCCGGCGAGACGCTCGCCGTGACGATGCGGACGCCGGGCAGCGATCGCGAGCTCGTCCTCGGGTTCCTCCTCGCGGAGGGCGTCATCGCGCGCGCGGAGGACGTCTCCTCGATCACCCATTGCGGAAGGGTCGGCGACGAGGCGCGCGAGAACACCATCGAGGTGACCCTCGCGCCCGGCGTGCGGCCGCCCATCGACGAGGAGACCGGCATGCTCGCCCGCCGCGGCACGTTGACGACGAGCGCGTGCGGCGTGTGCGGGCGGCGATCGATCGACGACCTGCTGGCGCGCGCGGCGCCGCTCGAGCAGGGCGAGCGCATCCGGGCGTCGACCTTGAGCGACCTCGTGGCCGGGCTGCGCGCGAGCCAGCCCATCTTCGCCCGCACGGGCGGGTGCCACGCGGCCATGCTCGCGACGTTCCGCGGCGAGCACGTGGCGACCTTCGAGGACGTCGGCCGTCACAACGCGGTCGACAAGGTCATCGGGTCCCGCGTCCTCGCGCGGGCGACGCCGCTCGCGGGCCACGTGCTCGTCGTGAGCGGGCGTTCGAGCTTCGAGATCGTCCAGAAGGCGCTCGCGGCGCGGATCCCCGTCGTCGCGTCGGTCTCGGCGCCGTCGTCGCTCGCGATCGACCTCGCCCGTCGAGCGAACGTGACGCTCGCGGGCTTCGTCCGAGACGGCGCGATGACCGTCTACGCCGGCGCCGACCGGATCGAGGCCTGAGGGACGTTGTTTGGCCGCCGTCGGCGCGGTGGGCGAAGATCGGAAGCCGGATCGCGTCGCGGGGGCGAATCGCCCGGCGCGGCAGGAAAGTCCTGTAATCGCCAAACTTTGGTGGACGTGTGAAGCCGCCTTCACAGGGACGAAATAACCCGTCTCCTTTCCGCAGCTTCCGCGCGTTTCCATGGTGGAACATCGGTTGCTGCGGTGCTAGAGAGGGGCCCGCTCGGGTCAGATGATGTGGGTGCGTAGCGTCGTCCTGCTCCTTGGTGCGTCCGGGCTCGCGCTCGCCGGCTGCGAGGGCGAGCCGGTGGGGACGCCTGGGCAGCTCAACAACCTGCGCTTCGCGTACGCGATCCCCGCCTGCACCGGGTGCTCGGCGGAGACGAGCATCGATCGCGAGGTCCTCGCGGGCTCCGCGCTCGACATCGACGTGAGCAACGTCAACTACCGGATCCCCTACGCAATACGGTCGACCGCCCCCGACGTCGCGGAGTTTCGCTTCACGCCGCGATGCCGGAAGGTGCTCACGTACGACTGCCACGAAACGATCGCGGTCGAGACGAAGCGCGCCGGCGACGCCGATCTCGAGGTCTACGACGAGTGGACGGGGACGGTGATCGACCGCATGACCGTCAAGGTCCGCGACGCGGCGACGATCGACACGACCGTGAGGGTGACGCCGTCGCGAGACGGCGAGGCGACCGAGGTCGAGCCCTCGCCGAGCGGCGAGATCGAGCTCCGCGTCGAGAGCAACATCGAGATCGTCTCGATCCCGCGCTCCGAGAGCGGTGAAGAGCTCATCGCGTCGAGCGGGGCGCTCGAGCGCATCTATGCGGACGAGACCGTCATCGGCCCGCGCCCGGTCTCGGCGACGCTCCCCGTCGTGGAGTACGCGAAGGCGAAGACGCCGGGCTTCACGACGATCGCCGTGGCGGCGCCCGGCAGCGGCGTTCGTCGCGAGCTCGCGTTCCGCGTCGTCGAGTAGCGTGCCGAGCGCTCACGCCGCGAGCGGCTGTCGATAGCGCTCCGGATCGAAGTCGGCGAACGTCCCGAACGAGAACCGGTCGGGGTGCTCCGCGACGAACTCGAGGAACGGGCGGAGGCTCCGCTCGTTGTGACGCGTGAACGTCTTCGAGTGTCCGATGAGCACGAACGGGAGCGGCACGTCCGGGTGACCGTACCGCGCCTCGACGCGCTTCAGGCCTTCGACGAGCTGCCGGCCGGTGCACTGGTTGAAGTCCATCTTCCAGGCGTGCGTCTCTACGAGCATCTTCGCCTTCCGGAGCACCTTGTCGACGAGCGAACGTCGCGGCCGAGACGAGGCGCCGGACGCGGGCGCCACCTCGTCGGGATCGGGGAGCGGGTTCAGGCGCTGCGCGATCACGCGATAGACGCGGTTCGCCGTCAGAAAGACCCAGATCGGCTGCTTCTCCGTGTAGATGGGGAACTCGAACAGTCGACCGTTCGGATCGCGCCGGCAGACGTCGTTCGGATCCACGGGCCACGGCAGAAGGTCGCTGTACGCGCCCGTATAGTCGAACTTCACGAGGTCGTCGTAGCGGCCGTGCTTCCACACGGACGTGTCGATGCGGAAGCCTTCGTCGACGAGCGCGCGCACGATGGTGGGCGACGGGTGCATCGACCAGTTCGCCGCGCGAAAGACGTAGCACTCGTAGTCCGGCTTCGCGGCGCGGCAGGTCTGTTCGAGCAGCGCCTTGCCCGCTCGGATCATCTCGCGGAGGCGCTCGTACGGAAGGCTCGCGAGGTCGTACTCGCCGTAGTCCTGGCGCCAGTAGCCCTTCGCCTCGTCCCACGTCGCGTTGAAGTACGAGGAGTGCACGTGCAGCTGCACGTCGTGACCGGTGCGGACCGCGCGCTGGAGCTGCCGGGCGATGGCGCCCCAGTAGAAGCGGTCGTCGCCGGTCGTGTTCGCGTACTCCTTGAACTTCAGGATCTCGCCCACGTCCGCCATGATCGTCAGCTTCGCGCCGTAGCGGTCGAGCTGGTCGAGCATCCGTGTCGTGGGGTCGACGACGAGCTCCTTCGGAGAGCCCATGCCGCTGCCGTGGATCTCGTAGTCGGACGTGAACAGGACCTTGTACATGGTGCGAGGGGGAGCCGCCGGCCCGACCGGAGCCCCATCGGGCTCATGCTAGACCCTGTCGCCGATCGGAGGAACGCCGGCGCGAGCGTGGGTCGAGGGCCCGGGGCGGCTCGCGCTGCCAGCCCTTGTCTCGTGGGCGGCAATGCGTCACGGTGTGAGCGTGGCGCGGCTCATACAGCACATCAAGGAGCCGCCACACCGGTGCGTCTATCTCCCGGAGCAGCGAGCGTCGCTCGAGATCCGCGTGATGGTCGCAGTGTCCCCGGTAGAGCTCGAGATCCTCCTCGAGCGTGGCTGGCGCCGCTTCGGTCCGATGTACTTCCGCCCTGCCTGCGCGGACTGTGCGGAGTGCGTCACCCTGCGCATCCCGAGCGCGACGTTCCGGCCGAGCAAGAGCCAGCGACGCGCGCGCAAGAACGCCGCTCGCCTCACCCGTACGGTGAGCAGGCCCGTGATCGACCAGGAGCGGCTCGACCTCTACGCCCGGTGGCACGCGCACCGTGAGGCGACGCGCGGCTGGGAGCCGAGCCCGCTCGACGCCGAACGTTACGCGTTCGACTTCGCGTTCGATCACCCGTCGGTCCGCGAGGTCGCCTTCCGCGACCCGAACGACGGCGATCGCCTCGTGGGCCTCGGCATCGTCGACGAGACGCCGAACGCGCTGTCGGCCGTGTACTTCTTCTGGGACCCCGAGCACGCGCCGTCGTCGCTCGGCACCGCGCACGTGGTCATGCTCGTGGAGGAGGCGCGCGCGCGGGGCATCGCCCACGTGTACCTCGGCTACCGCGTCGCCGCGTGCGCCTCGCTCACGTACAAGGGCCGCTTCCGCCCGCACGAGCTGCTCGAGGGGCGGCCCGACTTCCACGAGCGGCCGGTGTGGCGGCTCGTGGAGGAAGACTGATACGGCGCGGCGCGGCCCGGCTCACTGGACGGAGACGGTCAGCGTCGACATCGGCGACTCTTCGCCGATGCCCGTCACGAGACGAACGCCGTACGTGAACGTGGCACCGCGGCGAAGGATGGTCGGCGGCACGTACGCGGGGATGGTCACCTCGGCGTCGGCGTCGTTTCGACCGTAGGTGGGATCGACGAGGTAGATGCGGTCGACGCCGTCCTCGCTCCCGTCGTTCTGGAAGCGGACGTACGCCTTCCAGACGAAGTGGTCCTCGGGCAGCCGGAACGTGACGCGTATCGGAAGCGGACAGGACCCGCCGACCGTGCTCGGATCGCACGCGAGCACGCCTTCCTGCGGCCCGCTCATCCTCACGATCTGCGGCCTCGGCCCCGGCTCCGTGTAGCCGTCGCTGCCGTTGCACGCGGGCGTGATGCCGAGCGCCGCACATGCGAAGAGCGCGGCGAAGCTGCGAGCGGTCGCGATCACGTCCTCCTGATAACGGCGGCCGCCGCGGCGGCGCAAGCACGAAGCGAAAGGTCCGTACGCGACCCGGGACGCCGGATCGGCTAAGGAGGCCCCCGTGGCGGACGCCCTCGAAAACCAGAGCCTCTGGTCGACCCTCCGCGAAGCCGTCCGCGGCTCCCAGCAAGACCTGACCTCGATCCCGATCCGCCGCGCGGTGCTCCTGCTCGCGGTGCCGATGGTCCTCGAGATGTCGATGGAGTCGCTCTTCACGGTCGTCGACATCTTCTACGTCTCGAAGCTCGGCTCCGACGCCGTCGCCGCGGTCGGGCTCACCGAGTCGATGATGTCGGTCGTGTACGTCCTCTCCATGGGGCTCGGAGCCGCCGCCACCGCCGTCGTCGCGCGCCGCACGGGCGAGAAGGACATGGAGGGAGCCGCGACCGCCGCGGCCCAAGTGATCGTCATCTCGCTGGCGTCGGCCTGCGCGCTCGGCGTCGCGGGCGCGATCCTCGCGGTTCCCCTCCTCTCGGCGATGGGCGCCGACGAGGGCGTCATCTCGGTCGGCGCGCCTTACACGGCCATCATGTTCGGAGGGAGCGTCACGATCTTCCTCCTCTTCGTGATCAACGCGATCTTCCGGAGCGTCGGCGCGCCCGTCGTCGCGATGCGCGCGCTCTGGCTCGCGAACGGCCTCAACATCGTGCTCGCGCCTTTCCTCGTCTTCGGCATCGGGCCGTTCCCGAAGCTCGGCGTGACGGGCGCGGCGATCGCGACCACCGTGAGCCGCGCCGTCGGCGTCGCGTATCAGGTGCTCGTCTTGTCGCGGCGGACGAGCCGCATCGAGCTGTCCCGCAGCCACTTTCGACCGCGGTCACGACTGCTGGCCGAGCTCGTGCGGCTCGCCACGCCAGCGAGCCTGCAGATTTTGATCGAGACGGCGAGCTGGCTCGGTCTCGTGCGCATCATCTCCGGCTACGGGAGCGCGGCCCTCGCGGCCTACACGATCGCGATGCGCGTGGCGATCTTCGCGTTGATGCCCTCGTACGGGCTCGCGGGAGCCGCCGCGACGCTCGTCGGCCAGAACCTCGGCGCGAAGGAGCCCGAGCGGGCGCGTCGCTCCGTCGTGACGATCGGTCTCTACAACACGGTCTTCCTCACGGCCATCGGGGCGTCGTTCGTGCTCGCGCCGGGACGGATCGTCGGCCTCTTCACGACCGACGTGGACGTCATCGCGCTCGCGACGGACGGCTTGCGCATCGTCGCGCTCGGCTTCGTCGTCGTCGCCTACGGAATGGTGACACTGCAAGCGTTCAACGGCGCCGGGGACACGACGACGCCCATGCTCATCAACCTCGGTTGCTTCTGGCTGTTCAAAATTCCGATCGCCTGGCTCCTCGCGCATCCCGTCGGCTTGGGACCGCGCGGCGTGTTCGTCGCGATCTCGCTCGCATACTCGGCCCAGTCGATCGTGAGCTGGCTCGTCTTCCGCCGCGGGCGCTGGCAGACGCGGCAGGTCTGATCGCGTCTTCGAGAAGCGCCGAATCCACGACGCGCCGCGCTTCGAACGCGCGATGCGCAGAATTGGTACCGCTCGCTTCGCGACGATGGTGGACCGAAGGACCAGCACGATCGTCGGAGGACACAATGTACGTCGTTCGTCCCCTGAGGACGATTGGCTTCAACGCGGAAATCACGCGTTTTCCGGGTGATCGGTGAGACCTCGCGTCGGGTCGCGATCCGACTCGTGACCCATCGCGAGCGCGCCCTCCACCCATGCGCAGAGCGCTGCGCGAATTCCGGTGCCGTGACGGAACGCGAAGCGTGGAACGGAGGCTGCTTTTACGTGTCTGCGTCGAGCAGCCCACATGCGGACTGATGGTCGTTGGACTCAATCCTTTCGCGAGAGTGTCATGACGAGGAGACACTACGTCGCCATCGCCGGAGCGCTCATCGCCACGCTCGCAGGTGCCGTCGTCCTCACGCAGCGACGCGGTGCGCAAGAAGCGTCCGACCCCGCGACGCCGGCGCCGATCGTCGAGGCGACTCGTGAAGCTGCCCCTTCGCCCGTGCCCGCCGCGCCCGTCGCTCGGGTCGAGCGATCGACGGTCGACGCCGCGCCGATCGCGCTCGCCGACCGCGTCGACCGCGTCCAGGAGCTTCGTGACGCGCTGGCGAGCGACGACCTCGCGACGCGGATCGAAGCCGTCGAAGCGGCGGTGCGCGCGACGGCGACCGAGGCGCTGCCGGAGCTCCAGCGGTTCGATCTGAAGCGCGATCCCGACGCGGCGCCGACGGTGATCCACGCCGTCGCGATTCTCGGCGCGAGCGCGTCGGACGGCGAACGCGACGACGCCGCGCGCACGCTCGCGAAGTGGCTGCGCGAGGAGCTCGGGCGCGAGGGCGTCGACGCGCTCGGCAACGTGTCGAACATCGTCGAGGCGCTCGGCAACGTCGGCGGTCCTCACGCCGTCGAAGCGCTCACGACGGCGCTCGATCGGGGGGACCTCCCGCTGCACATGGAGACGCTCGCGATCATCAAGCTCGGGGAGCTCGCCGACGGGCGCGCGCGCGGAGCCATCGAACGCTTCGCGCAGCGCGTCGCGCTGCTGCCCGTCTCCGAAGGACTCGAAGAGGAGCTGCGTACCGAGGCGATCGCCGCCGCGCAGAACTCCCTCGCAAGACTGTGAATCGCCACGACTGGAGGAGCACCATGAACATCGCCAAGATCTTCGGGGCCACGTTCGCTTGCGCCGTCCTCGCCACCGGAGCCTCCGGTTGCGCCGCCACGTCGGAGGATCTCGAGGAGGAAATCGAGACGACGAGCCAGGAGATCACGGGCGGGGCGTGCGAGGCCTCCACCGCGAAGGGAGCGGTGCCGGCGAAGCACCGCGCGCTCCTCGACACGATCGCGTACACCGAAGGCACGCGTGGTCGCGGCAAGGACGGCTACAACGTCACGTTCGGCTACAAGTACTTCTCGAGCTGCGTGAAGCACCCGAACATCAAGGTCTGCTCCGGCAGACTGTGCTCCACGGCGGCCGGCCGCTACCAGTTCCTCTACAAGACCTGGACCGGCCTCGGTCTCTCGAACTTCACCCCTGCCAACCAGGACAAGGGCGCCATGAAGCTCGTCGGACGAAGGGGCGTCACCGTCCCGACGAACCGCGCGATGACCGCGACCGAGTTCACGAACGCGATGAACCGCCTCTCGTGGGAGTGGGCCTCGCTCCCGCCCGGCCGCTACGGCCAGCCGGTCTACAGCATGTCGGCGACGCGCAAGGAGTACTGCAGGCTCGCCGGATGCTGATCCCTGCCTCGTGCCGACGATCGCGCGGCGCCCCTCCATTCCCGCGCGATCGTCGGCCCTCGGACGCGCGACGATCGTGTCGCCGGCGTCCTCCCCCGACGGCGATCAGCAGAACCCGCCGCAGCCCCCGCCGAAGCCCATTCCCGGCGCGAAGCCGCCCATTCCCATTCCCGGCGCGAAGCCGCCCATTCCCATTCCCGGCGCGA
>CALFEQ010000099.1 GCA_937949945.1 uncultured Myxococcales bacterium
CGGTGTGGGAGCGCGCCGAGCCGTCGCTGCGCGCGCCGCACGACAGGCTCGCCGCCGCCGAGGCTTGGTTCGCGTGCCCGTGTGCCGAGCACGCCGAGTCGGCCGGAAGGCTCGCGTTCGCGAACGGGGACGACGATCCGCTCGGGTTCACGAGCCTCGTCGTCGACGGCAAGTACATCGAGAGCGCTCACGCGATCGACGCGCACTGGGCGTCGGACAACGCGGCTTCTGCGGCCTGGTGTCCGAACGCGCACGAGCGTGCGCGACGCGTACGGGCGCTCTCCGCGCTCGTGCATCCTACATGGCTCCGCATCGTGAGCCGCCGATGAACGCTTGCTCCCACGGGGAGCGGGGCCGACAATCTCCGCATGCGCAGCTCGTTCCTGTCCGTCGCCGTCTTGCTCGGCGGGCTCGCGGTCGTCTTCGCATGCGGCTCGAGTGCCTCGCCGACCGACGACGACGGCAGTGGGAACGGAGGAGGATCGAGCTCGGGCCTGTTGCCCGGAACGTCGTCCGGTGACGGCGCCGCGACGCTGCCTCCCGCGACCGACGTCGAGGCCGTCGTGACGACGGACAACGCCTTCAGCTTCGGCTGGGGCGACGGCACGGCGCTCGAGACGTTCATCCGCGGCGAGGGCTCGGACGGGCCGGGCATCTTCAACTGCCCCGTCGGGTACGGGCCCGTCGCGTACACCATTCCCGCCGCCGATGCGCCGCCGGGCGCGTACCTCTACATCATCGCGTGGGCGGACAACTTCGTGACGCAGGGCACGCTCGCGCAGTTCAAGCGCGTGGGCGGCGAGCCGATCTACAGCGGCAACGGCGCATGGCAGGTCTGTGCGACCGGAGAGGCGTACGACCACCGCGGATCGGGGCCCGACCAAGACAAGGTCAACGAGAAGATCGCCGAGTGCAACAAGGGCGCGGACGGCGCCACCTACAGCAAAGGGTGGGTGACGACGACCGGCGCGATCACGCCCGGCGCGAAGGGCAAGCTCGCGTTCGGCGAGGCGAACGACAGCGACGACGGCGACTTCCCGATCGTCTGCCAGAAGGACGACGCGGGCGTCAGCGGCATCGACGCCGTCGCGCGCTGGATGTGGTTCGATCCAGAGGACGGCAAATCGCCCTTCCGCGGGAACGAGGACAACCGCACGCAGACCTTCCTCATCTTCCGTCTGCCGGCGGACGCGCTGCCCGATCCGGTCTACTGAGGCCGCGATCGCGACCGCTCGCCGTGCGGCCGCGACCGTCGAGCGAGGCTCGCGTTGTGAGCCGACGAGGACGCGTCACCGTGTGACGAGGCACGCGTGCGCGCGTGACCGCTTCCTTGTGACCTTGGAGGACGCTCATGACCTTGTCGACCGTCGGCATCGACGCCATCTCGCTTTCCACGCCTCGGGCCTTCCTCGAGCTCGCCGATCTCGCCGCCAAGCGCGGGGTCCCCGTCGAGAAGTACACGAGCGGGCTCGGTGCGGTCCGGATGGCGATCGCAGGGCCCGGCGAGGATCCGGTGACCCTCGCGACCGACGCGGCCGCGCGCGTGATCGAGCGCGCCGGGATCGATCCGGAGTCGATCGGGATGTGCGCGGTCGGGACGGAGTCGGGGATCGATCACTCGAAGCCCGTCGCGTCGTACGTGCACGGGTTGCTCGACTTGCCTCCGAGCTGCCGCGTCTTCGACACCAAGCACGCCTGCTTCGGCGGGACCGCCGCGCTGATGGCCGCCTGCGAATGGATCGCGAGCGGGGCGGCGCGCGGGCGGCGGGCGCTCGTCGTGTGCACGGACATCGCGCGCTACGCGCTCGGCAGCCCGGGCGAGCCGACGCAGGGCGCAGGGGCCGTCGCGATGATCGTGTCCGAGCGCCCGCGGCTGCTCGAGATCGAGCTCGGGCGCTCGGGGCGGTACGCGCGTGACGTCCATGACTTCTGGCGCCCGCTGAACCGGCGCGACGCGCTCGTCGACGGGCACTTCTCCGTCGCCTGCTACCTCGACGCGTTCACCGGCGCGTTCGACGAGTGGCGTCGCGAGGAGGAGAGGCGAGGGGGCGGCGACCCGCTCGCGCGCGTCGTCTACCACGTGCCTTATCCGAAGATGGCGAAGAAGGCCGATCGGCAGCGCGCGAAGCTCGAAGGCCTCGACGACGCGGCGGCGGACGCGCGCTTCGCTCGCGAGGTCGCGCCGTCGCTCGCGTTCTCGGCCGAGGTCGGCAACATCTACACGGGATCGCTCTACATGGCGGTCGCCTCGCTCTTGCACGCCGAGGCGAGCGCGCTCGTCGGGACGCGCATCGGGCTCTTCAGCTACGGATCGGGCTGCGGCGCGGAGCTGTTCGCCGCGCGCGTCGCCGAAGGCGCGGGCGGGTTCGCGAGAGAGCTCGCGCTCGACGAGCCGCTCCGCGATCGCGTCCGGCTCGGCTTCGATCGCTACGAGGCCATTCGTCGCGCGGACGCCGAAGAGACGCCGCGCGCCGGCGTCCTCGACGAGAGCCTGCCGTGCGACCGAACGGCCTTCCTCGGCATCGACGCCGCCGAGCGACGCGTCTACCGGCGCGCCCGGCCTGCATCCGGCACGGCTCGCATCGCGCCGCGGGCGTCCATCGTCGCCGCCGCTTGAGGCGTCGCCGGGCGCCGCACGCCGCGCGCATTCCGCACGCTCTCGACGAGGCCCCGGCTCCGCCGCATTCCGCAACGGTGGAGCTGGGGCTTTGCTCATGGGCTCGCGGTCGTTCGTGGTCGATCACGAGGCCATGCGACGCCGGCTGATGTATCGTCACGTGCGCAGCGGGGGGAACGCACGAGGGCGGCGCATCGATGCGAGTAGGTGTACCGAAGGAGAGCTTCGCGGGCGAACGTCGGGTGGCTGCGACGCCCGAGTCCGTGAAGAAGCTGATCGGGATGGGCCTCGAGGTCGTCGTCGAGGCGGGGGCAGGGGCCGGGTCCGGGTACCCGGACGAAGGCTACGAGAAGGCGGGGGCTCGGATCGCCGACGCTCGCGCCGTCTGGGCCGAGAGCGACATCGTCATCAAGGTTCGGCCTCCGTCCCACGCCGAGGTCGGGACGATCCGCGAGGGCGCATTGCTCGTCTCGCTTCTGCAGCCGGAGCGGGACGAAGTGCTGCCGGCGCTGCTCGCGGCGCGCAAGGTGTCTGCGATCGCGCTCGAGCGCATCCCGCGCGTGACGCGCGCGCAGAAGATGGACGTGCTCTCGTCGATGGCGAACCTCGCAGGGTATCGCGCCGTCGTCGAGGCTGCGAATCATTACCAAGGATTCTTCGGGCCGCAGGTGACGGCGGCCGGGACGATGCCGCCCGCGCGCGTGCTCGTCATCGGCGCCGGCGTCGCGGGCCTCGCCGCGATCGCGGCCGCGAAGGCGCTCGGCGCGGAGGTCCGGGCGTTCGACACGCGCAAGGCGACGAAGGAGCAGGTCGAGAGCCTCGGCGCCAAGTTCCTCACGGTGGACATCGACGAGGAAGGCGAGGGCGGAGGCGGCTACGCGAAGGAGATGAGCGCCAAGTTCATCGAGGCGGAGATGGCGCTCTTCCGCGCGCAGGCGTCCGAGGTCGACATCATCATCACGACCGCGCTCGTGCCCGGGAAGAAGGCGCCGCTCCTCGTGCCCGAGGACGTCGTCACGAAGATGAAGCGCGGATCGGTCATCGTCGACCTCGCCGCCGAGCAGGGCGGCAACTGCGCGCTCTGCGTGCCGGGCGAGGTGGTCCAGCGGCACGGCGTGACGATCGTGGGGCTCACCGATCTGCCGAGCCGCATGGGGCAGTCCGCGAGCCGGCTCTTCGCGAACAACATCGTCCACCTGCTCGCCGAGCTCGTCGACGGGCCGCAGCTCCACATCGACCTCGAGGACGACGTCATCCGTCCCGCGCTCGTCACGCACCAGGGCGAGATCCTCCCGCGCCCGCCGCCGCCGCAGATGGCGCCGCCTCCGCGGCCGTCGGCGCGTCCGCGCACGGCGCCCGCGCCCGAGGCGAAGCCCGCGCAGCGTCACATCCGATCGCCCACGCGACGTGCATGGGGCACGACGCTCGGCGGCATGCTCGTCATCGTCGCGCTCTTCGTCGCGGGGCGCTTCGCGCCGTCCGATTTGCTCCAGCACTCGACGGTCTTCATCCTCGCGTGCTTCGTCGGTTGGCAGGTCATCTGGAGCGTCACCGCCGCGCTGCACACGCCGCTCATGAGCGTCACGAACGCCATCAGCGGGATCATCATCATCGGCGGCATGCTCCAGATCTCGTCGACGCTCGACGCCGCGAGCGTCCTCGGAGCGCTCGCCGCCCTCTTCGCGGCGATCAACATCTCGGGCGGCTTCCTCGTCACCGAGCGCATGCTGCGCATGTTCCGCCGCGAGCCCGGGGCCGCGGCGAAGGCCGGCAGCCACGGGGGCCACGGGAAGGGAGGCCACGGATGATGATGACGGAAGGCGTCCAGACCGTCGCCTACCTCGTCGCGGGCGTCCTCTTCATCCGCAGCCTCGGCGGGCTCTCGAAGCAGGAGACCGCGCGGAAAGGGAACATCTCCGGCATCGTCGGCATGGCGATCGCCGTCGCCGTCACCGCCGGCGCCTGGGCGAGCCATCCCGGCCGCGATCTCGGCGGAGACATCGGGGCGATCGGTCTCCTCGCCGCCGCGCTCGTCGTCGGCGGCGCGATCGGCGCCGTCCTCGCGCGTCGCGTCGAGATGACCGGGATGCCCGAGCTCGTCGCCATCCTCCACAGCTTCGTGGGGCTCGCGGCGGTGCTCGTCGGGTTCGCGTCGTATCTGTCGCCCGAGGCCCGCGCGATGGAGCGCGGGATCGAGCGGACGGTGCACCTCGTCGAGATCGGCGTCGGCGTCGCCGTGGGCGCGCTCACGTTCACCGGCTCCGTCATCGCGTGGGCGAAGCTCCGCGGGACGATCTCGGGCAAGCCGCTCATCTTGCCCGGGCGCCACGTCTTCAACGCGCTGCTCGCGATGAGCGCGCTCTCGCTCTGCGGTCCCGTCGTCATGATGGAGGGGACGGGCGGGCTCATCTACCTCGTCGCGATCGCGTTGCTCTCCGGCATCCTCGGCGTGCACCTCGTCATGGCGATCGGCGGCGCGGACATGCCCGTCGTCGTCTCGCTCCTCAACAGCTACTCGGGCTGGGCGGCCGCCGCGGCCGGGTTCGTGCTCGCGAACGATCTGCTCATCGTCACGGGCGCGCTCGTCGGATCGAGCGGCGCGATCCTCTCGATCATCATGTGCCGCGCGATGAACCGCTCGATCATGAACGTCATCTTCGGCGGGTTCGGCACGGCCGACGCCAAGTCCCCCACGGGCGCGCAAGAGGCCGCGGGCGCGGTCATCGAGATCTCGCAGGCCGACGTCGCGGCGCTCTTGCGCGAGGCGAAGAGCGTCGTCATCGTCCCCGGCTACGGCATGGCCGTCGCCCGCGCGCAGGGCGCGGTCCACGAGCTGACGCAGACGCTCCGCGAGCGCGGCACCACGGTCCGCTTCGCGATCCACCCCGTCGCGGGCCGCCTCCCCGGGCACATGAACGTCCTGCTCGCCGAGGCCGGCGTCCCTTACGACATCGTCCTCGAGATGGAGGAGATCAACCACGACTTCGCGAAGACGGACGTCGTGCTCGTCATCGGCGCGAACGACATCGTGAACCCGGGCGCGCTCGACGACCCGCAGAGCCCCATCTACGGGATGCCGGTCCTCGAGGTCTGGAAGGCGAAGACCGTGATCGTCCTCAAACGCGGCATGGCCGCCGGTTACGCGGGCGTCGAGAACCCCCTCTTCCATCTCGAGAACACCCGGATGCTCTTCGGAGACGCGAAGAAGAGCATGGACGGCCTCGTGACGGCCCTCCGCGCCTGACGCCGGCGGCCGCGCGCAAATTCGAGACCTCAGGGCGAAATTTCCCGCGGGCTTCGTCCCCGTGCGCGGGAGGCAATGCTGCCGAGGACCGAGGACCGAGGGGCGAGGACCGAGGGCTGCCGAAGCGGATCGCCCGCGATCCCGTTGGGAAAATCGGAAAATGAGTACTTGCCGATCCACGTGCGACTGCTAAACCGCAGCCCACTCGCACATACATGCGAGCGTTCTGGGCTTGGGGGCGTCAGGAGGTTCGGATGGGTCGGCTTGGCTCGGGTTTGTTCATCTCAGCGGTCGCGACCTTCATTGGCCTCGCCGCGTTCGCAGGATGCAGCGCTTCAGGCGCCGAGGTAGATGACCTCGGACCGACGACCCCGCCCGCCGACTCGCAGGAGCCGAGCACTCCGCTCAAGCCTGGCAGCTCGGGCGGTTCGAGCGGCGGCGGCACCAGCAGCGGCGGTGTCGGCGGCGATGGCGGGACCAAGTCCGACGGCGGGTCCAACAAGGACTCGGGCACCAGCGATCCGGATCCGCCCGCGCCTCAGCCCGGCGAGCCGTGCGCCAACATCAACGAGGTCTTCGAGAAGGAGTGCGGCGCCTGCGGCAGGCACTCGGCCATCTGCCTCGCGAACCCCGACGGAGGTGGCGGCTTCTGGAGCGAGTACGGCGACTGCAGCGGCGAAGTCCCGAACGGCTGCATCCCGGGCACGACCATCACGGAGGAGTGCGGCAACTGCGGGACGCGCACCCTCGTGTGCTCCAAGTACTGCTCCTGGAACAATCCCGTGTGCACGGGCGAGCCGCCGAACTCGTGCGCTCCCGGCACCGTCGCGCTCGTCGTTGCCGGCTGTATGGAGTCTGGCACGTATCGCCCGATGCCGTGCAAGGCCGACTGCACCTACGGCCCTGCGGGCGAGTGCGCGCCGCCCCCGAAGACCATCGACGTCGCGTCGAAGGTGAACGGCCTCAGCTCGACGATCGCCATCCTGTCCTTGGACAGGACGATCGCGATGATCTCCGGCTCGAGCTGCGCGACCTCGTCGAGCGTGACGGTCTCGACGACGACCAACGTGGCCTACGACTACATCCGGGTGCACAACCCGCTGCCGAAGGCCGTCACGGTCTCGATGTGGAACTCGGCAGCGCCGCCGACCAACGCCGTCGTCGACACGACGCTCGCCGCCTACAACGGCGAAGACGAGCCGGCGGACCGAAAGGCCTGCCTCCAGATCTACGGCTCGAGCACGGTGGCGCTGACGGGCGATACGAAGTTCGCGTCGCTGACGGATTCGAGGAAGGTCACGATCGCCGCGGGTGGCACGGTCACCGTCTACGTCGGCGGCGCCAACGCCTCGCAGGAGGGCGCCGTGATGCTGACGGTCAGGACCGAGACGATCGCGCCCTGACCGGACGCGTCCCGAGTCGATCGAGACGACGTTCTGCCTACATTTGGCGGTCATCTCGCCTGGTCGACCTGATGGCTAGAAGGCGGTGAACCGAGGATCCAGTTCGCCGCTTTCGTGTAGCTGAACGTTTTCAACCGCGCGAAGTTGCACAGGATTTTGGCGGCGATTCGCGGCCGTCGTTTGGTCGGGTTTTTGCGTATGTCCCTCGGCATGAGCACGAGGGACTCGGGGATCATCGACCTCTTCGCGATTCATCAGGAAGAGGAGGCGCGCAAGGCAGCGGCGCCTGCGGCGACGCCCAGCGCACCTCCGCCGGCCGTCGCGCTCGACATCGCTGCGGACGGCTCCATCGACGTCGACGACGACGAGATCGACGGCTTCGCCGCCGCCCAGCAGAAGGCGCGCAAGAGGGCGAAGATCATCGGCGCTGCGGTCGGCGCGGTGGCCGTCCTCGGGATCATCGTCGCGGCCATCACCACCTCGGGCACGAGCGACGAGCCCGCGAAGACGGCCGCGGCCGCACAGGTCGAAGCGCCTCCGCCCGCCGCCGAGCCGCCTCCGCCCGCCGCCGAGCCCCCGCCGGCTCCGACGCCCGAGCCGCCCGCGACGGCCAAGGCGGAAGAGGACAA
>CALFEQ010000100.1 GCA_937949945.1 uncultured Myxococcales bacterium
CCCCATGGATCACCTCTCTTCGTAGCCCATCGCGGGTTACGCGTGGTGTCCACAAGACCGGGGCAATCCCATATCATCGCCAACCATGTCGGTGACGACAAAGGCGAGAAGCCTCGGGTCGTGACCGCAAAGCTCGCTCTGACGGCAGCGGAGTACGCCGCCGAGACGGGCATCAACGCGCAGTCGCTCGCGTGGTGGAAGTGGAGGCTCGGGGCCTCGCCGCACAAGGCGCCGCCCCGGATCGCATCGAAGAGTGCGACCCGCGCGAAGCAGACACCTTCGACGACGCAACTGACCTTCTCCGGTCGCCGTAGAAGACCTCGATCACGTCTGCATGCTGCCGAATCTCCACCTCGCAACCGATGAGGCGTGACGGCACCGAGTACACTCGGTGCCTGCTTCAGCGCCGACTGAGGGTGTCGTGAGCCGTCTCGACGACGCCGTTCTGGTGTGACTGCAGCGTTCCTTCCACTGTGCTGACGCCACCTTCGTGCGGAGGTCGCATCAAAAAGCGACGAGGACGTCTCAGTCGGTCGGCGCCGTCGTCGTCACGCCTGCTCCGAACCACGGCAAGACGCTGGCGTCCGGCTTCGTGGCCGTCGGCAGCGCGGTGGTCGAGCCGGTCGCGAGGTCGACCTCGACGACGTGCCCCTTGAGGCTGAAGCCGTAGACGACGCCGGCCCACTGGGCGAGACCCCAGAGGTCCGGATGCCCGGTCGGGCCGATGACGGTTACCATCCTGCCCGTGACCGGGTCGATCTCGGCGAACTCGTTGAGGACGGCGGTGACGCCGGAGTTGTAGCGCTGCACCGTGAGGTAGGTCTTGGACGAGCCGTTGCGGACGAGCGCCACCAGGTCGCCGGCGGGCCAGTACCTCACCGAGGCGTCCGGCTCCTGTAGCGGTCCTAGCGAGGTCACCTCCCCCGTGGCGACGTCGATACGGACGTACTGCGGAGAAGAGGTGCTGCCCGTGTAGCCCACGAGCACCTCCTCGTCCGGATCGAGCATCCCAGCGGGGAGGAAGGTGAGCGCGATCACGTATGCGCCGATCGACTCGTTCACGTACGTGCACGTCCCGTCCTTCGGATCGATCGCGACGAGCCCATTGGCGGTGGTCCCGTAGACCGCCCCCTTCGCGTCGACCGCGATGTCGACGAGCACGTCGTCCCCGAGGCACCCGAGCGTCCCGATCTCCGTGAGGGTCTTCGTGACGGGGTCGAACACGTAGAGCTCACGCGGCGTGTGCGCGTAGATCCGCGCCGACGGAGGCCCTGCGTCCTCCGGTCCCGTCGGAGAGGCGTCGGGATCCTGCCCCGGCTTCGGGTCGGGATCGGGGTCGGGGTCGGGCCGGGTCGGGTCGGGCCGGGTCGGGTCGGGGTCGGGCCGGGTCGGGTCGGGGTCGGGCCGTCCCCCGCCTTCCGCCCCAGCGGCGTCTGCGTCGTCCCCCTGCGCGCTCGTCTCCTCCGAGCCGCACGCGCCGAGGGCGACGATTCCGAGGGAGAGGGAGCAGGCAGCAAGGAGGCCGAACGCCGAGCGCATCGCCGGAAGGTTACACATTCCTCGCCTCGTCGAGCCACTGGAATCCGGAGAGGCGTCGGGGGGTTGTTCAGCCAACGTCGGCGGCGGCTTCTGCGACGCCGAGCACCGCGCTGAGGTCGAGGCCTTCTTCAAGGACAAGGCCGCGCGCTCGACGGGCGGCCCGCGCCAGGTGGCGCAGGTGCTCGAGCGCATGGCGCTCTGCGAGGCGCAGCGCGAGACCCGCCGCGCGAGCGTGGCGGCGTTCCTGAAGAAGTACTGAGGGGAGGCTCCAGGCTCCGGGCTCCAGGCGAGGCTCGGAGCCTCGCCGCGTGCGGTGTGCCGGTTCGTGATCCGGGCGCGCCTGGACGAAGGCTCTTCGACATGGTCGCGATGCGTGGTGTCATGAGAGCCTCACGAGAGGTCTCATGCGCGCACGTTCTCGATTGGCCTCGATCGGGTTCTCGATCTTCGTCGTCACGAGCTGCGGAGGCGGCTCCGATGGTGGGCTGGGGAGCGGCGGCGGCGTCGTCGTCGTCCGCGGGATCGTCACCGACTACGGCGGCGCGCCCGTCGCCGGGATGTACGTCACGGCCGATCCCGTCCCCGATCCCGTCCACGTCGATCCCGCGACGCTCACGGCGGTGCGGACGGCGGCCGACGGCAGCTTCGAGCTCGCCGTCCCGCCGGCAGAGAGCCGATGGGTGATCGTCGTCTTGCCCGAGCGGGCGGCCAGCGGCGCGATCGCGCATGCTCCGACGATGGGCGTGGTCAAGTCGAAGCCGGGCGTCGCCGTGTACGACCTCCCGCTCCGTGTCCCCACGGCGGTGCGCTTCGACGCCAGCGCCGGCAGCATCACCGTGCCGAGCGGCGCGCGGCAGGTCACGCTTCGCGTGCCGCAGGGCGCGGCGGGCACCTTCTACGTCGGAGGCATCGACGTCGCGTTCGGGATCCCGCTCGACCCCGAGGGTGGCGACTCGGGCACGCAGCTCCAGTCGGCCGGCATGATCTACGTCGCCCCCGCGCCGGGGAGCCAGATGCCCGCCGGGGGCTTCGGCGTCGACGTCGGGTCCGATCCCGTGCCGGCGGTCCCCGGCGCCGATCCCTTCGCGACGTGGACGCTCGGTCCTTCGGGGCGCTGGTCGCAGTCCGCGCCGTCGCCGGATCTCGCGGCCGTGCCCAACATCGAGCAGTTCGGCTTCTGGAACTGCGACCGCAACTATCGGACGGCCTGCATCAAGGGGAAGCTGAAGTCACGCTCGGGCAAGACCTGCGCTGGAGGTCGGGTGACGCAGTCGGGCCCGGCGGGCGTCTCCTCGAACGACAACGCCGGTGCGGACGGGAGCTTCTGCGTCATGGGCGCTCAGACGCTCGCGGCGAACGTCACGATCGGAGGCACGCGCTTCCAGGGGACCATGCCGGCGAACCCCGGCGACTGCTCGGTGCCGGACACGTGCGCGGAGGTCGGCGAGATCGTGGTCGACGACGCGGACTGCCCCGACGACGCGCCTCCGACGGGCGGCGCGCCGGACGCCGGCTCGGGCGGCGGTCCGTTCTCGTGCGACCCGTACCTCTCCGGCGATCCCGCCGCGCCGAAGGTCGGTGCATGCACGGTGGAGTTCCTCCGTGAGCTCTGCAACCGCTACGGGCCGACCTCGTGTCCGAGCACGTACGGCGCATCGCGCACGAACCTCGAGACGGCGATGACGACGTTCTGTTCGAGCAACCTGCTCGGCTGCTGCACCGCGGCCGAGACCGCCGCCGCGAGCCGGGAATGGAAGCAGGCGTCCTTCAGCATCCTGGACTTCGGTGGGAAGGCGCCCGGCGAGCCGAAGTACTGCACGTTCTTCGGCTACTGCCAGCCCGTCGTCGGGGAGCCGACCGATCCGCAAGAGGTGGCGGCGTGCAAGAAGATCGTCGAGGACCTGAAGGCCTGCAACGCGAAGGAGTGGCCGCAGTACAAGACGTGGGACGGCTACGCCGAGGCGTGCGAGACCGAGGCCGGGGAGTGACGATCGTCGCGCCAGCAGCGCGTCACCGCCGGACGAGGACCGCGCGCAAACGATCGAATCATCGACGAACCACCGCGAACACCGCGGCGAAGTCGTCACGGTACACGGGACGAAACCGCTCCGGGCGAGCGAGGAGGTGCTCGTAGAACGGGCGGCTCTGGCGAGTGTTCTCGACGTAGACGTACCGGGCTCCGAGCGTCTCCGCGATCAGCGGATAGGGGTCCTCCTCGAGCGTCACCGCGCGGCGGTACTTCTCCCAGAGCACCGGATCGTGGGCGCGCATGAAGTTGGGATCGAGGCCGAGCGTGTAGACGTTGCGGCGGTTGGCGTGGAACAGCCGCGGGAACGCCCCGTAGTCGTGGAGGAACACCTCGTCGCCCGGCTTGCTGTTCCGCTCGAGCCACACCGCGCATGCGCTTGCGTCGATCGCCTCGAAGCTCCGGCTCACGGCCCACGCGCGCGAGACGTGGAGGATCCCGCCCACGAGCACCACGAGCAGTCCCAGCGCGAGCACGGCCTTCTTCGGCGCGGCCTCGGTCGTGTCACGGCCGACGGCGATGGCCGCGAACGTCACGGCGACGGGCACGAAGTGATCGACGCCGCGCATGTAGCGAATCTGGAGCAGCAGCGTGAGCCCAGCGAGGATCGACCAGGCGAGGATCTCCTCTCGATGCTCCGGCGCACTCCGCCACACGCGCCATGCGCTCCGGGCGCCGACGGCGAGGATCGCGAGCACGAGCCACCCTTGCTCGAGGAGCTTTCCGAAACCGGGCCGGACGAACTCGAGGTTGTAGCCGCTCGCGTCCGTGCTCACGTCGAAGAGCTGCACCGCGAGGACGGCGAGGTGGTTCCGGGCGTGCGGGTGGACCACGAGCCCGACCAGGACCCCGGCGAGGACGGCCGCCCAGGGTCGCCAGGCGATCTCGCGTGCGGTGATCGCGCGCGCGACGGCGTGGGCGACGAGCGGCAAGAGGAGGAGCGGGAACGCGGAGTACGACAGCGCGAAGACCGCCCCCACGAGCGCGAGGAGCGCGTGGCGCCGCTTCGACGCGAGGGGGATGACGGCGAGGATCGCCGCGGCGCCGAAGGCGATGGGCCGCATCCCCATCACCCGGACGAGGAACGCACCGCTCGAGACCAAGGCGACCGTCGGGAGGACGGCACGCCAACGGTTCTCTCGCCCTACCGCTCCCACGATGGCGCAGAGAAGGACGGCGACGGCCACGATCGCGCCGACCTTGCCGCCGAGCGGCGCTCCGAAGAGCTTCACGAAGGCCGCGAGGTAGACGTGGTAGCCGAAATGCAGATCGCCGAACCGCGCGGCGAGCGTCGTGTGCTTCGCCCAGGGGAGCTGCGAGGGCAGCTCCCCCTTGGCCACGAGCTCCGCGAGGGCGAGGTGGTACGGGTCGTCCTGCTGCAGCCCCGACTGCGAGAGCGTCAGCGCGGCGAACAGGACGATTGCGGCGCAGCAACCGACGAGCGCGCGCCGGTCGACACGTCGCACGGTCAACGATAGGTCCGAGACCGCACCGAGAAGTGGGAGTCGTACTCGGTCCAGACGACCGTCGCGCGACGCCGCGGGTCGATCAAGCTGTGGAGCGATCCGTAACCGATGAGCGTCGTCGCCTCGCCGAGGAGCTCCGTGGCTCCCCACGCCTTGGTGGACGGCGACCAGAGGCGTGCGGAGACGGTCAGTCCTCTGCTCCAGGCGAGGACGACGTCGCCGAAGGCGCTACCGCTCGCGGACACGTCATAGACGTCCATCGCGTCGTCGAAGACCTCCTCGTCCGTCCACGCGCTGGTGCCCGCCAGGAGCCGCCGTGTGACGATGGCCCCGGAGCTACGCCAGAACGCATGGACATCCTCTCCCGCCGTCACGATCCGCAGGGTCGACCCCGCGTCGGACGTGAGGACGACCGGATCGGACCAGGTCGTCCCCTCGAGCGACCGGACCATGAAGTAGGAGCCATCGGCGTCGAACTCGTGCCAGGCGACGAAGCGCTTGCCGGAGTCCGTCCGCGCCACCGAGTACCCTCCATCCGCATACCGCCCACTGAGCGTGGTGACGGGCATCCACTCCCCGAGGGCAGCGTCGTAGAGCCGCGCTTGGAGTGTACGAGGATCCGCGGTGGTGTCCTCGAAGACGACGAGGTGATTGCCGTCCGGACTGCAGACGACCTCGAGATCGTAATACGTGCGCTCCTCCGTCTCGCTCACGAGCGTGGTCGTTCCCCAGCCGCTCGCGGTGCGGATACGCGCCCGGACGGGCTGTGCGCCGCCTCCGGGGCGTTCGATCCAGGCCACCATCGCCGTGCCGTCCGCGGATGTGCAGACGCGTGCTTGGTACACGTAGTCGGGTAGCCCGGTCACGACGGGGTCGACGGTGGGCGGGGCGCCCATCCCACCCGACGCGAGCACGAGGTCGTGGGAATCGTCCTCCGGCGAGAGGAGCGTGGGGATGTAGAGCTGGTCGTGGAAGCCGATGTGCAACGGCCACTGGCCTCGAGGAACGCCTCCCCAGTGCACGGTGGCGCCGAACGTGTCGGCGTCGTGCGGTCGGACGGCGAAAGCGAGATCCCAGTTCGGCGTCATCGTCCAGTACGCGACGACGTCCCCCTTCGAGTTCACCGCGAGCCTGGAGTAGTACGCCGACTCCCCGGCAGCGACCTCGATCGTCTCCTGCGGTTGCCAGGCTCCGCCGAGCGTCGATGCGCTCGCCCCGCCGTACACCGCAACGTTCTGGGCGCCGTCGCGGACGAGGACGTTGAAGTGGTACGGCATGTCGAGCGCGAGGCTCTTCACCGTGAGCGTCGTCGCCCCTTTCTGCCAATCGCTGGCCGCGGTGCCGTTCGCCAGCACGTTCTCGACGGTGTCGAGGTTGTCCTCGAGCGAGTAGTAGACCCGGTACTCGAGCTCCGCGGCCGGCGTCACGTCGTCGGTCGCCGCCGTCCAGCTCAGATCGACCGAGCTCGACGTCGGGTTCGAGGCCGTGAGCGTTCCGGGCGTGGGCGCGGAGTCGGAGGGAGACGGAGGAAGAGGAGGCGTCTGGGACGCGTCCGGCAGCTCGAACCCGGAGTCGAAATCGGGACCTCCCAACTGAAGAGGGTTGCTGTCGTCCTCGCACCCCATCGAGAAGGGCGCAAAGAGGAGGAGCAACATGGTGAATAGCGCCGTGACGCGCGCGGAGACGTCCGATCTGCGGGTAAGCGAGTGCATGGCCCCGTCAGCATAGCGGGAAGCCCCCCTGCCGTCGCGCGAGCACCGAGGAGTGCTCATCGCACCTGTCGAATCTGCGCAGCCCCGGTCGCCGCGGGCCGACCTGCTCTTCGCAAGAGGAGACGCCCCATGATCACGCGAGTCGACGCCGGAACCACGAGGGACTTCACACAGATGGAGATCGAGGCGATGCGCCGGGACGAGAGCACCACCGTCAGGAGCGTCACAAGCCCACGCTCGTGATCAGGTCGCACGTGTGCGCCGCGTACGCGGGACTGGTTGCGATTTTTCACAGAGCGCCGCCCCGAGCGGACGCACGCTGCGGCGGCGACGACCACGGAGACGAGCGCGGGAAGGATGGAGAGTGAGGCTCGCATGGAGGACGTGACCTCGCGGAGAGTGACCTCGCGGTATCGACGCCGATGGCTGCACGTATCGATCCGCGCGCGGACGACCGCGGAGGCCGTTCGAGGCGGATGTTCTGGCGCGCGAGCTCCAATACGGCGGCCCCCGTGCCGGGCTTCGCGCGGGTGCCTCGCTCGGCTCGCCCAGATACGGCGCGGACTCCGGGCTCTTCGACATCTCGCCCGTGTCCAGGCGCGTGCAAGGGCTGCCTCCGACGATCGCCGGGATGTCGCACGCCAAGATGACCGCGCACGCCCTCACCCCGACCGGAGAGCTCTGGTCGTGGGGCAGCAACCTCTTTGGCAGTCTCGGCCATGGCTCCGTCGAGCCCACGTCCTCGAGCACGCCGATCCAGTCGCTCGCCACCGACGTCGTCGCCGTGTCCGGCGATTACACGATCGGCGCCCTGCACCGGGGACGGCACCGTGTCGTTGTGGGGCCTCGACCGGCCGGATTTCCCGATGGCGTGCGGGGGCCGGACGTGCAACCCGACGCCGACGAAGGTGCCCGGGCTGCCTCCGCCGTGAGCCCGCGGCCGCGCCGCTGCGCGGGCGCTTCTCGATGGCGACCTGCCTGGCGGGGCTCATCCGGTCGTCGGGCCCGCCTCGCTCACGAGCGAGGTGCGCCGCCACCTGGGCTGCTGCGCTCGGGCGAGAGGTGCGCGCTGACGCGTCGTGTTCGAGGCTGCCGTCACGCGCGGTCTCGCGGGGAAGAAGCGCGAGGACTTCATCGCGTCGTACGCGGCGCTGCGGAAGATCACGCTGCCGACGCTTCCGGAGGAGGTCGAGCGGACGACGTGGCTGATTGGGCGGGCGCCGACGGCGTATCAGGCGTACGCGCGCGACGTCGCGGCGCGGTGGATGGGGCCGGGGGCGGCGAGGCGAGAGGTGCTTGCGGCGAGTGCGTGAAAGCGAGGTGACCGAACGCTGCTGCGACAGCCCATGTCGCTCGCGAACACGGATCTCGCCGACGAGGGATGCGCACCGCGAGCAATCGTGCTGTCTTCCATGCCGACGGTCGTCGGGGCGGGAGCGATGCTCAGGACTCGGACGATTCCGAACGGTCGAGGACCGCGCGTCGCCGGCCTTCATCTCGACGGTGCAATGCGCATTTCTCGTGCAATCGAGGTGGTCGGCGAGATGCCTCTTGGCCGATCTCGCCCAACTCCGGGAGGGCACCCGCAGTGCGCAGGCCTTGCGGGGGTAGGCGAGGGGCGACCGAAATCGCCGACCTCTGGCGTCTGGACGCGCGAGGGGCAATTCGGGTATTCCGTGATTCGCGCGATATGCGATAATGCGCGGTTCCATGGGGGACAAGAATTTCGCTGAGGTCGCATTCACCCGCTGGTGAGAGGGGGACGGGTGGAAGCGTTGGGGGCGAAGGAATGACGTGCACGTCAGACCGTGACGACGAGGTCGGACGCGCCCGGCTGCGGTTGCCGGCGGCGCGTCCTCGCAAGACTCCGCATCGCCCGTGCATGCGGCGAGAGGGGAAAGACGCATGACGGAATACGCGGCTTGGTTTCATCGTGTGGCTCGCTTCACCCCGCATCCGTGGCAACGCAGGCTCGGTGAAGACGCCACTCCGCGGAGTTGCCTCCTCCGAATCCCGACCGGGCTCGGGAAGAGCGCGGGCACGATCCTGCCGTGGCTCTTCCACGCGGTGCTCCGAGCCGACCCCGCTTGGCCGCGGCGACTCGCGTTCGTGTTGCCGATGCGGGTGCTCGCCGAGCAGGTCGCGCGTGAAGCAGCGCAATGGGTGAACGCCGCCGGTCTCGACGTCGCCGTTCACCTCCTCATGGGCGGCGTCGAGGCACAGCGATGGGTCGAAGATCTCGAACATCCGGCTCTGCTCGTCGGCACCCAGGACATGCTCCTCTCGCGCGCGCTCAATCGTGGGTATGCGAGCGCACGGGGGCTCTGGCCCATGGAGTTCGGCGCGCTGCACTCCGACACGATGTGGGTGTTCGACGAGGTGCAGCTCATGGGCGTCGGGCTCGCGACGAGCACGCAGCTCGAAGCGTTCCGTCGGTCGCGCGCGAGCACGGCGCTCCGTCCGACGATTTCCTGGTGGATGAGCGCGACGCTCCAGGCGGATTGGCTCGACTCCATCGACTTCCGTGAGACGCGGCAGCGTGAGCTCTCTCGGCCCGTGCGGGTGCCGGTCGAGGAGCGTCGTGGCGGAATCTGGGACAACCAGAAGACCCTCGAGTGGCGTCGCGACATCGGGACGGAGGAGGAGGTCGCGCGCGTGGCGCTCGAGGCGCATCGAGCGGGCACGCAGACGCTCGTCATCGTGAACACGGTGAAGCGCGCGCTCGAGACGCTGAAGGCGATGGAGAAGGCCACGAAGAAAGCAAAGGACGGTCCCGAGCTCGCGCTCGCTCACTCACGATTCCGGCCGCACGAGCGCGCAGCGTGGTCCTTCCTCGGAAAGGAGGCCGAGAAGGATCTCCCTTCGGGGGGCCGCATCATCGTGGCGACGCAGGTCGTCGAGGCGGGCGTCGACATCTCCGCCGTCTTGCTCGTGACCGACCTCGCGCCCTATCCGAGCCTGGTACAGCGATTCGGCAGAGCGGCCCGCCGGGCGGGCGAATCGGCGCGCGTCATCGTGGTCGGTGACGTCCCGGCCGACGAGAAGCGCGCCGCGCCCTATACGTCGGTCGAGCTCGAGGCAGCGGCAACGGCACTCGAGCGCCTCGTGAAAGAAGGTCGTGGGGTTTCGGTACGCAATCTCGAGGACGCCGAAGAAGGCTGGGAACCGGACTTCCTGAAGCGCGTGTATCCGTTCTTGCCGGAGCAGGTCCTGCGGCGTGCCGAGTTCGAGGATCTCTTCGATACGACCCCGGACCTGTCCGGAGCAGACCTGGACGTCGGGCGTTACATCCGCGTCGGTGACGAGCGCGACGTGCGCGTCTTCTGGCGTGCGCTGGAGTCGACTTCGCGAGTCGTCTCGGGAATCGAGCAGCCCCGTCGAGAGGAGCTCTGCGCGGTCCCGGTGCGCGAGCTGGAGGATTGGCGAAACAAGAACGACGTCCCCACCTACGTGTTCGATTACGAGACCGGAACGTGGCGGCATACCGATCGACTCGTGCCCGGCGCGACGGTGCTCGTCCCCGCGAGTGCCGGCGGATATCGGCCCAAGCTCGGGTGGGATCCGAGCAGCAAGGATGCCGTTCCTCCCGTGCCCCTGACGCCGATCGACGCGAATCTCTCGCTCGTCGAGACGAGCGCGTCGGCCGAGAACGATGCGCTTTCCGAGGCAAACGAGTGGAAGACGATCGCGTTCCACGGTCGCGAGGTCGCCGAGGAGGTGACCGCCTTGGCGAAGGCGCTCGATCTACCGCCGGACATCAGGCCGCTCTTCGAGATTGCGGGGCGCTGGCATGACGCCGGAAAGGCGCATTGGGCGTTCGCCAAGGCGATCGACGAGTCGCGTCGGCCGGAGGCTCTGCCCATTGCACAGCGACGTGATCTCGCGAAGGCGCCCCCGAGTGCGTGGCGGCGACCGCCGTTCCAGGAGCGCCCCGGCTTTCGGCACGAGCTCGCGAGCACTTTGGCACTCTTCGAGTGCCTCAAGCTCGCGGCACCCGAGCATCCAGCCGTGCGTGGCTTTGCGTGGCCGAACGCTCCTGCGGAAGCGGAAAAGTCGGCCGAGCCCGTGAAGCAGGCACCTGCCGAGCTCGGCCCATTCGGGCAGGAGTTGGCGGCACTCTCCGAGGAGCAGTTCGATCTCGTCGCTTATCTCGTGTGCACGCACCACGGAAAGGTGCGTTGCACGTGGGCGAGCACGCCGTTCGACCAAAGGAGCGGAACGCAGACCGCATTCGGCGTGCTCGACGGAGACGAGCTTCCGGAGCTCGAGCTCGCGACGGGTGACGGCGGGTACGCGACGCTCCCGCCGCTGAAGCTCTCCTTGGAGCTCGCCGAGATGGGGCTCGGCGAGCGCTACGGAAGGAGTTGGTCGGACCGTGTTGCACGACTCCGAGCCAAGTACGGACCGTTCACGCTCGCGTACCTGGAAGCGCTCTTCCGCGTCGCGGACTGGCGGGCGTCGGGGCGCCCCACACGGGAGGAACGATGAGCTTGCATCTGGTCACGCTCGGGGGCTGTCGTCCCACGCCGCTCGCGCACTACCTGAAGGCACTCGGAGTACTTCGTCTCGTCGCCCTGCAGGCGGATCCCGAAGCGCGTGGCGCGTGGCGCGATGGCCGCTTCGTCCTGGGCAGCACGCTCGACGAAGCAGCGCTGCAAGACTTCTTCTTGCATCGGTACGCACCGACGCCGGTGCTCTCTCCGTGGAACGGAGGAAGCGGTTTCTATCCCAAGGACAACGTAGAAGGCATCAAGCCGATCGAGGCGGGGACCGCGGCACGATTCGAGCCGTATCGAGAGGCGATCGCGGTGTCGCGGCGCGTGGTTGGAGCGCGCACGAGAAGGCCCGAGGCCGGGCCGGAGAAGAACGCGATGCTCGCCGAGATCCTCGCGACGTGGAGCGACGACGCCCTCTCGTGGTTCACGTCCTCCGTACTGCTCGACGACGCTGGCGAGCCTTCGTATCCCGCGCTGCTCGGCACGGGTGGGAACGACGGGCGGCTCGACTTCTCGTCGAACTACATGCGCCGTTTGGTCGGGCTGCTCGATCCGCAGACAGGCCAACCGAGCACGGAGGCTCGTAAGCTTTTGCCCAATGCGCTCTTCGGCGAGCCGGTGGCCGAGCTTCCTGGAGGTGCGATCGGTCAATTCAATCCTGGAGCCGCCGGCGGTGCGAACTCGGGTCCAGGCTTCGAGGGTTCGCCGAAATGGAATCCGTGGGACTTCGTCCTCATGCTCGAGGGCGCCATGGTTCTCCGGGTGGCCGGCCTCCGGAAACTCGAGGCGAATGGCCGCGTACAAGCGTCCGCGCCCTTCGCGCTTCGGGCGACGGCGCGGGGCTTCGGTTCTGCCGCGGACGCCGAAGACTCCGCGCATGGCGAGCAATGGCTGCCGCTCTGGCCGAAGCTCGCGAGCTTCGAGGAAGTGAAGCAGCTCTTCGCGGAGGCGCGACTTCGCACCGCGAGTCGCGCCGCCGAGGGCGCGCTCGACGCTGCCCGCGCGCTGGGCACTCTCGGTGTCGCGCGTGGCGTGAATGCGTTCGTCCGCTACAGCTACCTCGTTCGCAACGGCCTCTCGAATCTCGCCGTCCCCACAGGAGTGTTCGAAGTCCGTCACCACCCGAAGGTGCGCCTGCTCGACCAAGTCGATGACTTCGCGACGCGCATCCGTCGTGCCGGAGAGAAGAGCTCGGCGTTCGCGCAAGTCTCTCGCTCGATCGACAACGCGATTCTCGCCTGCGCGGAACAGCCCGAGAACAAGCACCGCTGGCAGGAGCTGCTCATCGCCCTCGGTGAAGCCGAGCACGCGATGCTCTCGCGTCCGAAGCTCGTCGTCGAGGCGTTCCTTCGCGGGCTGCCGGAGCTCAGTCGCGAGTGGGTGGACCAGATCGACGATGGAAGTCCCGAGGTCTCCTTAGCGGTGGCCATCGCGACCGCCCGCCACGACGAACAGGGACCCATCCGCCGACACGCGATCCCTCTGGAGAAAGGGCGCTCGAGCCTCGCGAAGGGCGCGGAGTCTCTCCAACAGGACCCCGACGTCGTGTGGACGCAGCGCGATCTCGCCCGCGACCTCGTAGCGGTGCTCGAACGCCGCCTGCTCGCGTCGACGGGCGGGCTCCTTCCACTCACGAGCTCCGCACCCGCTCCCTTGGAGCACGTCGCGGCATTCCTCGAAGGGCGCGTCGATGAGCTCCGAGTGAGCCGCCTCGCGCGCGGGCTCATGACGCTGGAGCCGCACTCGCGCAAGTGGACCGTTGCTCGAATGCGCGACGTGCCGGCGCCCTTGGCCGTCGTACGGCTGGTCTACCCGTCGCATCCGATCGAGCAGATCGAGCACCACGGTCCTTGGCACCCACTGCGTCTGCTCGCCGCCGGGCAGTGGGAGTCCGCCTCGATGGCGCTCTTCCGACATCTCGCCGCGCGCGGCGTTCGCCCGAAGCTGCGCGTGCTCGCCGGCAGCATGCGTTACGCGCAACGTCTCGCTGCGAGCGTCGCCATTCCCATCTCCAAGAGTGATCACCGCCGCCTTTGGCAGCTGGTCGGCAAGCCCGACATCACCTCTCACCAAGAAAGCGACCCGTCATGACCGTTCCGTTCGATGCGCTCCTGCAACCCAATCAACACCGCCTACTCGTCGAGGCTCCTCTCCGTCCTGTGCAAGGTGCACGCTTCCAACCGACCGGCTTCCCCGATCTCGGTGCGGCGGTCTTCGATGCGCCCGGCGGACGGCGTTTGCTGGTCGAGAGTCCCCAAAGCATGGCCAACCGCCTCGAGAGCTTGTGTTGGGACTCCAGCACTCAGGATTTGGTGCCCGAGCTCGCCGGCATCTCGTACGTTCGCGTCGAACGGCCCGACGGTACGTACCTGACCAGCTCGATCACGGAGGCGCATCGCCTGAATTCGCCCTACATCCTCGAAGGCAAGGACAGGTCCGTCCTCGACGCCCTCAAGAAGGACACGGAGGGCATGGAGGAGGGGAACATCGACCGCCGCCGGCTCGCGAAGATCGTCTTCGGGTATGACGCCTTCTGTCTGCTCCATGGCCTCTTCCTCGCCAAGAGCGAGCTCGCGGGCGGCCGTCTTCGCATCGAGCGCGCTCTGTCGAGCTTCATCGAAGCGAACCGAGTGGAGGTCGCTGCGTCGGGAGGTGTGAAGAACGATCACGTCAACCCGAGCGGTGATCCGAAGAAGGGCTTCGGCAACGTGCCGTTTCAGCGCGACGAATACACCGCAGAAGAGATCATCGCGTACTTCTCCCTCGACCTCGCCGAAATCCGCGCGTTCGGACTGCCGGATCCGGCGACGCGACTGCTCGTCGCTCTCGCGCTCTACAAGATCACTGGCTTCTTGGAGAGACCGATGCGTCTTCGCACGGCGTGCGATCTCGAGCTCGCCGGTCCTCCTGTGGTGAAGCGTCCGGACGGCTTCGAGCTTCCCGCGTTCGCCGACCTCCAGAAAGCGCTGCCGGCGTGGATCTCCGAGTGCAAGGACCTCTTTCGCGGTGAGCGCGGCGTGACCCGCGTGAAGTACCAGAAGGCGTGAGCATGCTCTGCTTCGAGCTCGAGTTCCCTGCCGGCCGCTATCACGCGACGCCGTGGGGGGCGCACGTGAACGAAGGTCAGGTCGAGTGGCCCCCGAGCCCTTGGAGAATCCTGCGCGCGCTCCTTTCCGTGGGGTACACGCGGCTCTGGTCCGGCGTCGTGCCGGAGGTCGGGATGAGGTTGTTCGAGAAGCTCGCGCGCGTGCTCCCGAGTTACGAGCTCCCGTCCCATACGCGTGGTCACAGCCGGCACTACATGCCGACACGTGACAACACGACGAAGGTCATCGACGCGTTCGCCTACGTCGGCACGAAGCGGCTCCGTATCGGGTACCCGGGGAACTTCACGGACGACGAGCGTGCGCTCGCGCGCGAGCTGGTCGAGCGCGTGCCATACCTCGGTCGTGCGGAGTCGTGGGTCGTGGGCCGGTTGCTGGATGCATCGGAGTCCCCGAACTTCGACTGTGTGCCTCTCGCTCCCGGTGCTCGAATCGGCCCTGCGGAGCGCGTCGACCTCCTCGCGCCCGAGGCCCCGGAAGCCTTCGCAGCGTGGCGGTCGCGCACCCTCGAGCGGGCGTGGCAAGAGCGTCTCGAGCAGAAGGTGGAGGAAGCCGCGAGGAAGGGCAAGAAGCCGCCGTCCTCCCTGACCAAGGCCGACAAGGAGAAGGTCGCGGCGTCTTTCCCGTCGTCGTGGATCGACGCGATCGGTTGGGACACGGCCACGCTGCAGCGTCACGGTTGGGACATGCCTCCGGGAGCACGGTGGGTGGCGTACGCCCTTCCGAAGGCGTCGGAGGCTCAGCTCCTCGCAAGTCGGTCGTCCCGAGGCAATGTCGAATTGGTCGACACGGCCTTGCTCGCGTTGTCGCCGGACACGCAACGAACGAACCTGTTCCCGCCGTTGCGCGATGCGGTCCGGCGAATGGACATGTTGCACAAGTCGCTCGTCTCGCTCGCGGATCCGGAGAAGACGGGACGCAGCAGCGCCGCGCTCAGCGGCAAGGTCGACGGAACGCCTCTGCGCGGCCATCGTCATGCCCAGCTGGTGCCGCTGGCCCTCGCATGCCGTGCGGACCGATTCGACCACGTGCTCGTGTATGCGCCGATGGGTTTCGACGATGCGGCGCGCGAGGCGCTCGGGACGATCCGTAAGACGTACGCGAAGGACATGCCCGATCTCTTCGTGACGCTTGCCGGCCTGGGCAGGCGCGAGGACTTCGTGCGGCAGGTCCCCGACGTACGCGCGGAGCGGGTGTGGCGTAGCCGTACGCCGTTCGTTCCACCCCGCTTCCTGAAGCCACGTGGGCGGAACTCGCTTCGAGGCCAGATCGATCAAGAGCTGGCAGAGCGGGGTCTCGGTGGTCTTCGCGACGTGAAGATCGAGCTCGAGGATGGGCGGTTCGTGTCGCTCGATGCGTTCGAGGCTGGGATGCGTCCGACTTCCCGCTTCCGAAACGTGCGCCTCGAACGAGGAGACCAGTTGCCGCCAGCGCGCGTCACGTACAGTCTCGAGCTCCACTTCGAGCAGCCGGTGCGGGGGCCCATCGCTCTCGGGTACGGCTGCCACTTCGGTCTCGGCGTGTTCGGGCCCGTGAGCGATGGCAGAGCCTGAGCTTCGAGACTCGGCATCTTCGCTCCGCGCGAAGCCGCTTCCCCGCCGTCTTCCGGTCGTCACCGAGCCACCCGAGCTCGTCCCGGCGCGCATGATCAACGAGACGCTCTACTGCGAGCGCCTCATGTACCTGGAGTGGGCGCAGGGAGAGTTCGCGGACAACGCATTCACCGTCGACGGGCGAACGGTGCACGCACGTGCGGACGTCGCGTCCGGTGAGCTGCCGCCGGTGCCTGCGCAGGCGACGGCGACGGAGGCCACCCCTCCGAAGGAAGGGGAGGGGGAGGAAGGCGAGGAGGAGGACGACGACGCCCCGCCAGGCCCTCCTCCGTACGAAGCGCGCTCGCTCTGGTTGGCGTCCGAGACGCTCGGGATGACCGCGAAGATCGACGTCGTCGAGGGCGACGCGACAGGGAGCGTGATCCCGATCGAGTACAAGCGTGGTGCCGCCCCGGACGTACCAGAAGGCGCCTACTTGCCCGAGCGCGCGCAGCTCTGCGCGCAGGTGTTACTCCTGCGCGAGCATGGGTATTCGTGCGATCACGGTGAGATCTACTTCGCCCGGTCGCGACGGCGGGTGAGGATTGCCATCGACGAGGACCTCATCGAGATCACGCGCGCGGCTGCGCGGCGTGCGAAAGAGCTCACCGCTGCGGGCGTCCTTCCGCCGCCCCTCGTCGACAGCAAGAAGTGCGAAGGATGCTCTCTCGTGGGCATCTGCCTGCCGGATGAGACGAACCTTCTCCGTGGCATCGAGCCAGCTCCGGAGATCGGCCCCGAAGACGATGCGAACGCGATGGATGCGTTCTGGCCGGTCGAGCGGAACGCGGACGAAGACTCCGACCGTGCCGAAGTCGTCTTGCGCCGCCTGCAGCCCGCTCGCGATGACGAGCTGCCGCTCTACGTGCAAGACCAAGGGGCCAGGATCTCGCTCTCCGGAGAGGAGCTCGTCATTCGGAGCAGGGCAGGCGAGCAAACGCGCGTCCGCCTGCCGAACCTGTCCCAGGTGAGCCTCTTTGGAAACGTGCAGATTACGACGCAGGCTCTGCGAGCGGTGCTCGAGCGTGGAATCTCCGTCTCGTTCTTCACTGCCGGCGGATGGTTCTGCGGTCGTGCGACCGGGATCGAGTCCAAGAACGTAGAGCTTCGGATCGCTCAGTATCGTGCGATGGCCGAGCCCGAGACGTGTCTCCGACTCGCGCGCGGCATCGTCGCCTCGAAGATCCGTAACTCGCGAACGATGTTGCGACGCAATCACGCCGCTCCGCCCGAGGTGACCCTCTTCGAGCTCGAGCAGCTCGCGAGAAAGGCGGAGCGTGCCGAGTCGCTCAGCTCGTTGCTCGGCATCGAGGGGACCGCCGCACGTAGCTACTTCTCCGCGTTCTCGGGAATGTTGAAGGGCGACTTCGTAGACGACTTCGATTTCGAAGGCAGAAATCGAAGGCCTCCGAAGGATCCGGTGAACGCGCTCCTCTCCTTCGCGTATTCACTGCTCACGAAGGAGCTGGCGCATGTCATCGCGTCTGCGGGGCTCGATCCGCTCCTCGGGTTCTATCATCAGCCGCGCTTCGGACGTCCGGCGCTCGCCCTCGACCTGATGGAGGAGTTCCGGCCCATCGTCGCCGACTCGGTCGTCATCTCGGCGATCAACAACGGTGTCATCGGTCCGTCGGACTTCGTCACCCATCCCACGGGTGTGGCCCTGCGGCCGCCCGGACGGCGGCGGTTCCTGCTCGCCTACGAACGGCGGATGGACCAGCTCGTGACGCACCCCGTCTTCGGCTACCGCGTCAGCTACCGTCGCGTGCTCGAAGTTCAGGCGCGTCTCTTCGGTCGGTTCCTGCTGGGCGAGATTCCTTCGTACCCGGAGTTCAGGACGAGATGAGGAGCCCGCCATGCGACAGACGTTCGTCGTCAGCTACGACATCTCGTGTCCCAAGCGCCTTCGCCGCGTCTACCGTCTGATGCGCGGGTGGGGCGATCACATCCAGCTCTCGGTCTTCCGTTGCGAGATGAACGCCAGAGAGCTCGTCGAGCTTCGCTCGCAGCTCAGCGCGTTGATCAA
>CALFEQ010000101.1 GCA_937949945.1 uncultured Myxococcales bacterium
GAGCTCCCGTCCCCGCTCGCCGGCGCCGACGAGGACGCCGACGCGGCGGCGGCCGACGACGACGACGACGACGAAGCCGGTGACGAGGAGCCGTCGGAGAAGGGCGAGGAGATCGTCCCCGTCACCCAGTGCATCAGCACGCAGGTCGGCTGCGCGATGGGGTGCGTGTTCTGCGCGAGCGGCGTGGCGGGCCTGAAGCGCCACATGCGCCCGGACGAGATCGTCGCGCAGGTGCTCGTGGGCCGGTCACGGCTCGCTCCGAACGAGCGGCTCCGCAACGTCGTCCTGATGGGCATGGGCGAGCCGCTCCACAACTACGACGCGACGGTGCGCGCGCTCCGTCTGCTCACGCATCGCGAGGGCATCGGTCTGTCGACGCGCAAGGTCACGGTGTCGACGAGCGGGCTGGTCCCGGAGATCGAGCGGCTCGGCAAGGACTTCAACGGCCAGATCGGCCTCGCGATCTCGCTGCACGCCGCCGACGACGAGACGCGATCGCGCCTGATGCCCATCAACCGGAAGTACCCGCTCGCGGAGCTCATGGCCGCGCTCCGTGCCTATCCGCTCCCGCGCAGGCGGCGCATCACGATCGAGTACACGCTGGTCGCGGGCAAGAACGACACGGAGGCCGAGGCGAAGAAGCTCGCGAAGCTGCTCACCGGTCTGCCGGTCAAGGTCAACCTCATCCCGATGAACCCGATCGAGGCGTCGTCGCTCGGTCCTCCGCCGATGGATGGGGTCCTCGCGTTCCAGAAGGTCCTCTGCGACGCCGGCTACTCGTGCTTCATCCGGCGTCGTCGCGGCGACGACGTGAGCGCCGCGTGCGGTCAGCTCGCGCTGCTCGGCGCGAAGCCGAAGGTGCGGGTCGACCGATCGTGACCGACGGACGAATGCGCGCCGCCGCGCTCTTCCTCTGTCTGGCATCGTCGCTCTGCTGCTCGGTCGTCGCACGCGCGGCCGACGAGGAGGAAGCGCCGCGACGGCGCCCGCGCGCGCCGAAGGAGGAGCCTTTCGCCACGAAGCCCGGCTACGCGCAATTCTTCGCGACGACGATGGCGGGCGCGGGCCTGCGGTTCAACAACCCGTACCGCCTCGCGACGCCGCTCGGCGACGACGCCGAGTCGGTGTCTCGGACGGCCACGTACTTCGATCTCGGGCTCGCGATGACGCTCGGTAATCCGCTCGGCTTCCAGCACGGCGGGGCGCTCCGCACGAGCGTCGCGCTCGAAGGCGTCGGCCAGGTCGTCATGACGCCGTCGTATTTCCTTTGGCGTCGCAAAGGCGCGCTCGCGGCGTTCGGGCGCGCGGGTGTGCCGATCGTCCTCTCGCCCGACGTGACTTGGGGCCTCGAAGGCGCGCTTGGCGGCGCGTTCTTCCTCCTCGGCGGTCTCGGTGTCGTCGCCGAGGTCGTGGGCGACGTCTTCTACGGCACGGGGACGCGCGACGTCGCGACCGCGGCGTACCCGGTGCTGAGCGGCCAGCTCGGGCTCATCGGCACGTACGAGGTGCTGCCGTGAAGAGCGCGAGGATGGTGGTCGCGGGCGTCCTCGCGCTCCTCTGCGCGGCGCCGACCGCCGGCGACATCGGGGGGTGCGGCGCCGAGATCGAGGCGCTCGACGTCGAGCGGTTCGCTTTCGCGCGCAAGGACATGGACTGCAGGCGATGCAGCGAGTGCGGGATCGCGGCGCCGCGATGCGAGCGCGCGTGCGATCCGACGAAGCCGCCCGAGACGAGCGTGCCGCGGACGTGCCATCCGATCGTGCACGACGGCGAGGTTTGTCTGCGTGCGCTCGAAGCCGCGTCGTGCGCGTCGTACGCGAAGTACGTCGACGAGCGCGCGCCGGTGACGCCGACCGAGTGCCAGTTCTGCAGGGTCGTACCTCCGCCCGGGACGCTGCCGGGCTTCACCGTCGACGCCGGCGGGGAGGGAGAGACGCCGTGAGCGCGCACGATCGCTCGCCGCCGCGGGCGTTCGCGACGCTCGCCCTGCTCGGTGTGCTCGCGAGCGGGTGCGCCGGCCTGCGGCCGATGCTCGCGCCGCCGGACGACCTCGAGGACTATCGGGCGTTCCGGGTCGCCGCCGCCGAGGGCACGCGGCTCGCGCGGGCGAAGCGGTATCTCGAGCGCCATCCGAACGGCCACTTCGCGGACGAGGTGCGCCGGGCGTTCGAGGAGGAGGAGCCCCTCTACTTCGAGCGGGCGCAGGCGTCGCGTGAAGGCATCCGCCGCTACCTCGCCGATCTGCCCGACGGGCCGCACGCGGAGGCGGCGTTGGCCCTGCTCGTGGCGTACGGCTCGAGCATGGAGGAGGCCGAGCTGCGCGACATCGCGCGGCGCGTCCGCTACGAGGACGCCAAGCTCGAGGCCGCGGCCGTACAGCGCCGCGCCGTCGGAGACGCGATCCTCTCGGCGATCGGCGTCCTGCTCGACGAAGACG
>CALFEQ010000102.1 GCA_937949945.1 uncultured Myxococcales bacterium
GCGCCGAAGGGGACGTCCGAGACGAGGCGGCTCGCGACCGCGCGATCGAGCAGGCGCGCGAGCTCGTCGACCGCCTCTTCTTCATCCATTCGGTGCTTGGGCTCGAGGGTGAGCCGGAAGTACCGATGCTCGGAGACGCGGCCGTCCACCCAGCGGAGGTAGTGCCCCGGCGGCAGCTTCCGGATGCCGCGGAAGATGCTCTTCGGCGTGGGCACGTAGCCGAAGCACACGTAGGCGCGCACCGCCTCCGGATCGATCTCCGTACGGAGCCCGGGCACCGCCAAGAGGGACTTGAGCTCCGACGCGAACACGAGCCGCGTGTCGTCGGCGGCGTAGAACAGGGGCTTTTCGCCGAAGCGATCGCGCGCGAGGTAGAGCGCACGCTTCTTCGTGTCCCAGACGGCGATCCCGTACATGCCGTCGAGGCGCGCGAAGCAGTCCTCGCCCCACTCTTCGTAGCCGTGGACGATGACCTCGGTGTCCGAGCTCGTGTAGAAGACGTGCCCTCGGCGCTCGAGCTCTGCGCGGAGCTCGCGGAAGTTGTAGATCTCGCCGTTGAAGACGACCTGGACGGTGCCGTCCTCGTTGTGCACCGGCTGGTGGCCGCCGGCGACGTCGATGATCGACAGACGCCGCATGCCGATCATCGCTTGGCGGTCGCAGTAGATCCCTTCGTCGTCCGGGCCGCGATGGACGATGGCCGCGTTCATCGCGCGCCCGATCGAGGCGTCCGGAGGCGGCGCGCCGGGCGCGGCCACGATGCCGACGATCCCGCACATGTCAGCTCCGCCCCGGCACGGGCGCTCCCGCAGCGACGGGGCGCTCGTCTCCTCGGTAGAGCGAGACGAGCCGCCCGATGACCGTGTCGAGCGCGGCCTTCGCTTCGACGTCGGCGCGCGCGTTTCGTCCCATCTCCGCGAGCTCCTCTCCCGAGAGCGCGTAGGCGCTCCGCAGATGCCCGGCGAGCGCCTTCACGTCGCCGACGGAGAAGAGCCAGCCGTTGCGGCCCGTCACGACGAAATCCTCGCTGCCGCTCACGCGGCTCGCGATCGTCGGGAGCCCGCAGGCCATCATCTCGAGCAAGACGTTCGACAACCCCTCGATGCGCGAAGGCAGAACGCCGACGTGGGCGTCGGCGAGCGCCTCCTCGACGCGATGGGTGTACCCCGCGAACTCGACGGCGCCGTCGATGCCGAGCGCGCGCGCCCGCGCGCGGAGCGCGCCCTCGTTCGGTCCCTCGCCGACGAGCTTGAGGCGGACGTCCTTCTGGCCGCCGAACGCCTCCGCCCATGCGTCGAGCAGAGTGGGCAGCCCCTTCTCGTCGACGAGCCGTCCGACGAAGACGACCGTGAAGGGCTCGCCCGGCTCGCGCGAGAGCGCGCGCGGGCGGAAGCGGGAGAGGTCGACGGCGTTGGGCAAGAGGACGATGCGCTCACGCGGGAAGCCGCAGCGCTCGAGCTCGCCCGCGATCCGCGAGCTGATCGCCTGCGTCGCCGTGGCCTTGCGGAGGCACGCCCGCGCCGCGCGCCCGAGCAGCCCCGCGTCGGAAGCGAGCACGCCCTGTTCGAGCTCCCACCAGCCGGACACCTTCACGATGACGGGCTTCTTGACGAAGCGGCCGACGAGGCAGGTCGTGGCGCCGAGGTTGTGACCGATGTGGACGTGCCACGCGTCGTAGCGATGCCGATGGCGCCAGAGGAACGCGGCGAGACGCAGGTTCAGCACGGCGCTGCCGACGAGCGGACGCCGCGGGTAGTCGAGCCGCCCTAGCGCGACCTTGTGCCAGCGCTGCGCGGTTCGCGGCGAGCTCTCGTCGAGCAGTGGCGTCACCACGGTGACCTGGTGCCCGAGCTCCTCGAGGCGCTTCGCGAGCGTGCGCGCCTGGGACTCGGCCCCGCCGCCGGCCTCGAGCTCGCTCTCGAGGACCATCAGGATGCGCAGCGGGCGCCCTCCGTTCGGACGAGCGAGATCACGGGGCATCGACGTGTCGCCGCAGCCAGCGCTCCAGGATGAACAGACGCCAGATCTCGTCCGAGTGGTCCCACGCACCACGCTCGTGGTCCGCGAGGAGGGTCTCGACGAAGGAGGGACGCCACCAGCCGCGCGCCTTCGCGCGACCGTCGAACAGCGTCTCGCGCACGAGCGCCTTGAACTCGGGATCGCTCTTCAGCCACACCGACGTCGGGAGGCCGAAGCCCTGCTTCTTCTTGCGCAGGGTCGCATCGGGCAGGATGCCCTTCATCGCGCGCTTGAACAGGTAGCGCTTGGTGAGGCCGCGCACCTTGTACCGCTCGGCGAGCCGACACGTGAACTCGACGAGCGGCGGGTCGAGCAGCGGGAAGCGCGCGCTCACCCCGGCCGAGCGCGTCGCGCCGTGCACCTTCGGGATGTCGTTGCGCGCGATCGCCATCAAGAGATCGAGGCGCATGATGCGATGCAGCGGGCCGCCCGTGCTGCCGAGACCGTAGAGCCGGCGCATGACGTCGAGAGACGCGTCGCGTGGCACCTTCGCGCGGAACTCGGGGCAGAGGAGCTCGTCGTAGTGGTCGGAAGCGAACGAGTCGTCGGTGTAGAAGCGGTCCGGGTTCGGGATCGACGACCGGTGGAAGAAGTTCTCCACGCGGTTCAAGAAGTGCGAGCTCCCGCCGCCGACGAGGTTGCCGACCGCGAGCCCGAGCGAGCGGACCGGCGAGGGCAGCGAGTACCACGCCTCCATCACGCGGTCCTTGGCGTAGCGCTGGTTGCCTCCGAAGATCTCGTCGCCGCCGTCGCCCGCGAGCATCGTCCGGACGCCGTTCGTCCTCGCGAGATCGGCGCAGGCGATGGACGGGATCGCGGAGGCGTTGGCGAACGGTTGATCGTAGTCGTCGATGACGCGATCGACGAGCGCCTGCGCCTGCTCGCGCGAGACGCGGCTCACCGTCGGGACGGCGCCGCAAGCCTCGGCGGCGATCCGCGCATAGTCGAGCTCGTCGTATTCGGCCTCGGCGAAGCCGATCGAGAAGCTCTTCACCCGGCCGCGCCCGAGGCGGCGCGAGAGGATCGACACGATGCTCGAGCTGTCGGTGCCGCCCGAGAGGAAGCATCCCCATCCGCTCTCGAGATCGAGGCCGTAGGCCTCGACGCTCGCGATGATGCGCTCGCGCAGCTCGAGGGCGAGCTCGGCGTCCGAGCCGCGGAGATCCTCCGGGTACTCGGGCAAGAAGTAGCGCTCCTCGGCGACCGGCTTGCCGACGATGCGCAAGAGGCGCGTGGCGGGCTCGATCCGCCGGATGTCGCGGAAGATCGTGAACGGGGCCGGGATGCAGGAGAAGTTGAGGAAGTGATAGACGGCCTCGAGATCGATCTCGCGGCTGCACCACGGAGAGCGCGCGAGCGCGCGCGCGTCCGTCGAGAGCGCGAAGACGCCGTCCTTGACGATGCTGTAGAGCGGCAGGGTGGAGAAGTGGTCCGTGACGGCGACCGTGCGGCCGTCCGACGGACGCCAGGCCACCTGGGCGAAGCGACCGCGCCAGCGCCGCTGGGGGAGCGGACCATCGCCGAGCGCCTTCGTCCCGTCGCCGAGGTCGCCTTCGATCAAGTCGGCGACCGCGAGCCAACGCGCGCCGTCCTCCGAGCGCCCGGTCTCGTACGCACCGCGGACCGCGGCGTATGCGAAGTCGTTCGGCGTCGGGACGAGCGTGTAGCCGCGGAGCGACTTCAGCCATTCGCCCGCGCCGTGTCCGTAGGCGAGGACGAAGTCTCCGATCACGTCGGGGGCCGCCTTCGCGGATGCCGCGGGGGCCTCAAGAGCTGACATCGGCGAACAACCTCCTCATCTTCTCCGCCTCACGAGCGGCGTCGAACTCGCGCTCGACCTTCGAGCGCGCCTCTCGGGCCATGCGATCGGCGAGCTCCGGATCATCGAGCAAGCGCGCGAGCGCGCGAGCGAGCGCGCGCGGATCCCGCTCGGGCACGAGCAGGCCCTCGCGCCCGTCGTCCACGAGCTCGGGGATGCCCGAGACGCGCGTGCTCACCACCGGCGTCCCCGCCGCCATCGCTTCCATCAGCGAGACCGGGATCCCGTCACGGTCGCCGCGCGGCGTGACGACGCTCGGGAGCGTGAAGATCGATGCGCGATAGAGCGCGGCGCGGACCTCGTCTTGAGGCAGGGCGCCTGCGAGCTCGATGACGTCTCCGAGGCGGTGCCGCGCGATGCGAGCCTCGAGGTCCGCCCGGAGCGGGCCTTGACCGATCAGTCGGCAGCGGACCTTCCGCCCTTCGTCGCGAAGGATCGCGAGCGCATCGACCAGGACGTCGAAACCCTTGATGGGATCGAGCCGGCCGACGGCGACGATCGTGTTCGGCTCCCGCCCCTCGCGGCGGAAGGGCGTGGCGGAGAGGTCCACCCCGCAATGGACCACGTGCAGGCGCTCGCGAGCGCGCGGCGTCACGTGGCGCGCGAGGTAGTCCACGTTGAAGCGCGAGATGGTCACGCCGACCCTGGCGGACTCGATCTTCTCCTTCAAGAGGTGATTGTTCACGAAGATGTCGTGCGCGTGGCACGTCATCCCGAACGGCTTGTGGAGGATCCTCGCGAGCGCCCAGGCCACGGTCGAGGGATAAGTCCCCCAATGAGCGTGGATGATGTCGGGATCGAACTCGCGGATCCACGGGAGCTGCTCGAGGCCGCGTCCGAGGGCCTCGAGCGACTTGGCGAGGTCGACCGGCTTCGCCGCCATCCGCGTCACGATCGTCGCCACCGTCCGTGAGATGACGGCAGAGTTTCGAGCGATCGCGCGGAGGCGGGCCGCTGCGGCGCGGGCCGGCGGAAGCGGGTGGCGAACCCGGTCCAAGAGGGCCTGCGCGTCCGGCTGCACGAGCTTTTCGCTCGGCGGCTTGAGGGAGAGGATCCGCACGTCGGCGCCGCCCGCGATGAGCGCCGTGATCTCGCGGACGATGAACGTCTCCGACCAGCACGGAAACAGCGAGACGACGTAGAGGATCCGCACGCGGCCTCGATGCTGAACGGGTCCCTATCCGAGGTCAAGTCGACCCGATGGTTGCTCGATCCCCTCCGAGGCCGGTGATACGCTGGCGAGTCGCGACGCGTCGCATACGACCATGGCCAGCCCCAATCTCCCGCTATCGGTGTCCCTCGAAGTCATGGTCAAGGAGGGGAAGCGGCGCATCGTCCTCTTGGCGTCGATCCTCGCGATCGTCTCGCTGGCGGCGCTCGCCCTCGGGATCGTCCTTCCGAAGCGCTACGACGCCACCGCGCTGCTCGCCGTCGAGCTCGGAGCGAGCGCGAAGCTCGTCGAAGGCCGCACCACCGCGACCAAGGCTCCGGATCTCACGCCCGTCACCCTCCAGTTCACCGAGGGCAAGAAGGTCATACGCGAGATCCTCCTCTTCGGCGGCTGGGTGCAGCCGCCTCCGGCCAAGCAGCTCGATCCGCGCGAGGAAGAGCAGCTCATCAACAAGGTGCGGGGCCGGATTCGGATCGACACGGGGAAGGAGGGCTTCGTCCGCATCGCCTTCTGGGACAACGATCCGGACCGTGTCTACCAAGTGGTCAACAAGCTCGCCGAGATCTTCATCCGCGAGGCGATGGACGCGCAGCTCCGAGACGCTCAAGAAGCGCTCAAGTTCATCGACGACCAGGTGAAGGAGTACGGCGAGAAGCTCGCCACCGTCCACCAGCAGGTCATCTCCCATTACCGGGGCATCGAGCAGAACGTCGACGTGCCGCGACCGGCGACGCCCGGGCAGACCACGCCGCGTCCCGCCGCCAAGGTCGACGTCGCGGCGCTGCGCGCGGAGAAGGCGCAGCTCGAAGCGCAGCTCGCGCGCAAGACCAACATCGCGATGCCGGACCCGGCGGCCGAGAACGCGGCCCGGGCACGCGTCGCGTCGCTCCAGGCGGAGCTCGACCGTCTGCGCGCCGCGTACACCGAGGAGCACCCGGACGTGAAGCGCGTGAAGCGCGAGCTCGCCACCGCGACCGAGGAGCTGCGGAACCTCGAGGCCGCGCGCAAGGCGCGCGAGGCCGACGCAGCCCGGGCCGCCGCCCTCGACGAGGAGCTTCGCGCGACGTGGCGAGCACGGCTCGAGACGATCGACAAGCAGCTCGCGGCCGCGACCGGCGTTCCCGTGACGACCACGACGGCGGCGAAGCCGCGCGCTGCCGCGACCACGGAGGAGGTGAACCCCGACATCAAGGGGATCGGGCCGGACACCACGCTCGCCGAGCTCGTTCGCCGGTACGAGGCGACCCGCGACGTCTACCAAGACCTGCTCAAGCGGCGCGAGACGGCGCGGGTGACGCTCGATCTCGTCACGCAGGACCGCGGCTTCAAGGTGCGCGTCCAAGAGCCGGCCGAGAAGCCGATCGCCGCCACCGGCCTCCGCTTGAGCCACTTCTGCCTCGTGGGGCTCCTTCTCGGCTGCCTGTTGCCGGTGGGGATCCTGTTCGCGATCGTTCGCTTCGACCCGCGCGTCCGGAGCCCGCACCAGATCGAGGCGCTCGCTCGTGTCCCTCTCCTCGTGAGCATCACTCCCACGCGCGCGAGCGGGCCGTCGCCCGTGCAACGCCAGCGCACGCGCATCGCCATCGCTCTCGTCGTGAGCGTCTTCGTCGTCTATCTCGCCACGTTCATCATCAGGACGCGCGCCTGAAGCCTCCGGCTGCGCGCGATCACCGGGTCGTCTGGAACGCGCCGATGTCGAAGGGGCCGGTCGCCGGCCGCGGGGTCCCATCGAAGTCGTGCGGGACGTCGCCGATCAGGTTCTGCCCTTTGCCGATCGCCGGGCTGCCCGCGGCGAGCTCGAAGTCGTTCGGGCCCACGAACTTCGGATCCTGCCGCGTGATGGAGTTCGCGTCGGCGCTGGACGGGTGGCCGTCGCCCCACGTGACCGCCTTGTTCCCGTTCCAGACGAAGTTGTGATCCATCACGAGGCCGGCCCCCGAGCCCGAGTTGACCTGGATGACGTGTCGCAGGTCACCAGCGCGGTTCGCGATGAGGTTGTTCAGGATCCGCGTCCCTTGCGAGCTCTTCGTCACGCCGCCCGTCGTCGCGGACGTGAGCTTGAAGATGACGTTGCCCTGACCGCTGTCGATGATCGTGTTGGCGAGGATCGCGCAGTCTTTGCAGCCCTGGACGTCGAAGCCGCGCCCGACGTTGATCATCAGGTTGTTGATCGCGCGCAGGCGCACGCCGGCGAAGTGCTCCGGATCCATGTCGCAGGACGCGTCGCAGCCGTCGCCGAGGGCGATCGCGCCGGCCGCCGTGTCGACGTTCTCGAAGCGATTGCCGTCGAAGACCGAGTCGTGCGATCCGCCCTTGATCTGCACCGCGCCGCTGTCGCCGACCTTCCAGTCGTGACAGTAGTTGCGGCGGAAGACGAGGTTGTTCGCGCCGGTGAGGCTGATCGGGATGTGACCGAACGAGCCGTAGAACTCGTTGCCCTCGATCGTGACGCCGTCGGTGCCCTGGTTCAGCTTGATGTGATCGTGACCGCCGGTGATCCGGTTGTTCCGGAGCGCCGTGCCACGTCCCTTGCCGGCGTTCTTGCCGTCGATGTGGATGACCTGCTCGCCGTTGTTGGTGGGGGCGTTCTGGAAATCGAACCCGTCGATGATGACGAAGTCCTGGCTGATCCGGAACGTCGCGCCCCTGTTTCCGCTCGCGTCGATGACGGCCTTGCGCGGGCCGTCCACCGACCAGAGGACGATGGGCGCGTCCTGCGTCCCGTCCTTCGGGAACGTGATGGTCGAGGTCACCCGATACGTTCCTTCGTGGACCTTGATGCAATCGCCCGGCGCCGACTTCCGCACGGCCGCCGCGATCGTCTTCATCGGCTGCGTCTCGTCCGCGCCGCTCGCCGAGTCGTCGCCGTTCGTCGCGACGTGGATGTCGCGCTTGCACGTGTAGCTCACGGGGACGCCCGGGTTCGTACCGCCCGACGAGGCGCCGCCCGAAGAAGAGCCGCCCGACGAGCCGTCTTTCCCGGACGAGCCGCCGCTGCTGGACGAAGCGCCGTCCGAGCCTCCGTTGCCGGGCTCCTCGTCCGAGCAGCCGACGACCGCGAGCGGAACCGATACGAGGAGCGCGAGCAGCGAAGGAAGGAGCGGGCTCGAGAAGCGCATCGCGGAAGGAATGCCAGTCCATCCGCGCTCGCGTCAATCACTCCGCCGAGGACGACGCGAACGAACAGTCGGACGGGTGAGCAGAGCCTTGTTCGATCCGCTCGCGATCTCGGATCAGCTCGCGATCTCGCGGACGCCTTCGAGGAGGACGTCGATCTCGTCGGTCGTGTTGAACACGTGCGGGCTCGCCCGCACGGTGCCCGGCAGGTGTGCGCGCGCGTGCAGGACGTGCGTGCAGTGGAAGCCTGCGGACACGCACACCGCGAACATGTCGCAGAGCGCGCGGGCGACGCTCTCCTGGGTCATGGCGGGGGCGTCGACGACGAAGGTGGCGAGCGCGATGCGCTTCTCGGGCGGGAGCTTCTTCGCGAGCACGCGCACGCCCGGGATGTCCGAGAGACCCTCGATGAGGTAGCGGCTCATCGCGAGGTCGTGCTCGCGGATGGTGTTCATGCCGAGCGCGCGCATCCAGCGGACGGCCGCGCCGAATCCGATCGTCGCCTCGATCGCCGGCGTGCCCGCCTCGAACTTGAACGGCGCGTCGCGCGTGACGAAGCCGCCCACGCCGATGTCGTGGTTGAGGGAGATCATCCCGCCGCCGACCTGGTAGAGCGGGCACTTCTGGAGGAAGTCCTTCTTGCTCCAGAGGATGCCGACGCCCGACGGGCCGAACGCCTTGTGGCTCGACGCGGCGAGGAAGTCGATGCCGAGCTTGTTGACGTCGATCGGCAGGTGCGAGATCGACTGCGCGGCGTCGAGGAGCACGGGCACGCCGTGCGCGTGCGCGATGCGGACGACCTCCTCGACGGGCGCGATCGCGCCGGTGACGTTGGAGACGTGTCCGATCGAGACGAGCTTCGTCTTCGGTGTGATGAGCGACTCGAGCGTCTCCCAGCGCGGGAGGCCGTCCTCGTCGATCGGCATCGGCACGGGCTTGCCGCGCACGCGCCAGGGGATCCAGTTCGCGTGGTGCTCGCTCGCGGGGAAGACGACCTCGTCTTCGGGGCCGAGCTCGAGGCCGTGCGCGACGAAGTTGATCGCCTCCGTCGTTCCGCGCACGAGGACGACCTCCGAGGGCGAGGCGCCGATGAGCGTCGCGACCTCGCGCCGCGCGTCGTCGAACAGCCGCGTCGCCTCCTCGCCGAGCGCGTGCACGCCGCGGTGCACGTTCGCGGTCGCCTTCTCGTAGTAGTTGACGACGGCGTCGATCACCGAGCGCGGCTTCGGCGTCGTCGACGCGTTGTCCAGGAAGACGAGCGGGCGGCCGCCGAGCTCTCGCGACAGGAGCGGGAAGTCGGGTCGGACACGAGAGGCGACGGCGTTGACGTGATCCTTCATCTCTCAGATCCCTTCGCAGCCCTCGAAGGCCGCAGCAAGCGACAGCGGCACGCGACGACGCGACGTGCGGTACTTTCCGTTCGGCTCGACGCCGATGGCGGTGACGTTCCGGGCGGTCACCTTCATGCCCGCGAGGAGCGGCGCGAGCCGCTCCTCGATCCGGTTCGGCGAGCCGCCGACGACCTCCACCTCGATCGCGTCCGGCTCGCTCTGCACGACCTGATAGGCCCGCGCCTCGACGCCGATCGCGCGATCGATCGCGCCCGCCGTGACGATCGCGCCGTCGGGGCGCAGCACCGCGTCGTCGATCGAGCCCTCCACGGTCGCGATCGGAGGCACGGTCGTGTAGCGGCTCTCTCCCTCGGCCACCTGCACGAGGTCGCCGAGGACGTAGCGCACGAGCGGCTGCACGTCGCGCTCGAGCGTGGTGACGACCACGAGCGCGACGTCCTTCGCGCCCGGCGTCTCCACCTTCGCGCGCAGGAGCTCCACGTGCGTGGTGAGCGGCGCGTGGTGCATGAGCCCGTCGCCGCCGTCGACCCACAGCGTGCCGACCTCGCGCGCGGCGAGCACGTCGACGACCGGACCCGGGTACACGCGGGCGATCGCCTCGCGGTGCGCCTGCGTCGCCCGCGCGCGCATCGTCGCGACGAAGCCGCGCACGTCGAGGCGCCGGCCCAGCACGGCCGCGTGCCGCGCGAGGACGTCGAGATAGAACGGGTCGGCGAGCAGAGCGGACGTCTCGTGGAGCGAGAGCTCGTCGAGCATCCGCGTCATCACCGGCTCGGTCCAGAACGTCGGGTCCTGACGCGAGTTGAGGTGGAGGCGCGTGCCCTCGAGCCTGTCCTCGTACGAGGGATCGCCCGCGCCGCACGAGCCGGTTCCTCGCTCGGGGATCCAGAGCACCGCGTCGCGGAAGGGGCCGTTCTCTCCGGCGAGCGCCGCGGCCGCTCGCGGATGGATCGCGAGCGCGCGCCGTTCCTGCGCCCTCCACGAACCCGCGTCGAAGAGCACGCGCACGCGCGACTCGGACGCGCCGACCTCGATGACGGACACGGTGCCGGAGGCGAGCTCGGCCTTCGCGTCGCGACCCTCGGGGAACCAGACCTTCGGGAGCGTCGGTTTCACCTTGTCGCGCGTGAGCAGCGGCAGCTTCGGGAGGACCTCGCGCAGAGGAGCGTCGTCTCCCGCGGGCAGCCGTGCGGCGAGGTCCTGCTTCACGTAGAAGGGGACGGCGCCGAGGGCACGCCGGATCGCACGGAGCGTACGAGCCTCGTGCTCGGCATCGCGCGCGAGCGCGGTGGTTTCACGCTTCAGACCAGACGCCGGGCTCGTCTCGAGCAACATCGTGTCGGTCCTTAGCACACAAGGCCGCGTCACGATCGACGCCGATCGCACGCGCCTCGGACGGCGTTGCGAGCGAAATCGCGATCGACGCGTCGCGGCACCGTGCCCCGGCGAGCCGCGGAGTGGCCGTGCCAATCCCGATCGGTATACTTCCGTCATGGACAGCGAGAGCGACTTCTTCCGGCGAGAGGCTCTCGAGGGCGAGGGCGCCCCGACGTCGTCGGCGTCTTCCGACCTCGCGCCGGGGGTGCGGGTCGCCGAGCGTTACGAGCTCGTACGCAAGATCGGCCACGGATCGATGGGGGAGGTCTGGGCCGCGCGGCACGTCTCGCTCGGAGAGGAGGTCGCGATCAAGCTCGTCCGTCGCGAGACGACGAACGGGGACGGCTCGTCCACCGAGAGCCGCTTCCTCCTCGAGGCGCGCCTCGCCGCGCAGCTCTCGCGCAAGACGCGTCACGTCGTCTCCGTCACCGACCACGGCGTCTTCGGCCCATGGGCGTACCTCGTGATGGAGCTGCTCGAGGGCGAGTCGCTCGAGGGTAGGCTCGCTCGCACCGGGCCGATGGGGCTCGAGAAGGTCGTGCCCATCGTCCGTCAGGTCGCTCGCGCGCTCACGGTGGCGCACGGCGACGGCGTGGTTCATCGCGATCTCAAGCCGTCGAACGTGTTCGTCACCGTCGACGAGCAAGACAAGGCCCTCGTCAAGATTCTCGACTTCGGCATCGCGAAGCTGCGCGGCCTGGCCGCACGCCGCGCCGCCGAAGGAAAGGCACCGTTTCACGCGACGAAGCACCGGACCATGCGCGGCTTCGTCCTCGGGACGCCCGCGTACATGAGCCCGGAGCAGGCGCGTGGCGCCGCCGTCGATCACCGCGCGGACGTGTGGGCGCTGGCCGTCATCGCGTACCACATGCTGACGCTGGAGCTCCCCTTCGACGGCGACACGCCCGAGGAGCTCTTCGATCGGCTCGCGCGCGTCGATCCGATCCCGATCGCGTTTCGCCGGCCGGATCTACCGCTCGCCCTCTCCGACTTCTTCACCCGCGCGTTCTCGGCGCGCATCGACCAGCGTTTCCAGTCGGCCAGCGCGCTCGCGGCCGCGCTCGAGCAGGTCGCGACGCGACAGCGTTACGGCGCCGTAGAGCTGCCGCCTGCGCTCGACGCGATCTCGGTGCCGCCGCCTGCACGCCCGGCGCGCGACGCGTCATCCGCGCCGGCCGAGGAGCGCCCGCATCGGTCTCCGAAGCCGGGGACGGAGAGCTCCATCGTCGCGGCCGGCGTTCCGCGCGAGCGTGGGCTCTGGCCGCGCGTCGTGACCGGCGCGGCCGTCGTCGCGGTGCTGCTCGTCACGGCCTCGCTCGTCTCCATCCATTTCGAGCGCGAGCCCGTGCAGCGGTTCGACACGGCGGCGGGGGTGACGAGCGATTTCGCCGGCGCCGTGCGGGCCGTCTCCGCTCGCGACGAGGTGCCTCCGCCGCCCGAGCCGGAGCCTGCGCCGCTGGTGCACGCTCGGGATCTTCCCACCGCGCGCGCGGCTCCGTCGGCCACGACGGAGCCGCGCGTGACGCCGGGGGCGCTGACGACGACGGCGTCGCTGCCTCCGAGGCGCCTCCAAGCCGCGCCGCCGGCGCCCGAGGAGGCGCCGTCGTCCTCGAAGAAGAAGATCGATCCTTCCGAGGTCTTCTGACCTCCCCAGCGGACGCGTCAGTTCGCCGGGAACGTCACCTCGTACGCGCCGCTGTACGTCTGGGCGAAGCCCGGCGTGGTGACCGTCACCGTGCCGTTCACCTTCACGCTGCCCGAGGTCGCCCGTCCGCCGGACTCGGGGAAGGTCCCGGCGGAATGCGTTCATGTGGATCCTCTCGATGTGCGTCGGGCCCATACGGCCGCGACGGGCATGCGTCCAGCGTCAGGGTAACCGAGCGGTCCTCGACGTGAATCGCATGAACGTGCGGTCGCCGTGCGCCGGCTCGCCGGCTCGTCGAAACGGCTCAGAACGGCACCGCCGCCACGAAGTAGAGCTTGTCGATCCCGAGGCTCGCGAGGCCGCGCGCGTAGCCGAGGCGGAACGTGAACGGCACGACGTAGCCGAGCGTCGTGTCGAACCAGAGCTCGCCCCCGACGCCGCTCTTGAAACGCGCGTCGGCGAAGACGTCGAAGGCGCTCCCGTAATCGAAGAAGACGGCGCCGGTGATGCGGTTGAGGAAGACGGGCAGCGTCGAGTCTCCGCGATCCACGTTCACGATCGGAAAGCGGTACTCGGCGTTGCCGAGCAGGTAGCTCCGCCCCGCGACGGCGACGGGCGGATAACCTCGGAGCGTGATGCCGCCCTGGATGAGCAGGTCGCGGAGGGTGTCGACGAGCGGAAGGTCGACGAAGCCGCCCACGAAGAACGCGCCCCGTCCGGGGAAGCTGCCGCCGCTCGTGCCGCCGCCCGCGTGGAGCGCGAGCGAGTGGTGCTTCGCCCAAGGCATGAGCAGGTACGTCGAGAAATCGGCGTTCGCCACGAACCCGGCGAACTGACTGCCGATGAGCGGGTCGGTCCAATCGAACGCGAGGCGGAAGCCGAATCCGCGCTCGCCCGCGACGCTCCAGAGATAGCGCTCGGCGTTCGAGTACGAGTAGGCGAAGTGCAGCGTGCTCGCGAGCCCGCGCGTGGGGAACGCCGGCGTCTCGTACGGGTCGAGCCTCTCGACCGGCATCGGAAGCTCGGCGCCGACGCGCGAGAGCGAGTGGGTGACCACGTACGCGTGCCCGTCGAACGGTCGCGGCCGGTTGTAGAAGAGCGTCGAGGCGATGCCGGCGTTCTCCTGGACGACCGTGGGCTTGTACTCGCCGAGGGCGTAGCCGCCGCGCGGCGTGATGGTCCTGAAGATCGACACCGTGTAGTCGATCGGCAGCGCGCCGTACGTGTACGAGAGCGACCCTTGGAGCTCGGGTTTTTCGACCTCGACGGTCGCCGAGGCAACGGCCGAGTGGATGCCCGTGATGTCGTTCATCCCGGCCGACACGATGATCGCCTGGCCGAAGTTGCCCGGCGTGACCTCGAGCCCGTAACGCCTCGGCAGGAACGTGCGCCACGGGCTGTACGGCTTCGGCTCCCAGCGCCGCTGTCGGATGGGCGGCGGCGAGGGGTGATGGTCGACGTACGGAGGCGCGTCGGTCCACGTGCTCTCGTCGAGCGGCATCGCCCAGAGGTCGTAGCCGTTCTTGCCGTAGCCGACGTACGCGAGCGTCTTGCCGTCGGGCGACGGCTCGGGCGAGTACGCGCCCGTGAGCACGTCGGTCACCTGCATGAGGCGCCCGGTCGCGAGCTCGTACGCGTAGAGGTTCATGATTCCGGTGCGGTCCGAGTGGAAGAAGAGCCACCGGCCGTCCGGCGAGAACGACGGGTTGCCGTCGACGGCGCGGTCGTTCGTGACGTCGACGAACGTTCCGTTCTCCACGTCGACGAGGCGCACGTCTCGGTAGCCGCCGCGCTTCCAGACGCTGTACGCCACGTACTTGCCGTCGGGAGACCAGCGCGGGGTGAAGGCCTGCTCCAAGAACGCGGCCGGCACGAGGGGGCGGACGTTCGTGAGGCCGTCGGGCTCGAGGTTCGCGATGTGGATCGATCGTGTGCCTGCGTGGTTCTGCGTGAACACGATGCGACGTCCGTCGGGCGACGTCGCCGGATCGGATGCGCGCATCGTCGCCGGCGTCAGGAGGATGCGGCCCCCGTCGGGGCCTCCGAACGGGCTCTTCTTCCCGGGCTCGAGCTTCTCGAGCGCGCCGCGGAGGAAGACGTTGCGGTGGTACGCGGAGGACGCGAACACGAGCCCGCCGTCCGGGAGGAAGCTCGAGAACGACTCGGTCGTCGTGCGCGCGACGAGGTCGGCGTGCGCCTCGTCGACGGCGACGACCTCGCCGCGCGCGTCGCGCTTCACGTCGAGCGCGTAGAGCCCGGGCCGGTAGTGTTGATCGTCGCGGTAATAGAGGATGCCGCCTTCGTGCTCGGGCCAGGCGCCGCGGGGGATCCATCTCGGGTACCGAGCGATCTGACCGTGATGCGTGAGGCGTTTGCCCTGGCGGATCCCGCGACGCTTCACCTCGGCGGCCTGCGCCTCGTACCGCCGCTTCATGCTCGCGATGAACGCGGGGTAGAGCTCGTCGTAGGTGCGGCCGGTCGCGCGGCGGATGGTGCGCTGGATGCCCCAAGGAATGAGCTGCCCGCCGTAGTCGCGCGCGACGCGCCGGAGCGTGTCCTCGCCGTACGTCTGCGCGAGCCACTCGATGAAGTACGAGCCGTACAGGTAGTAGAGGTTGCCCTGCGGCCATCGCCGGACGCCGTTCGAGATCTGATCGAGCGACGCGACGTTGTTCTCGAGCACGTCCGTCCGCATGAACATGTCCCACATCGAGTTGCGCAGGCGGCCGGCGCTCGTGCGGGCGCTCTCGTGGTAGACGCCGTAGCCTTCGAGGATCCACCTCGGCTGCACCTGGTTCGGCGACAGCGTCTTGCCGAGGACGGCGTTCACGATCGCAGGGATCCCGCGGATGTGATCGGTGTGCAGGACGTGCGTGTACTCGTGCGTGACGAGCTCGAGGTACCAGTCGTCGACGTCGCCGAGCGGCGAGAAGTCCTCGGGCGCCGTCACGAGCAGGCGGATCGCGTTGTACGGTAGGGCCGTCGCGGAGCCGTTCGCGCTCTCGGAGCTGTCGGTCAGGACCATCTCCGTCTTTTCCTTCTTCGGCGTCCAGCCCATCGCGACCGTCATCTGGTCGTGGATGCTCTCGGCCGTGCTCGCGACGTGCTGCGCGACCTCCTCGAGGCCGGTGTGGTACGTGATGCGGAAGTGCTCCGTCTCGATCGTGTAGAAGCGGAGCTCCGGATCGAACGCCGCTCGGGCGGACGAGCGCGGCATCGCGAGCGCGAGGAGCAGCACGACGACGACGAGCGCCGCGCGCGCGAGCCACCCACGCCTCGGGAGGCGCTCGTACGAGTGCATCGCGGCGCCACTATAACCTGGATCCTTCGGCATTCGTCGACGCACGGCGTACGAACCGGACGAGCTCGACCGCGCGAGCTCCGGCGCTGCCATGTCCGAAAACGGCCAGCGTGGTCGAGGTGCTCGCGTTAGGACGGAGGTCGTGCCGCTCGACCCCGACGCCTGCTATCGCGCCTTCGTCGCGCGCGACCCCCGCTTCGACGGAGCCTTCTTCGTCGGCGTGCGGACGACCGGCGTCTACTGCCGCCCCGTCTGCACGGCTCGGACGCCGCGCCGTGACCGCTGCGTGTTCTTCCCGCGCGCGGCGCTCGCGGAGCAGGCCGGCTTCCGCGCCTGCTTCCGGTGCCGCCCCGAGCGCGCCCCCGGTCACGCGAGCGTGGACGCCGTCTCGAAGCTCGTCGCCGTGGCCGCTCGCAGGATCGAGGAGGGAGCGCTCAACGAAGGCAGCGTCGAGGACCTCGCGGCGTCGCTCGGCGTGGGCGCGCGGCATCTCAGGCGTGCGATGCAGGAGGAGCTCGGCATCGGTCCGATCGAGCTCGCGCTCTCGCGGCGGATCGCGCTCGCGCGCGAGCTGCTCTTGGGGACGGATCTCCCGGTGACGGAGATCGCCTTCGCGAGCGGCTTCTCGAGCGTGCGCCGGTTCAACGCCGCGTATCGCGAGCACCAGCGGATGACGCCCTCCGAGGCGCGACGGCGCGGGAAGGCGCGCTCGGCGGGGCTGCGCGTCGTGCTCGACGTCCGCCCGCCGTTCGACGCCGCGGCCGCGTTCTCCTTCCTGCGCGCGCGTGCGGTCGCGGGGGCCGAGCTGGTCTCCGGCGACACGTACGTGCGCGCGATGGCGCGCGAGGACGGGGCGGGCGTCGTCGCGATCTCCCCGGCGAAAGGCCGCGACGCCCTCGTCGTCGAGGTCTCGCCCGCGCTCGCGCCGGCGCTGATGAGCATCGTCGCACGCGTGCGGCGCCAGTTCGACACCGACGCCGACCCGGTGCTCATCGGCGAGCACCTCTCGCGCGATCCGATCCTCGCCCCGCGCGTGCGGTCGCGGCCGGCGCTTCGCGTGATGGGCGCCTTCGACCCGTTCGAGTGGGCGGTGCGCGCCGTCATCGGGCAACAGGTGAGCGTGCGCGCCGCGCTCACGATCGCGGCGCGCCTCGTCGAGCGCTTCGGCGTGCCCGTGCGATCGGACCATCCGCTCGCGCCGACGCATGCGTGGCCGAGCGCCGAGCGCCTCGCTTCGGCGAGCGAGGAGGCGATCGGCGCGATCGGTCTCACGCGCCAACGTGCACGCACGCTGCGTGCGCTCGCGAGGGCCGTCGCCGACGGCGAGCTCGCGCTCGATCGCGGCGCGGACCCCGACTCCGCGCGCGAGGCGTTGCTCGCGCTTCCCGGGATCGGGCCGTGGACCGCCGAGTACGTGATGATGCGCGCGCTCGGCTGGCCGGACGCGTTCCCGGCGGGCGACCTCGGCCTGCGCAAGGCCCTCGGCGGCATCTCGACGGCGGAGTGCGAGCGGCGTGCGGAGCGGTGGCGTCCCTGGCGGGCGTACGCGGCGGCGCACCTCTGGACGGGCGCAGCCGAGGAGACGGGAGGCAAGAGGACATGATGCCGGCATCGAACGGCGAGCGCGGCGTGCGGTTTCGTCGAGTGGCGTCGCCGCTCGGTGATCTGCTGCTCGTGGCGGACGTGACGAAAGGCTTCGTGCTCCGCGGGCTCTACTTCTACGATGCGCCCCACGCGGAGAGCGCGATCCCGAGAGGCGCGCGGGAGGACGCGGGCGTCTTCGACGGCATCGTCCGCCAGCTCGAGGCGTACTTCGCGGGCAGGCGCACGACCTTCGACGTTCCGCTGGAGCTCGTCGGCACTCCCTTCCAGCGCGCCGTGTGGCGCGCGCTCTTGCGCATCCCGTACGGGACGACGACGACGTACGCGGCGATCGCGCGCGCGATCGGTCGGCCGGAGGCGGTGCGCGCCGTGGGCGCGGCGAACGGCAAGAACCCGATCGCGATCGTCGTCCCTTGCCATCGCGTGATCGCGAGCGACGGAGCGCTCACCGGCTACGCGGGCGGGCTCGCTGCGAAACGCGCGCTCCTCGAGCTGGAGGCTCGGAGCGCCGGGGGATCTCACAGAAAGCGCGGAAGGGCGGAAGGAGAGGGGGATTGAGCGATCGGGCGCCGACGGCGCTCTCGAGCCGAGGGAGCTCGTCGCTACCGTCGACGCTCTCCGCGCCGTTCCGTGGCTGCATACGTCTCTCTTCAGGGCGCCCCAGGTCGTGAGCGAACGGGGTAGCTTGTCTGCATGGCGAGCCCTATCGTCTACGCGCATCGCGGCGCGAGCTTCGAGCTTCCGGAGAACACGCTCGAGGCGTTCGCGCTCGCGCTCGAGCTCGGCGCGGATGCAATCGAGACCGACGCGCACATGACGCGCGACGGACGAATCGTCCTGTCGCACGACGCGACGGGCGAGCGCATGGCGGGCGTCCCTCGTGCGATCGCCGACGCGACGCTCACGGAGATCCGTGACTGGAACGTCGGCGCGCGCTTCGAGCCCAAGAGGCCAGGCGTTTTCCGGCCGGGCGATCGCTTCCGCATGCCGACGCTCGAGGAGGCGCTCGACGCCTTCCCGGACGTCGTCTTCAACGTGGACGCGAAGCAGACGCGGCCGGACATGATCCCGGCGCTTCTGCGGGCCATCCGCTCGGTGCGCGCCGAGGATCGCGTGCGCATCGCGAGCTTCTCGACGCAGAATCTCTCGCGCGTTCGCGCCCTGGGGTATCCGGGAGAGACGGGGCTCTCACCGAGCGAGATCGCGCGCATCATGTTCGTTCCCCGCGTGGCGCTCCGCTGGCTGCGTCCGAGCGGGCACGCCGCGCAGGTGCCGCGGCGTGCTCGTGGCGTCCATTTCGCGAGCCAGGGCGCGATCGATCGGTTCCACATGCTCGGCCTGCGGGTCGACTTCTGGACGATCGACGATCCGCGCGAGGCGGCGCGCCTGTTCGCCATGGGGGCCGACGGCGTGATGACGGACGATCCGCGGACGATGTGCAGCGATCCGGCGATCGGGAAGGCGCCTCGTGGGGGGAGTTGAGAGCGGGGAGCTCCGGCTCCTTCGGGCCCTTCCGCGCTTCCCGTGAATCCCCAACTAGAGATCGTCGTGGAAGAGCGGCTCGCGGTTTCGCACGTAGCGGTACACGAGCTGCCGCGCCTCCGGCGAGATCTCCGTGAACTGCGCGCCGAAGCCCGGCAGCGCGTCGGTCCCCGCCTCGCGCGTCCACTTCACGACGGCGTTGGCCTCGAACTCGTAGCCGCCCGGAAGCGAGACCTTGAGCCGGATCGGCGTTCCGATCTTCGGCGGCACGTACGTCTGCACGAACAGGCCGCCGTGGTCGATGATGTCGTTGCCGGAGAGGCCCTTGTAGAAGTTCGTCGGGCTGTGCGCGCCGAGGTCGGCGTTGATCACTTGCATGTTCCCGACCATCGGAGGCGCGGGCACCGGCATGCTCGGCGTCGCCGGCTTCGGAGCGGGCGCGACCTGCGGAGCCGCGGGGGCGGCGGGCGCGCCGGGCGCGGGCGCCGCGAAAGGATCGCGCGCAGGCGCGGCGAACGGATCGCGCGAGACCATCGGCGGTGCGTTGCCGACCGGGGCGGTCGGCGCCGTCGGAGGGACGGGCTGCTGCGGGAACGAAGGCTTCGCCGCGATGGGCGGCATCGCGGCAGTCCCCGAGAGACCGGCCGGAGGCGCGGGCTGCTGAGGCGCGGGTTGCTGTTGAGGAGCAGGCGCCGCCGGTTGGGCTGCGGCCGGCGGGGCGCCTGCGGGCGTCGCCGCTTGCGGAGGAGCAGCTGCGGCCGTGGGTTGCGTCGTCGCCGGCGAAGCGGCCGCGGGCGCCGCCGCTTGCGGAGGAGCAGCTGCGGCCGTGGGTTGCGTCGTCGCCGGCGAAGCGGCTGCGGGGGCCGCCTGCGCCTGACCGTTCGCCATCCGGCTGAGCGAGTGCACCAGCGTCAGCGACTGCGCTACCGCTTCCATCGCCGTCGCCACCGCGGGGTGGGCGCCGCCTGCGGCTTGGAGCTGCGCGAGCGCTCCGCGCACGTGATTCAGGGCGACGTCCGCGTGCGGCAGGAGCTGCGACGTGCGCTCGAGCTGGTGGAGCGCGCCCATGGCTTGTGCGATCGGAGCGGCGAGCTCGACGAGATGACTCGGCACGCTCGGGTCTGCCTGGAGAGCATTGAGTCCACGCGAGAGCGATTCGCGTGCGGTGCGTGATGTGGAGAGGGGGTCGCTCACAGTCGCCTCGGGTCGAGAGACGCCTGCGATCGAGGACGCAACTCTGGTCCAGGTCTCAGGCGCTTCGAGCCCATCGTAGGGCAACACCGGTGGGCGAGACATCCTCTTCGTGCTGGTCGCGCGCGTTGCCGGATTCCCTCGTCGGAAGGCCGAGATTGCTTCGAGGTCCCAGGCTGGAGCTCGCGTCGTCGCGACAGGATGCGACACTCCGCGCAGGTCTGTCTCACGCGTGCTCGCGCCGATGCGTCCTTCGCCTTGGAGGCCGCGTCCGGCGTCAGGGGGCCGTGCGCGGCATGCGGCTCGCAACGTCGGGGCGCGGAGGAGCCATGGACCACGGATGGGACGATTCGACCCGGCAGGATCGGGTCGCACGTGCCGAGCACGAGCGCTTCGCGACGAGTCGAATCGCGCGTGACCCGGACGTCGAGCGGCGCGATCGCCTCCGTGAAGCGGAGCGGTGGCGCGCGATCAACAAGAGCCCGTGGGAGATCGGCCTCGCCTTCCACGACCAGCGCGACCTCTACACGCGCAACGCGAGCATCGACACGGACGGGTACGGGCGCGGCCCCGACCTGCACCCCGAGGAAGGCAGCTACGCCTATCACCGCGAGTTCCATCCCGGTTTCCACGTGATCAGGGAGGGCGACGCGACCCTCTACGAGCGCGAGGCGTGGCCGTGGCTCAACTACAAGAGCCCGCACGACGACCCCTACTTCGCCACTCTCCACGACCACGAGCTCGAGCAGGAGCGCGCGGGGGAGCCTCGAGCGCGCGGAGCATGGGCGCGGCTCCGGAGCTGGGCCGACCGGGTGTGGAGCCGTTTCATCGAAGGGCTCGTTCCGGGAGCCTGGCCGTACCCCCCTTTTGGCGCGCGCGGAGCGCTGCTCGAGGATCCGCGCGCGCACGCGAGGCTCGTTCGTGACGAGGCTCGATACCTCGTCCAGCCCTCGGATCTGCGCCTCGAGCGAGACGTCTGCGCAGCGCTCGCTCACCAAAGAGAGCTCGACACGTCCGACATCCAGGTCGACGTACGACGAGGCGAGGTGACGTTGCGCGGGACGGTCGTCGACCGCCGCTCGAAGGTGCTCGCCGCGCGGACGTGCGCGCGCGTCCGCGGCGTCCGCGGGGTACACAACAGGCTCACGATTCGGCGCGTGGATCCGAGCGATACGGGGATCGTGCTCGTGTATCGGTATGCGAGCGGCTGAGAGTCCTCAGACCTCAGACCTCAGACCTCAGACCTCAGACCTCAGCGATTGAGGACGGCGCGCGCCCGCTGGAGCCTGGAGCCTGGAGCCTGGAGCCTCTTTCTCAGTCCTCGGTCCTGAGCGAGTTTGCTCGGACGAGCTCCGCTAGCTCGCTGGCATCGAGATCGCGATCTTCTTCGTCACGGCCGGCCAGGAGCTCCACGCCTCCTTCGCCGGCGCGGACGACCGTGATGCCGTCGCTTCGGACGCAGGCCTCTCCGATCTCGAGCGCGCGCGGGACGTCGGCGGTCGCTCGTGCGCGCGTGATCGTGACGAGGGCGTCGCCGATCTCGGTGAACGCGCCTGGCCATGGGCTCGCCGCGCGTATGCGCCGGACGATCCGTTCGGCCGGATCGCTCCATCGGATCGCGAGCATGTCGTCGTCGGGGGAGGGGGCGCTCGTGGCCCGGGCTTCGTCCTGCGGGATCGGTCGCGGTGGCTCTCCACGCGCGTAGGCGGCGACCATTTCTCGAAGCACGGCGAGCGACGGACGATCGAGCTTCTTCGCGAGCGTCCACGCGTTCCACTCGGGATCGACCGCGATGCGTCGCTGGGCGAGGATCGCGCCCGTGTCGTACTCGTCGTCGAGGACGTGCGCCGTCACGCCCGCCTCGCGATCGCCGCAATCGATCGTCCAGAACGTCGGATCGGGTCCGCGGTGACGCGGCAAGAGCGACGGGTGCACCCCGATCGCGCCGAGGGGCGCGATCGCGCGCACGTCCCGCGGGATCTTCTTCGTCCAGAACCAGCTCACGAGCAGGTCGGGCTTTTTGCTGCGGATCGTCTCGACGCACGCCGAGAGATCCGGCACGAGCGCGACGTTCTCGGCGCCGATCACGCGTCGAAGGCGGCGCGTGCCGATCGCGTCGCGACGGCAGATCCCGGCCCACACGATCGCGTGACCGTCGCGTGCGAGCAGCAGCGCCGCCAGCGGAAGACCGACGAAGGCGACGCGCACGATGGGTCGCGATCAGCTCGCGCTAGCGGCGTGGGCGGAGGTCTGAGGGGTCAGTCCCGGCGTTGGCTCCTCACCGAGCTGCTTGAGGAGCGCCTGTCGCGCGGCGTGCTCGACGAGCGCCCAGAGCTGCGCGCGGTCGGTCGCGCGGCCGAGGAATCCGATCGGGATGCGGAACCCGCCCTTGTCGCGACGGCCGCCGCCGTACGCCTTGCCTCGCTCGTCGTGGCCGAACGCCTGCTCGAGCCACACCGCGGGGTCGACGCTCGGCGAGTGCGTGCGGAGCGAGCCCTCGATGAAGCGCTCGCCGACGATGCCGAAGACGACGACGGTGTCGATGTCCTCGCGGCGGATCAGGAAGTCGGCCGCCTGAGCGATCGTGTCGCGCTCGCTCTCCGAGACGAAGCCGACGCCCGCCATCGCGAAGTTGCGCCGCACGACGAGCGCCGCGAGCGCGCGCGCGATGACGTCCATCGCGCTCGGCGCGATGAGGCGCCGCGACAGATCCTGCAAGAGGTCACGATCGCAGATCTCCGCGAGCTGCGCGGCGGCGCGGAAGTCCGTCGTGCGCGCGAGCGAGAAATCGTCCGTGTCCGTCGAGAGACCGTGCATCAGCGCGGTCGCGATGCGGCGGTCCTCGTCGTTGTCGGCCGACAGCGGACAGAGCTCGTTGAGGTACTCGACGAAGATCGTCGCGGTGGCGCCCACGTCGTTCCGCAGGTCGACGAAACGCGCGCGCGGCGGCGTGTGCGCGCGGTGGTGGTCGACGATCGTGAGCGTCTCGATCTTGTCGGCGCCCACCATGTCGGGATCCACGTCGTGAGCGTCGACGAGGCCGACGAAGTCCGCGGGCTCGGGGAGGTCCGCGACGTTCTTCAGCTTCTTCATCTCGACGTTCAGCAGCTTCACGAGCGCCCGGTTCTCCCGGTGGCTCAGCTCGTGGCAGTAGCTGATCGTCGTCTTGGCCACGCCGTACCGCTGCGCGATGTGGGCCTGGGCGAGCGCCGACGCGATGCCGTCCGGATCGGGATGACCACGAAGGGCGATGAGGAGGTGTTTGCCCTTGGCCGCGCTGAGCGCCTCTGCGAATGCCCTCGCGCGCTCGGTACGATCGAGGTGAGGCAACGGCAACCGACGGACCGTCTCGTTCATTGGCTCGCTCCTAGCGTCGCGCGTCACGCATCCAAGTCAAGCTCGGCTCGGAATGGCGGCTCGAAGACGCATCTCGCGCTGACGGCAATCGATTGGAAACCTCGACCGGCAACGGGGGAGGTGTTCGGCCGGAGTGCTTGGATGGGGCTTTCGAATTGTCGCCCGAGTCGAAGCCAACGGTCGAGATGTTCGGCGAGCCCGCCACTGCCGCCGGCATCCATGGCACACCCGATGCAAGCTCGCGTCCGACGGACGCGCTCGATGGTGGATCCGAGAGAGCCAACGCGCGGGAAACTCTGAGCATTTGCAACAGCACAGGGGGCCTACAGGCCAAGGGTACGGTCCGTGAGCGCGTGGACGGAGGTTGGCTGCGGGGGTCGTACTTATTTTTGAGGCTCCAGGCTTCAGGCTCCGGGCTCCAGGGGGGGAGCGAGCTCGTCAGCCTGCTCTCGTCTGTCGGCAGTAACCGAGACCGCGTCCATCTATTCCGTAGCTCGTCCCTCGAGCCCGATCTGGAGCCTGGAGCCTGATCCGATAACGTCCCCCCATGCCGCCCCTCACCGGCACGTCACGGCTCTGGAGCGCTCTCCGCAGCTGTGCGCCGGTGCTGGCCGTCGTGCTTCCGGCGATCGTCGCGGTCTGGTCGGCGACGGTTCGTGCGTCGTGGGCGTCGCTCGGGCGGGACCAGGGGATCTTCCAGTACGTCGCTTGGGCGGTGGCGAACGGCGAGGTCGCGTATCGCGACGTGCGCGACGTGAACGGGCCCGTCGTGACGATGGTGCACCTCTTCTTTCTCGCCCTCGGCGGAGCCGAGGAGCACCGCTTCCGCGTGCTCGATCTGGTCGTCACCGGGGCGACCTTCGCGTTCGCGGGCGCGTGCGTGCCGTCGATCGTCGAAGGTCGCCGCCCGTCGGCGATCGAGCGCGTGCTCTGGGCCCTCGGATCGTGGGTGGCGCTCTCCGCGCAGTACCTCGTCTACGGGTTCTGGGACACGGCGCAGCGAGAGAGCTTCCTCGATTGGTTCGTGCTCGTCTCGATCGCGCTGCAGGCCGCCTCGGCGTCGGCGGATCTGCGCTCCCGTCGCGCGAAGGCTGCCCTGATCGCGTCCGGCGCGCTCTCGTTCGTGCCGTGGCTCGGCAAGCCGACGTTCGCGCTCTTCACGATGTCGCAGGTGCTGGCGATCCTCGTCGAAGACGAGCCGCGAAGGGATCGCGCGCGTCGGCTCTTGCTGTTCGTCGCGGGCGGCTCGTTCGGAAGCCTGATCCCGCTCGTCTTCCTCCTCGCTCGCGGGGACGTGACCCAATGGGCGCGGATCACGTTCGTCGACGTGCCCGCGATGTACCGCTTCATCTGGCCGCGCCCCGCGTCGGCCATCTTCTCCATCCCGCCTTACCGGACGATCGCGCTCCTCGGAGCGGCGACCAGCCTCGGTGTCGCGGCGCTCGTCGTGTGGCGACGGCTGCCGCGCCGGGCGATCCCCATCGCGGCGATGCCGGTCCTGGGGCTCGTGTCCGTGATCCTCCAGGCCAAGGGCTTCTATTACCACTTCCATCCCGTCACGCTCGGCACCGCGTTCGGATGGATCGTGGCGCTCGCGGCCCTGTGGGCGACCGCGGAACGCGTCGCCCTACGCGCGGGGGTCTTCGTCGCGGCCGTGCTCGTGGGCGTCCGCGCTGCGATGATCGCAGAGGCCGCTCCCTTCCCCGAAGCGCCGCCCCACGATGCGCGCGACGCCGCCTCGCTCGAGAGCGCGGAGCGGCTCGCCGCGTTCGACCGCATCGACTTCTTCCCGCGCGCGCTGCGTGACGCCGCCGAGTACGTCGCGTCGCACACGAAGCCCGAGGATCGCGTGCAGACCTACGGCATGGACGCTTACGTGCTGTTCCTCGCGCGACGGATGAGCGCGACGCCGTACGTCTACGCTTACGACCTCAACGTGGACGCCGCGCTGACCGGCAGCTTCGAGCCGGGCGGGATCCATCCGAACCCCGACCAGGCGCGGCGCATCCGCGCCATGCGCGACGAGCACGAGCGCGACCTCCTCGCCCGTCTCGAGCGTGCGGCGCCGGCCGCGTTCGTGTTCGTCGATCGGTCTCCGCTGATGAGCAATGCGGACGCGGTCGTCGACTTCGCCGATCATTGTCCCGACGCGATGGCGTGGGTCGCGGCGCGTTATCGCGAAACGGCAGACTTCGACGGCGTCCGCGTCTGGCTCAGGAACGACCTCGCACCTGCCGAGCCGCTCGACTAGCTCGATCACGAGCGTGGCGGTTTCCCACGTGGCGCTGCACGACGATGCCGCGGTGGAGCATGACCGTCACAATCCCGAGCTATAGAGTGAGATAGACTGTTTCATCCATGCCTCCGCCCGACCTTCCGCCTACATCTGTGCCGACGCCGGCTGCGCCTGCCGCCGGAGCGTCGCGCGCGGACGGCCAGGCGAGCACGGCGCCCAGCGCACCTCATCCGACGAGCTCGCCTTCGCCGTCGACGGCGCCCGCCGGCACCAGCCCGAGCGTGCCGCCGCCTTCGACGGAGATCGACCTTCGTTCGCCGCAGCTCTACCTCAACCGAGAGCTGTCCTGGATCGAGTTCAATGCGCGCGTCCTCGCGGAGGCGGAGAGCGAGAGCGTGCCGCTCCTCGAGCGGCTGAAGTTCCACGCCATCGTCGCCTCGAACCTCGACGAGTTCTTCATGGTCCGCGTCGCGGGCCTCAAGCAGCAGCTCACGGGCGACGTCGGCGAGCTTCCGGCGGACGGGCTCACCCCGCACGAGCAGCTCGTGAAGATCTCCGCTCGCGTCCACGAGCTGGTCGCGCAGCAGATGGCGAGCCTCATGGGGCACCTCTTGCCCGCGCTCGCCGCCGACGGGACCTTCGTCCTCGTCAAGCCGGACGCGCTCCCGCCGGACGCGCTCGCCGCGCTCGACGAGCGCTTCCACAACGAGGTCTTCCCGATCCTCACGCCGATCGCGATCGACCCCGGCCACCCGTTCCCGCACGTCCGCAACAAGAGCCTGAACCTCGGCGTCATGTTCTCGCGCGAAGGCGAGAGCGAGCCGGGATTCGGCGTCGTGCAGGTCCCGATGATGCTGCCCCGTCTGCTCGAGGTTCCGGGCGTGAAGACGGAGAGCGGAGTGGCGGCGAAGCACGCGTTCGTCCTGCTCGAGGATCTCATCGCGCGGCACGTCGGGATCATCTTCCCGGGCGTCCGGCTGAAGGGCGTCTACACCTTCCGCGTCACGCGCAACTTCGACCTCGAGATCGACGAGGAAGAGGCGCAGGACCTGCTCCAGACCATCCAGCAGGAGCTGCGGCGACGTGAGCGCGGCGCCGCCGTGAGGCTGGAGGTGGCGGGCGAGCCGACGCCGGACTCGCTCGCGAAGCTCGTTCGCGCGCTCAAGCTCGATCCGGAGCGCGACGTCTACCGAACGCCGCTGCTCAACGTCGCCGACCTCATGGGGTGGGTCCCGCGCGAGGAGCGCCGCGATCTGCGCGACGATCCGTTCAGCCCGCAGAACGTCCCGCCGCTGCGCGACGCGGACGACATCTTCGCGGTCATCCGCGAGGGCGACATCCTCCTGCATCACCCGTACGAGTCGTTCGATCCGATCGTCGAGCTCATCACGCGCGCCGCGGAGGATCCCGACGTCCTCGCGATCAAGCAGACCTTGTACCGAGCCGGCGGCGACTCGCCGATCGTGAAGGCGCTCGCGCGCGCCGCGGAGACCGGCAAGCAGGTGACCGCGATCGTCGAGCTGAAGGCGCGCTTCGACGAGGAGTCGAACATCGTCTGGGCGAGGACGCTCGAGCAGAGCGGCGTGCACGTCGTCTACGGCCTGCTCGGCCTCAAGACGCACGCCAAGTGCCTGCTCATCATCCGGCGCGAGCGCGGCGGCCTCCGCCGCTACGTGCACCTCTCGACGGGCAACTACAACACCGGGACCGCGCGCCTCTACACGGACGTCGGGTTGCTCACGGCCAAGCCGGCGATCGGGGCGGACGCGTCGTCGCTGTTCAATCTCCTCACGGGCTACAGCGCGCCCGCGAAGTGGAACTCGCTCATCGTGGCGCCGCTCGGCCTGCACGAGGCGACGCTCGGCCTCATCGCGCGCGAGGCGGAGCACGCGCGCCAGGGCAGGCCTGCGCGGATCGTCGCGAAGATGAACGCGCTCGTCGACGAGGACGTCATCGAGGCGCTCTACCGCGCTTCACAGGCGGGCGTGCAGATCCAGCTCCTCGTCCGCGGTGTCTGCTGTCTCCGGCCCGGCGTCCCGGGCGTGAGCGAGAACATCCAGGTGCGGGCGATCATCGACCGCTTCCTCGAGCACAGTCGCATCCTCCACTTCGCGAACGCGGGCAAGGACGAGGTCTACATCTCGAGCGCGGACTGGATGCCGCGCAACTTCCACCGGCGCGTCGAGGTCATGGTGCCGATCGAGGACCCGAGCTTGCGCGCGCGCCTCATCGAGATCCTGAGCATCCAGTGGGCGGACAACGTGAAGGCGTGGATGCTCGAGTCCAACGGCACGTACTCGAGGGTGCAGCCGCGTCCGGGCCAGCCGCTCGTGCGCTCGCAGCAGCGCTTCATCGAGATCACGCGCGACAAGGTCAAGGTCGCGGATCAGGCCGCTCGTCCGTCGAGCCGCTTCCACATGATGCCGACCGCGCAGCGCCAGCCGCTCGAAGGCAAGCTGCCTCGCGCTCCGCGCCGGCGCACGCGGAAGTACGATCGTCACAACGATTGAGCCGAGTGCGCGCGGGTCGCGCACATCCACGCTCGGCAATGGCTTCGTGCCAGCGGTTGGGCGGCCGTGTCGGGGTGCTGCTCGATCGAGCAGCAGATGCCCGATCAGGCGACGAGATCGAGGTCGGTCGCGAGTCGCTTCGCGAGCGACATGCGCGGTCGGACGTCGAATTTCGCGTGCTGGAGCAAGAGTTGAAGACCCGCGCCACCATCGGAGCGGGACTCGGCGGCCATGAGCGCGAGCACGCTCATCCACGGCCCCTTCAACTTCGCGTTACGGCTGCGGCGGCGGTTCTTCTTCACGCCCACCACCATTGCAACCCTCCTGCCGCGTCTCGCTCGGGCGCCGGCTCGACGGACGACCCGCCGATCGTCGCGAAATCCGTGCGATCGTCGGCGTGACGGCTGGCGCGATGGCGATCCAACGCGTGGTCCGTGCCGACACGTCTCGTCGGAAAAAGGATCCACGAGGATCGACGCGAGCGCAGGGGAAGTGTGCCGGCGCCTCTCAGGAGCTGCCCGAAAGCGGGCCGGGGAGGGTGGATGCCCTCCAAAGACCGTGCACCGCCGGCTGGGGAAGCGCGTGTGCTCTCCCGTGAACTACAAGGAAAACGAGGACTTGGCCCGAATCGGCCCACAATGTAGGCAATTGTGCTTGCCGACCTTACGTTGGGTGCTACACGGATAGCTTCGGATGAAGCTTTCTCTTGAGCCTCTTGCGGTCTTCTCCCGATCCCTCACCGCCGAAGGCGAGGGTACGCGTGCGGCCGACGGGACGGGTCGCTTCCGCGCCATCATCACGTCGAACCTGACCGTCATCGGCGGAGGCGCGTCCAGCGCCAGCGAGGTTCCTCGTGTCATTCCGCGCCGTGGGGCCAAGCGCGTCACCAAGGCTTCGCCCCGCTCCGCGACCCGGCTGCTCGGGGACATCGAGGACGTGGGCTGAGCGCGCGCGTCGGTGACGCGGCTCAGACGAGCTGTAGCAAGTTCCACGTCGCGTGGACGACGAACGCTGCGAGCAGCCCGCCCTCGCAGTACGCGATGCCGAAACCGATGCCGAGCAGCACGGTCTGGTAGAGCGCGACCTCGTAGATGCCGAGGTGGGCCAGCGCGAAGGCGATGGCCGCGGCGAAGACGCCGTATGCGGTCCCGTACTTGCGCACGAGGACGTCCTGCAGAAGGCCTCGGTAGATCCGTTCCTCTGCGAACGGCAACGCGATCGTGCTCATCAGGACGAGCGGTGCCGACGCGCGGACGCGTGCGATCGCGCGCGCAATCTCTGCGGACTCCGCTGCGCGTGCGACGCGTGCCTCTGCATCGAGACGTCCGACGCAGCTCGCGACCTCGGCTCCGGCGTCGAAGAAGAGGCGCACGGCGGTGACGGCGGCGGCGGTCGTCGCGAGGCCCGCGGTGACGGCGACAAGCAGGCGAGCGGGGCTCGGTCTCGCGAGCCGAGGCGCGGACGGCTCGGTCGTGCGCCGCGCGATCACGGGCGCGACGGCGGCGAAGCCGACGGCCACGAGCGCTTGGACGACGAGCCCCGTCCCGACCGAGCGCAGCACGTGAAGGAGGGCCGGCAGCCCTGCGGCGCACGCGACGGCGGCCGCGAGGAGCGCGCCCGGGGGATCGGGGCGGCTCGTCGCCTGGAACAGCGCGGTACGGCCGATACCGAGCTTGCCGAGGAGCTCGAGCGCGACGCGCGATCGTGACGGGATCTTCGAGACCACGACGATGGCCGCCGCCGCCGGCACGAGGGCCCCGACGTAGACGAGCGGGTGGACGCCACGCCCGCACAGCCGGGCGACGACGATCCCCCATCGCAGCGCGATCGCGACCAGCGCGAGCGCGGCGACGCCCGGCATGCGAGGCGTCCGCCGGAGAAGCTCCGAGACGACGAATCCCACGAGAAGGACGTCGACGGCCACGCGAGCGGCGCTCGCATGGCCACCCACGACGAGCTCACGGTCGAGCTCGAGGAGCGCCGCCATGGGGACCGCCGTCGCGGCGAGCAGGCCGAGGCGGAGGCGCCGATACCCGCGCAAGCTCGGGATCGAGATGCCGCTCGCGAGCACGTCGCGCACCGCCCCGTCCGTCGCGACCGCGACGGCGAGGGGCTCGAACGGCCCTTTCTCGCGCAGGGCGATCGGGGTCTCCGCGGTCACGGCGACGGACCCGCCCTCTGCCGCGAGGTCGGCGGGGTCGTGGCGTTCCACGACATTTCCGGGCTTCCCGTCCGTCGTGGTCCTGACGAACAGCACGGTCCTATGAGAGCATCCTCTCGTGGTCGCCGCGGTGCTAATAAGAACCCGTGACGCTGGGCCTCACCCGCGGTGAAATCATCCTCGTAGCCTTCATCTTCGGGCTCGTCTACACGGCTGGGCTGCTCCCGAAGATCGCGGCCTGGCTCACCGGCGACGCGAACAAGGCCAAAGCGAAGCAAAGCACGGATTGAGGGGAGGGGATGGCCGAGGACTCGAAGTCGCGCGAAAAAGCGCAGATTCTCCTCGGAGCGGAGCAGGAGGCGCATCGATCGTCGAGCGACGGGAGCGCGCCCCTTTCGAGGGCCGGGGCCGCGAGGACGCCGACCATCTACGTCACGGACGCGGCCGCGGAGAGCGCGAGCATCGCCGACACGCTGCGCAAGACGGGGTACGTCGTCGTCGACGTCCCGCTCTCGATGCTCGTCTCGCGCGCGCAGGCGCAGCGGCCGAACGTGGTGCTCGTCGACATCGATGCGCCGAACGCGCTCGAAGAGGTCCATCGGCTCCGGCGGATCCCGGGCGGCGGCGCGATCGACTTCGTCTACTTCGGCACCGGCGGTGGTCCGATCCGGAGCAACGAGGACGCGATGTCGAACGAGGGCAGCGCGTTCTTCTTGCGTCCGGTCGACATCCCGGCGCTCTTGAGGCGCCTCGAGTCGTTGACCGGCGGACCCGTCGCGTACGACGTCCGCCCGTCGACGCCTCCGCCCGCGCTCCCGAGCAACCGCGGGAGCGTGCCCCCTGCGCTCTCCAGCAACCCGTCGCTCCCCACGCCGGGGTTGCGCGCGCCGGGCCCGCCGCTCCCGATGAGCTCGCCGTCGCTCGCGGATCTCGTCGAGTCGCCGCGATCGCTCGCGACGTTCGGCACGGTCTCGAGCGAGCTCCAGCAGCTCCTCGCCGAGGCGGAGATGCGGGCGGAGGTGATGGCACAGCCCGAGGTCGCGCTGCCGAGCCCGGAAGAGGAGATCGAGGCGGTCCTCCCCGCCGACGTGCTCGCATCGCTCGACGAGCCGATCGAAGGCGACGAGGACGAAGACCACGACGTCCGCATGGGGACGACCCCCGGCCATCACGAGGGCACGGGCGCTCATGCGAGGGGAACGACGGCCGGCGGCTCGAGGTACACGACGGCCTCGGGTCGATCGACGGCGACGCCTCACACGCACGAGCGGCGGATCGCGAGCGACGTGCCGCCGTCGAAGGAGCGCGCGAGCGCCCGGCGCTCGAACGATCGCCCGACGGCGAGCGACGTCGCGCCGGCGGTGCGCTCGGACCGTCTCTCTTCGCTGCCGCCGTCGGTCGATCCCGCTCCGCGCGTCGCGCCGGTGCTGCTCGACGGGGCGCGACGCGTCGATCGGACCGCGCCGGCGGGCCTCGAAGCCCTCCGCCCCAGCGAGTCTCCCGCCCGCGGCGCGAGCGAGGCTCCTCCGCAGGCGTCGTCGCCCGGCGTCGTCATCTCTCGCGCGACCGACGCGAGGCGCTTCCTCGCCGACGCGATCGCGCGTCGTCTCAGCGGAGCGCTCTGCTTCGAGCACGATGGCGTCGTTCGCCGCATCGTCCTCCGCGACGGCGACTTCGTCACCGCGGCGTCCGGGGCGGAGCAGGAGTCGCTCGTGTGCTTCCTCGGCGCGCGGGGCGAGCTCCCGCGTGACGAGGTGGATCGGCTCGCAGGCAAGGTGCCTCCCTATGGCCGCCATGCCGGCGCTGCGCTGATCGCCCATGGGTGGCTCGGCCAGGATCAGCTCTGGAGCGTCCTCCGCGCGCATGCGGAGTGGATCGCGGCCTCGGTCATGCGGCTCGGCGGAGGCACCGCGCAGCTCGAGGCGGAGCCGCCGGGCCGTCTCCGCACGGAGCCGAGCGTCTTCGGCGCCTCGACGGGGGCGGAGATCTTCGTCGAGCTGGTGCGTCGCGCGGTCTCCCCCGACGAGGCGATCGAGGCGCTCGGCGGCGAGGCGAGCCGAATCGGCGACGGCCCGATGCAGTCGCTCCTCTCGGAGTGCGCCTTGCCCGCCGCGGAGCTCGAGCTCGTCACGCGCTCGCGAGGCGGCACGCTCGGCGAGCTCCTCGCGCGCTCGCCGGAAGCGGACATCGCGGCGGTCGTCCACGCGCTCGCGTTGCTCGGCGTCCTCGACGTCGTGCCCGCCGTGGACGCCGCTCGAGCATCGGAGCTCCGCTCCGCCGAGGTCGAGGCCGATGCCCTCGACGAAGAAGCGATCCGCTCGCGCATCCGCGCGCGGCTCGAGCTCGTCGACGAAGGCGACTACTTCTCCGTCCTCGGCGTCTCGCGCGACGCCACGAGCTACGAGGTGCGTCGCGCCTTCGTCGAGCTGCGTCGCGCGTTCGAGCCGAGCCGCATCCTCTCGCCGCGTCTCGCCGATCTCGCCGACGACGTGCGGAAGATCATCGTGGTCCTGGAGGAGGCGTACGAGATCCTCCGGGACTCGGCGCGGCGCGAGCGCTATCGGAAGGCGATCGAGGCTCGCCCGAGCTGAGAGGCGGCGAGCTACATCCGTTCGAGGTCGATGACCTGCCCCTCCGAGAGCGCCGGTATCTCGCTCGCCGCGACGTCGAACTCGTCGGGGTAGTGGATGAGGCGCATCTTCCGCCTCACGGCCTCGTCGAGCCCGAGGAGATCGGTGTACGCCGTGTGCGCCGGCCCGTAGTTCGTCTCGTGCACGACGAGATCGGCGCTCGAGAGGAACGCGATGAGCTCGGGGTCGAAGGCGGTGTCGCTCGAGATGCCGACGCTCCTGCCCGCGCATTCGACGAGCAGCGCGCTCGTCGGCACGTGGTGCTTCGTGAGCCGTGCGCGGATGGTGAAGGGGCCGATGGTCGTGGCATGATCGAGCGAGACCTCGTTCCAAGCGAAGTAGTCCTCGAACGCGAGGTCCCGGAAGGTCTGTCCGTTCCAGAGTCGCCCCATGCTCGAGACGAGGCGCCGCTCCCAGAGCCCCTCCTTCACGGGCGCGACGGTGTGGAGCGAAAGGCGCCTTTTCTGCGCGAAGTGCTTGAAGAACGCGACGCCTTCGAGCCCGTTCATGTGATCGCCATGCACGTGCGTGACGAGGACGTCGTCGATGGCGAACAGGTCGAGCGTCGCCGCGTGCGCCGGGTCGGTGATGCGGTCCCGGGCTTGTCGGAGGACGCGGCGGTACGAGTCGGGGCAGTCGATCGCGAGACGGAACCCGTCGTGCTCGAGGAGCAGCGCGTGCGTGACGTGCTTCTCGCTGAACGTGTCGCCGACGCCGAGGACGAAGAGCTTCACGCGTCGAAGGTAGCAGTCTCCGTGCGCAGCTCGCCACGATGCTCGCGAGCGTGACCAGAGCTTCGCGACGATGCGCCGTGATAGATTCGCGGCATGCGCCCGGTCTCTGGGATCGCACACGCGTTCGTCTTGGCGGCATTCAGTCTCGCGGCGTGCGTGGGGGATGACCCTCTGAGCACGAACCCATCGTCGGGATCCAGCGGCGACGCTGGATCGGGTACGAGCTCTGGTGGCGGCGGCGACGGAGGAACGGTCGCGTGCGAGAACGGGGAGTGTGTCCCCAGCTGCCCGGAGTCGCGGACGGCATGCTCCGGGAGGTGCGTCGACACGAAGACCTCGAGCGACCATTGCGGCAGGTGCGGACGCTCGTGCGGCGGATCCGGATGCGAAGACGGTAGGTGTCAGCCCATCGAGATCGCCGGGGGCTTCGAGTCGCTCCAGTTCGACGTCTCGACGAAGGGCGTCGTCATGCTCGTGAACGACAGGGTAGTGAAACGTTGCAACGTGCCGACCGGGTGCTCGGAGGCGACGCTCGAGAGCGTGTGCTCGAGAGAGGACACGAGACTTGGGGGCCTCGTGGTGGCCGGTGACGAGGTCTTCTTCTGGCCGTACGAGAGCTACCCGTATTCCATCCATCGTTGTCCGGTCGATGGCTGCCCGGATACGCCGGAGCAGGTGCCCGGTCCGGACGACGAGCGCGGACATCGGATCGGTGTGGTCGTCGCCGGGCCCGACGCTCTCTACTGGACGCGCGACGACCGAAATTTGGGTCCCTTCTCGCGGCGATGTGCGCTGCCGGAGTGCACGACGACCTCCGAGGTTCGTGTGGTCGGCAACGTCGACTACAACACCGCCCCCGCGCGCGAGCTGACACGGCCATCGTCCGTCGTGAGCGTCGGTGCGAACAGCGTGCTCTGGGGCACGGGCGGTCTCGGAAACGACTCCACGAAGCAGCTGCGGAGCTGCGTCCTCGCGAATCCGTGCACCACCCCGACCGAGATCGACAACGGCGGAGCGTTCGTCGTCGCTCTGACGTACTTCGACGGTCACCACTACGGCATCTCGAAGTCGACGTCGGGGTCGACGATTTTCCGCGTCTCGGACGCCGCGAGCACGACGACGGCCACCCCTGTCGCGGCCGACGAAGCAGGTGTCTTTAGCATCGCGGTCGACGCGAGCGGGATCTATTGGGCGAACGGCGCGACCGGGAAAATCCTGCGATGCCCCAAGCTCGACGGTTGCAACGCCGAGGAAATCGAGACGCTCGCGGTGAACCAGACCAATACCTCGCGCATCCGCGTCGACGCGAACAACGTCTACTGGCAGCGCGAGACGAAGATCCTCCGCCTCGCGAAGCCTTGAGAGCCGGCGCGGGAGGTCGGTCCCTGCAGAGCCGGTGCGGCGAACGGACGTCACCGTTCGGGTGACGAGCAAATCGCGAAGCCGGCAGTACCTTGGGGCGTCGAAAGGGGGTGCGAGGAACGAGGCCGCCCATGGAGATCAAGTACATCGCGACGCCGGCGCAGCTCCGAAGCGCTCTCCGCAGGGCGAAGCATCTCAACGGAAGCCGAAGGAGCGAGCCCCCGCCGTCCGACACGACGTCGTCGTGCGACGACGCGTCGTCGGTCACGCCGGTCGAGGGAGGCGCAGCGGCGCACCCGTCCGGGCATCACTGATCGACGCGCCCGAAGGAGGAACGTAAATGAAAGAGCGGCGGTCGCCGTCGAGGCGATCGCCGCTCTCGTCGTTCAGGGCTGTCGTGGATCAGCCGCCCTTGCGGAAGATCTCCTGCACGTCCTGGAGCAGCTTGATGGCCTCGGCGCGCGGGCGCTGGAAGGCGTTGCGGCCCATGATCGAGCCGAAGCCGCCGCCCTTCGCGATCTCGCGCACCTCCTCGAGGACCGCCGGCGTGTCCTTGGCCTCGCCGCCGGAGAAGATGACGATGCGCTTGCCGTTGAACGCGCTCTGGACGACGTGGCGCACGCGATCGGCGAGGGTCTTCGTCGGGATGTTGTACTTCTCGAAGACCTTCTTCGCCTCGGGCTGCTCGATGTGGTCCTTCGGGGGCTTGATCTTGATGACGTGCGCGCCGAGCTGCGCGGCGATCTGCGCCGCGTAGGCGGTCACGTCGGCGGCCTGCTCGCCCTCCTTCGTGAGGCCGGCGCCGCGCGGGTACGACCAGACGATCGTGGGGAGACCGGCCTCCTTCGCCTCGAGAATGAGCTGGCGAAGGTCCTCGTACATGCGGTTGCGGAAGCCCGAGCCCGGGTAGATCGTGAAGCCGATCGCCGCGCAGCCGAGGCGGAGCGCGTCCTTGACGGAGCCCGTCACCGCGCTCGCGGGCTGCTCGACCTTCGCGAGCGTGTCCGAGTTGTTGAGCTTGAGGATGAGCGGGATCTGCCCGGCGTAGCGGTCGGCGACCGCCTCGATGAACCCGAGCGGCGCCGCGTACGCGTTGCAGCCCGCGTCGATGGCGAGCTGGACGTGGTAGTCCGGATCGTAGCCGTCCGGGTTCGGGGCGAACGAGCGCGCGGGGCCGTGCTCGAAGCCCTGATCGACCGGGAGGATGACCATCTTCCCGGTCCCGGCGAGGTTGCCGTGGTTCAGCATTCGCGCGAGGTTGGCCCTCACTCCGGGGTTGTCCGATCCGTACCAGGAGAGAATCTGCTTCACGCGGTCGCTCAGCGGCATCGCTCGCTCCTCTTCGTCTGTCGTGTTCGAGGTCATGCAGTGACCTCGGGATGAGAACGGCGCGCAGGCTAGTCCGCGCGCCCGGCCCGATCAATGGTCGCCCGGCGATATCGCCGGAAGCCGTCACTCAGGCGTGAGTCGTGTGTCCGTCCGCCACGGCGATCGACGACGCTGCCGCAACTTCTGCGCGGTCGGGCTTCGCGTCTTGCCTCGCACGCGCTCATTTGAGAAACGGGGGATCGCCATGTCCGACCGCAGCAGCATTCCTTCCGTTCGTCCCGCCAACGTCGTCGGGACGACGCTCCGCGAGCACGTCCTTCACGGGATGCATGCGGCGCCCGGCGCCACGGGTGAGTTCACGTCGCTTCTCAACCACATCTCTCTCGCCATCCGCATCATCAACTCGCGCGTCCGCGCCGCCGGCCTCGCCGGGCTGCTCGGCTACACCGGCGAGACGAACGTGCAGGGCGAGCAGGTGCAGAAGCTCGACGCCTACGCGAACGACGTGCTCTTGACCGTCCTCGAGCGGAGCGGTCACTGCGGCGTCATCGCGAGCGAGGAGCTCGACGAGGCGATCCTCGCCAAGAACCACGGCAAGTACGTCGTTCTGTTCGACCCGCTCGACGGCTCGAGCAACATCGACACGAACGTCGGTATCGGCACCATCTTCGCGATCCTGCGTCGCTCCGATCCGAAGCTCTCTCTGCCGAGCCTCCCGGACGCTCTCCGCCCCGGCCGCGAGATCGTCGCCGCCGGGTACGTGCTCTACGGTCCGTCGACGGTGTTCGTGCTGTCGACGGGGCAGGGCGTGCACGGCTTCACGCTCGACCCCGCGATCGGCGAGTTCTTCCTCTCGCAGCCGGACATCAAGTGCCCGGAGCGTGGGAGCTGCTACTCGGTGAACGAGGGCAACTACTCGCGCTGGACGCCGGAGATCCAGGCGTGGGCGCGCTGGATCAAGGGCGACGGCGGCGCGCCGCCCGGCGACGGCCCCACCGACTTCAAGACGCCCTACGGCGCGCGCTACGTCGGCTCGCTCGTCGCCGACGCGCACCGTACGCTCATGAAGGGCGGCATCTTCGCGTATCCGGCCGACTCGAAGAGCACGAAGGGGAAGCTTCGCCTCCTCTACGAGGCGAACCCGATGGCGTTCCTCTTCGAGCAGGCGGGCGGCGCTGCCACGAACGGCAAGGATCGCATCCTCGACATCATGCCCACGGAGCTCCACCAGCGGACGCCGCTCATCGTCGGCTCGAAGGACGACGTCGCAGCGTTCGGCCGCTTCGTGGCCAGCGGCAAGTGAGGGGGCGCGGGACCGCCGGCCCTCCGCGCGTTCCCGCCCCCGCTCGGGCTCAGTAGTTGAACTGCACCTGGAGGCGGAGCAGCCGTCCTTCCTGGCGGACGCCGTTCACCGTGCGATCGCTCGCCATGAGCTCGGTGGTCAGTTCGAGCCACCGCAGCGGCTGCCATTCGATGCCGGCATCGAGCTCGCGGATGACGTGGCGGGGCGCGTTCGTCTCGAACTTCTTGCCTCCGTCGTAGTGGTGCACGCGTGCGTACGGCATGAAGACGCCGATCTTCGTCTTCTGCCGCCACATGGCCATGACGTACCCGCCCTCGAGCGGCCGGCGCTCGATCGTGTCGCCCACGAGCTCCGGCCCGTAGCCGAAGTTGTATTCGACCTGGAGGCCGAACGGCTTCGGGTACAGCACGAAGGTGCCGAGCGCGCGCGCGTCCAGGATCTCCCTCCGGCCGCCGATGCCGTCCGTCCTGCTCGGCACGTAGAGGCCCGAGTACGCCGCTGCCGCGAGCTCGAGGGTCTGTGAGCCGACGTCGAACGGATAGGCGACGCGCGTGAAGAAGTGCTTGTTGTCGTTCTTCTCGCGGGTGTTCAGGGGCTGCCCGTTCGCGACGCCGAAGGCGGTCATGCCGTAATCGCCCGATCCCTTCAGGCCCGAGTCGACGAGCCGCTTGAACCGGCGGCGTACGTCGGGCGTCTCGAAGTAGAAGAACACGCCGAGATCGCGCTCGTTCAAGAATGCGCTGTTGATGCCGTCGCTCCGGTCGAGCGGCAGGCGGTTGCCGCTCGACTGCATCAGCTCCCAGCCGTAGGGCGTCTTCGACTGGCCGACGCGAAAGCGAAACCTCCGGTCGCGGTCGAGGAAGATGTCCGCGTAGGCGTCGCGGATCACGACGGCGTTCAGGGTGTCGCCGATGGCGGACGCGAAGTCGGGCTGAAGGTAGAAGGAGACGTATCGATTCAGGTCGCCCGAGAACACGAGGCGTGCCCGGCGGATGTAGAGGCCGCCCGAGTCGCCGATCGACTTGTCGCCCTGAAGATTGACGAGGTGCGGGTTCGTCGCCCCGATTCGGTTGTAACGAACCTGCGTGTAGCCGCGGATCGCGAGGCGTTCGTACCAGGGCTTCTCCCTCTCGCGCTCGTCGTCGTCGCGCGTGGGAGCGGAGGCGGCGTCGGAGGATCGAGCCGTGGCGAGATCGTGCGCGGCCGCCTTCGGCGTGCCCGCGAGGAAGATCGACAGCCCGATCGCGGACGCCACGAGACCGAGACGCCGGCGATGCACGGAGCTCATCTGAGTCGAGCGGTGAGGCGCTCGAGAGCCATGTTCGTGACGGGTTCGTGTCGCCGGCCGTCGTTCGTGACGAACGTGTGACGCGCGATTCGACGAAGCGCGCTCGCCCGACCGCCGTCGCGCGCGGACGCGTCAGCGACCGCGCTCCTGACCCCACAAGAAGACGTGCAGCCGCGTGCCGAGCCGGTAGCCGTACGTTCGGCATCGGTCGGCGAGCCACCGCGATCGCTCCGCGAGCGTCGTCGGGTCCACGCCCTCGGGGGAGAGGATCACGCGCTCGCGCGGGACGCCGAGCAGCGTGACGAGCCTGTCGGCCTCCTCGACGTCCGCGTCCGACGTGATCACCAGCTTGAGCTGCGCGTTCGGCCTCGCCCCGAACCACTCGAGCGCCGCGGGCCGATGCCTGGCGCGCTCGCCGTTGCCGGAGCTCGCGAGCTTCGGCGAGACGTTCCACTGGTCGACGAGCGAGGCAAGCTCCTCGCTCGGCACGATCGTGCCGTTCGTCTCGACCTCGATGCGCAGCCCGCGGCCCTTCAACCGGCGCGCGAGATCGACGAGCTCGTCTTGCTGGATGAGCGGCTCGCCGCCGGTGAAGACGGCGGTCCGCACGCCCTCCCCCGCTGCGGCGAGCGCCCGGTCGGCGACCTCGCCGACGGACAGCTCGATGGTCTCCGCCGCTCGGTCGTAGCTCTTCCAGTCCCAGGTGTACTTCGTGTCACACCAGGTACAGCGAAGGTTGCACTCTGCAAGCCGCACGAAGACGGCGGGCACGCCCGCGGTCGAGCCTTCACCTTGGACCGTGGCGAAGATCTCGGGCTCTCCGCCCTTCATGCGGCTGAGGAGCATGGCCGGGACCATAGCCGCACGCGCCCGCGGCGCAAACCCGGCCTCGGGCGAGATCCAACCTCACGCGCGCTTCCGTCGGGCGCCTGCCGTACCGCTTCGCGACCTCTCGGAAGCGCCCCGCTCGAGGACGCGCAAGATCGTGGCGTCGAGCTCCTCGGGGAGGTGGGGCTTCGTCAGGCAGACCTCGCATCCCGCTTCGAGCGCACGCCTCTGGTACGTCGGCTCGTCGTGTGCGGTCAGCGCGACGACGGGGATGTCGCGCGTTCGCGCGTTCGCCTTCAGACGGCGCGTCGTCTCCCAGCCGTCGAGAACCGGGAGCGCCAGGTCCATGACGATGATGTCGAGCTCGTGCGAAGCCGCGGCCTCGAGAGCGCGTCGTCCGTCCTCCGCGGTCACCACGTCGTATCCCTTGAAGCGCAGGTACTCGGCGTAGATGTCACGGTTGTCGGCGACGTCGTCGACGACGAGGACGCGCGGCATGGGCAGCTTCGCCCGAGTGCCCGTTCGCTCGCGCGAAATCGGCGCGTGGCCTGCGCGCGTGCTCTTCTTCGTCGGAGACATGATGCCCAGCATCAACCAGTAACAGGTTTCGCCCTCGACGACCTCCGCGATCTGCGCTCGGGCCGTCGAAAGCGCATCGAGCTCGAGGCAAGTGCGGCCGTGATGTCGCCGCTCGTGTGGAGGCAGCGACGGCGAGGTGGTCGGCCGATGCAGGTCGCCTCGACTCCGTCTCGAGGGCGACGTCATTCGTCGCCGGTGCTCGGGGCGGCGTAGCCGATGTAGCGCACGCCGCTCTCCGCGAGATCCGGAGGGGCCGTCGCGTCGAGGTGATCGAGCAGCTCGCTGAAGGGCACGCCCGCTTCGCGCAGGATCGCCGAGAGCGTCTCGGGCTCGAGGAGCGGCGCATCGGGCACGAGGGCCATGCGATGCCCTCTCTCGAGGATCGTCACCCCTTGGCCGCGACGCTCGTGGAAGCCGGCGTGACGAAGCGCCAGCACGAGCTCCTCGGCCGATACTGCGAGGGCCGGAAGTGCCACTTCGACGGAGACCTCTGCAACGCGCAGACCTATCTCCATCGTCACGATCCGGCGCTCTTTCGCCGCAGTTACGTGGCTGTCCCGTTGCGTCCTGCCCCGGGTGACGGCGTCGCGTGACGTTCTTGAGCATGCGAACGCCTGCGCGCGCTCTGCGCGATTCGAGCGCGAGCGCGCGCGGCTTGCGTGCTCGAGCTACGGAGGCATGCAGAGTACATGTGAATCGTCGCCGCTCGCGAGGCTGCGCGGCACCCGGCGTCTGCGCCGGCCGGCGCGGCGAGCGGCGGGGTGCGTGAACGGTGTCAGTGGACGGGACGGGCGTCAGCGCGAAAGCTCACGATCGAAGCGATCGAAGCGAAGCACCGACCGGCGGACGCCCGAGGCGCATGTCTCGTGCGCATGTCCAGTCGGGCCGCTGCACCGCACGACCTGATGTACGAGCAGCGACGTGTGGCAGATCGAGCAGGTCGAGACCTTCGCGTTGCACCGCGTGCACCTGACCACGGGTTCTTCAATCGCGTATTCGGCCCCCATTGGATCGCCGACTATGCAGGTTACGCCGCTTTCGGCGCCTTTGTACCGCGATTGTTTCCGGAAAGCATCGGCGGGCTTCGAAGGAACGACCACCAGTCGGTACCCCATCGCACCCCCGTGACCGGAAGCGGAGGTATCGTCCGGATGTTGGCCCGGGCGGGCTTCGGCGGAAGCGTGGGCGGGGCGAGCTTCGGAAGGCTCGCGGGTAGCTCCGGGCCGCGCCGTGCGTCCTCCGTGAACGCGACGGCCCCTCCGCGCCGGTCCCGGAAGAAGCCGAGCCGGAAGAAGCCGAGCACGCGACCGTCCTCCGCGTGCACGAGGTCATCCGTGACGAACGCGATCCATCGGTGGCTGGCTCGATCGAAGATGACGTTTTCGTCCAGCCAGCCGACCACGACCCCTCGCCGATCGAAGATCTCTCTCATGGTCGTCACCTCCCCGAGGTCCATACGGACGACGCGCGGCGAACCTAAGTGAGCTCGTCGCGTCGCTCGGGGGCGGTCGCGTCGTGCGCACGGCGGGGCGCGTCGGCGACGCGCTCCGCCGGTGATCGAGAGTGGCACGCCCGGCAAGATTCGAACTTGCGACATTCGGCTTCGAAGGCCGACGCTCTATCCAGCTGAGCTACGGGCGCGTGACGAAGCATCTCTACCACGCTCCGACGCCGGGGTCACCGGGTCTCCGAGGACCATCGACGCCGGCCGCCCGAGCGGCCCGCCAGCCCGTGCGTGACCCGCGCCCGGGCGCTCGCGGACCGTCCTCGGTCGGCGCACGACCGACGTGCGAGCGTGACGACCGGCCAGCGAGGGTGAGCGCGCTGGGAGGCGCTCGCGTGCGATCCGGTCCTCGCGTCCTCGCAGGCGCACGGCGCTGCAGCGTGACGAGATTCCTCCATCGAGCGTGACGCGATTCCTCCATCGATGGCGTCGAACGCGTCGACGTGATCGTCTTCGTCGACGAGACGAAGCATCGAGCGAGCGCGACCGATCACGTGCTCGTCGTCGTCAGCGCGAGCATGAATTCGTCGGTGAATGCGCCGATCACGATGCTTGCGCTCGCCTTCATGTGCTCCGCGCTCTTCCAAATCGACATGGTCGCGCTTGGTGAAATCGAATTCGCTCCAATAGAGTCGCTCGCGCGATGACGAGGGAGACCACGCGCGGAGGTCGCTCGGCGTAGCGCTCGGTCGACGCACTCTCCCTCGTCGAGAGTCGTGGCGGTGCCGCGCGATGGGGAGGGAGCGTGACGCCGAGCGAGGCGTCGATCTTCGCTCTGCTCGTGGGCGTGGTGGCTGCGTGCCGGGGACACGCGCGGCCAGGGACACGTGCGCCTTCGTCTCGCCCGGAAACCTCCGACGAAGGAGTCCTCACGATGACGCACGTCCGTTTCTTCGGTGCAAAGTACACGCTTGCTGCACTCTTCGTGGCGCTCGCCGCTGCTTGCAGCTCGTCGGATCCCGCGGCGACGTTCGAAGAGGACATCTCCGGCGACGAGCCGTACACGACGGAGACGGCCCCGAGCGCTCCCGACGATCGAGGTGGAGCCGGCGGCGGTCGCGATCCCTACGGCGTCGGCGGCGCAGGCGGCGCGGACGAAGGTAAAGGCGACGGATCGAGCCCCGGGACCGAAGGATCGTCCGGCGGCGACGGATCCGGAGGAGGCGAAGCGCCGAAGCCGGGAGGCGGCGACGCGCCCGGCAGCGGCAAGCCTGGCAGCGGCAAGCCTGGCAGCGGCAAGCCCGGCAGCGGCAAGCCTGGCAGCGACAAGCCCGGCAGCGACAAGCC